>CAZCNH010000087.1:9107-14036 GCA_964500065.1 uncultured Acidobacteriaceae bacterium
AGCGCGTCTGCTATCATGAATGTTTACTATGGTTGCGCCACACACCCCTGCCGCGCTGAACCGCCGCGAGTTGTTCCTGAGGGCATGCCATTGCCAGCCCGTCGAGCGCGTTCCCGTCTGGATGATGCGCCAGGCCGGGCGTTACCTGCCGGACTACCGCGCCATCCGGCAGAAGCACTCCTTCCTGGAAGTCTGCAAAACGCCGGAGCTGACCGCGGAAGTTTCTTTGCAGCCGTTTCGCATCGTTGGCGTGGATGCAGTCATAGTCTTCTGCGACATTTTGATCCCCGCCGAAGCCATGGGCATGCCGCTCGATATTGGGGATGGCGGCCCGGTTCTGGCTGAGCCGATTCGCGACGCTGCGGCGATTGCGAATCTGCGGGATTTTGATCCTGAGCAGGAAACGCGTTATCTGTGCGATGCCCTGCGCCTGTTGCGCCGCGAACTGGGGTCCGATGTGCCGCTGCTGGGTTTTGCCGCGGCGCCGTGGACGCTGGCCTGTTACATGATCGAAGGGCGCAGCAAAGATGGTTTCCCGGCGGCAAAACAAATGATGTACGCGCAGCCTCAGGCCATGCGGCAGCTGCTCGACGTGATTGCCCGCAACACCTCGCGCTATCTTGCCGCGCAATTGGACGCCGGCGCTACCGCTGTGCAGTTGTTCGATACCTGGGGCGGAGAACTGACACGCGCCGATTATGAAGCCTTTGCGTTGCCGGCCCTGCAAGCCGTGATTGCCGAAGTGAAGAAGAAAGGCGCGCCGGTGATTTTCTATTCGCGCGGCACTTCGCACTTGCTGCCCCTGCTGGCGCGTTCCGGCGCGAGCGTGCTGAGCGTGGATTGGCGAGTGGACCTGGCCGAAGCGCGCCGCCAGTTTGGCTCCGGAATTGCCCTGCAAGGAAATGTGGACCCCTGCGTTTTGCTGGGAACTCCGGAAGGGATTCGCCAAGCGGTGCGGCAAACGATTGAAAAGACGGGCGGCGCCGGTCATATCCTGAATCTTGGACACGGCATTCTTCCCAACACGCCGGTGGAAAACGCGCAGGTCTTTGTGAATTCGGCGCAGTCCATGCAGCTGGCTCCTGCAATGAAACCCTGATGTTATGACGCAAACCGCACAGCCCGCCTTTACCAGCGCGACGCTCGATGTGAGCAAAGAGTTTCTCGCGCGGTATAACCAGCCCGGCCCGCGCTACACCAGTTACCCCACGGCGCCGGTATGGCGCGATGGCTGGGGCGCGGCCGAAGCAGAAAAAGTTTTTCGGGAAGCGGACCGCGCGGCGCGACCCGTCTCGGTATACATGCACTTGCCTTTCTGCGAAAGCTTGTGTCTTTTCTGCGCCTGCAACGTGGTCATTCAGAAAGATAAAGCGGCCGCGCAGCCGTACCTGGCCGCGCTGCAACGCGAAATCGAGCACACCGCAAAATTCATTTCCCGCACGCGGCCGGTGACGCAATTCCACTGGGGCGGCGGCACGCCGACGTACCTTTCTCCCGAGCAGTTGGATCATCTGTTTGCTTTCGCGCGCGAGCGGTTCACATTTGCGCCGGATGCGGAGATCGGCGTCGAAGTGGATCCGCGCGTCACGTCGCTCGCGCATCTGGAGACTTTGCGGCGGCTCGGCTTCAACCGCCTGAGCTTGGGCATTCAGGACTTCAACCGGCAGGTGCAGGAGGCGGTGCACCGCATCCAGCCCTTCGAGCTCACTCGCGATTTGATTCAGGCCGCGCGCCGCCTGGGATTCGACAGCATCAATGTGGATTTGATTTACGGACTTCCCTATCAGACGGCGGATAGTTTTGCCGACTCCGTGGGCAAGGCGCTCACCCTTCGACCCGACCGCGTGGCGATGTTCAGCTACGCCCACGTTCCCTGGCTGAAGAAACAGCAGGGATCGTTTCAAAAACATTTGCCGGAAGGCATGGAGAAATTTCGCGTCTTCCGCCGCGGCCTGCAAATGTTCATCGACGCCGGCTACCTGTACATCGGCATGGACCATTTTGCCCTGCCGGGCGACGAACTGGCCGTCGCGCAGCAGAACCGCACTCTGCACCGGAATTTCCAGGGCTATACGACGAAAGCCGGCGCCGACCTCTATGGCATGGGCGTGAGCGCCATCAGCGGCGTGGGTTCTTCTTTTCTGCAGAATTTCCGCGACGTGCCCAATTACCGTTCGGCCGTGGAGGCCAGCGGCCTGGCCACCATGCGCGGCTACCACATGTCCGCTGAAGACCGCCTGCGCGGCACGGTGATCAGCCGCATCCTGTGCCATGCGGTGCTGGATACCGAGCAGGTCGAAAAGGAGTTCTCCCTGATATTTGAGGAAACGTTCGCGCGCGAGTTGCAGGCGCTCGAAGAATTCGAGCGCGATGGCATGGTTGCCTGGGAAGGGCGCACTCTGCGCATCCTGCCGCTGGGTCGCATTTTCATTCGCAACATCGCCATGCTGTTCGACGCGCATCTGCGCGCACAAATGGCGGAAAGCAAGCCGCTGTTTTCGAAAACGCTGTAACGCCGGCGTCCTCGCCGGGTTCGTTGGAATACATCTTCTGAAATGGCAATCAACCCTATCGTCGTTCTCGGTGGAGGAATCGCGGGCCTGAGTTGCGCCTGCCGCTTGCAGGCCCGCGGCCTGCCCGTTCTGCTTCTGGAAAAATCGCAGCGCCCCGGGGGCGTGATCCATTCCGTGCGCCGCGACGGATTCTTGTTCGATCTCGGCCCGCAGAGTTTTCTTTCCACCGAACCGCTGCTGCAATTCATTTCTGAAATAGGGCTGGAGAAAGAACTGCTGAAGGCCGACCCGCGCGCGCCGCGCTTTGTTCTACTGAACAACTCCCTCACCCGGGTGCCGCTGGCTCCTCCTGAATTGCTCACCACGCCGGCACTGAGTTTTGCCACCAAAATCCGCCTTTTCACCGAGCCTTTTCGCAAAGCAGCGCCTCCGGAACCTGATGAATCCATCGCCGCGTTTGTGCGCCGCAAGTTTACACAGGAGTTGCTGGAGAACCTGGCCTCTCCATTTGTGAGCGGCGTATACGCGGGCGACGCGGAAAGAATCAGCCTGCGCGCTGCTTTTCCTTCCGCTTATGAATGGGAAAAGAATTTCGGCAGCGTGCTGCGCGGAGCGATGAAGTCGCGCCCGCCGAAAGACCGTCCGAAAGCGACCCTGTGCTCGTTTCGCAGCGGGCTGGGCGCTTTTCCGGAAATGCTCGCGCAGAAACTGGGGCCGGCCCTGCGCACCAATACCCGGGTCCTGAGCGTTCAACACCTGCCCGGCGATTCCGAAGCGCCCTTTTGCTTAACCATCGAAAACGGCGGCCGGCAGGAGCAATTGAGCGCCGCGGCGCTGGTGATCGCTGCGCCCGCGTACACCGCGGCGGCTCTGCTCGAATCGGTCGCGCCCCGCGCAGCGGAATCTCTCCGCGGGATCGAATACGCGCCGGTGGGCGTGGTCAGCGGCGGCTACCGCAGCGCGCAGATTGCCAACCCGTTGGAAGGTTTCGGCTACTTGATCCCGCGCAAGGCAGGCCGGGCAACCCTGGGCACCGTGTGGAACAGTTCGCTGTTTCCCGGGCGCGCGCCTGTCGAACACGCCACCATCACCAGCTTCATCGGCGGGGCCACCAATCCGGAGATTCTGGGGCAAACAGAAAACGACCTGGGGCGCATTGTCGAGGAAGAAACTCACGCCATCCTGGGCGTGCAGGGTGCTCCGGTGATCCGCAATGTTTCGCGCTATGTGCACGCGCTGCCGCAGTACAACCTCGGCCATACGCAGCGGATCACGTCGCTGCGCGAAGCCGCCGCGCAAATCCCCGGCCTTTTCCTCGCGGGGAATTATCTGGACGGACCCTCCATCAGCGCTACGGTGGAATCCGCGCTCAAGCGCGCCAGCGAAGTCGAAGCCAGGCTGCGTGGCTAGATACAGAGCGCTCCCTTTGAAAACAATCTAGGGAAGCCGCTCATCCAGCGGAATCGGCAGACGCAGGTTGAAGCGAATAGCGGCCATGCGCAGCAAGAAGGTGAGCGCGATGGCGGCCAGGGTCGCCGCCAGTTGCGACGCGCCCGCCCGCACCGCCAGCAGGTAGCACCACGACCCCGCGAAGGAGCACGTGGCGTACAGGCTCGTGCTCGGCGAAAAGACCGCGGGGATTTCGTTGCACACCACGTCGCGCAGCACTCCGCCAAAGACGCCGGTCATTACCCCAAACAGCGACGCGATAAATAGGGAAGCGCGCAGTTCGAGCGCGTAATATGCGCCGGTAATACTGAACAGGCCCAAACCCAGCGCGTCGGGAATGTCGATCCACCGCTGCGGCAGAATGCGCCCGCGCGTGAAATACAGCGCACCCACGCACAGCGCGAAAATCCAGATGACGTACTGGTCGTGTTCCATCCAGTAGAGCGGGCGGCGATCGAGCAGGATGTCGCGCAACGTACCACCGCCGAAAGCGGTAATCAGCGCCACCGAATACACACCGACAAAATCCATTTTCTTCTTGCGCGCCTCCAGCAGCCCGGACACCGCGGAGACAAACACTGCGGCAATCTCAATCGCTTGCAATAGCGGTTCAGGGGAGAGGCGCACGCCGGTAGTATAATCCGCCCTGCCTGCTTGTTTTCGGGTTCTTCGCAGTAATCCCAGGCCACCCTGGGCGCCGGCAGCTTCGGTTCGCGCACAGCGATAGACGCTCTCTCGCCCAAGTCGTAAAATGGTACCGCGTGGGGCTGTAGCTCAGATGGATAGAGCAACGGTTTCCTAAACCGTGTGCCGGGAGTTCGACTCTCCCCAGCCCCACCATTTGTAGGTCCTGAATCTTGCATCTTGAATCGCGTTTGACGATTGCAGGAACTTCGCCGTCACATTCTGTTTCCCTCCCACCCTTGCACAAACCGCAAGGGGTAGGGCACCCTGCGCGCGGTGTATT
>CAZCNH010000088.1:0-13631 GCA_964500065.1 uncultured Acidobacteriaceae bacterium
GTGCAAACTGGAACAGTTTGCCCTTGTGCTGGAAGGCGCCCTTCATGTGCTTGATATACTTCTTGCGCCGGGCGCGGCGCTTGGTGCCGCGTTTTACGCGAGGCATGGTGTTTCTCCTTATTGAAAAGCGGCGGAAACTCAGGTCTTGTGAGCGCGAGATCCTTCGTCGCCTGTTTGCGGACTACGGTCCGCAAACAAAAAGGCTTCTTAGAATGCCCCCATAAGAGCCGGTCGTCTCCGCGGCGTGTTCAGGTTCAAGCGACTCGAAGGTCGCGCAAGTCCCGCAGGACTCGCATCGGCCGGCAGGCCCGTCGCGGCGGGATTTCGCGCTGCCTGGCCGAAAAACATCCAAAACAGAAACTCGAAAACCTTGCTGCTGCCGCTAGGCGTACGGCAACATCTTCTTCACGTTCTTGGCGTCCGCGTCGTGTACGCGGGTGTTCTTGCGCAGCTTGCGCATGCGGCCACTCATCTTGGCCCCGGTCAGGTGCCGCTTGCCGGAATGGCCGCGCAGCACTTTGCCGCTGGCGGTCACTTTGAAGCGCTTGGCCGCGCCCCGGTGCGTCTTAACCTTTTGCTTCTTGGCCACTGGATCCTCCGTCTTTCGCGCCGGCATCCGGCGCCTCCTTGCCCGGCTTCGCCGCGCCCTTCTTGGGCGCGAGTAACGCAAGCAGGATGTTGGCTTCCATGCGCGGGTTCACTTCCACCTGCGCGTAATTCTCGATCTCTTTCAGCAGGCGCTGCATCTTGGCCTGCCCGACTTCCTTGTGCGCCATTTCGCGTCCGCGATGGAAAACCATCGCCTTCACTTTGTGCCCTTCGCTCAGGAAGCGGATGATGGCGTTCTTGCGGACTTGATAATCGTGCTCTGCGGTAGCCGGACGGAACTTCACTTCCTTCACGGTCATCGCTTTCGAATTCTTGCGCGCTTCATGCGCCTTCTTGTTTTCCTGATAGAGGAACCGCCCGTAGTCCATGATCTTGCAGACCGGCGGTACGGCCGTCGGGGAAATCTCCACCAGATCCAAGCCGCGTTCGCGCGCGATGCGCATCGCTTCGAACGGCTGCATCACGCCCAACTGCGCGCCCTGGTCGTCTATTACGCGGATTTCCCGCGCTCGAATTCGTTCGTTTACCCGCGTTCCACGATCAGCGATGAGTCCACCTCCAGGGAGACACCGACCCCAGTCCTTGTACGGCTGAGATTGGCCCAAACTACGGCGGATGCTCCTGAAAGAAGCGTCTTCCGCAGGGGACAAATAGTATAGCACGGCCCCTGCCAAGCAATCCCCCGGTATTAGAAAGTAACACCCCAAAATGACGGATGGAGCCTCGTCGGCAGATCCGGTCCTGCGGTAAGAACTTTTTGGGGTCCCGGCACGTAAATAGATCATCCAAGCAGAGTCGTCCCGCGACAAAGGAGCAGATGAAATGAGGGATTTGCTACAGGACGTGAAGTACGGCTTCCGCATGCTGGCCAAGACTCCCGGGTTCACCGCCGTCGCGGTGATTACCCTGGCGATGGGCATCGGCCTGAATGCTTCCATCTTCAGCGTGGTGAATGCCGTGCTGCTGCGGCCCATGCCGGTGCAGAATCCCGACGAACTGGTGGGTGTCTACAACACTGCGCCCAACGAATTTGTCTCCCATGTGCCGATGTCCTACGCCGATTACAAAGACGTCCGCGACTCCGCACAAAGCTTCAGCGGCCTGCTGGTCTACGCGCCCATTCCGCTGGCAATGGAACAGCCAGGCGGCGCGCAAATGGTGACCGCGGAGATGGTCTCTGGAAATTACTTTTCCGTGCTGGGCATCACCGCCGCGCTGGGCCGCACCTTCACGCAGGAAGAAGACGCGGCGCCGGGCCGCGACCTGGTTGCCGTATTGAGTCACGCCGCGTGGCAGCGCCGCTTCGGCAGCGACCCCAGCGTCATTGGCCGCACGATTCGGCTGAACGGAAATCCATTCACCATTATTGGCGTGGCGCGCCCCGGATTTGCCGGTATGTTCCGCGGCTTGCAAGAAGAGATGTGGGTGCCCACCATGACCGCGTCGGTTTTGCAGGCCCAGGCGATCGCCGGGGAAGGCACCGCGGACGCGGGCCGGCTGGGTCGCAAGAGCCGCTGGCTGTGGGTCATCGGCCGCTTGAAGCCGGGGATCTCCATCGCGCAAGCCAATGCGGAGGCAGCCACCATCGGCAAGCGCCTGCAACAGGAATACCCGGACACAAACAAAGATCGCGCGATCGAGTTGCTTCCCGCAAACGCGGTGAAAATTTTTCCCGGCGTGGATAAGGCGCTCTACGCAACCTCCGCGGTGCTGCTGGGCGTCGTCGGCTTGGTCCTGCTGATTGCGTGCGCCAATGTCGCCAATATGATGCTGGCGCGCGCCACGGCGCGGAAGCGCGAGGTGGCGGTGCGGCTTTCGCTGGGCGCTGGGCGCGCGCGGCTGGTGCGCCAGTTGCTCACCGAAAATCTTATGCTGGCGCTCGCGGGAGGCGGGCTGGGATTAGTGCTGGCTTCGTGGAGCAATAGCATGATCAACAGCGTTCGCCTGCCGATTCCCATCAATATCGGCTTCGCTCTCGCGAACGACTGGCGCGTGATTGTCTTCACCCTGCTGGCGTGCGTGGGCGCGACGGTATTCTTCGGACTGGCTCCGGCGCTGCAAGCCTCCAAAACGGACCTAGTCACCGCTCTCAAGGAAGAAAGCCGCACTGGCGGTGCGTCACGCGGCCGCCTGCGCAGCGTGCTGGTGGTCGCCCAGGTTGCGCTTTCCCTGGTTCTGTTGATTGCCGCGGCGCTCAGCGTGCGTAGCATGTGGAACGCGCATCTGGTGAACCCCGGCTTTGAATCCAAAGGGCTGCTGACTGCGCAGTTCACGCCGTCATTGCAGCGCTACACGAAAGAGCGCGAGCGGATTTTCTTCCAGGAGTTGAAGCAGCGCGTCGAGGCCATGCCGGGCGTCGAATCGGCGGCCTACGCCTCGCATCTCCCCTTGGCGTTCAGCATCCGCCTGACCAGCGCTGCTGCCGAAGGGCAGGACACGGCGGATGTCAACCAGTGGCCGCAAATTGATAACGCCACCGTTGGCCCAGGTTATTTCGAAACCATGCGGATTGGCGTGGTGAAGGGCCGTACCTTCCGCGAAGCCGACACTCCGGAATCGCCGAAGGTGGCTATCGTGAATGAAACGCTGGCGAGACAGTTCTGGCCCGGGCAAGATCCGCTCGGCAAGCGCATCCATATCGGAAAGGAAGGCGGCTACTCAGAGGTGATCGCCGTGGTGAAGGACGGGAAATACCGCACGCTCGGCGAATCCAACCGTCCCTATGTTTATCGGTCGCAGACGCAACTGCTGGAAAGCGATCCCACCCTGATTGTGCGCGTGAAGGGCGACCGCTCCGCGGTGCTGGCGGGCGTCCGCGACATCGGCAAGCAACTCGATGAGAGGGTACCGGACCTGGGCGTGACTACTGTCGAAGAAGCTATCGCCGTGTCGCTGATTTTTCCACGCGCTGGCGCGGCCCTGTTCGGCTTGTTCGGCGCGCTGGGCCTTGTGCTGGCCTCGCTTGGCCTCTACGGGGTGATTGCCTACGTGGTCAGCCAGCGCACGCATGAAATTGGCGTGCGCATGGCCCTGGGCGCACAACGCAACCACATCTTCCAAATGATTATCGGCCAGGGATTGAAACTGACGGGGATCGGCGTCGTGCTTGGCCTGCTGGGTTCGTTCTACATGACGCAGGCGATTACCGTGCTGCTCTACGGGATCAGTCCGACCGATGCGGTCACCTTCACCGCGGTCCCGCTGGCGCTGGCGCTGGTCGCCGCAGTGGCGTGCTTCATTCCCGCGCGCCGCGCCGCCGCCGTGCAGCCAATGATCGCCCTGCGCTATGAGTGAAGCGCGAATGTAACCCGTGCCGTTGTGCGGATGGTGATTACGGAGGGAAACAGGCGGCTGTAGGCACGTCGTTGCAAAACGCAACACTCGCCATCTCCTCAGGTTTGCAAAATATGGTGCTATGCAACGCCCCCATTGTGCGAATTGACTTAAGGACGAATCCGGTCGTAGTACTGGTATCGGTGCTGATTCTGCAGGTCTAACTTCTTTATTCCAAACAGTGTGACTGCTCCTCGATGCGGGCGGGGAAAACCTGCATCGGTTTGGCATACTGTTTGCTCCTTGACCCTCGGTGCTGCATTCGCAGCACATATTCTCGCAGTTCACGCAACAGGCTCCGCTGGAGAGCCCAACCAGCGCGGCAGTGCTTGCAAGGTCAAGTTTGCCTTCCGCGGTGGCTCTCCAAATTTTCGAGGAGGGTCCTTCCATGCTCAATCGCCGAACCTTTCTGAAATCCAGTCTTGTGGGAGGGGCGGGCGGCTTCCTTCTGAAGGGGAATCTGGTATTCGCCCAGGCACCCGGTGGTACGCTGGATCCGCTCTTGATCCCCAAATACCTCATGCCGCTGGTGATTCCACCAGCGATGCCGCGGACCAGCAAGCTTAATCGGCGCGGCTTGAAAAATATCGACTACTACGAAATTGCCATGCGCCAGTTTGCTCAGCAGATTCTCCCGCCCAGTATGCCCGCGACAACGGTATGGAGCTATGGTTCGGTGAACCATCCAGGCAGCTTCAACTATCCTTCGTTCACCATCGAGGCCAAGTGCGATAGTCCGGTGCGCGTGAAGTGGATTAACGACTTGAAGGATCCTGTAACCGGCAATTATCTGCCGCATCTTCTGCCCGTGGATCAGACGCTGCATTGGGCCAACCCGCCGGGTGGAATTACCGGCCGCGACAGCATGGGGACGGACGGCTCGCCGTATGCGGGGCCTGTACCCATGGTCACCCACGTTCACGGCGCTCACGTGTCCGAGGAAAGCGACGGCTACCCCGAAGCCTGGTATCTTCCGGACGCGGCAAACATCCCGTCCGGCTACGCTCGCGCAGGTTCGTGGTACGCAAAGTACAAGAGCCTGTTTGAAACGGCGCAGGGGTCAGCGTGGGACCCGGGAACCGCTATCTTCCAGTATCCGAACGACCAGAATGCCGCTACGCTCTGGTATCACGACCACTCGCTGGGCATGACACGACTGAATGTCTACGCCGGGCCGGCGGGATTCTACCTGTTGCGGGGCGGTCCTGCCGATGCCGTTGTCGGAACATTGCCGGGGCCCGCGCCCGCGTTGGGAGACCCTGCGGGGATGGACTACTATGAAATCCCCATCGCCATTCAAGACCGGTCGTTCAATGACGATGGCTCGCTCTTCTTCCCCAGCAACCGGGCGTTCTTCGAGGGCCTCGAAGTTTCGCAATTGCGGTTCCCGTTTGCGCCGGATTCCGCGTGCGACGGTCCCAGCGATATCGCACCAATCTGGAACCCGGAGTTCTTTGGGAATTGCATGGTCGTCAACGGGCGCGCCTGGCCATATCTCAAGGTTGAGCAGCGCCGGTATCGCCTGCGCCTGTTGAACGGGTGCAACGCGCGATTCCTCATTCTGCGTTTCGATAACAGCATGCCCATGTGGCAAATCGGGGCGGAGGGTGGATTCCTGCCGGCTCCGGTGATGCAAAACGATTTGTTGATGGCCCCGGCCGAACGCGCGGATGTCATTGTGGACTTCTCGCGGATTCCGGCGGGCACAACCATTACGCTTCTCAACCTGGGCCCCGACGAGCCATATGGCGGAGGGCTTCCGGGAATTGACTTCGAACCGTCCGATCCGCAAACCACCGGTCAGATCCTGCAGTTCCGCGTCGTATCCTCTCGCGGTGTCGACCGCAGTACGCGCCCGGACAGGCTTCTCCTTCCGAAGCTGGCTGGCCTGGGTCCGTCTGATCATACGCGGCAGGTTTCCCTGAACGAGTTGGATTCGGAGACGGTGCGCGTGATTACCGATGCCAGCGGGAACATCAAACTGGCCTGCGATGATCCGTCAGCTGAACCGTTCGGCCCTGCGGCAGCCTTGCTGGGCACACTCGACGGTGGGGGCGACGGCGTCCCTCGGAAGTGGATGGACGCAGTGACAGAAGATCCCGCCCTTGGCTCAACGGAAACTTGGGAAGTGCACAACTTCACCATGGATGCGCACCCCATTCACGTTCACCAGGTGGCCTTCCAAGTGGTAGATCGCTACAACAAAACGACCGGCGTCACCCGCGGGCCGGAGCCCGGAGAAACCGGGTACAAGGAAACGGTCATCGCCTATCCTGACGAGATTACCCGGGTCAAGATGAAATTCGACCTGCCTGGCCGCTACGTGTGGCACTGCCACATTGTGGACCATGAAGATAACGAAATGATGCGGCCCTTCCATGTCGGTTAGGAACTAGCCCAGCACGATCGCGGTGGGTGGCCCTGCCCTTCGCCATTTGTCCGTCCCGTTGCGGGCTTCTCCTGCTACCTTTCCAGGGCAGAGGCGGCTTTTGCCCCCCTTGAAACTTTTTCTACTTCCGATCGTATATACCCTATAGCGATATATCGTGATAAAGTCTGTCACGTCCTTTGGGGAACGGCGGGAAGGCAAAAGCGGCGGTCGTTTGCTCCGGCGCTCCAAAAGGCGTGGAGGAAAATTGTTCACGCGGGAAATGAAAAAGGGTAGCACGGAACTGCTGATTCTGTCGTTGCTGGAAGCGCGCGCGCGGCATGGCTATGAACTGGGCAAGATGATCGAATTGCGCTCCGGCGGGAAGTTGCAATTCCGCATTGCGTCGCTTTACCCCATGCTCTGCCGGCTGGAAGATCGCGGGTTAATCGCCGGCCGCTGGCTGGAAAAGGATGGCGAGCGCCGCAAGCGCTACTACCGGCTTACGTCATCGGGCCGGCGCTTCCTGGTCGAGCAGCGCGAGATGTGGCAGGAATTCATGCAAGCGGTGAATCAAGTTGTCGGGATCGAAAGCGCGTAACGCTGCCCCACGGGCTGCGCGGTGGTTTCAACCGGCGCGTATGTCTTGAGCAACGAAACGCCGGGCCGGGGTGGCCGTCCCGGAGGGTTTGCAAAGCAGGAAGGATCCGGCCGGAGACCGGAGTTGCATGCCTGACTGGAAACAATATGTCCGCGAACGGTTGAAGCTGCCGAAACTGGCGCCCTCGCGTGAAGCGGAAATTATCGAAGATGTCGCGCAGCAACTTGACGACGCCTGTAGCGAAGCGTTGCGCCACGGCGCCAGCGAAACCGATGCGCAACTCTCCGCCGAACAGCACATCCCGGATTGGAACAGTTTCTCCCGGGAAATCCTCCAGAATGAACAGCGCCACCTGCCGCCCATCGAGCAGCGTGCCCTTACTCATATCGAAACAAAAAGATACGAAAACAAAGGATGGACAATCATGTTTGCCGACTTGCTCACGGACGTCGTCTACGCGTTCCGCCAGATCCGCAAGAATCCCGGCTTTGCGGTGGTCGTGGTGATTACCCTGGCACTCGGGATTGGAGCCAACAGCGCCATTTTCAGCCTGCTGGATGGCGTGATGCTGCGTCCGCTGCCGGTGGATCACCCCGAGCAGCTTTTCGGCGTCGCCGTTTCCGATGCGCACACCGAATATCCGCACGGATTTTCTTACCGCGATTTTCTCGACTACCGCGAAATGAAGGATGCGCTCGCCGGCCTCACGCTCTACACGCCGGAACAGGTTGCGGTGACGCGCGCCGGCCAGAGCGAAGTGGCGTGGGCAGTGGCCTGCTCGGCGGAATATTTCGATGTGGTGCGCGTCCCTCCCTACCTGGGCCGCACGTTTACCGCCGACGAAGGCGGCAACCCGGGCGCGCCTTCGACCGCGGTGCTGGCCTACGACTACTGGCAACGCCGTTTTGGCGGCGACCGCAGCGTCATCGGTTCATCCATTAATTTGAACGGCGTGCCTACCACGGTGATTGGAATCTCGCCGAAGGGTTTCGTCGGGCTGGAATCCATCTACACGCCTGAATTGTATGTGCCCATCGTGCAGCAAGCGGCGCAACGCGCCAACGGCAAAGTTTTCCTCGAAGACCGCAACCAGCACGGCAGCCGCATCTGGGCCCGCGTCAAGCCGGGCGTCGGGCCGCAACAATTGGAAGCTGCTTTCAACGTACGCTCCGAGCAACTGGGCAAAGAATATCCGGCGACCAACAAGAACGTGAAGGTGCGCGTGTTTCCCTCGTGGGAAGCGCGTTTCGAAGCGGGCACCGGGGCCCTGCTTAAGCCTGTGGCGATGATTCTGTTCGCCGTCGTCGGCATGGTCTTGCTGATTGCCTGCGCCAACGTGGCCAACCTGCTGCTCGCCCGCGCCACCGGCGTGCAGCGCGAAGTCGCGGTGCGCATGGCGCTGGGCGCCTCGCGCAACCGCCTGGTGCGGCAGTTCCTGGTGGAAAGCATCGTGCTTTCCCTGTTGGGCGCAATCGCCGCCAGCCTGATGGCGTACTGGTCGGCAGCTACGATTTCCGGCGTCCGGCCGATCCCCGGCACCCCAGTTGGCTTCAACATCCAGGTGGACGCGCGCGTGCTCATCGTCACCGGGCTGGTGGCGCTGGTCACCGCAATACTGTTCGGCTTGATTCCTGCCCTGCGCGCCACGCGCCCGGATCTGGTGCCCGCATTGAAAGGCGAAGAAAGCACGGCCGCGGCCATGGGTCGCAGATTCGGCCTGCGCAACATCCTGGTGGTCGCGCAGGTGGCGCTGTCCATCGTGTTGCTGGTAAGCGCAGGGCTTTTCCTGCGCAGCCTGCGGATGGGCCAGCAGACCGATTTGGGCATCCGCAAAGATGGCGCGCTGGTGGCCTCGATTGACGTGAGCCTGCGCAATTATGATGAAACTCGTGGCCGCGGCTACTATCGCGATTTGCTGGCGCGCGTCCGCGCCCTGCCCGGAGTGGAAAGCGCGACTCTGGCCGGCCCGCCCCCGCTCGATTACAACACCGGCTTCAGCGAAGTCTTCATCGAAGGCCGCCAGGTCGCCCCCGAGAGAGAAAAGCTGGGGATGATGACCAGCCGCGTCGAGCCCGGCTATTTCGAAGTGATGGGCACGCGCTTGTTGGAAGGCCGCAGCTTTACCGAAGGTGACGAACAAAACGCGCCGCGCGTGGCCATCGTCAATCAGCACATGGCGCAAACCTACTGGCCAGGCCAGAGCGCGATCGGCAAGCGCATTCGCTTGAGTAAGCGCGATGCAGAGCCGGTCGAAATAGTCGGCGTGGCGCAAAACGGAAAATACAGGCTGTATTTCGAGCCGCCGCTCGACTATTTGTACTTGCCGCTGCGTCAGAGCTACCGCTCTTCAGCCAGCATCATCGCCGTCACCAAGGGCGATCCCGCAACGCTCGCCGGGCCAATTCGCCGTGAAGCCGCAGCGCTTGATCCCGACCTGCCACTTTTTGCCGTGCGCACCATGAAGGAGTTCGTGGACGGACGTTTCGCGCTACCGGTGCTGTTCTCCTCCCTGCTCACCGTGTTCGGCACGGTTGGGTTGACTCTCGCTGCGGTGGGTATCTACGGCGTAATGGCTTATTCGGTGAGCCGCCGCACGCGCGAAATTGGCGTGCGCATGGCGTTGGGCGCGCCACCTCAAAAGGTCCTGGGCCTGGTGTTGACGCAAGGCCTAAACCTGACGCTGGTTGGGTTGGGCGTGGGCCTGGTGGCTGCGCTGGGTGCCGGACGCCTGCTCAACGCCCTGCTTTACGGCGTAAGCGGCAGCGACCCGCTCACCTTTGGCGGTATCGCGCTGATGTTGGCTGCGGTGGCCCTGCTGGCCTGCTACTTGCCCGCGCGCCGCGCGGCGCAAGTGGATCCGCTGGTGGCTCTCCGCCAGGAATAGTTGCGCGGAACCAAGCCGGGCAGTCTGAAGATTTGCCCTTCGACGTGCTTTGCGGGTTAGACTAAGCACCGGCATGGGCCAGCCATTTGAACCGGGACGACAATTAGGCAGCTACCATCTTGTGGCCGCCCTAGGCGCGGGCGGAATGGGTGTGGTGTACCGCGCGCGCGACCAGCGGCTGGGCCGCGATGTGGCGCTGAAGGTTCTTCCCGCAGCGCAGGCTGCCGACGAAATGGCCCGCGCGCGCATGTTGCGCGAAGCGCAGACGGCTTCTGCACTGAACCACCCGCACATCTGCCATATCTACGAAATCGGCGAAGCAGAAGGCCACAGCTACATCGTCATGGAGTTGGTCGAAGGCCGGCCGCTCTCGGCCTCGATTCCCGCGGGCGGAATGCCGATGGACGCGGTGATTCGCTATGGCGGGCAAATGGCCGACGCCCTCGAGCACGCGCATTCCCGCAACGTGCTGCACCGTGACATCAAGTCATCGAACGTGGTGGTAACGCCGGAAGGCCGCGTGAAGATTCTGGATTTCGGCCTCGCCAAGCGCCTCAGCGAAGAAATCGCCAGCGAAGCCACGCTCTCGCAGGTCTCCCCGCTTACCCAGGCCGGCTCGATCGCCGGCACGCTGAGCTATCTCGCGCCGGAAGTGCTGAGCGGGCATCCCGCCGACCCGCGCAGTGATTTGTGGGCGCTGGGTGTGGTGCTCTACGAAATGGCCAGCGGCGCTCTGCCGTTTCAGGGCCGCACCAGCTTCGAAGTGTCCTCGGCGATCCTGCGCGAGTCACCCAGGCCGATTGCTCCGCGCGTTCCGCCCGGTTTGCGCGCGGTGATTCAGCGCTGCCTTGCAAAAGAACCGGCGCAACGCTATCAGCGCGCTAGCGAAATCCGTGCGGCGCTCGAGGCGCTTGGGTCCGGCGCCACGCAACCGGTCGCGCCCGTTCCGGCGCCTCGCCTGGAGCCACCCGCAGAACGTAGTACGCCGTGGGGCATCTGGGCGATCGTTGCGGTTGCTGCGCTGGTTGCCGGATTCCTGCTCTGGGATAACTTTCTTTCGCAACACGCGCGCACACCCTCTTCAGGCGGGCCCTTCCCGCAACCACCCAGCCCTGCGGCGCCCGTGGTGAATTCCGCCAATCCTGCAAAGGCAGCTGCTGGAATGGGCAAGCCTTCTCCCCTGCCCGAAGCCAACGAATATTTCGAGCGGGGATTGCTCTTTCTGCAAGCGCAGTTTGATCCCCCGCGAGCGAAGCCGCTGATCGAGCACGCCCTGCAAATTGATCCCCGGTTTGCCGAGGCGCGCGCTACCCTCGGCCTGCTCCTGGCTTTGCAGGTGGAATCCGGCGTTTCCAACGAAAGCGCGTGGATTTACAAAGCCGAGCAGGAAGTGCGGCAAGCCTTGAAGGACGATCCCGAATCCGCCACAGCCCACGGGGTTTTGTCGATGGTGTATTTCTTTCAGGGCCGGATGGATGAGGCCCTGCGCGTGGGGGAAGCGGGCTTGAAGCTGCACCCGCAAAATATCAGCGCGTTATTCTGGAGCATTCGGGCGCGGCGCTACCACGAGGTCCCCGCAACGCTGGAGTTGGCCCGGCAGGCGACTATCCAGGATCCAACGTTTTTCCCGATGCGCTGGGCGCTGGGAGCAATCCTTTTTGAAAAGGGCCAGCCGGATGAAGCCCTGCGCGAACTGAACAAAGTGCTGGAACAGGATACCGGCAATCAATTCGTTCTGTGCGAATTGGTTTACATCTACGTGGCCAAGGGCGAGTTGCGGAGCGCGCGCAGTTACCTGGATCGCCTGGACGACACGCGAACCAACAGCTACCGCGTGCGTTTGGCGCGCGCGCTGCTTTGGGCGGCGGAAGGAAAACGGCGCGACGCGCAAAAAGAAATGGATTCCCAGGTGCTCAAGTATGCGGAGATCAGCCCCAGCGTGACCCTGCAAGCCGCGGAGTTTTATACCCTCATGGGCGACCTGCCGCAGGGGCTGGCATGGCTCGAGCGCGCCATCCGCAACGGCGACGAGCGCACCGCCTGGTTCCAGGCGGACCCACTGCTCGCCAAATTGCGCGCAGTCCCCCGGTTCGGGGAAATCGTGGATTCGATCGCCTTCCGCCGTGGCCAGAAATAGCCGGCCGGCACAGAGATTCCGCCTTCCGCCGTCTGCAACTCCAATTCCGGAAGCTGCCACGCCCCTCTTCTACGATTTATTTTCCTGGTGCGATAGTACGAAATGGACTGTCCGATCTGCGACATTCCGGGATGTCATACGTCTAAGATTTGCAGACGCAAGACCCCTCCGGGCCGGGGATTACGCGGCGGCACGGCGGGCTGCCGTCCTTTTCGTGGAGGTTGATCATGCTGCGACACGTCACTTCCTGTGCCCTTGCCCTTCTTTTGGGATCTGCGGCCCATGCGCAGACGCTCTCTATTCGCCCAGACTCGCCCCGCTGGGCCCTGCAGGGACAAGCCCGGCTCGCTGAATATCTGGGGCGCAAATGCCTGCTTCTGGACGGCGGGGCTGCGGCGCTGAAGGACTTCGAAATGCGCGATGCGGTGATTGATGTGGATGTGGCCACGCCGGCCATCCGCGGTTTCTTCGGCATCCTGTTCCGGCTGGTCCATGACGGCGCCGATGGTGAAGAGGTATATCTTCGCCAGCACAAGTCGGGACTTCCGGACGCCATGCAATACACGCCGCTTCTCCGTACCGGCCGCAACTGGCAAATCTACAATGGGCCCGGCTTCACCGGCGCGGTGGATATCCCGCGAGATGAGTGGTTCCATCTGCGCCTCGAGGTGACCGGCGCGCAGGCAAGGCTCTACGTCAAGGACATGAGCAAACCCGCGCTGGTCATGAACGACTTGAAGAGCGGCATTCAAAAAGGAGAAGTCGCCCTGTACGACCTGACCGGCGCGACCTATTTTTCCAATTTCGAAATTCGCACTACGCCCGATACTGCCTGGCAGCGGAACCTGCCCGCTATGCCGCCGAACGCGTTGACCACGTGGAGCATTTCACCCGCCTACGATGGCCTGGCGCGGAATCTGGAGCGCCCACTTTCGACCTCGGAAAAGGAGGCAATCCGCTGGCAGGATGTTGAAGCAGAACCGCCGGGCTTTGTGCTTCTTTACCGTTACCTGGATGCTCCGCATCCCAGGGTCACCTTTCAAGGTAATTTTTCAAAGCGTTTGGAACCGCAGCCGGGAATGAAGGTCGTGTATGCACGGACCAATATCGATTCCGACCGCGACCAAGTGAAGAAACTCTACATCGGCTATAGCGACGACGTCAGCGTCTTCTTGAATGGCAAGATCCTCTTCCGGGGTCGAAGCGCGCAGGGTTTCCGCGACCCCGGCTTCCTGGGCATCGTCAACCCGGAAAACGACGCCATCTATCTTTCGCTGAAAAAAGGTCGCAATGAGTTGGTGCTGGCGATCAGTGAACTGGGCGGGGGCTGGGGCTTCATCTGCCAGTTAGCCGATGTTGAAAACTGAGTTGATCCTGCACAGATTTTGGAGGCACCGGCTGCACACTTTACAGATTGTGCCGCCGACTGCTTTGAATTGGCTGGGGCGGGAGGATTCGAACCTCCACCGTCTGCATTAACAGTGCAGCGTCCTGCCAATTGGACCACGCCCCAGTGCTGAACCTGTTCTCGCGCAGTAAGTAATTGTATCGGCAAAAACGCCCAGCGAAACCTAGTTTGTGACCCGCTCATCTACCTGCGGGCACATCGGATTGGTTGAACAGGCTGTTGATCCAATGTTTGCGCGCACACTTCCGCCTCCTGTGGGTGTTGGTGGGGTGCGGAAGTGCTTGGGTGGAA
>CAZCNH010000089.1:0-13147 GCA_964500065.1 uncultured Acidobacteriaceae bacterium
CTTCCTCGTTCCTCCTGCCACTACCGCGCGCGGGCGACAAGCCCGCGCTTCATCTCAGACGAGAAATGCCCTTAACAGTGCATTTCCCGTCCTGAGAGTAGCTGGAGGTGGGGGCCTTGTCGGAGCAAAGCACCGACCCCTATTTCCAAAGTTGACCATTGCCGTCCCAGCACTGCTCTTGCTGAAAGACTGTGAACCTCCCTATACTAGGCGACAGCAAAGTGGGGTCTTGCCCCCTCGGGGATTGCTATTTCAAAGGAGATTCAAGTGAAAGCTAACCGATTTTTGCGCGCGCTTCTGGTGTGCCTGTTTTGCGCAGCGGTGAGTTGGAGCCAGGTGACCACCGGCTCGATCGAAGGCGTGGTGACTGATCAAAGCGGGGCGGCGGTTTCCGGCGCGGATGTGAAAGCGAAGAATATTGGAACCGGCCAGGAGCAGACAGCGAAGACGGATGACACCGGCTTTTTCCGGTTCCCGGTGCTGCCTTCCGGGAACTATGAAGTGACGGTGGAAAAATCAGGGTTCAGCAAATTGGTGCAAAAGAACGTCGCCGTTGTCGTGGGTGGAAAGGTGAACCTGCCGCTGGCGCTGGCCGTAGGCGCGGTGAGCGCCACCGTCACGGTGAGCGAAGAAACCCCGCTGATCGAATCCACCCGCACCCAGGTTAGCAACGCGGTGACCGATACTTCGGTAGCCAGCCTGCCCATCAATGGCCGCAACTTTCTTGATTTCGTGCTACTGACCCCGGGCGTGACCCGCGACCCGCGCGGCGGCGACATCAGCTTCGGCGGCCTGCGTGGTACACAGAATTCCTTGACCGTGGACGGCTCCGACAACAACAACACCTTCTTCGGGCAGAGCCTGGGCCGCGCCGGTGTGCGCAACCCGTACCAGTTCAGCCAGGACGCCGTAAAGGAATTTCAAGTGAACACCAACTCCTACGCCGCGGAATTCGGCCGCGCGGGGGGCGCGGTGATCAACGTGATCACCAAGTCCGGCACCAATGACTGGCACGGCACCGCGTTCTGGTTCTACCGCGATCGCGCCTTGAACGCCCGCGACCTGATTTCCGCCAACGCGAATCGCGCCAAATCCGCGTACCACTTCAATCAGTTCGGCGGCAACGTGGGCGGCCCCATCGTGAAGGACAAGGCGTTTTTCTTCTTCGACTACGACGGCCAGCGGAACAAGCTCTCGCAGATAACCTTCCTGCTTCCTCCGAGCACCTTTGTGCCGACCACCGCCTTTGAAACGCAGGCGCTGGCTTATCTGACCTCCAAGCTGGGCAACTACCTGCGCACGACCAATAACGACGTTCTCCTGCTGAAAGGGGACTGGGTCATCACCAACGACCACACCCTGAACGTGCGCTGGAACCGCGGCCGCTTCACCGGCGGCAACGGCGAAAGCAGCGGCAACCAGGTGGCAGAAGAACACTCCGGCGCTTCCCTGGTGAGCAGCGATACGCTGAATTTTGCGCTCACCTCGACTCTGAATCCCACGCAAATCAACGTGGTCCGCTTGAGCTGGCAGCGCGACAAGGAGCCCGGCCAGGCCAATTCCGATTTGCCGGAGGCCATCGTTCGCCAGGGCGGCCAGACGGTCTTCACCGTTGGCCGGAACTTCTTCAGCCCCCGCGAAACCACCATTGACCGCTGGCAGTTCGCCGATACCTTCACCTGGGTTGCCGGCCGCCATACCATGAAGTACGGTTTTGACTTCGTGCGCGACGACATCCTGAACTTTTTCCCGGGCAATTTCTCCGGCAGCTACACCTTTGCCAGCCTGGATGATTTTGGCCGCAGCCTGGCCGGCGTAGCCACCACCAACAGCGGCTCCTCGTTCACCCAGGCCTTCGGCGGCACGGGGACCACCGGTCCGCGGACCTTCCCCGATATCCGCGAGTATTCCGGATTCGCCCAGGATGAGTGGCGCTTGATGGACAATCTGACCCTGACCCTCGGCTTGCGCTACGATGTACAGAGCGTGGCGCAACCCCCGGTTCTGAATCCGTCACTGGCGCTGGCCAGCGCGGGGATCCGCACCGACTTCATCAACCGCGATTCCAACAATTTCGGCCCGCGCTTCGGCATGGCCTGGAGCCCGATGGGCAGCAAGAAGCTTGTGGCGCGCGCCGGGTACGGCATTTTCTACGGCCGCACGCCTTCCATCATGGTGGGCACGGCGCATTCCAATAACGCCATCAATGTGACCACGCTGACCTTTACCCAGACAACCAACCCCGTGATGCCGACCTATCCCAACACGATTTGCGGCGCTCCGGTGAGCAGCCCGTCGTGCGCGGCGCCTTCCACGGTTGCCGCGGCCACTGCCAGCATCTACACCTTCGACAAGGACTACCAGCAGCCGCGCGTGCAGCAATTCAATGGCGGCTTCGAGTATGAAATCTGGCCGAACTGGTCGGTGTCTGCGACGTATCTGGGCGTGAGAGGCAGCAGCGTCCAGCGCGTGCGTGACATCAACACGCCGACCGCCATCGCCGTTGGCCAGATCGGTATTCAAAACACCACCACTTTTCTGCCGCTTCAGTATTTTGCCGGCAGCCTGACCACCGGCCGTCCGATTGCCGGTTTTGCGCGCATTTCGCAGTTCGAATCCACGGGCAAGTCCATCTATCACGCCGGTACGCTGCAGGTGACCAAGCGGATGTCGCGCAACTACCAGCTCAGCGCCTCCTATACCTATAGCAAGGTGATTGACGACAACCCGGACGCCACCGCCGTGGTTCCGTTTGGCTCCGACGACGCCAAAATCATTTACAACCCCGCGCTGGCGATTCTGGACCGCGCCGTGGGCAACAATGACCAGCGTCACCGCCTTATCGTGAGCGGAATCTGGCAGCTCAACTACGCCAATGGTCTCGGCACCGTCGGCAAAGCCATCCTCGGCGGCTGGGAAGTGAGCGCCATCTTGCTCGCCGAGCAGGGCCTGCCCTACACCGCTCTGGTCAATAGCGACCTCAACAACGACAGCAACAGCCGCAGCGAGCGCGTGCCGGGAGTTGGGCGCAATACGCTGCGCCACCCGAAGACGGTGAGCCTCGACCCGCGCGTGACCAAAAACATCCCCATCAACGAAAAGGTCAAGTTCCAGTTGATCGCGGAAGCCTTCAACATTTTCAACCGGGCGAACATTGGACCGACCAACATCAGTCCGGTGGCCCTCAACAACACCCAGTACAGCTTCTCCAATTCGGCCGCGACCTGCGGAACCGGCTTCGGTGTGGTGCGTACGGCTCCGGTGGCTCTGAGCGGCTGCCTGGTACCCAATGCCGCCTTCGGCACGCCTACGGCCGTGCGCGACCCGCGCATCGTGCAACTGGCGGCGAAGATCACCTTCTAGCATCAGCCGGGCCGAAGCAATTTCGCCGGCCCGCGAAGTTGGTTGAAGAAAAGAGAGGCGCCTCTACTGGGGCGCCTCTTTTTTATCTGGGTCCGGATGCAGGTTTTGCATTGGCCGCCGCGGCGACGGCGGAAAGGAGGGTCGAGCGATTCCCGTGGCGGGCTCAGAGATTGGGACGGCGCGATTCGCGCGGACCGATGGCGGACTCCTCTACGATGGCCACCCCCGCCGGAGCCTCAAAGTGGAACAGGGCTTCCGGCAATCGCGCGTCTTCTTTCCAGCCGCCGAAACGAAACTCTGTCTCGATTCCGCCGGGCTCGTGAATCAGCAGGCGCACAATCCGGAAGGAAGCATCGGTTTCGAGCACCAGTTCGGTGAACGGCGCATCCTTGGCGCGGGCCCAGCAACGCAGCGCAAAAGCCGGCGCGGCACCGCTGCCCTTGGCCGGTTCCACGCTTTCGATCCGGCCGCACAGCCGGTTGAAGGTGCCCTTGCGCGTTTTGCCCGCAAGCAGCGCCAGCGGAGTATGCCAGTCGTCGCTTTCTTTGGTTTTGGCTTTGGTCACGGTGCGGTCTACGGGAACGTAAAACCAGACGTGCTTGCCGTCCGCCAGAAACAGTTTTTCTTCCGGGGATTCATACTCCCAACGCATGCGCCCCGGCCGGCTGAAATAGACGGTGCCGGATTCTACAGTGAGGTCGCCCTTGCCCCGGCTGTAACGCTCGAGAAATTTGGCCTGGAGGGTACCCACCGCCGCGTACTTTTGTTCAACACGGCGTAAGAAGTCATCCGGTTTGACTTGGGTTTGCGCTGCCCTTTCCTGTAACGGGAAACTGCCTGGCGATGCCCCAAAAGTGATCAGCAGAATAAGGCGGAGGTATGCCATCAGAGGAGTTTAGCGCAAGTCGACAAAGATCGGCCGTCTTTGCCAGTGAATTGGGCCGGTTGAAGTGATATCTATTCTATGAGATCGGAGGAGACAGAGGTGTCGCGGGACACGCGGGTGCACCCTGGGTATTTCCACGGATTACGCCGCTAGCATCTGTAAAGAAGCAACGGTTCCCTGAAGTCCCGGGAAGAGTTGGATCGGCATTAATCGTGTAGTCCACCACCGCGCCGTTGGCATCCGTGGCTCCTGGTATGTAGGCAAACGTGTATCCGCTCTTTACTCCAGATGCCAAAACAGCATCAATCAGGTTTGCTTGTGGCGGCGCCCCAGGCCCGAGAATCGCCAGGTTGGGCGGGTAGCCACAGTTTGCGCAGCCCGGTACGGAAGGATTGTTGGTGCTGTATTGAACCAATACGACGATCAGAGAACGCAGCGAGCCGACTGCAGACGCCTCATTCGCGGAGATTCTGGCACGCAACATGTTTGGAATAGCGATAGCCGCAATAATCAGGATGATGGCAACGACGATCAACAATTCAATCAGCGAAAAGCCCATGCTCGGCCGGCAGGCTTGGAACCGCAAACTCTGTGAACTCCGCGGTAGTACTGCTTGCCTTGTGGATCTCATCATGTTCCCTTTCCGCCTTCGCGGCACCCTTCATCAAGCCATCCTAGCCGGCACTTGCTTCAAAAAAAAAGGGGGAGCGAAAGCCCCCCCTCCTTTGCATGAACCAATTAGCTGACCGGCGGGCTGACGTTCGTGGCCGGGCAAGCAGGCGCTGCTTGCGTATTGCCACGAATAACAGCCGTCTGGTCTGTAAAGAAACAACGCACGCCCGTAGTGCCTGGAGTTTGCGGGTTAGCTTGGAGCGTGTAATCGATCACAGCGCCGTTCGCATCCACCGCACCAGGGGCATAGACGAAGGTGTAACCACTCTTGACACCCGAGGCCAGGACCAAGTCAATCAAATCTGCCTGTGGCGGGGCGCCAGGACCCAAAATCGCCAAACTGGGCGGGAATCCGCAGTTTGCGCAACCGGGCACCGACGGGTTGTTGGTGTTGTACTGAACAAATACGGTGTTGAGGGTTCGCAGTGAACCCACGGCCGATGTTTCATTAGCCGAGATTCTGGCGCGGAGCAAGTTGGGAATTGCGATTGCGGCGATGATCAAAATAATCGCAACCACAATGAGCAACTCGATCAGCGAGAAGCCCGAGTTCCTTTTCGTTCGCATCGTGTGATTTCTCTCCTTTAGAGACTTCTCAAACTCTACCACCCGGGGGATACCGACTTGCAACCATGCAAGACGCCTGCCAATCCCAGTTCCCGGTAGCGGAGAGCAGTACCATAGGTAAGTTCTGTAATATCTTATATCTGCGGTGGCAACCATGGTCAGCAATCGTAGTTATTCGCCAAGCGCAGGCCCTCGGAGGCTCGAAGCGAACCTTTTAGGACTCTTGAGGTACAAAAACTGTCCTTTCCTGAACCTGCCTATAACCCATGTTTCTTGGCATAATGCTTGAAAGACCGATAGCTGATTTTCAATAGTTCGGCGGCGCGTGTTCCGACCCCATTTGTGCGCGCAAGTGCTGCTTCAAGCAACGCGCGCTCCGTTTCCATCACACGCTTCTCAAAATCCATCCCGCCTTCTGGGATTTCGACAGGCAAGGCAGGTGTTGCGCCGCGACCGGAACTGATTTTTTCCGGCAGGACTCCGGCGGTGATGAAGCTCCCGGACTCCAAGGCAACCGCACGCTCCATGGTGTTTTCCAGCTCGCGAACGTTTCCAGGCCAATCGTACCTCTCCAAGTGACGCAGGGCCTCAGGCGCAAGCCCCTGTACAGGCTTGTCCATGGATTTCCGGAAGCGATTCAGAAAGCTCCGTGCCAACAGCGGAATGTCTTCCCGGCGTTCTCGCAGGGGAGGCATATGAATGGGAATCACCGCGAGACGATAATACAAATCTTCGCGAAACGACCCATCAGCAATCGCCTTTTCCAGGTTCTTGTTGGTCGCAGCGATCACCCTCACATCCACTTCCACTTCTTCGCTGCTGCCCAAAGGCCGGACCTTGCCTTCCTGCAGCACACGGTACAGTTTGACCTGCATGGCCGGGCTCATATTCCCAATCTCGTCCATAAACAGCGTACCGTTGTGGGCTGCCTGAAAAAGGCCTTGGCGATTTTCGTTGGCCCCGGTGAACGCACCCCGCACATAGCCGAACAATTCGCTTTCGAGAAGCGTTTCAGGAAATGCCCCGCAATTGATCGTGATAAACGGCGCGGAGGCGCGCGCGCTGTGTTCATGAATGGCCCGTGCCACCAGCTCTTTCCCGGTTCCACTTTCTCCGGTGACCAATACCCTGCTGTTCTGGGGCGCCACGGTCTGGATCAATTCGAAGATCGCGCGCATATTCGGGCTTTGCCCAATGATGTTATCCAGTCCGGTGAGCCGGCGCAGTTCACGCCGCAGGATTCCAGCCTCTTTCTTGAGGCGAAGAGTTTCGGCAAACTGGTGCACCGTGGGACGAAGTTCATCGGTCAGCCGCCCGCCTTTGATCACGTAGCGATCAGCGCCCAGATTCAAGGCATCAATCGCCGTCTCCAGCCGGGGCAGTCCCGTAATCAGAATAAACGCCGTGCCAGGGGAAATCTCTTTTGCATAGCGCAGGAGTTCAACGCCGGAGGCATCATTCTCTTCCGATTTCAGTCGTATATCGGAGATCACAATGTCGAAGATCTGTGATTCCAGTTTCCGGCGCGCGACATCGTAGGAATTTGCAATCTCGACGCGGTGCCCCTGCTTGCGAAACGTGATTTCCAGCAATTCGCAAATGGATTTTTCGTCATCCACTACCAACAGGTGCGCCAAATCACACTCCTCTTCGCCTGTGCCGTTATATTACATCATGGGCAGAGCCTGCGGGCGCACGAGGGAATTCGACCAAGAACTCAGCGCCTTTTCCTTTTTCCGATGTCGCCGTAATGCGGCCATCGTGAGCCTGAACAATCTGGTACACGATGGCCAGACCCAGTCCGGTCCCGCCCTGAAACCCGCTCTGGAAGGGCTCGAACATCTTGTCTACCTTGCGCGGCTCAAATCCATGGCCCGAATCTCGAAAACGTACGCGAGCCCACGCGTGGTCAACTTCCAGGCGAACGGTCAAAGTTCCCCCGTCCGGCATGGCCCGCAGGGCGTTGTCACACAAGTTCCAAAAAAGCTGCTTCACGCGGTTGCGGTCAAGCCGTAGCCGAACGTCTTTGCCCGGGATCTGGCGCGCCAGTTTGTATTTCTCCAGGAAGCCCGGATGTTTTTCGAGGAGCAGCAGAGTTTCCCGCAGGATTTCGCCAAGGTTCTCTTCAGCGAATTCGTAAGTTTTTTCGCGGGAGAAGTTTAGAAAGTCGCCGATGATCTGGTTGAGCCGGTCCGATTCCCGGTTGACAATTTCAACCAGTCGCTTCTCGTCCTCTTCCACCGGAAGGGACCGACCGATTTCTTTCACTGCGCCGGCCATGGCGGTAAGCGGCTGCCGTATTTCGTGAGCTATTGCCGCCGAGAGCCGCCCCAGTGCCGCCATTCGCTCCTTGGTTGCGACCTCGTCCTCCAACCGCTTCAGGTCCGTCAAGTCCTGGAAGTTAAACACGTAGCCGGTAGCGCCGCGCTGGCTGGTGCGAAGCGGAGAAACAGAGACCCCCAGATACCTTTCGTTTCCCTGGGGGGTAACGAAATAGATTTCCTTCCGCGGATAAGCGCCTTCAGAACACTCCTGCGCCAGGGGCCAAAATCCCGGGAAGAAGTCCGGCACGCCGTGCGCGCTAATCTCAAAATCATCCAAACCGGTTATCTCCTCGCCAGCCCGGTTCAAACGAAGAATCCTTCCTGCAAGGTCGCTGATGAGCAGCCCGCCGCGCATCGAATTAATAATGTCTTCGCTGAAGACCTGGAGGTCCTGTAATTCCGTGCGTTTTTCCTCCAACTCCGCGCCGCGCCGGCGCAAGGTCTGGGAGAGCTGGCTGGAAAGGTACGCGATTCCGATAAATGCGAACAGATTGGTGAAGATGCGGAGCTGAAGCGTCCGCTCGTCGGGCATCGAAGCCGCCGTCCGGGGCAACACTCCGTAGTAGGTAAGCTCGACAATGGCGCCGAGCAAGATAAAACTGAGTCCGGCGAAAACGAACGTGCCCTTCCGCGTGAGCACCACGCCCGAGATCAAGATGGCCAGCAGGTATAAAAACAGGAAATAGCTGTCGTGCCCGCCGGTTACATACACCAGCGAGGTGACGGTCAGCAAATCCATCACGCCTTGGATCCATGCGTGCCACCGCGCGTACGGGGCCATTTTCAGCAATATGGCGTACACGCTGGCCAGCACGTACCAGAGCAGGATCACAGAAAGGTACAGGCGGGGCGCGATATCCAATTGCCCGAATTCGCGCAACACCACCATCATGCCCAACAACAAAGTGATGACAAGAAACCGGACACGCATCAGCCAATTCAGCCACTCGCGGACCTCGGAAGGCGGCAAGCGCAGTGCGACGAGGGTTTCTGAGGTTTGCATCCGAAGAAAAGGAGGCACGGGGGCCAAAAGCCGCCCGTGCCCGATACGTGCTTCACGCCAGCCCGGCCGTGCTCATCATCCTCCGCCGAGCTTGGCAATCAGCGAGAAGATCGGCAAGTACATCGAGATCACAACCCCGCCGACGACGGTGCCGAGGAATACGATCATCAACGGCTCCATAGCCGTGAGCAAGTCGCCCACCGCGGCATCCACTTCATCTTCATAAAAGTCCGCGATTTTCTGCAGCATGGCATCCATCGCGCCCGTCTGCTCGCCAACGCCGATCATCTGCGTGACCATGCCCGGGAAGATACCTGTTTCCTTCAGCGGATCCACCAGGTTACGCCCGGATTCGACGGCCTTGCGTACGGACGAGATCGCCTGCTCAATCACGGCGTTACCCGACGTGCGCGCAGTGATATCCAGGCCCTCCAGAATGGGCACGCCGCTGGAGATCAGCGTTCCCAGCGTTCGCGTGAACCGCGCCACCGCGATCTTACGCAGCAGCGTTCCCATCAGGGGCAGTTTGAGCAATAGGGAGTCGAAAAAGAAACGGCCCTTTGGTGTTCCGTAGGCCGCTCGAATCGAAAACACTGTCGCAACCAGAGTGAACAACACGAAGGCCCCGCCCCACCCGCCGATAAAGTTGCTGATTCCAATTACAATGCGCGTGGGCAGCGGGAGATCCACGCCCAAGCCGGTGAACAGGTTCGCGAAGATTGGCACAACCTTCCACAGCAACAAGGTGATCACGCCGCCTGCGATGCCCAACACCGATACCGGGTAAATCATGGCCGACTTCACTGCGCGGGCCAGCTTGACGTTCTTTTCAATATACGTGGAAAGCCGCTGCAAAATGGTGTCGAGAATACCGCCGGTTTCGCCCGCTTCCACCATGTTGGTGTACAGCGGATCAAACACTTTTGGATACTGCTTCATCGCTGCGGAAAGCGTACTGCCGCCTTCCACGGAACTGCGCACACCGGTCAGAATTTTCTGAAAGAACTTGTTTTCCTGCTGGCTGGCCAGAATCTCTAAACACTGCACCAGCGGCAACCCAGCGTCGATCATCACCGAGAACTGACGGGTGAAGATGGCCAGCTCTTTCGTGCTGACGCTGCCGCCAAACGTGGGAAGCGCGAACTCCTTCCCTTTCTCCTGAAGTTTGGTGACGTTGATATTCTCACGACGAAGGACTGCCTGCAGTTCGGCCTTGTTCGTGGCGCTGCGCTCCCCCTTGACGGCGGCTCCAGCGCGATTCACGCCTTGATACACAAAAACCGGCATGCTTCCTCCTTCTACCCGGGACGGGCGCAGCCTGTCCTTACCGCTTCATTCCTGTCTTGGCAGCCCCGGCCGGTCCAGTCGCCACACCGCGGTTAATCATATCCTGCAATTCGTCCGCATTCGATGATCTTGAAAGGGCGGTTTCCAATGTGATTACCTTCTGGAAGTAGGCGTTTGCCAGGCCCTGATTGAACGTCTGCATTCCCGTCTGCCCTGCTCCCGTCTGCATGGAGGAATACACTTGGTGGATTTTGTCTTCACGGATCAGGTTGCGAATCGCTGCCGTGGGCACCATGATTTCCATCACCATGATGCGGCCACGGCCATCGGCCCGGGGCAGCAGCGCCTGACACATAACGCCTTCCAGCACCATGGACAACTGGGCGCGAATCTGCGGCTGCTGGTGCGACGGAAACACGTCAATAATGCGGTTAATGGTGGAGATGGCGGAATTGGTGTGCAGCGTGCCAAAGGTCAAGTGGCCCGTTTCCGCAATGCGCAGCGCAGACTCAATGGTTTCCAAGTCGCGCATTTCGCCGATCAGCACCACGTCCGGATCTTCACGCAACGAAGCGCGGAGCGCGTTGGTGAACGAATGCGTATCGGAGTGCACTTCGCGCTGATTCACCAGGCATTTCTGGTTGTTGTGCAGGAACTCGATGGGGTCCTCAATCGTGATCATGTGCTCTTCGCGTTCACGATTAATTTTGTCGAGCATGGCCGCCAGGGTGGTGGACTTGCCGGAACCGGTTGGACCGGTGACCAGACATAGGCCGCGCGGCTTATCGCAGAAGGTCTTCACCACCGGCGGAAGGCCGAGCTGATCGAACGTCTTGATTTCCCAGGGGATGGTCCGGAACACCGCGGCCACCGCGCCACGTTGATTAAACAGGTTGCCGCGGAACCGCGCCAGGTTCTTCAGGCCAAACGAAAAGTCGAGCTCCAGATTTTCTTCAAAGCGGTGCTTCTGCGCATCCGTCAGAACGCTGTAAGCCAGCGACTTGGTGTCCACCGCGCTGAGCGGAGGCATGTCCAGGGGCCGCAGGTGTCCGTGCACGCGGATGCGTGGCGGCGTGTTCGTGGAAATGTGGAGGTCGCTGCCGCCCATTTCGATCATCTTCTTCAGAAGCTCGCTCAGGCTTACCCCGGCCATTGTGGCTCCTTCCGGTAACTACAGAACCGTTTCGCGGATGACTTCTTCCAGCGTCGTCACCCCCGCCATCACTTTGATCAACCCGCTGCGGCGCAAAGTGATCATGCCCTGCTCGACGGCCTTCTTCTTCAGTTCCAGGGCCGACGCGCCCACCAGAATCAGTTCGCGCAATTCGTCGGTAATCTCCATCACTTCGTAAAGACCGGCACGGCCCTTGTAGCCGGTGTTGTTGCACGTGCTGCAACCTTTGCCGTGATAAACCTTGTTGGCTTTCAGATCCTCTTTGGTAAAACCGGCATCGAGCAGCGCCTGTTCCGGCATCTGCAGCTCCGCCTTGCATCCGACGCATATACGGCGCACCAAACGTTGCGCGCAAATCAAATGCACCGACGTCGCGACCAGGAAAGGCTCGATTCCCATATTCATCAAACGGCTGATGGTGGAAGGGGCATCGTTGGTGTGCAACGTGCTCAACACCAGGTGGCCGGTGAGCGCCGCCTTCACGCCGATCTCCGCGGTCTCGAAATCGCGAATTTCCCCCACCAGGATGATGTTGGGGTCCTGCCGCAGGAAGGCGCGCAACGCGGAAGCGAAATTCAACCCGATCTGGTCCTTCATCTGAATCTGGTTGACGCCCACCAACTGAAACTCCACCGGATCTTCCGCGGTCATGATGTTGGTTTCCGGCGTATTCAAGCGGGCAATCGATGAATAGAGAGTGTTGGTCTTGCCGGATCCCGTTGGCCCCGTGACCAGCACCATGCCGTAGGGCTTCAGAATCGCCTTCTCGAACTTGGTGAGCGATTCCTGCTCGAAGCCCAGCTTGGTCATATCCAGGCGCAGGTTTTCCTTGTCCAGCAACCGCATAACAATCTTTTCCCCATGGAGGGTTGGGACCGTGGAAACGCGGAAGTCCAGTTCCTTCATCTTCCCGTCTTTATTGAAGCGAATCTTGATGCGACCGTCCTGGGGCAGGCGCTTTTCGCTGATGTCCAGCTTGGCCATGATCTTGATGCGGCTGGTGAGCGGATCCTTCAATTTCACCGGCGGGGCCATGATGTTCTGCAGAATGCCGTCAATGCGGAAGCGGACGCGGTACTCCTTCTCGTACGGCTCGATGTGGATATCGCTGGCGCCGCGCTTCAGGGAGTCGGTGAGAATCAGGTTGACCAGCTTGACCACCGGCGCATCTTCAGCAGCCTTCTCCAGGGAAGCCAAATCCATCTCGGCTTCTTCGGCCTGTAACTCGACTTCGGCAGCGTCTTCCGCCGCCAGGTCTTTCATCACCTTATCGAGTTCCTGCACCGCCGCGGCTTCGCCGTAGAACTTTTGAATTGCTTCCCCAATGGCCGATTCCGACGCCACCACCGGCTCAACGTTGAAGCCGGTCATAAACTTTACGTCGTCCATCGCGAACACGTTGGTGGGATCGGTCATCGCGATGGTCAGCGTAGAACCCACGCGAGAAAGCGGCACGATCTGATAGCGCACCGCGGTATCCTGCGGAATCAGCTTCACGACCTGGGGGTCCACTTCGTAATACTTCAGATTGATGGAGGGCACGCCATACTGGCGGGAAAGAACCGCGGTCACTTCATCGTCGGTGACAATTCCCAGTTTTACAAGAATGGCCCCAAGCCGGCCCCCGTTTTGTTTCTGGTGTTCAAGGGCCTTCTTGAGCTGGTCCTGGGAGACCAGATTTTCCTTCACAAGAATCTCGCCCAATCGGGCTGACATCCGCTCGCTCCTCGGCCCCCAAGCCTCCGGGCCGCTCGATGAAGGGCTCAAGCTAGCATAATTGCAGGCGCAGCAAACACCCATACCCCGCCGAATCTCAGCGCATCGTAGTGAAAGCAGCAACAGGTTGTCAAGGAAATCGGTGTGGTATTTTC
>CAZCNH010000090.1:0-13139 GCA_964500065.1 uncultured Acidobacteriaceae bacterium
CCGCGCAGGGCGTTCAGGCGGATGCGGACCAGGTCGCCCACCATGCCCAGGCCGTCGCGCAGCACGCGCACCTTGCTGTAGGGGTCGTGCGCCCAGCGCACCGGGACTTCCACCGCGCGCAAGCCGTGGCGCTGTGCCAGAAACAGAATCTCCGGATCGAAGCCAAAACTCGAAATGCGCTGCTGCTCGAAAATAATGCGCGCCCGCGGCATGCGGAAGGCCTTGAACCCGCACTGGGTATCCACGAAGCGCAGGCCGGTGGAGAGTTGCACGGCCTTGTTGAACGCGATTCCCGCCCATTCCCTCGCGGCAGATTGCCGCACTTCGATCATTTTGCGGTTCACCGCGCGCGACCCGAAGGCTACATCGGCGCCGGAAACAATCGCACTGATCAGTTTCTCCGCTTCTTCAATCGGCGCGGACAGATCCGCGTCGGTGAAAAGCGCGATGCCGCCGCGCGCGGCCAGCATGCCCTGCCGCACCGCGAAGCCTTTGCCGTGATTGCCTGATCCGGTGCTGAGCAGGACAAGGCGCGCGAACTGATCGCGAAAGCCGTAGGCGACCGCAGCCGTGCCGTCGGTCGAAGCGTCATCCACAACGATTACTTCCGCGTTCTGTTGCGTTTCCTGGAGATATTCCCGGATGCGGGCCAGGGCCTTGGGCAGCCGCCGTTCCTCGTTGTACGCGGGGATGATTATGCTGAGTGCGGGGGCGTCCTGGGTCACGGTTGCATCCACTCGGCAACGCTCCAGCCGAATTCGCCGCGCAGAGGGACGAACCGGCAATAGATCAGTCCTTCGCGTTCGATCCGGCCCTGCGCGCCCTTGCGCACGCGCAGCAACTGCTGCTCGCGCTCGTCGCCCACAGGCACTACCAGTCGCCCGCCCTCGCGCAGTTGTTCCAGCAGCAGGGGCGGCACTTCCGGCGCGGCAGCCGTCACCAGGATGGCGTCATAGGGCGCTTCCGGCGCGAAGCCGCGGGAACCATCGCCTTCATGCACGCGCACGTTGCTGAAATGCAGGCGGCTCAGGCGCTCTGCCGCCTCCGCTGCGTGTCGCGGGTGAATCTCCACCGTATGGATTTCGCGCGCCAGCATGGAAAGCACCGCCGCCTGATAGCCCGATCCGGCTCCTACTTCCAGAACCTTTTCCGGGCCGCTCAGTTGCAGGGCTTCCGCCATCGCCGCGACCATGTACGGTTGCGAAATCGTCTGCCCGCCCCCGATGGGCAGGGGTTGATCGGTGTAGGCCGCTGCCCGCTGTTCGGGCGGAAGGAATTCATGACGGGGAACGCGCAGCATGGCCTCGAGCACGCGCTCGTCGCGCACGCCCCGGCGGCGGATCTGGTCTTCCACCATCGCCCGGTTCAGCCCTTGATAGAGCGAATCGGATGCTTCGGATTTGAGTGCCTGTGTCATGTGGCAACCGCGTGAGCCGCATGACGCTCCCACGCGCGGATCCGCAGGTCAAGTGCCGCGAGAGGTCTTTCCTGCGGGCTGCGGGCAAGCCATTGCAGTAGATCGTCCATTAGCTGTACCTCGAGCCGTCACTCTCCGGTCACGCGGGGCCGCATCAGTTTGGTCCGCCTCCCTTCAAGATAGCACGCAGAGAGAAACACAATCCACGCCAGACTCTGGTCAAGGGCAGCGCGCATCCCCGGTACCTGGCAGCGCAGCCCGAGGCGGCTGTGCTACTTGCCGGGGTAAACTCGCGTTTGCGCTATAATCCGCTCACTTTCTGGGGGAGGCTGCCAATGAATGTTTCCATATCCCGTGTGTGGCGTTCTTCGGCTTTAGTTCTTTTGTTTCTTGCGTTCTGTTTTGCGACGCAGACGCAAGCGCAGGCGCCGGCGAAGAAGTCGGCGGGGAAGGCTTCGGCGCCCGCTGCCCAGGCACAAAACGGGGCAAGAGATCCGCTGGCGGGGTTTGACGAATGGGTGGAGGCCATCCGCAAGGATTGGAAGATTCCCGGGGTCGCGGTGGCCATTGTGAAGGGCGACCAGATCGTGCTGGCCAAAGGATACGGGCTGCGCGACGTCGAAAAAAATCTTCCTGTCACCGAGAACACGCTTTTCGCCATCGGCTCCAACACCAAGGCGTTCACCGCGGCCGGGCTGAGCCTGCTGGTGGCCGAAGGCAAGCTCGATTGGGATAAGCCCATCCGCGAATACATCCCTTCCTTCAAAATGTGGGACGACTACGTGACCGAGCACATGACCCCGCGCGACCTGGTGACCCATCGCTCCGGCCTGCCCCGCCACGACCTGCTGTGGTACGGCTCCTCGTTCACGCGCAAAGAACTGTTCGAGCGGCTGCGCTATCTCGAGCCCTCGCGCGGCTTCCGCGACCGCTACCAGTATCAGAACCTGATGTTCATGACCGCGGGTTACTTGATCGAGCAAGTCAGCGGGCAATCGTGGGACGATTTCATCCAGTCGCGTTTTTTCACCCCGATGGAGATGCGCGCCTCGCTTACCTCGGTGCGCGGCATGTCCGCCGCCGCGGATGCTTCGCTGCCCTATAACGAGGAAAAAGGAAACGTGAAGGCGGTTCCTTACCGCAACATTGACGCCATCGGCCCGGCCGGCGCGATCAATTCCAGCGCGCGCGAACTGGCGGCCTGGCTGATCGTGCAGATGAACGGCGGCAAGTACAAGGACCAGCAGGTTATTCCCGCCGCGCAACTGCGCATCCTGCAATCGCCGCAGACGGTGATGCCGCCTTCGCCCGCCACGCCGCAATATGAAGAACTGTTTCATCAGATGTACGCGATGGGCTGGATGATTTCCATGTACCGCGGTCATCCAGTGCAAATGCACGGCGGCGCGATTGACGGTTTCCTTTCGCAAGTGGCCATGCTGCCCAGGGAAAAAATCGGCGTCGTGGTGCTCACCAATTGCACGCCCAACCGGCTGTACGACGCCATTGCCTACCAGGTGTTCGACCGCTTCCTCGGCCTCGACCCGGTGGACTGGAACAAGCGCAAGCACGAAGAAACCGACAAGGCCAAAGAAGCCGCGGAAAAAGCCAAGGCGGATAACGAAGCCGGCCGCAAAAAAGATACCCAGCCTTCGCATGCGCTGGCCGATTACGCCGGCAAATTTGAGCATCCCGGCTACGGCACGCTTACGGTCGGCAACAGCGGCGGAGAACTGCGCGCTTCCTATAACGGGCTTTCCTCCCCGCTGCGGCATTACCACTTCGACGTGTTCGAAGGCGCCGCCGATCAGATGGAAGGAATGAAATTCAATTTCGCCTTGAACGCCAAGGGCGATGTGGACCGCATCGCCGTGCCGCTGCAGGGCGGCGTGGCGGATATCGTGTTTACCCGCGCCGCCGAAGGGAAACAACTCGACAAATCCATACTGGAGCGGCTTGCCGGTGAATACAAGATCACCATCGCCGCGCAAACCGTCAAGGTCTGGCTGCGCGATGGAAATACCCTGATGCTCACCGTGGCCGGCCAGCCCGATTATCAGTTGCTGCATCTGAAGGGTATGGAGTTCAGCCTGAAAGCCGACAAGGAACTGAAGGGTTTCAGCGTGGAATTCAAGCTGGGCGAAGCCGGCCCAGCCGCTGAAATCGTATTCACCCAACCCAACGGTGTCTTCAGCGCCAAACGCGTTCCTTAAATTGAGGAGACTCTATGCGCTCCAGAATCTGGCTGGCTGCGGTTCTCATCCTGGCCAGCATCAGCGTGGTGTCTGCGCAAGGGGCAGCCCCGGCGCAAAGCAAGATTGACCCCGCTAAAGAAGCGGATTTGCGAAAATTGGTCCGGATTTCCGGCGCAGCCCAGGTGGGCGATCAGATGACCGCCCGGATGATGGGGCCACTGCGCGAATTGTTTTCCCAGACCACCACTGACAACGACCGGCTGCAAAAAATGCTGGGTGAAATGCTGCGGCGGTTTCAAAAGGAATTTACCGGCGAACGCATGATGGCCGAGATCGTGCCTATCTATGACCACTATTTGAATCACGATGACGTCAAGGGCTTGATCGCGTTTTACGAGACTCCGCTAGGGAGAAAAATGCTAGCCTTGACGCCCCGCCTCCTGGCCGACAGCATGACGGCTGGAAGCAAACTCGGCCAAGAGGTGATGCTGCAAGTCATGCAAGAGATGAGCAAGGACTACCCGGAACTAAGAGCGTTGATGGAGCCACCTTCCGGGGCCAAACCCCCGCAAAACTAACGCCGCGCCAAAATGGAGGTTGTCGCGCCGCGCTGCAAGTCCTACTGTGACGCGCGAGGTGCAGCATGGCGCGCGTGATCCAAATTGGCATTGTAGGTGACTACCGGCCGGACTTCCCTCCGCACCCCGCCGGCACGCAGGCGGTCGAGCACGCCGCGCGACATCTGAACCTCAGCGCGAAAGTCGATTGGATTGGCACGGAAACGCTCGACGTGCCGCGCCCCGCTGACCTTCTGGAACCCTACGACGGACTCTTCCTTGCCCCGTATAGCCCGTACAAGAGCCGCAACGGCGCGCAAAATGCCGTGCGCTTCGCCCGCAAGCGCGGCCGCCCGTTTGTCGCCACTTGAGGGGGCTTCCAACATGCTCTGTTAGAGTATGCGCACACGGTGCTGGGAATCCTCGACGCCGACCACGAAGAAGAAAGTCCAAACGCGCGCTTTCTGCTGTTCACCAAAAGCGTCTGCTCGATTCGCGGCACCCGCGGACGCGTGTGGCTGGCCGAAGGCTCGCTGGCGCGCAAGATATACAGCGTGGATCAAATCGAAGGCGAGTTTTTGTGCAACTATGTACTCAATCCGGAAAAGATGAAGCACTTTGAAACTGGCCCTATGAAATTTTCCGGGCTCGGCGCGGAGCAGGAACCGCGCATCGCCGAACTGCCCGGCCATCCGTTCTATCTCGCCACGCTGTTTCTGCCGCAAATGGACTCATGGCCCGGACGTCCCAATCCACTGTTCGTGGAGTTCGTTCGCGCCGCAGCCGCCCGCTAGCACAAAACAAAAAAGGGGCAATCCGAAGATTGCCCCTTTGTGTCATATGTGGCCTTGCGCCTAGTCGCGGTTCTTTGCGGCGGCGCGGTCCATCAATTCCTCGATGGCGTGACGCGCGGCGCGGATGGGCACCGAGACGTGCACTTCTTCCCGGTCCCCGGTTACGTCCACCACCAGGTACCCATTTTCCTTGGACACCTTCACGTGCTCGCGCTTGCTCTGCACTTCCACCAGTACCGTGTCCGGCATGCGTTCGAGTTCATCCGCGGCGGCCTGCACCGCAGGCAGGGCCTGCAAGGCTTCCTCCGGCAGGCGCGGCACGTGCCTTTCGGGGATCAGCTTGATGGCCCACGGCACCACCGCCGCCGGAGCCACCACGAACACGCGCTGCGGCTCACGCCCTTCGCGCATTTCCTTCACATTGACGGTGATGGCGCCTTCGTGGAACAGCACCGCGCCCCCGATCAACGTGGTGTACATCGCACCCATCATCACTTTACCGAGAATCATTGAACTCTCCTTACCGTTTGTGTTGGCGGCTCTCCCCGAAATCCCTTACTCTGCGGTGTTCTTTGAATCCACCCACACGCGCACCGTCGTGCGCCCGTCTTCCACAGCCACCAGTTGCGTATCGCCATGGCGAGCCAGGGCGCGCACCGCAGCCAGAATATCCAGCTCATCTTTGGCGCCGCCGAAAAGCGCTTCGGCGACAGTCATGGGGACCTTCACGTCCACGCGCTCGGTGCGCTTGCTGCCGTCACGGCGGGTATTTTCGTCGCGCACGGTAACCAGCAGGTAGCCATCTTTCTTCGACACGCGTACTTCTTCGTCCTTGCCCTTCTGCACGGTCACGAATTCGCCGTCGGGAGCTTTCTTGACCGCGTCAAACGCGGCGCGGAAGTCAATTTCGTTGTCCCAGTCGTGGTGGTGGCGGATTTTGACGCGTCCGCCGTCAATGTGATTGTTCACTTTCAAGGCCGGCAGAATCGCCTCAGCCAGCGAGAGCGGCACGTTCACGCGCACCGTTTCGCCCTTTTCTCCGTCTTCCACTACGCGCACATGCAGCCATTTATCCGCCGTAGACGCGCTGGCCGGGGCCTGCGTCTTGCTTTGCGCGGATACCGCCAGCGCCAGCAGCCCCGTTAACATCAGGGCGGCTCCTGCCATGCCCAGCCATTTCTTGGTTCTTAGTTCGTTCACCCAGTTCATTGGTCCAGCTCCTTTCCCCGTGTGTCTCTAGTTACGCAGGGGGTGCAGGAAAAGTTCCAGGGGAGCGCGGCCGGTTGGCCGGATGGCAAGGTCGCCACATGGTGCAGCTTTGGCGGATTTTGTGCGAGTGGTGGGACCGCTACAGCGTGGCGGCGAAGCTGCTGCTGTGCTGCTCGATCAGCATGTTATCGAGCAGGCGGGTGGCGCCCACGCGCACCGCGAGCAGCACCAGGCAGGTATTGCGCAGCAGGGTGACGGGCTCGAACGTTTCCGCGTCCACAATCTCGACATAATCGGGCTGGGCCAGCGGCTCACGGCCCAGCACATCGCGCATGGCGCGCACCAGCGAAGCGGCATCGCGCGTGCCGCCGATGATCTCGTTGCGGGCCACGCCCAGCGCGCGGTAGAGCACGGTGGCCGCGCGCCGCTCCGCTTCCTTTAGATACGCATTGCGCGACGACATGGCCAGACCGTCCGGTTCGCGCACAATCGGGCAGGTGACGATCTCCGTGTCCAAATTCAGGTCACCGGCCATCTGCCGCACCACCCGCGCCTGTTGCGCGTCTTTTCTCCCGAAATACGCGAAATGCGGCTGCACGATTTCGAAAAGCTTTAGCACCACGGTGGCCACGCCGCGGAAGTGTCCCGGGCGGACCTTGCCTTCATAGCGGTCGGTCAGCCCCTGCACCTCCACGTAGGTGCGAAAGCCGTCGGGATAAATATCGGCGGCGCTGGGCGCAAACAAATAGTCCACGCTCAATTCTTCCAGCAGGGCGCGGTCGCGCTCCATTTGCCGGGGATATTTCGAGAGGTCTTCATTGGGGCCAAACTGCGTTGGATTCACAAAAATAGACACCACCACCGGATGGCATTGGGCTTTGGCCGCCTGCACCAGCGACAAATGACCTTGATGCAAAGCGCCCATGGTGGGCACAAAGCCCACGATGCGGCCTTCGCCGCGCGCCGCGCGCGCCACCTGCTTCATCCAGTCAAGGGTGTGAATGGTTTCCATGCAGCGCTACCTGGCGGTTTCACGGTAAAAGCGGATCAAGTCCGTGGCTTGCGGCTTATGGCCCAACTGGCGCAGGAAGGCGGCGATCTGCCCGCGGTGGTAGCTGCCGTGGTTCACTACGTGCTGCATCATCTGCCAAAGCGGGTGCGTGTAGGCTGTGCCGTCGAGCGTGAAAATCTGATGTGGGGCGCTCAGTTGTTCCTGCGTGCGCGAGTCGGCGAAATCGAGCAGCTCGCGCGCGGTCACGTCCCAGCGCGCGCGCAGGGCCGCCAAATCAGCGAAATCTTCCGGTTTGGGCAGGCCTGCCGGCTTGCGGCCGTTCCAGCGCTCGAGCCAGATCCATTCCGCGCCGAAGATGTGCGCCAGCGTGTCGCGGACCGAAGGGAAGCTCGAGCCATTCTTCTGCAGGAATTGCTCGTTGCTCAGGGCCGCGCAGGGTTCCAGGGTGCGGGCGTTGGCCCAGGCGTTGAAGGCATACAGCGAACGGATTTGTTCCGGCGTCATGTGCCGCTCCCTATGCAAACTCCCGTCATTCTGAGGAGCGCCTTGTGATTTGGCCCAAAGGGGCAAATCGCGCGACGAAGAGTCTCGATGGCCCACCTGGCCGAAGAATCCTGCATGGAGATCCTTCGCCGCGCGATACAGCGACCGCGCTGCATCGCAACAGCTCGTCAGGATGACAGTAAAGTCTACAATGCGCGCGTGCGATCCGGCGTCACGCCGGGAGCGTGATACGACTCGGCGTCGCTCGGAAACGAGCCGCGCTGCACGTCGTCGCAGAAAGTCTGCACGGCCAGCGCGATGGCATCACCCACCTGCGCATACCGGCGCGCGAATTTCGGCGTGCGGCCAAAAGCCAGCCCGATCATGTCGTGCAACACCAGCACCTGGCCATCACAATCCGGGCCGGCGCCTATGCCGATGGTGGGGATGCGCAGTTCCCGCGTAATTTGCGCGGCCAGTTCGCGCGGCACAGCTTCCAGTACCACGCTGAAGGCCCCGGCGGCTTCCACCGCGTGCGCATCGCGCAGCAGTTGCTCGGCGGCGCGCGGCGTTTTGCCCTGCACGCGGAAACCGCCCATGGCATGGAACGACTGCGGAGTCAGCCCGACGTGGCCCATCACCGGGATTTCCGCTTCCACCAGCCGGTGAATCAGGTCCAGCCGCCGCTCGCCGCCTTCGATTTTCACCGCTTCCGCGCCCGCTTCTTTCACAAAGCGTACAGCGTTGCGCACCGATTCCATGGCCTCGCCGTGGAAGCTGCCGTAGGGCATGTCGGCAATCAGCAGGGCGCGTTTCACCGCGCGGCGCACCGCGCGCGTGTGGTGCAGCATTTCTTCCATGGTGACAGGGATGGTGGTGTCATAGCCGAGCACCACATTGGCCACCGAATCGCCCACCAGGACCATGTCTACGCCCGCTTCGTCCACAATGCGCGCGGTGGGGTAATCGTAGGCGGTCAGGCAGGTGAGCTTGCGGTTTTTCGCAGAGAGCAGGGGATCCGCCACGGGTTCGGGAGAAATCGCCTTACGGGAGAGAATGTCAGGCACGGTAACTTTACCGTTGCCCGCAACAGGGGTAACGCTCATGTTGGCCTCCGGTGCCGCTCCCATCCAACAGGATGCAGCCCAGCAAAGCCATCATACCAAATCTCTCCGCCAACGGACGAAGAACATTTTGGCTGCACCGTCCAAAATGTCGGGCAGATTACTCCCCGGCTTTCCGCGCCACCGCCAGCAGGTGCTGGCTGATGCCCATCAGAGCCGGTTCGCGCTCAACGCGCCGCAGCAGGCCCAGCAATTGCTCCTGCCAATGGGAGTCTTTCCAGTTCTCGTCGAACTGGCGCCCCAGCCAGCCCGGCCCTTCCACGGCCACGATTTCTCCGCCGGAAAATCCCGCTTCGCTCACTTCGGCCTGCAACTCTTCCGGCCGGTGAAAATAGGCTGTGGTGAAATACTCCAGTTGGCCGGTGGGGTTGCGGTGCTGTCCTTCGCGCAAATCGCGTTCGAGAATCGGCGCGAACTCCGGATCGGCAAAAAATCCGCGTGAAAGCGAATCCATCAGCGAAGCGAACCGGCAGATGGCCGCAGCAAACAGAATTCCGCCGGGCCGCAGCACGCGACAGGCTTCGCGCAAGGCCAGCAGGCGTTCGGCGCGCTCGGTCAAATGGTACAGCGGTCCAAGTAGCAGCAAGGCCTGCGCCGAAGCGTCGCCGTAGGGCAGCCTCCGGGCATCGCCAACCTGCGCCGCCGCTGGTGGCTTGGGCGCGCTGGCCATGAATTCGCGCGCCTGCTCAATGTGCTTTGGAACGATATCGAGAAGGTGCACCGTGTACCCGCGCGCGGCCAGCCAGAAAGCGTACACGCCCGCCCCGCCGCCCACGTCGTAGACCACCGCCGGCGCCGCAGGCAGATGCCGCTGCATGATTTCGCAGGTGCGCACAAATTCGAGCGCAGTCCCGCGCTTGCCCAGCCGGTCGGCTTCCGATGCAAGCTGATAATGTTGCAGGATCTCCGCCGTATCAGGCTGGCTGAGGCCGGCCATCGGTCCTCCCCGGGGACTGCGCGCGACGCGCCCTGTCCAAAGATGGAATTCGAAACGGAGGCCCGGCACGGCTCCTTCGGCAGCGCGCTGCGGGAGCCTCCGGCGGCGCCCGCCTCGAATACTCACAGCATCAAGATGGCGTGAGAAGTGCAAAGTCGCCGAATCCGGCGACGCATCGAGCCTTCCCCGCGCGTCACTTCGCTAATCAGGGGTTCTTCGAAAGCGCGGCAATCTGCGCGGCGGCGATCGAAAGCAGCAGCAACAGGAACGCGCCCCGGAAGAAGGTCCCGTAGTAAACGTTGGTGCCGGGCAAATAGCTATACGAGTAAAGCCTCAACGAAAACGCAACCCGCCAAATGACCGAAATTGCCAGACAGACCATCCCTGCGAGAAAGCTCCAGCGGGCAAGTTGCTTTTCCATGGTTCCCCTCCAGTGGACTTCAGGCGTTGCCGGAAGCCTACTGCGGAGGAGGGGCCCACGCAAGCAGTTCCTTTGCCCGCCTTCACCGCTTCCACGTCGCGGTCTTTCAGAGCGTTGAAGTAAGCCTCCACAGCTTGCCGAACCGGGGCATCAACCAGGGATCACACAAGACCGCGCAGCAGCACCCACGCATAAACCACGGCGAGAAACACAAAGACGGAAGTAAGCAGAATGTGGCCAATAAGGAACTGTTCACCCGGGGGCCAGTCACGGTGGCTGAAGTAGAGGCACTCCACCACAATCCGCGCTATCCAGAAAATGCAGATGAATGCCGCCGTTGCCAGCGCGGCGCGGTCGCCGCGTAGCATTTCATCGTGCAAAAACAGCGTCAGTGCGCCAAAAGCAATGATCGTCAAGCCGGTGAATGCCCAGTAGGTCCACAACAACTTGCGGCTGAACGGGTGCAACTTGGCGAGGTCTTCTTTCCAGCGCAGGCGGTAGGGAACCTGCGAGCCGGCAATCAACAATACAAAATGGGCCACGCCCGCGAGCCACAGAGCGGCGTTCAGGATTGAATGGGGGCTTATGGCAGCGCCCCGATTGCGGCAAGGAACGGTGCACCCACGTTGTGCAAAAAGGGCGGATGAAAGAGCATCGCCGCAGGAAGAGCGGCCACCAAGAACGCGAACCCCCAGCCACGCCACCCCACGCGCAAACCAAGTCGCCGGCCGGCGCGCGAGCGCTCCGCCATGACTCCTGTGGCCTGCAACAAGAAATACACCGTAGGCAAACCGTAGCCGCCGCGCGCGGGCACGGAAATCACCATCTCATGCAGCAGTCCGGAAACAAAAAACACCGCCAGCATTCCCGCGGTGGCGCCCAGGTGGAGTGAGAGTGGCTGAAAGACCAGGGTGTGCATCATGTCGCGGAAGGGCAGGTTCCAGCGGCGGCCCCACAGCTCCGTCAGTGAAGTGGAACTCATCGGCTGGAGCATCACGAATTGCGCGGGGATGCCGGCGCGCCGCCACGCCAGCGCCAGCAAATGGAAGGCGCCGAAGTGCGCGACCAGCACGCAGCCGATCATGCCGATCCACGCTCCGAAGTAAGGACTGCTGATGTACACGCGCCGCGTTACGGAATAGATCAGATAGGCCCCGGCAAACACCTTCCCACAGGCCGCAAGCCAATCTCGCAGGGAAGTCCGGGGCGGCTTCTTGGCGTGTGGATCCAGAAAGGCACCGGCATCCACGCCTGCCGAGAAAAACAAAAAGCCGAGGACGCGAAGCGAAGGCGCTTTGTTCCTCCGCACCAGTTCTGCCCACAGCGCAAACCACTTGAACCCGGCATACATGCCGAAGAACATCACCACCATAACTTGCCACGGTGGCAGAACACGGCGATACCACAATCCCGCCGAGACAAGTACCAGCAACGGCCCCCACCCCAGCCAAACGGGCATAGCTTTCCCATGCGGAGGATGCTTCCTGCTTATGGGTGCGGCATTCAAATGCGGCCTCACTTTTCCGCGCGGGTGCGGATGGCGCGCAGCCAGGTGTAACGCAACAGCGAACTGCCGGGATAGATCACGCGCCAGTATCGCGCGAAAGTCCGCCGGGCGCCCGCATCGGTGGCGTACACGCGCGTTTCGGTGGTCAGCGTGCACCAGCCGTGGCCTTCGTCGCGCACGCGGAAATTGATCCCGGCGATGGCGTTCCCCGGACGCTGCATCATCGCGCGCAAGCCTTCCGCGTCACGCGAAGGTGGCCGTTCGACGCCGTCCCACAGCACCAGCGCCAGCAGCGCGATTTCGCCCGGCGGTTCCTCCGCAGCCAGCCGGAATCCACCCGCCATGGCCACCTCGAGAATCGGCTTTTTGGCTGGCGGATTCAGGAGGCTTTCCTGGCCTGCCAGCCGGCCCGGATTGCGAATCCAGGTCAGCGTTTGCAGCAGAAGAATCTCTTCGCCGGTGACTTCCCGAATCGCGCGATACACCTTTTCCGGTGGCGCCTGCACCCGCAGCGAGTGGAACTCGCTGAATTGCCATACCGGCAGCCATTCATCCAGCCGTGATTGCGCTTGCGTGGCCCGGTATTCCGGGACCGGCCACAGCACCGCCGTCAGCAGCAGAAGCGCGGCGGTCCCCAGCAGCACGAGCGCGGACTTGCGCGTTGCCAGCCGCAAAAAGCGCAGCGGCCACTTCAGCGAAATCAAGCCCAGCAGAATTCCGGTCAGCGCGGCATAGACCAAAATCGAAAGCAGCATAGCTTACTCCTTTTCTTGCGACGCATGCGCGGGCTGCGGCAGTTCTCCGAGCGCCTGCCAGCTATGCGGCACGCCGCGCAGGATCACCGCCGAATCGAACCCCGCCGCGCCTTGCGGGAACCGCTTGCGATCGGCAAAAAACGAAGAGTGCAAATCGGTGATTGTGGCGGGCGCCACGTCCCAGTTTTGCTGTACCAATCGCTGGCCTTCCTGCGCGTCGCCGCGTAGCGTGGTGTTAAAGCCGCAGTCGGCGCGTTGGAAAAAGTTGCGCACGTCGGTCAGTCGCGAAAACAGCAGGGTCCATTTCCATTCATCACCGAACGAGCAGCGGAAAGCCACGTCGGCGCGGCCGTCTTCGGTGAGTACGGCCATGCGCAGCGAACGCTCGCTTTCCGCGATGCGGAATTCGGCGTCGCGAAACGTGCCGGGAAATATCCAACCGCCCAGCCGCGCGTTCAGCGCGCTATCGGTGTCGCGCCGCCAGCTGTACACGCCTTCGCGCATCATGCGCGCTCCGTTTTCTTCCACCGGGTAGCGCACGGCGATGCGGTGCGCCATGTTCTCGCTGCGCCGGCCCAGAGCCGCGGGCATTCCCGCCGGGCGCATCTCTTCCAGCCGCAACAGGCAAATACCCGCCACGGCAAAGCCGTTACGAATCACAATTTCGAAGGGCTCCGGCACCAGCCGCCGCGCCACATCCGGATCCAGCCAGTAATTCAGCAGAATCC
>CAZCNH010000091.1:0-13048 GCA_964500065.1 uncultured Acidobacteriaceae bacterium
GGCATGCCGGTTCCCACGGGTCCGTTATCCGGTGGAAAACTAGAATTGCCAACACTAACTTGGCTCTGGCTGCCTAATTAGGTAGCCCGTCTGCCTGCGCTTCGCCTGTGAGCGCGGGGTCAGATGTCATCTAGCGGGCTGGCGGTGGCGTTTCGGTCCGGAGCGACGCCGCGAGAACAATCGGACTAGCAGCGCGCGTTTCTTGCTCGCTCTGAGCGCGCGAGGCGAACGGCGGAGGGTCCGCAAGGATTGGGCCGCTCGCGAACGAGCTAAGCATGTAGTCTTCTGGTGGCAAGGCTTTTCGGACGGGGGTTCGACTCCCCCCGCCTCCACCACATCCGACCAGGATGTGGTGTCCCGAGCGAAGCGCGCAGCGCGGAGCCGAGGGGCACGGGTCCTTCATCTCTTGTTCTACGTCTACATCCTCGAGTGCGCCGACAAGTCTTACTACGTTGGCGTGACCGACGATCCTGCGCGCCGGGTGGACGAGCACAACTCGGGCAAAGGCGCCGATTGGACCGCGCGCCGCAGGCCCGTCGTCCTGGTGTGGAAGGAACAGCATCCCACTTTGTCTTCGGCCCGCAAGCGTGAAAACCAAATCAAACGCTGGAGCCGTGCCAAGAAGCTGGCCCTGATAAGGGGTTCCCTTCGGCTGCGCTCAGGGCAAGTTCCCGCCAACGGCGCGTGAACTTGCGACTCCCCCCGCCTCCACCACATCCGACCAGGATGTGGTGTCCCGAGCGAAGCGCGCAGCGCGGAGCCGAGGGGCACGGGTCCTTCATCTCTTGTTCTACGTCTACATCCTCGAGTGCGCCGACAAGTCTTACTACGTTGGCGTGACCGACGATCCTGCGCGCCGGGTGGACGAGCACAACTCGGGCAAAGGCGCCGATTGGACCGCGCGCCGCAGGCCCGTCGTCCTGGTGCGGAAGGAACAGCATGCCTCCTTCATCGTAGCAACCACGTCAGGCAAACGTTCCTTGATTTCTTCGCTCAGGGCCTGCACGATATAATTTTCAGCGCGCGCGGTTTCAACCATTTCATATTTGTTCAGCAAATTATGACAGGCCGGATTGCGTGGGCGCGCAAACAGCACCTCACCGGCGCGCGATTGTGCGCGCGAGTCGTATGAGGAACACTTTTGGATGGCAGCGGGTCCAGTTTCGCCCAGGTGGCAGACAAAACTTATGATAACTCCGAGATTAATGGCCGTGCTCGCGCACCCCGATGACGAATCGTTGGGCGTGGGCGGCGCGCTTGCGAAATACGCATCGCAAGGCGCGGAAGTGTTTGTGCTGACGGCCACGCGCGGCGATAGCGGCCGGTTCCGCGGGCATCGTCCGGGCGATACGCAGCATCCGGGGCCGGCCGCGCTGGCAAACATCCGCGAAGCGGAACTGCGCGCGGCGGCCGCAGTCTTGGGCGTGCGCGAGGTTTCCATCCTCGATTACGGCGACCAGCATCTGGATCGCGCAAATCCGCGGGAGATTGTCGCCACCCTTGCCGGACATGTGCGGCGGGTGCGACCGGACGTGGTGGTGACGTTCGGACCGGACGGCGCCTATGGGCATCCGGATCACATTGCCATTTCCCAATTCACCACGGCGGCCATGGTTGCCGCAGCCGATCCCACATTCCCTTGCGAGGGGAACGAACCGGGAAAGCCGCACGCGGTCGCGAAGCTGTACTATTTGGCCTGGCCGGAATCGGCCTGGAAAGCTTACCAATCCGCTTTCCGCAAACTGGTCTCGATGGTGGACGGCATTGAGCGGCAGGCCGTGCCGTGGCCAGACTGGGCGATCACCACGGTGATTGATACGCGGAGCTTCTCGACAACCGTGTGGCAGGCGATTCGTTGCCACGAATCCCAGGTAACCGCTTACGAACGGTTGCAGGGCTTGTCGCCGGAGGATCACGAAGCGCTGTGGGGCCGGCAATTCTTTTATCGCGTCTTCAGTACCGTGAACGGCGGACGCGAGCGGGAGACGGATCTGCTGGAAGGGATCCGCGCCAAGTGAACCTACGGGAATGGATTCGTCCGGCAGAGGTTTGACGGGGACCATCAACTCAAGAAAGGTTCCTCGCGGGGGCCTTTCACACCTGCGCGCGCGTAATCCGGCACAGTAAAGTCGGCCATTCTGCGTGCTCGCACCGGCTCGATAATGGCTGCCCATGCACATTCGAAGGCCAGCCTGAATTTCGTCGTAATTTTCAGGGCCCGGTGCCGGTGCGGCACAGGAATGCGGTACGCGCACGACTTGCCGTCAGTCCAGAGAGCGATGCGGCGGCGCTCGGGTTCTTCATCGTCGTCCGGGAAGGAAGATCTCTTGTACTGCCCGAGCGCGTCAAGGAGCCGTTCGATGTCCATCCGGTGGGCCTCGTCGAGACGAAACGAGGAATGGTTGAAGTGACTCGCGCCGCGGCGGACCACATATTCCCCAAACTCAACTTTTCCCGATGGACTGCCAACAATGTTCACGATGCGCACGCCCAGCGATGGCGGCAGGTAAGTCACCTTGAAAAGATCAGTTTGGCGCAACGGGAGCGGCGCTGTCGCGTTGTCCTCAGTGAGCCTGTAAACCATCCGCTTCTCCGGAAGGCACAACGCACATACTGAAAACCGAGCCGCCGTTTGCGGGCCTGCGCCGGTGAAGGAGCAGCGCCTGGGCGCGACAAGATTATTCCTCGCGCAGCAGCTTCAAGGGATCAATGGAAAGCGCGCGCTGCGCGGGAATCCAGGTGGCCAGCAGGCCCAGAAACAACATGGCGAAAATGACTCCGGTCAACACCAGGGGATCGCGCGGTGTGGCCTGATACACAATCGAAGCCAGCACCTGGCTGGCCAGGATTCCCAGAAGTACCCCGGCGGCCGAACCGGCGGCCAGCAGCTTGAAGGCTCTCCCCAGCGCCGCTTGCAGCACTTCCTTGCGGCCGGCGCCCAGGGCGACTCGGATACCCAGTTCCTTCAAACGTTTGCTGACTGAGTACGCGGCCATGCCAAAAATCCCGGTGATGGAGAGCATTGCGCCCATCCCGCCGAGCACGCCAAGGGATACGGTGGCCACGCGCGACGTGAAGAACACTCCATCCAACTCCTGATGCCAGGTCACCAGGAAAACCGGCAGGCCCGCATCCAGACTGCGCAGGGCGTTGCGAATGTCGGCGGCCACCTCGGGCCCGCGATCGGAGCGCACCACGAACCACGATGCGCTCGAAGGCGCTTGCAGGATGGGGAGGAACATCGCCGCTTTGGGCTCTTCGGTGAGGCTCATGTATTTCCCATCTTCCACAATGCCCACCACTTGAATTCGCGTTCCCTGAGGCGTTTTGAAAAAACGGCCTACAGCTTCCTCGGTGGAGCCCAGAACCTTGCGCGCAAAATGTTGATTGACGATAGCCACCGGCGGCGCGTTCTGGTCGTCGTACCGTGTGAAAATCCGGCCGGCCACCATAGCCGTTCGCGCGGCTTCGAAGTACTCGGGAGAAATCTTCAGCAGCATGGCGGTCAGAGCGGCGTTGGACGGCCGCAGGTCTGCGGTTTGATCGGTGAAGACCAGCGCGGCCTTGAAGCTCTGATCCAGGGGCGGCCAATCAATCTGCCCGACCGCGGCCACGCCGGGAATGGCCTGCAAAGTCTCGGTCATGCGCTTTTGCATTTCCGGAAGGCGGTCGCCGGTGTAGCCCGCCATCTTCAAATCCGTTTCCACCAGCATGGCGTTTTCCGGCTCGAAACCGAAATCACTGTGCAACGACTGTACCAAGCCGCGCACCGCGACCAGAGAAGCGGTGACCAGCAAAGCGCAGATGGCGATCTGCGCGCCCAGCAATACATCGCGAAAGGAGATCCGCCGCCCCACCCGGCCCGACGACCCCGCCTTGATGATTTGGTAGGGATCAACCTGGCGCATCTGGCGGACCGGCGCCAAGCCGAAAAGCAAGCCGCTCAGCAGCGCCAGAATCACCGCGACGGCGTACACGCTGGCATCAGGCTCCACGGCAAGTCGCAAGGTGGGGAACCGCCGAAGCGGCTGCCAAACGCTCAGTCCGCGCAACAGTGCGGCACTGACCCACAACCCAACCGCGCCCCCTGCCAGCGAAAGCAGCAGAGACTCGGTCAGAAATTGGCGCACAACGCTGGCGCGGCTGGCGCCCAACGCCAGGCGCAAGGCCACTTCGCGGAACCGGTCTGCTGCGCGCGCGGCAAACAGGCTGCCCAGGTTGGCGCAGGCCGCCAGCAGGATCAGTCCCGCCAGCAGCATCAGTCCGGTCACAAACGCCCGGGCTGGCCGGCCCAGAAAATCACCATACAAGCCGGGCCGCGTCAACCGGAAAGCCATCTGACCTGCGGTTTCCGGATACGCTCTTTCCAAATCCGCGCCGATGGAATTCAGGTCGGCTACCGCTTGCGCCGGAGTGACCCCGGCCTTCAAATGCCCCACCAGTTCGAAAACCCAGCGCTTTCCCCGGGCGTTCAAATCGTTCCCTTCCAACTGCTCCTGGTTGACCATGGGCACGAAAAAGTCGGGTCTGAAAAACAGGAGCGTGCCGTAGAACCCCGCCGGCGCCACGCCCAAAATAGTGAACGGATGCCGGTTCAGAAGGACGACGCGCCCCACCACTGTGCGGTCACATTGGAAATGATTTTGCCAGTACTCGTAGCTGAGCACGGCATACGGCGCGCTGTTGGAGCCGTTTTCATCCGAAGCGTGGAAGAAGCGGCCCAGGTGCGGCTGAATCTTCAGGGCGTCGAAGTAATTGCCACTGGCTTGCACCACCCAGACGTGGGCGGGAACTTCGCCGGTATTCAGTCCAGCCGCGGTAATGGTGTAGGCGGCGATCGAGTCGAAGCTGCGCTGGCGGTCGCGCAAATCAATGTAGTTGGGATAGGACTGATTTGCGGAATCGTCTTTGGCATGGGCAATCTGGTACAGGGTCTCCGCCTGCGGCACGTTCAACGGGCGCAGGATCAATCCGTTCAACACGCTGAAGACCACGGCGTTCGCGCCGATGGTCAGCGCCATGGTGACAATGGCCACCGCAGTAAACGCAGGAGACTTGCGCAGCATACGCAAGGCGTAGCGGACGTCCCGGGAAAAACGATCCCACCAGAGCCAGCGGCCGGATTCAAAAAAGCGCTCCTGCGTTTTCAGGACGTTGCCGAAGGCCCGGTGCGCCGCGGCCCGGGCATCGACATCGTTCAAGCCCTGTTCTTGCAGGCGTTCAGCCTCCAACTGGATATGGGCCTCGATTTCGGCGCCGAAGTCGCTCATTTTGCGCTTGCGTCGGAACATCGCTCAGCCCTCGGATTCCAGAATGCGGCCGATGGCCGCGGTCAGGCGCTTCCACTTGCTGGTTTCTTTGCCGAGTTGCTTGCGCCCAGCCGCGGTCAACGCGTAGAAGCGTGCCTTGCGATTATTGGAGGAAACTCCCCACTTCGCGGAAATCCAGCCGCGTTCCTCCAGGCGTTGCAGCGCGGGATAGAGGGCGCCGTGCTCGACCAGCAGTTCTTCGTCGGAAGTCTGCTGGATGGCGCGGGCGATTCCCTGCCCGTGCTGCGACCCGAAAATCAGAGTGCGCAGGATAAGCATATCCAGCGTTCCTTGCAGGAGTTCGAGCCGTTCTCGTGCGTCTTGGGTAGACATGTTACCTAAGCGTAGCCTTCCTGGTTGAAGCGCGTCAACCTCAATTGCCACGAAAGATTTTGGCCGAGGCGGAAGCCGCACCGTTCGGCGATCCGGGATGCGCGGGGCTGGCGGACGGACTGGCTTTGTCCGCGAGGGCCAGGCGGAATGCGGCCATCTCGCGGTCGTTGCGCACCAGGAGCATGTCGCGGACCAGAACCGGATGGTTCCAGGTTTTGCCTTCAATCGCCGGGATGCGCGCCATCTCCTTAAACTGGTCCGCGGTAGCTGAAACCAGCGCCAGTTCGCCTTCCTCGGAAATCACCAGCAGCACGTCTTCATCCGCCAGCAGAACCAGTTGGCCGTTGCCGTAGCGACCACCTTTCCACACGCGCTGGCCATCCTCGAGACGAATACAGGCCAGAATGTTGCCGTCGAAACCGTACGCGTGACCTTTGTGAATCACCAGATCGTTGAAGTAGGGCTTCAGCCCGGCGGAGGTCCAGCGTTCCTTCACGCTCCATGCTCCGCCTTCATGCGCAATCGTCAGCCGGCGCAAGCCCTGCCCGCCGGTTTCAGTAAGCGCGGTAACCAGAATATCGTGTTCGCCAACCAGCGCCGGCTGGACAATGGTGGAGCCGCCTTCCCAGGCATGTTCCCAGAGCAGCTTGCCATCCGTGGGCGCAACGGCGCTTGCGCCTTTTGCTGTTTGCAACACAACCTGTGCGATCCCATCAATGGTCAGCAACTGCGGAGAGCTGTAACTGCTGCCACTGTTGGGACCGATCCACCGCGGCGTGCCCGTGGCCAGGTCATACCCTGCCAGCCTTCCGGAAGCGGCCACGATCACCACATCTCCGACCACCAGGGGTGAACTCGAAAAGCCCCAGTACGGGACTTTTTTTTCCGTGTCGGGTCCCGCATTCCGCGACCACAGCACGGCTCCGGTGTTTGCATCCAGCGCGTTCAGGATTCCCGTGGCGCCGAAAGTGTATACACGATCGCCGTGCAGGGTCGGAGTGCCGCGCGGACCGGCACCGCCATTTGCTTCCCAAAAGCGCGCTGCGTCGCGATGCTCCCATACAGGCTTGCCGGTGGTGGCGTTGTAACAGGCCACAATTTCAAATTCGCCGCGTTGCTCCTGCGTGTAAATCAGATCACCGCGCACGGCGAACGAAGACCAACCCGGCCCGACCGCCCGCCGCCACAATTCAACTGGCCGGGCTGTTGCCCAGTCCGTGGTAATCCGGACGCCGTGAATCACGCTGTCGCGGTTGGGACCGCGGAATCCCGGCCACTCGGCCGCCACCGCGGTCGCAGGAAGTGCGGGAAGGGCTCGGCTCGCGCTGCCTGCCATCGTGGGTTCGCGTTTGCCGCTGGCTTCCGCGGCTGGGGGCGCAGCGGGGTCTTTGCCCGGGCCCGGGCTTGGCGCTGGAACACTTTGCGTTGGGGCTGCGACAGGAGTTGGCGCAGCCGTCGCGGTTCGAGTCTGTGCCAGCAACCGTTCTTCCGCGGTGGGCGTCCAGCGCCAGACAAGCTGAGGACCGCTGCCCATGATGCCTTCGCTGCGAAAGAGCGTCCACCCGCCGCAGGCCAGCAGGACGGCCGCAGCCATCACCAACCGGCGAAGCCCGGGAGCGAGGCGCTGACTTGCCGCGGCACTGACGGCCAGGGCAAAAGTAGAAAGCAGAAAAGCAAAAGCGTAGAAGAGCCGCCCCTGCCCGGCCTTGAGCACGGACACATGCACGAAGAAGGACATGCCGAAAATCGCGGCGAAGATCAAGACGATAGCGCCCAATCGTTCCACCCACGGCGCGCGGCTGAAGAAAATCCACCACAGGAGAATGGCAACCGCGGCCACGACCGTGCCCAGCAGCCCCCAAAGTTCCCGGTCGGGGAGCAGCCGGGGCACCACAAACCAAAGGAGTACCTGCAAGATGGCAAGGATGGCCCCGGGCCAAATGCGAAGCGGTTTTTTCGCGGCCGGATGGTTGTTCATTGCTTCCCCCTAATCTTAGGTAGACATTCAACCCAAACAGAACCGCGCTCGGGTAAGATGTCAACCCTTCACCCTACTCACCAGTACGGAAGGCGCTCGGATTTTGTTTCGTGATCCCGGCGGATTTTTTTCCCGCGCTGTGCCAGCAAAGCGCCGGCGGGCGAACCAGGGGAGGCCAGGAGCGGCAGAATTTCCCCCTTGCAACAACCGAAGGTGCGCCACCACGGGGCGGTTTCGCCAAAGAATTGGCGTTTGCGCCAAAACTCCGGGACTCTGGGTCAAGTTTTCCCGCCGGGATTCCTGCATAGTGACACTCGAAGCGTACAGGGTGCGCATTCAACAAAACTGGAATGGAGGAATTACGCAATGAACGCCGTCGCAGTAGCTATACCCGCGGCCAACGATTTCGGCCTGCTCAAGACGCGCCTGAAAAGCACGTGGATGACGGGGGATTACGACTTGTTTTCGCGCTACATGGAAAAAGGCGCAGGGGAGTTCTATCAGCGGCTCGGCATTCAGCCGGGGGCCCGGGTGCTCGACGTGGCGTGCGGTGCGGGACAAATTGCACTGATCGCCGCCCGCGCCGGCGCCCAAGTAACCGGGTGCGACATCGCCACCAATTGGCTGGAGCGCGCTCAGGATCGCGCCGATGCCGAAGGACTCAACATCACCTTCGAAGAAGGCGACGCCGAAGCTCTGCCCTATGGCGACGGTCAGTTTGATGTCGTGGTGAGCCTGGTCGGCGCCATGTTTGCGCCCCGTCCCTATCAAGTCGCGGCGGAACTGACCCGCGTGTGCCGTCCGGGAGGCGTGATCGCCATGGGCAATTGGACGCCCGGCGGCTTCGTCGGACAAATGTTCAAGGCCATTGCCAAGCATCTCGCGCCCGCGGGCATGCCCTCCCCCGCGCTGTGGGGGGACGAGGCCACCGTCAGCCAGTACTTGAGCCAGGGAATCGCGGAATTGAAGTTTGCGCGCCGGCTGTATCCCTTCGAGTATCCGTTCGCGCCGGATGCGGTGGTGGAATTCTTCCGCGCCCATTATGGCCCGATGTCGCGCGCGTTTGATTCACTGGACGGCGAAGGCCAGAGGAAGCTGCGCAATGATCTGGTGCGCCTGTGGTACACGCACAACAAAGCCGCAGGGGGCAATACCCTTGTGGAAGCCGAATACCTCGAAGTGATTGCCACTCGCGCTTGAAGATGCGACTCTCCTGAGGCGAGAGCTTCAACCAGCTACCGGGACGAAGTTCGTCCCGGTGCTTGAACGGTCCTCGCGCCGCCAGTTTTGAATGAGCAAGGCGGGTCCGGGGAAAGGTGGCGCATCTGCATGTGCGACGCGGCTTCTTATTTCGTTGCTCGAAGGGCAATGGAAAGCAGGCGGGCAGTGGATTTGCCGGCGTTGACCACTGTCAGTTGTTTGCTCCCTTCCGTCCAGAGTTCCTTGTTTGCCTGAAAGGGCACGCCTTTCGCTCCGTCGCGGAGCAGGCTTGCCTGCACATCGCCAATCGGCATCAGCAGGCGAGCCAACTGCGGGTTATCGAGCGCGAATCTTCCGCCCGGTGGCACCTGCAACAGCGAGACGACGCACTCTTCGGTTTCAAATTCGGGCGTAACGGGCGCCTCCGCGGCCACCGTGCAATTTACCGGTTGCGTGGAATCCACACGCGCACACCGGTTGGTGAGCTTGCTTTGCGGGCGCTTGAATTCGATGGTGAAGTTGCGGAACGCGGTGTCGCCCTTGTTTTCCGCCACGTGCGCGAAGCCGCCTTTGGCAAAGCCAATCTGCAAGTCGGCCATGTGCGCGGAGACTTCCGGGCGGCCCAGCACCGCGTTCACGATATCGGCGGCGCCGATGGCGATGTAAAAATAGTCGCGGTCATGACGGTGCAGCAGGGTCTTGTCGCGCGGGGCCACCTCCACGCGGAATGCGCGAAGCCGGTCGTTCTCAAACGAAAAGTGGTGCCGCGGCTCCTCCGCCACCGGCACTTCCCTGGGTGCTTGTGCAAGCGCTGTCACTGCCAGAGCCAGAGCCGCAATGCCGGAGGGCACCTGCCATCCATCAGCCGTTTTCATTCCAGACCTCGCTGAGCTTTTTTGTCCTGCCCCTACCCGCGCAAAAAAGCGAGCGCATTCTGGGCAAACTGCGCGGCGGCGGCCGAAAAAATCGGGCCGTGGCTGCCTCCGGGCACAACCCACAGTTGCGCGCGCGGAATCGCGCGATACATTTCCACGCCCATTTCCACCGGATAGAGGAAGTCACGATCCCCATACACGATCAGTGTAGCCGCCGTGATGCGGGCAAGATCCCCGGCGCTGAAGTTCATGTCGTCGTAGCTATCCTGCAAGCTGCGTGTCCACCGCCACAAGGCGGCGATCTGTTCATCACCAAGCTTGTGCCGCTTTCGCATCACTTCCCATTCTTTCTCCGGCTGATCCTGCGGAGCCGGCACTTGCCGCATGATGGCCCGCGCCTGTTCGGGGAAGCGCATAGTCGCGCTGACCACAACCATTCTTTCAATGCGGCCGGGCTGATGGGTGGCCATGTGCAAAAGAATGTTGCCGCCAAAACTCACGCCTACTGCCCGGCATTTCTCGATATGCAGGAGATCGAGCAGGGCCAGCATGTCCAGGGCACACTGGCGGTGGGTGATGGTTTCCTCCGAATTGGTGGAGGAGCCGTGTCCGCGCGCATCGGGGGTGATCAGCCTGAATTCTTCCAGAAAGCGCTCGCGCCCCGCGTAAGCCCAGTCCTCGTGACAGCCGGTGCCGCCATGCAGCATCAGCAGCGGCTCGCCTTCGCCTTCCACGGCATAGTGCATTTCGATCCCGTTTACTTTCGCGATGCCCGTTTTTCGTTCAAATGCCATTTCGACACCTCGCATGGTGTGAGGAAGTCACCTCTGCGCCGCAGCGCAAATGACTTCCGGCCTCCCCCTTGAGCATTCTGCTGGTCTCCGGGTATTCCGGCACTCTACCACAGCCGCGGCGGCGCCTTCGGAGGCGGTAGAGCAGAAGAGTTTGGTGAAGTATTCCCGCCACTTGTTACGTCTTAGAGTTGTACTTGATTTCAGCAAACGGGGGACAAAATGAAAAAGAACAGGAATGTGCTGGCATTCTGTGGTTTGATCCTGGCGGGGACCGCGCTTCTGGCAGGGCAAAGCGCGGTTGGGCAGGGGCGGCCAAGCCCGGCCGCCAAGGCGGAATGCACGTTTGGCGACGGCAAGACCATCACCGTGGACTACTCCAGCCCACGGATGAAGGGCCGCAAGATTTTTGGCGACTTGGTGCCGTTTGGCCAGGTTTGGCGGGCAGGGGCAAATGAGGCCACCACGTTTGTTGTCAGCGGAGATGTCAAGGTGGGCGGTAAGGCGGTTCCCGCCGGCAACTACACCATCTTTATTCTGCCGAACCCAACCGAATGGTCCTTGATCGTCAGCAAGGAAACCGGTGAATGGGGGATTCCCTACCCCGGCGAGGCCAGTGACCTGACCCGGGCGGCCATGACCGTTTCCAAGCTGCCCAGCCCGGTTGAGAATTTCACCATCTCATTCAAGCAGGCCGGCAACACCTGCACCCTGCAAATGGATTGGGAAACCACCCGGGCTTCCATTGACATCAAGCGTTAGTCTCGTGGACGGCATCTTGCCGTTGTTTTCTTGCCGGAAGAGCCGGCCCCATCCCGTACAATAGGCGAAGCCAACCCTGAATGGCTTTCCGAACATCTCAGGGTTGGCGTACGCCACCTTTGGGCTTTCTTGGACAACCAAATTCAACGTGAGAGTGTGGACAGGACGATGAGAAATCACCTGCTTCGCTGCACCGCAATCCTTCTTTCCTGTTGCTTGTTGCTTCCGACGCCTGCAGCTTGGGCCACCTGCGGCGGCGGAGGCGGGGGCGGTACCGGCGGTATGCGCGGCAGTTCCGGAGGAGGCAACGCGGCGGATGAGCAAGTGTACCGCGTGCCATGGAAATTGCTGAAGCCGGAGGAGCCGCTGGGCAGCGGGCTGGTGCTCTACTGGTTTCCCAGCAGCGCCGATGAGCTAAAGAAATCGAGCCTGCTCTTTTCGCGTCTGCTATCCGTGTATGCAGCGCAATGCATCACCATGGGCGTGGCGGATTCGCGCACGCCTTTTGCGCAGAAGCTGGGTGCGAATACTGTCCTGCCGGTAGCGGTGCTCGCCGAACCTGGCGGAACCGAAATCACGCGGGTGGAAAACAGCAAGGGCATGCTGAAGGTCGCCGACGTGGAAAAGGCCGTCGAGACCGAAGTGAAGCGCCGCGAAAACGCCCTCAAGGAAAAACTGGAGTCGGGAAGGAACAAAGCCAAAGCGTCGGATAGCGCCGGAGCCATCGAAGAGTTGCGCGCGGTAGCCAACGAAAAATGCATGTTCCCCAAGCTGGCCAAGGACGCCGCCAAGGAATTGAAGAAACTGGGCGTGGACGTGGGGCAGATTTTCGACGCGCCGGTCACCGACCGGGCCCTGAGCGCCCGGATTGACCAGACCATGCGCAAAGGCTTGCGCGCGGAAAATCGCGCCAAGTACGCGGAAGCCGAGCGCTACTACGCAGCGGCCGCGCAGATGGACGCGATGGACGTCACCCCGCTGCGCTATTTGGGCGAGCTTTACCGCCATCACACCGGCGAGTGGGACAAATCGCGCGCCGCTTTCGACAAGATTCTCTCCATGCCCGCGGACCCGCTTTCCCGCGCCATCGCCCTGCACGGCAACGGCAAAATGACGATCCACGACGGAAAATTCAAGGAAGGCCTGCGCTTGATGGAACGTTCTGTCGCCGAATTTCCCACGCCGCTCGCCTATCGCAACCTGGCGGTTTACTGGAATTCCGAAGGGGAAATGGCCAAGGCCGAGCAGTACGTGAAGCTCGCGCTGTCGCTCGATCCTGCCGATGAGTACAACCAGGTGTTCGCTTCGGTCTTCAACGCAGACAAGGGCGGGACGCTGGCGGCGGAAGCGCTGCGCATCGCGCGCAGCAACGAAAAGCTGCTCTCCGCTTCGTACAACCTGGCCGCCATCTATGCGCAACTCGGCCAGCGCGATAAAGCCCTGAAGCTGCTGAAGCGGCACTTCTACGAATACGAACGCTACGACGCCGTGCGCGCCAAGGAAATGATGGAAGCCCGCGTGGACGCCGTCTTTACATCGCTCAAGAGCGACGCCGAGTTCGTGGCCCTTACCGCCGGCGCCGATGGCAAATTGCAATGGTCCGGCGGCATGCAATCCCGCCCGTGAGATCGATGATCGTTTGAGTAGGGCTTATCGTGGGAGCTGAAGCACCGACCCCTCGTCTACGGATTCAGCTTGGGGTCGGCATCTGCCGGAGCCACGCCGGATTCGGGCTGAGTCTCGGGCGCTTCCTGCGGGTTGCTCTTTTCCAGCTTGCGCTGGGCCCGGCGTTCCGCCTTC
>CAZCNH010000092.1:0-12927 GCA_964500065.1 uncultured Acidobacteriaceae bacterium
TTGCGCGCCTCAGGATTTCCAGAATAGAGATACGTGCCCGGGTCCACCAGGACCGGGGCGCCATCCAGCGCGAACTCTACATGGAGCTGGTCGCAATGCGCGTGGTTGGCCCACCCCGCAACACCCAGCGGACCACATCGAACACTGGCTTGAATCCGCGGCGATGTGGCAAAGAAAAAACCACTTACAGGAAACGCTTTTCGTGGCGGCGATGGCCTGCGCCCTGCGTTTGCATAGTTCAGCAGCCATCCCGGCTGCTGGCATTCATGTTGAACGGGCCATTCTGTCCGGCCAAACAGGGCCCGCCCCGTGGCAAGCACGTGCTCGAGCGCGGGAACGTCACTGTGGTCGCACAGTGGCAGCAGGCGCCCGTCGTCGGAATCTCCCAGAATGGGCGGCTGCCGGCGGCCGGTCAGCAGCGCCACGGGGAAATCAAACATGCTCTCTAGTTTTGCGCAAAAATTCCCTCTCCATGTTCGTCTGATGGCAGCAAGGGGATCCGATGCAAAATCGGCGGCGCATTCGACCCGCGCGGCTAGCAGAGCGGAGACGAGCATCATTTCTGTAACCAATCCGTGATAAGCGGAGGAGCCTTCATCCGCCACGCCATCTTCGCCGATTTGCCAGTTCATCTCCGCGCCAATCGCTGCTTTGGCCGTGTGGTACCATTCGCGTCCTTCCGGAAAACCCAGGAAGAGCGCCCCTGCGTGCAGCATTCCAACCAGACACCCCAGGTAATGATTGCCGCGGGCTACTGGGTTCCACTCCCGATGCTTCGCAAGGTGCCGTCCGTGCAGAAACAAAAGGGAGAGAAATTCCTGCCAGAAAGTTCGCGGGAGGCGGTCGGAGTGGGAAAACATTCGCCCGGCCACGCAGAGATTTGCCAGGCGGATACCGATTTCCATGGGCATCGCCCAATGAATTCCGCGGGGATAGGGATTTTGCGCGATCCAATCCCTCACTTGGGAAGCAAACTCCTCCGCGTAGCGCTGGTTGGATGTCTCCCAATAGGCGGCGCCCAGGAGGAGCGCATGATGGAACCGGCTTAGTTCCCAAGGCCGCTTCACATCGGAACCCGCCGGGGATGACGAAAAATTCAAGCGGCCCGCGGGCTCGCACGGCCAGCGGTGACCGGACACCCAATCCTTGTGCCAGTCAATCGTCTTTCCCGCTCGGTAGGTGGAGCCTAATAGTTGAAATTCGTGGCGACAGATCGCATCGGCCGCCGCGGAAAATCTTCCCCCTGCTGGGGCGGCCAAAGAGATTTCGGGAGCAAGGAAAGGAGCGAACCAATCCGCTTGCCAAGCCGCGAACGCGGGCAAACCCCCGGCAATCGGATCAGCCCAGCGCACGCGGCCGCGCCTCCAGGCTTCCGCGGCGGCGAATCTCAGTGTCGCCACGGGCTGCCGTACGGCCTGGGCCATCAGGTAATGAGCAAGGGCGTTCACTCTAGGGGATGACCATTCTCCGTTAAGAGTTTGCTAGACTCGAAGTAATTTGCGGGGGATCAACCGTGGATGAAACTCAGATCGTTCCGGAAAGGCGCCGCATCCGGCGGCGACACAAGAGGCGAGTTCGCCCTGCGGCAAAGACGGACCGCAGGTTGTTGATCCTCGCAATCCTGGCCGCGATTCTGGTTGGGCTGTACTGGGTTCGGGAAATGCAACGACCGGCGAAAAGCGTAGATTCGCTGGAGTCGCTCCCGTCTTGGATACCGCTACGCGGTCTTGGATTGGGCAATGGATTCTTCCTGCGGTAGCCGCGTGGGAAACCGGAGCACGACTCCTCCCAGGGCCTGGGTAAGCAGCCGGGTGAGGGTGGCCGTGCGAAAAAGTATTGACCCTGCGTCCAGCCTGCGGGAGAGCTCGACGTGGCCGATGCGTTTGCCCTCCACAACCAGAGGAATCAGCATCGTCCATGTTTCCGGCCGCTCCTTGGGCAGGGATTCTGCTTGCGGATGGTTCCAACGCAGCGTCACCGAGCTTGTGCCAGGCGCGCCGGCCAGATGGCAAACTGCGGCTTCAAACTCCAGCGTTTCCAGGACGCTGCCGGTGATTTCCCACGCCTCATCAATTCCGGAAACCTGCGCCAGTTGTTTTTCCGCCTTGCGAATCAGGATCTGATTGCGCAGTACCCGGCGCTGGCTGCCCAGGGCGGCACGCACGTGTTCATCCAGTTCGCTGAACTCTGCGTAATCCATCGAGCGCACCACGATCCACGCCAGCAAGCCGCACAGCAGCGCGATCAAGGGCGCCGCAGAACTTTTGTAGTTCACCAGGAGCAAGGAAGACAGCGCGAAGAATCCGGCAATGCCGTACAGTGCCAGCACTGCCGCCCGGTGCGTTAACCCGATTTGCAACAGGCGATGATGCAGATGCTCTTCATCGCGCCGGAAAATCGGGTGCCCGGAAAGAAAGCGACGCAGCGTGGTGACCCCTGCGTCAAGCAACGGCACCCCGAAAATCATCAAGGGAATGGCAAGGGTGATGATCACTGGCCCCTTGAGAGAACTGCGCACCGCCAGCGCGGCCAGGGTGATGCCAATGGTGAGGCTTCCAGAATCTCCCAGGTAGATTCTCGCGGGCGCGAAATTGTTGGGCAAAAAGCCAAGCAGCCCGCCCGCCAGGGCCGCGGCGATGGCGGCCATGAAAGGGTTCGCGGTCATCAGGGCGAGCAGGAAAAGCGCTACAGTGGAAAACAAGCCCACTCCCGCGGCCAGTCCGTCCAAGCCATCAATTAAATTGAACGCGTTGGAAAGCGAGATAAACCATATCAGGGAAAACGGCAGGGCCAGCCATCCAAGCGTGAAAGAACCTCCGGTGACCGGGTTGGTCACCAGATCCACGCGGTAGCCCGCGTAAAAAAGAATGCAGCCTGCCGCGCCCTGCACCAGCAACTTCTGCCACGGGCGCGCGCCGCGCAGATCGTCATAGAGCCCCACGGCGAAAACGCACAATACGGCCGCGAGCAACCCCAATCCTTCGGCCGGTTTGCGCACAAGAAGGTGCGTCACATCGTTATCCCAAAGGAGAAGAAGGGACAGGGATAACAAGACCGCGGTCATCATGGCCGCGCCACCCAGCCGCGGGACGCCGCATCCGTCCGGCCCATCCCCCTGCCGCTGGGCCCACCCTCGCTCCGCAGCCAGCCGTGCCAGCCAGCGCGACAAGACAAAACAGGCCATCGCAGAAATAGCAATCAGGAAGAAGTAGGTTCTCATTGCACCTCCGGAGCCGTTTCGTTTTCTGCCAGAACATTCTCGGGCGCTGGCCGGCTTGCTGCCTGTATGCCCTCCAGCACGGAAAGATATTTGCGGGCCAGCGCTGGCCGGCGAAATTCCGATTCCACGAACTGGCGTCCGCACCGCCCCATGGACGCGCGGAGAACTTGATCTGAGCGAAGAAGCCGCAGTGCGGCCACAAGCTGAGAGGAACTTTCGGGTTCAATGGCCAGTCCTGCGGCAGCTCGTTGCAGCAGGGCTTTGGCTTCGCCGGCCACCCCCAAGACAATGGGGCAGCCCACGGCCATGATCTCGAGCATCTTGGAAGGAACCACGGTGAGAAACACGTCCGTCCTGCGCAGCAGCACCACGCAGGCGTGGGAACCGGCGATCCACTGCGGCACCTCTTCGCGCGGCCGCTCCCCCGCAAACAGGACGTTGGTCAGCCGCAGTTCGCGGGCCTTCGCTTCCAAGGCCGCCCGCCGCGCGCCTTCGCCCACAATCTGGAAGCGCACTCCTTCACAGTCGCGCATCGCGTGCGCCGCTTCGAGCAAGGTTTCCAGGTGATGCGCCATTCCCAGCGTGCCGATATAGGTGACCACGAACCTATCCGCATACGCGCGCGGCGCGGCATCGGCCAGTGCAATAAATTCGTCATCAATGCCGTTGGGGATGACCGTGATGTCTTCCGGAGCTACACCCGCGGAGGCGATGGCTTGGCGTTGCGCTGAAGTAACAGTCACGATGTGAGAAGCCGAGCGGTACAACGAACGCGCCAGCTTTTCCAGCCCAGCCACCAGCGGCGAGCGGGTTCCACTGGCGCCCACGGCCACCAGGGACTCCGGCCATAAATCGCGCACTTCCATCACCAGCGGCGCTCCGAACCTTCGCGCAAGCAGCCAGCCCGCCCCTGCGCAGAGCAACTGAGGAGAAGTGGCGATCACCACATCCGGACGCGCGAGACGCAGCGAACCGGTGACCGCGGCGGAAAGCATGAACGAGAGATAGTTGAGCGAACGCAAAACTTTGCCACGGTTGGCTGCGGGAAAGATCCACGTGCGGTGGACGCGGACTCCGCCGTGGTCCTCACAAACGTACCCACGGCGGAACTTCGCGCGGTAGTCTTGTGGAATTACGCCGGTGGGATGGTGCGGGAAGCCGGTCAGCACTTCCACCTGATGACCTTCGCGCACCCATTGCCGGGCCAGTCCGGATACACGACCGGCTGGGGCGCCGATTTCCGGCGGGAAATAGTGCGACACATACAGGATTTTCACGCGGTAGCCCTCAGCAGATTCATGCCGGTGACTTCTTCGTTTTCCAGAATCTGCCGGCGCCATTGCTCCAAGGCCAGCAGGGACCAGATGTGCAGGGAATAATCGCGGCGCCCGCTGCGAAAATCTTCGACCAGCTTGCGGACGGCTTCCGGACGGAACCAGCCGGTGCGGCGAATGGACTCGGCGGAGAGTTGTTCATCAACCAGGGTGGAAAGCTCGTCCCGCAGCCAGATTGCCAACGGCGGATTGAGCCCCAGTTTGCGCCGGTCGAGAACCTGCCGCGGGAGTTGCGGGCGCATGGCTTCACGCAACAGGTATTTGGCGCTGCCACCCTTCTTCTTGAGCGGTCCTGGAACGCGCATCGCAAATTCCACCAGCTTGTGATCGGTGAAGGGCAAGCGCACTTCCAGGCCGTGGGCCATGCTCATGCGGTCGCCATATTCGAGTAGGTTATGCGGCAGGAACGAGTGCAGATCCACATAGCTGACTTGATCCAGCGGATGCGCGTGAGTCGCGCGCGCGAACCAGCCTTGCAGGAAAGATTCAGCGCGGTATCCGCCGACTGCGGCGCGGAATTCGGGAGTGTAGAGGCCCGCCCGATCCCCGGCTCCGAAATACGAAACCCACCGGATATACGCGTCCTGCCACGGGAGTGCCGCGCTTTCCAGAAACTCCCGGACGCGCCGCGCCAAGTGCGCGCCGCTGGAGTTGTCGCGAATCAGCGCGGCACCGCTGGAAACCAAGTTTCGCAGGCCCAGCGGGAGGCGGGCCATCCGGCTTTGCAGCAGTGCTCCGGCATAACGCGGGTAACCGAGGAAAATTTCGTCACCGGCATCTCCGGCCAGCGCCACGGTTACGTGCCCCCGCGTGCGCCGGGAAAGCTCATAGAGCAACAACGCAGTAGGATTGCCAAAGGGCTCATCGAAGTGGGACGTCAGCAACGGCAGCAAGGCGGCTATTTGCGGGCGGATCTCGATTTCCACGTGTTGAGTGGCGTACTGCCGCGCCACCAGGCGCGCGTATTCGATTTCGGTGTAACGCTCCTCTCCAGCGCCGAAGCCCAGACTGAACGATCGCACGGGCGCTGCCGGTTGCGCTTGCGCCATGCAGGCCACAATGCTGGTGGAATCGAGACCGCCGCTGAGGAATGCCCCGAGAGGAACATCGCTAACCAGACGCAGCCGGACCGCTTCCGCGACGCGCGCCCGCGTCTCTTCGATCAAGTCCGCCTCTTTCCTCTCACCAGCATCGAAAGACGAAGGCAGGGCATCCCAGTAACGGCTGATGCCATGCTTGCCGCGCTGCCAGCGCAGCCAATGCGCCGGTGGAAGCTCGCAGATACCCTCGAAGATCGTCTGCGGCGCCGGCACGTAAAGCAGGGCCAGAAAATCGTCCACGGCGAGCGGATTCAGCCGCCGCGAAACGCTCGGGTGTGCCAGCAGCGCCTTCATTTCGCTGGCAAAGAGAATTTGCCCGGCGGCCACCGTGTAATAAAGTGGCTTCACGCCCAGCCGGTCGCGCACCAGCCAGAGGGTTTCCTCGAGGGCGTCCCAAACTGCAAACGCGAACATTCCGCGCAGGCGCTCGATGGCGCGGATTCCGCCGCGCGCGAAGGTGTGGAGCAAAACCTCCGTATCCGACTGCGTGCTGAACTTCACGCCGGAACGCGCAAGGTCTTCGCGAAGCTCGCGGTAGTTGTAGATTTCCCCATTAAAGACAAGAGAGAAGCGGCCATCCGGCGTGGTCATCGGCTGCTGCCCGTTGTCCAGATCAATCACCGCCAGGCGACGATGCCCCAGGCTGACTTGCGGGCCGCACAAATAGCCCTCGCCATCCGGCCCACGATGGGCCAGCCGCGAAGTCATGGCTCGCAATAATTCCGGAGAGATTCCCGGAACTGCGCCGGTAATGCCGCACATATCGTTTTGTATGCCGCCGCGCGCGATGCGCAGCGGAGAGGGAAGCTGGCTTGCTTACCGCAAATCCCGGGTGCCTAAGCCCGGGAAACTCGTTTATGCAGCCTGCGCCGCCTGGCCGTGCGCGGTTTGGCGCAGAGCGCGGAGAAGACGAAACACATGGTCTTCCCAGATAAAATCTCTAACGCGGGTGCGACCCGCGGCTGCGAGCTCTTGCCGGGTCGCCAGGCTCATGGCGGCATGGGAAATTTCACCCGCAAGGGCGGCGGCATCCAGCGGTGAAAAATAGCGCGCCGCTGGGCCGCAAATTTCGCGGTGAATCGAAATATCGCTGGCAATGATCGGAAGTTGCGAGGCCATTGCTTCCACCAGGGGATGACCGAATGATTCCGTCAAGGATGGGAAGATGAAGAGGTCTGCTTCCTGATATTGCCGCCATGTTTGCTCGTAGGAGAGCACGCCAAGGCAACGGACGAGGCCTCCCAGGGAGTGCAGCAGATCGCGTTCCTCTACGGGCATGGCCGTGTGCTGGCCGGCGCCCCGGGCATCGAGCGTAAGCGAAATTTCAAAAGGGAAGTTCGCGGAACGCTTGAGCAGGTTCGCTGCGCGCAGCAGAGTGGCCAGGTTCTTGTGGTCCGCGTAATGGGAAACCCATAGCAGCCGCAGTGGGGCTTGCTCCCGCAGTGGGCGCGGCAGCTCCATCACTCTGCTTGCGGGGACGCCGTAGGAGTTCACGCAGGTTTGCTGGCCGCGGAGTCGCACGTAGCGCCGCAAATCGGCAAGCATGGTGTGGCTGGGCGTCATCAGGCAATCCACGGCGGCAACCGATTGCGACACCATCCAGCGCCGGGCCACCGTTTCCGCACGGAGCGCCAAGCCCCGGCGCGGCAACACGTATTCGAGGTATTCACGCGAAAAATAGATTGGATTGCGTACCAGCAGGACTTGCGGACAAGGGCAACGCATCATCGCAAAGTTTGCGGAGGAAAAGAGAACGTCGGGACGCTCCTGCTCCACGATCCGGCGTAATTCCACTTGGTCATACCACCAGCGCCGCGCATACGAAGAGGTTGCCGCTGGGCTTTCCATGGTACGAATGGCGGATGATGCGGACGGCAAGTGCAGGCCGGTCGGCACAATAAACAGGAACTCGTCGCCGTCGGAGGAAATCTGAGGAAGTGTGCGAGCTAGATTACGAATATAGGTTGCCGCGCCCCCCAGTTTTGCGGAAACCGCGTTGATCAGAACTTTCATGAGCCGAGGTGTTGCGCTGTCCACTTGCGCAACACATAGAAAAGCCACGGACGCGACCAATGTTCGCGGTCCTGCAAGAATTCGTCCCAAATTCTGGTCACTTTTCCCCAATGAATCGCTTCGCCCAGGATGGGGCCGGGCTCGCGCAACGTTTGCGCAACCTCGTCGCGCAGTTGACCTCGCAGCCAGTTCTTCCAGGGAAACTCGAAACCGCACTTGGGCCGGTGCGCGATGCGGGAAGGGAGCGCCTTCCCCAAAGCTTTCACCAGGAGCGGCTTATTCATTCCGGTTGCCACTTTTTGCCTGCCTGGAATGCGCAGCATCAGCGATGTGAGCCGGTGATCCAGAAAAGGGACGCGAACCTCGAGGGAATGCGCCATGCTCATGCAATCGGTGTCGCGCAGCAATGTGTTGCGCATATAGGTGGAAAGCTCGCAGCAACTTACGCGATTTACCGGATCCAGGGCGGTGGCGGCTTGCGCCAGTCGCGCCGCTCCCTCGGCGCAGGGCGCAAAATCCACTTGCGCCAGCCAATCGGGTTGCGAAAGCTGAGCCACGCGGCTGGGAAAAAAAATCATCCGCGACAAGAAATAGGGATGCCCGTAACCATTCTCGCCTTGCAACCAAGCGGCCAGTTTGCGCGTTGGGCTGGTGGCCGCCCAGGGCGCAAGCAGGTTTCCCGCGATCTTCCGGGCGAAAAGGGGAATCGATTCTTCGGCGCGCTCCATCTGCGGAACTTGCTGGAAACTCCGGTAGCCGGCAAAAAGTTCATCGCCGCCAAGTCCGGAAAGAGCCACGGTGACTCCGGCCGCTTTTGTGGCTTGCGAGACAAAGAAGGTATTCACACCGTCGATCGTAGGCTGGTCCATCGCCCGCAGAGCGCCGGGCAACCCATGCAGCAGGCTGTCCTGCGATAACTTCAGTTCGGTGTGCTCGGTGCCCAGAGCTTGTGCCGTATCGCGCGCGGCTTCTCCTTCTGCAAAATCCTTTTCATCAAAAGTAACGGTAAAGGTGCGAACTTTCCGCGTGTGTTCGGTGGCGGTAGCCGCGATGGCCGCGGAATCCAGGCCGCCACTCAGGAAGACCCCCAGGGGGACATCGCTAATCAGGCGCAACCGGACGGCCCGGGTCAGGGCCTGCCCGATCAACGAAGATACCTCGCCCGAGTCGACCAAGGGCTCCTCTTTGCGGGCAAACAGGTCGACGTAAGCCCGGGTGGAAAAGAAGTCGCGCTGATGGCGCAGGACGTAGCCCGCGGAAAGCATGCGGACGCCGTGAACCATGGTGAGTGGTTCCTGCACGGCCCCAAACTTCAACAACGAATCCAGCCCGGTCGCATCCATGCGGCGGGGAACCAGACCCGTGGCGAGCAGAGCCCGCAATTCCGAAGCAAAAAGAAAAGTACCCGCGCCGGAGAAATAATAAAGCGGCTTAATTCCATGACGGTCGCGCGCCAAGAGCATCTGCTGCGCGCGCTCATCCCAGATGGCGCAGGCAAACATGCCTTCCAGTTTTTCAAAAAGGCCGCAGCCCCAAGCGCGGTATCCGTGCAGGAGAACTTCGGTGTCGCAATCGGAGCGGAAGTCGCAGCCATCAGCAGCAAGCTGCTCGCGGAGTTCACGGAAATTGAAGATCTCGCCGTTGTGGGCCACCCAGTTGCCGGTAAGGTCATCGCGCATGGGCTGGTGACCGGCTTGGGATAAGTCGAGAATGGCCAGGCGACGCGCGCCCAACAGCCATGCGCCCGCGCTCCCTGCCACCGGAATCGTGGCTTGCCCTTGGTCATCCGGCCCGCGCGGGATCATGGACTGCAACATTGCCGCGAGCGTGCCTCCGGCCGGGGCTTGCTCCCACGCGAAGGCTCCCGCAATGCCGCACATTCTATTCGGCGCCCCTCCGGACACCGCTCTGCGTCAACGCCAATTTTGAATTGTCCGCGGCGGGCAAGCGCGGGCGCAGGCTGGCAACAACTGTCTTCCCCGCCGTCGTTTCGGAAAGATTGTTTTCTTCAGCAGGATCGAGTTTCCAATCGAAAAGTTCGCTTCGCCCGTCCTCGTAGGTAATCAGGTGCCACCTGCCCGTAACTACCGATTTCACCCAGCCCGAATGATTCGGCCATTCCTTGCGCCCCCACGGGTTAGCTTCCAGGAAGCTGGCGGCGGAATCTTCCACGCCGGGTTCCTGACCCAGGGGCAGCAACGCAGGTCCGGGGAAATTTCCACGCGCGTCCAGCAGATCCAGTATCAAACCCCCTACATTGGCGGAACTGACGGGGCGTGCGTCTTGAATTCCGGCAGGAATGCGTCCGGGGAAGCGCACGACTAGAGGAACATGCACCACATTGCGATAAAGGGCCTTGCCGTGACCAAACAACTGATGCTCGAAGAGCGCTTCGCCGTGATCGGAGGTAATCACCAGCAAAGTGTTCTCGGCGAGACCGCGATCCCGCAGACCTTGCTGAACCGAATTCAGCAGAGTGTCAATGTGTTGGACTGCGCGATCATATGAGTTTGTTTCCCATTCCTCTACAACCTTGCTTGAGGTCCACCGGCTATAAGCATCCTGATTCGCAGGCTGGCGATGTTGAATGCCGACGAGTTTAGTGATCGAGCCGGGATCCGGATCTTCCGGCATGTAGTAGGGATGGTGCGCTTCGATTAAGTTCAAGAATGCGAAGAATGGCCGCCGGGAGGCAGAACCGTCGTCCACCCAGCTCCAGAAATCCTGGATCAGGTCTGCGCCTTTTCTGCGGCCCGGATAATCGTAAGGCCGGAAACGGGAATAAAACCTGCTGAGGATCCGCGAGCCAAACGTCGTGCGATTGAAAGCATCTTCCACGGAGTGGAAGAAATCTTCGTAATGGATGAAGCCATTGGCCAGGCCCATGTTGCGGTTGCCAAAAAGGGTGTTGGCCACAAATCCGCCCGTGCGGTAGCCATGGGACCGCAGGATCTCCGCCAATGTAGTTTTCGAAGGATCCAGCGGGCGGTGCAGGGAATTGGCTTCGTCTGGAGCAAGTCCCGTCATGAGCGCGATATGGCTGGGCAGCGTCCACGAAGAAGACGAAATCGCCTGCGAGAAAGTGACCCCTTCCCGGGCGATGCTTTCCAATGCGGGTGTGGTTCTTCGCGAATAGCCGTAGGCCGAGGTGTGGTCAGCCCGCAATGTGTCCACAACGATCAGCAGAACATTGGGCTGTCCCGCAGCCGCAGGCAGCGCGCGTTCAGCCCTCCATTCCTGCCAGTGGCGATGCCCAACGATGCTGCCCATCACCAGGATCACCAGGGCAATGACCTCGGGAAGCGTCCGGGCGGCAGAAAAGATCGGCCAGCCGCGCTTTGCCGACCAACGAATAGCAATCACGGTCAGGCCCGAAGCCAGAGTTATCGCAGCCACGCGGCTGATCTGCGCGGGAATCAGCAGCCACCCAAGAACCGATAGAAAAACGAAGACACCCGTGGTCACCGGTTTTTCCGGCACCCACGGCGCTGCGCGGAAAAGAAGGCTCAGAAACAATCCAACCAGAAGGAAAAGCGGCAAGCTCAGCAGCGGCGCGATCCAAAGAATGTCCGGAGAGATTGACTGGAGTCCCAGGGGAGACACGGGCGGAACAATCTTGTCAATCGTCAGCCGCAAAAAACCGGCGATTAAGCCGTACGACAATGCGCACCAGGAAGCTGTGGAGAGGGTTTTCACAGGAACCTGAATCGTGACCGATTGCTTCTTGCCGACACTATGCTAGCAATCCAAGCTTTTCCAAGAACGCGAAAAAATGGGCGTGTGACGTACCAAGTACGTCTGCTCAGGCAGCGCCCGGCTGAGCCACTGCTGCCATCGCCCAGCAAAAGCCTCGAAGAGAAAGTTTTCCGAAACAGCCAGGCGGGCAGCCGCGGACATGCGGCCGCGCAAATCGGAATCGACCAGTAATCTGGAAATCACATTTGCCAAGTCGGAGGCACGCGGACTCACTACCAGGGCTCCGGTTACTCCATCCTGAACCAGTTCAGGACTGGCGGCAGCCTTCCGCGCGATTACGGGCAGACCATACGCCATGGCTTCCAAAAAGACGATGCCGAAGCCCTCCAGGTCGCTGGGCAATACAAACAGCGTTGCCCGCGCATATTCCTGCCGCAATTGGGGATCGGTCAGCGGGCCCAGGAACTCCACGCAGGATTGCAATTGCAGTTCATCTCGTTTCGCTTCCAGGCGGGCGCGGTCGTCGCCATCTCCGACAACGGCAAGGCGGATTCCCGGAAATTGCTCGCGCAAAGTAGGCATGGCTTCCAGCAGCGTGTCTACGCCTTTAGTGCCGTACCGGGAGTCATCACGGCTCATGCGGCAAACGGTGAGCAAACGCGGCGCATGGAAGGCTGTCTTCGGCGCGATCGATGAAAAGTCCCAGTCTTTTCCCAGCCCGTGGGGTATCACCTGAATGCGCTCAGCGGGAACGCGGTGGCATTCCATCAGACGCTTACGCGTGAATTGACTGGGACTGAGCACCCAATCCGCGAGAGCAAGGCTTCGCCCCGTGCCCCGGTTCGCTTTCTCCCACACTTCGATGCCGTGGCAGAGAACGGCGATCCTCGTTTCCGGCGAGAGAAGCTTGCAAGCCCAGGCAAGCGGAAGCAAACGTACGTGGGTAAACAAAATAATATGAGGGCGCAAGATAGCAGTCATTCCCGCAAGGTGGCCGGAAAATGCCGGCAGATTGCCTTTGGCGCCATGAAATCGGAAAGTACCAGTCTTGCAAGCAGGCTCCGTGCCGGCATCCTTTCGCGAAAACACGGAAAGTTCCAGCGGGAAGTTGGCGCTTGCCGCCTCCAACGCGTGAATCAAGGTGCGATTCACGTGTTGAATTCCCCCCAGCCGGAAGAACTCGCTGCCGACCAGGAAAACCCGCAGTGCTTCATGTCGTGCCATTATCGTAGAGGTGAAACAGCCCGGACAAACTCGAGTTGGGGCGCATAAGTCTGCTGGCTAAAGGAAAAATCAAAGCTCAAGCGGCGCGCTCGCTGCGCTCGGACTGAGTAAGTTCTGCCGCGATGGCTGTGTAAATTCGATCCCAGGGGTTGCGCAGGGCCAGCGCCAGCCCGTTTGCAATGAGCCGCGCGCGAAGCTGCTCATCCGTGGCCATCCGCCGCATTGCCGCCGCAAGCTCATCCGGACTTTCGACGTCTTCAACGACCAGGCAATCCTCCGCGCCCACAATTTCCGCAACGCCAGTGTTGCGGCTGAGGATCACGGGCAGCCCGCAGGCCAT
>CAZCNH010000093.1:0-12677 GCA_964500065.1 uncultured Acidobacteriaceae bacterium
CACGAACAAGTCGGACTGCTCGACTTCGGCGGCGACGGAGCGCTGAATGAGTTCGAGCGAAATGATGAAGCGAAACTGGCTTTTCTTGCGCGCCACGATGCCTTCCAGGCCTTCCAGCGGGCCGCGGATCACGCGCACGCGCTTGCCGACCGCCAGAAACGGATGTGGCGCCAGTTTCGAGCCGCGGTTCAGACAGGTTTGAATCGCTTCAACCTCGGCGTCGGCGAGCGGCAGCGGTTGTCCGTTGAAGCCAACCAGCCGGACCACACTGGGTAGCTTCAGAACATTCAGCCGGTCTTTCAGCGCGATATGCACAAAGATGTAGCCGGGAAAGAGCGGCAATTCCACTTTGTGGCGGCCATTTTTCCAGCGGCGCATCGTTTCGTAAAGCGGCAGGAACGATTCCACCGAGCGCTCGCGCAATTGGTCGGACACGCGCTTTTCGTGGCGCGGCGCGGTATAGGCGGCGTACCAGCGCGGCTGCTCGTAGATCTCCGGCAACGACGGCAGGTTGAGAGAGTCGGCCTCGTAGATAGTCGCCACTTTTTCTGGTCTCAATTTTCCGACAGCGTCAATCAACTGATACAGCTTCGCCCCGTCACTTAGAGGGGCATTTGTGACCTAACCCATTTATTTTCTTGATACTACAGCTTCCTTTCAGCCGTACTTCAAGCCCCGCCAGCGACCCATCTGCCGACGGATAGCCCTTTCCTACCTAAACGCCAAGGCCACGCTCACCGCAGTGGAAGACAAGATCTGGGCGATGATGGCTCCGTTTCGCGTCCAGAAGGGCGAAATGATCGGCTTTTCCGGGACGACGATGACGTCCCCCGGCAAGACGCTTTCGCCGGTGAAACCGCCCCACCAGCCACCACTGGCCGGCACCACAGCACCATTTGCACGGACAACAAAGATGTCTTTCTTGTTCGCTAACTCGGTAGGCCCACCCGCCTTTTCCAGGTACCAGCCCACTCCCTTACCTGGCCGGAAGGCGATCGCGTTGGGGTTGTAGACTTGGCCCGCAATCGTCACATGACTCGGCTTTTTCGGAATAGTCAGCACGTCGCCGGCGCGAACTTCGATGTCGTCCTGCGACCTGGCCAGCCGCTGCAGGTCCGGCTGCAATCGAATTACGAGGTTTCCCTGTACCGGAGACTCTTGCAGGCGGATGAGTGCGCGCGTGAGTTGTTCAACTGTCTGCTGTTGCAGCGGAAGCTGATCCTGCGGTGCTTCCTTCAGCGAAACGCGCAGCCGGTCAATCTGATCCTGAATTCGAAACACCAGCTCGGCTCGGTTGCGCTCCTGCAAATCGCGAACGGATAAACGTTCCAGGGTTGCGCCCGCGGGAAACGCGGTGGAGCGGAAACCGCCCGCGCGCTCAAGAATCGAACTGAGTTTTTCGCCGGGCCGAATGCCAAAGGTACCCGGGGCATTCACTTCCCCGCGAACGGTGATGGCCGCAGCGATGTCTGTCCACCCAGAAAGCTGGCGAATGGCGACCGAATCCCCATCGCGCAGAGTCATGTCGTTTTGGGCATCGCCGGAAAGTGCAGCCGCCAAATCCAGCGGCTGCTGCACGGCTTGGGGCTGTCCCGTTTCCATCACGAACCGGGTCAAATCCGCTGTCTGAGCATCCGCGCTGCGTTTCAATCCTCCAGCCACGCGGATCAAATCGGAGACCCGCATGTTGGTCGTCAGCGGGTACCGGCCCGGTTTGCTAACCTCGCCTTTGATGTAAACCGTGGCGGGATCCACGCGGGCGATATTGCGGTGAACCACCACGCGGTCGCGGGTAGCCAGCGGGATATTGTCCGCAGCGTTGCCGGCCAGCGCCTTGCCCAAATCCACGCTGAGGATTTTCAACGTGCTGTCGGGCATGGTGCGAAACACTTGTGCACTGCTCATCGAAGCGTCGGGTGTTGCGCCGCCCGCCAGATGCACCGCGTCGCTCAGGCGCACCACGCCGGATGTGAGATAGACACCCGGTTTGTAGACCTCGCCGCCCACCCAGACCACCGGCGGGTCTTCAAAATCAAACCGGCTGAAGACGCGGATGGTGTCCATCGGTTGCAACACCGGCGCCTTGGCTGGGTCACTTAGAGTTGCGCCGAGATCGAAACTTTCCACGCTGGGCCGGTAATCCGGCGCATTCAGGCGCACAATTTCGGCGTAGCGCGTGGCAGGTTCAGGCAACAAGTCGGTGAACGAGCGGATCAGGTCCGAAGCCTTCATGCCTTTGCGGAAAGAATACTTGCCAGGGCGCAGAACATGCCCGTCCAGATACACCACGTCTTGATTATCCTGGGCGATGGGAAAGATCTTCACTTCATCGTGGTTGCCGATCGCAAAACTCTGAATGGCCTTCTCCGCTTCTGCGCGACTGGCGTTGGCATCCACGTTCACGCTGAGCATGGTTCGCTTTTCGTTTTCCACCAGGCGTTGCACCTGGATATTACGCAGCGTTGCAGTCGGAAGTATCCCACCGGCCAGTTCCAGCACATCGGCCAGAGTCTTTTCTCCGCGCAATTCGTAGATCGCGGGCCTGCGGACCATTCCTTCAATGCGCACGGTGGATTCCAGGGGAGGAACCACGACCGTGTCGCCATTTTCCAGGCGCTTTAAGTCGCTGCGGATGCCGCGCAACAGAAGGTCGTACACATCTACTTCCTGAACGAGTTGGTTTCCCCGCATGTGGCGCAGGAGCCGGAACGAGCCCCGCTCGGTGGGTCCAAGCGCTTGAAACAGCGCATTCAATGGCGTAGAAAGCGAGCTCACCTCGTACGGTCCGGGCTGGTTGACATCGCCCACTACGTAAACCCGGATGGTGCGCAGGCGGGAAAGCGAAACGTCTGCAGAAACATCGCGGAATTGTGTGCGCAGCACCTGTTGCACGGTCCGCTGCACTTCTCCCATGGTTTTGCCGCTCACCAGCACGGGGCCTGCTTCGGGCAGGGCAACGCGTCCTTCGCGGTCCACCACGCGTTGTAAGCGCTGGGAAAGGCCGCCAAAGATTTCAATGGCCAGCCCATCGCCCGGCCCGACGACATAATCCGGGCCTACGGGCAGGTCCATGGGCAGCTTGTCGTCAAGCTCCTGTGCGCGGCGAAATACTTCGGCGCCGAACCGCTCGAGTTGCGCAGGCCGAGGCGCGGCTTGTTGATAGAGGTCGTACAAGGAAGGAATATTCGCGTAAGGGTTTGGACGGTAACTCAACTCGGAGGAATCGGAGGCAGCGCCGGGCAAGGCCCTTGCGCGCAAACCGGAGTTGCGGCTGGCGCGCTCCATGCGATCTTTCGCAATAGTCTCGTCCAGATCGCGTTGCGCGTTTCCGGCTTGCAGATCGGCCAGTCGTCCCAAGTCGTCAAAGGAAGGCTGGGGTGTCCCGGAATAGCGGTCAAGACCGGTTCCCGGGCTTATTCCAGGCGCTTGAACTGCCGAGGTTTGGGCCAGATTAGCCTCGCGGCCGCGAGTCTGAATCTCAGGACCCATAGTTCGTGTGGTCCCATCGTTTGGCGCAGCGGGCATCACCGTATCCGGGCGTTGATTTTGTCTGCGCTCCTTGGCCGGTTGCTCTTCTTCGCGGCCAGTAGTCTTTGCCGACTCCACTTGCGGCTCACGCTGGAAGAGTCGGTTTTCTTCTTCCAATTCGGCCCGAGCAATCAGCTTGGCCTTTTCCTGCAGCACCAAAGCACGTTCCCGACCGACCTCAGAGTCGGGGTTTACCTGCGCAAGCAGAAACCCATAACGCTGCAAAAGGCGGGTTGCTGCCGCGCGAAATTCCAGTTCCTCATCGAGCCGCTTGAGCACAGCCTGATCGGCTAAGTCCTGATCTTCGATAATTTGGCCGCGGCTGGTGGCTTCATTGGCAATCCACCGCTTCAGTTCCAGGAACAATGCGGGGTGCGCTCGCAGCACAGATTGAATTTGAGCCATGTTGGCTGCCACGCGGCTCAGGTTGAAATCGCCCAGTTCCGCGCCGGCTCGGGTGCTTCGCTTCTGGGGCTCCGGTTTGTTGGCTTGGCTCTGCGAGAAGGCCGGGGCCGCAGCGAGTTGTCCACAAAGCAGCAGCGCCAACGCGTGGCTCGATCGTGCTCGAGTTTGGAAGGGCGAACGAATTCTTGCAGACTTCTTCATCACACCTGTCCTCCAACAGCCAGTTGCGGTTTGCTGCGCAGCGCGCTCAGCACGCCTTCCTCAGACGCTTCGATGCGGTTGGAACGGATGTCGAGCGACGCCCAGAAAAACACGCTGCTGTTGCGCTCCGGCGCAAGCCCGATTACGCGCAGGTGGGGATGCCGCTCCAGCACCTGGTCGCAAACACTCGGCCTCTTGTCCGAGTCCTGCAGCGCGATAATCAGGAAGTCCGGGTGGGTGCGCTCCACCGATTCGACAATCTCCGCGTCGTTCTGGATTTCCCCGACGATCTCAATATCTGGCTGGTCGGAGATAGTCTCCAACACCAGTTCGCGCATGAGGCGCGGTTGGTTCGCAACAAGCACACGTATTTTGCTCACGGCACACCCCGCTGGGTAGGAAACAGTAACGTTGTGAGGAGTTAAGTTACAGACCTAATTAAGAGCCTACCCGCAAAACAGCGAATCAGAAAGGGTTGAGTACGAAATGGGTACGAAAATAGTACTCAGAAGACCTGAAACCCCTGGTCCCGGCACAGGTCGACCACCGCCAACCGGTCACTGGCGCCCACCTTGCGTAGCATTCGGTGCACGTGATTTTTTACCGTCTGCTCAGATATGCGGAAATGGGTGGCGATCTCCTTGTTGGTCAGGCCCTGAGCAATCAGGGGAATCAACTGCTGCTCCCGGCGGGTCAGCCCCAGCCGGACGCGCACCTGCACGCTGGGCATTTGTGCCCGGGGAAACGCCACATGATGGAAGAGCACCGAGCACAGCGACGGGGGACAAACCGCAAACCCGCTGGCCACGCTGCGAACGGCATTGAAAAGTTCGGAGGCCGAGGCCTCATCCAACACATAGCCGTGAGCGCCTGCCCGCACTGCTGCAAGAAACGCGTGGTCGTCGTTGGGCATTCCGATCAGCAAAACTCGCGGACTTTTCTCCTGCTGTAAGACTCCGCGAACAAAATCATGCCCCGCCAGGGAAATGGTCACCGCATCCACAATCAAGACATCCGCGGGCGGGTAACTCTGGTAAGCAAATTCGGTGGAGTAGGGCACAGCTGCCACAACACTGAACTCTCCGCGCTTTTGCAGGACGCGGGCCAGCGCTTCCCGAAGCAGCCGGTTTCCCGCCACAATCAGGACGTTGGACTTTTCCCCCATGATGACTCCCCTCAAGATAAAGATCTTTGGTTACCAACTACTAAACTCACTTGGGCATTATAGCATACCCCGGTGTTCCTGATACAAGCGAACCCCAACTGAGAAACAAAGTTGCGCAGAAGGGATTGCACACCTTTGATTCGAACTGCCGAGGAGGGTCAGGCAGACTTTGCGAGTTTGCCCCGGCCCGCCCTATCGTGTCAAGCACTTTGGGGCGAGGCAGAAGCTCATCGCTCGGAGCGCTTCCCTGTGCAACCAAATGCGGGAATGCGCTATCCTATGTGGGGCAGAGACTGTCCTTAATTCGTCGGGGGAGATAACGGATGCTGGAAGAAGATAAGAACAACGAACAAGCGCAGAGCCACGATTACAGCGCGTCTGCGCCGCGGTGGGTGGCCATTGCATTTATCGTTTTATTTGCCGGATTGGCCTTCGGCCTTTATATGGGCCACTCCGCCAAGCAGGAATTGGCCGCGGAACTGAGCAAGTCGAATCAGCGCTCCGATTTGCTGGCCAAGCAAATTGACAGATCCAATGAAACCATCGCCAATTTGCAGGGCGAATTGAAAGTGACTTCGGAGAAGCTGGGCCTCACGCAGGACGAATTGAACAAAGCCCGGGCCGCCGCTCAGGCTATTCGCAAGCAGCAGGAAGCCAGCAGCGAGATCCTGCTTTCGGAAATTGACAAAGTAAAGACCGAAAGCACCGCGCAGATCAGCAAGGTGGCCGGCGATGTTACCGGGGCCAAGACGGATATCGAAGCCACCCGCAAGGATCTGGAAGCCACCAAGGGCAGGCTGGAACGCACCACCGGCGACCTGGGCGTGCAAAGCGGCTTGATTGCGCGCAACAAAGAAGAGCTCGACGAATTGAAGCGTCGTGGCGAGCGCAACGTGTTTGATTTCGACTTGCGGAAGGCCAAGGAAATGCTCCGCGTCGGGCCCGTGCAGTTGCGCTTGAACAAGACAGATCCAAAGAAATTCAAGTACACCATGACTGTGTTTGCCGACGACAAGTCCATTGAGAAGAAGGACAAGAACGTCAACGAGCCGGTACAGTTCTACGTTCGAGGCTCCCGCACGCCGTACGAGATTGTGGTCTTCGAGCTGAACAAGGATCGGGCGGTGGGCTATCTGACCACTCCCAAAGAAGCAACCCGCCAGTAACCCGGCGTTCATTATCTGTTAACGGCCCCGCCTTATTCTTAACCCGAAGGTGGGGCCGTTGCCTTTTCCGGGCCCGCCACGTAGTACCTGTTGCAGGGGCCCGGTAATTCCCGTGGCGCTCCCGCCGATAGGTACTGAGGGAGGCCCCTATGCGTCATGTGTCACGCATATTGATCGCAATTCTACTGCTTGCCGTTTCCGCCACGGCCCAAGCTCCTCCGCCGGTGGAGCGCCTGCCCAAAGACGTCACTTTTTTCTTCGCCTGGAACGGTCTGGGTTCGATGCAGAAGTTCCGGGCCACCAACGGCTTGCTTCGCCTGTGGGACGATCCCGAATTCGCGACCATTCGCCAAATCCTCTTTGACCGCGCCGAGCGCGACAGCAAGAACCAGAAACCCCTCAACAAAGAGGAGTTGGACCTGATTCTGGATGGCGCTTCCAATCCGTTCATCTTCGGCTTCGCCAATATTCCTGCGGCACAGAAACCCACGCCCAAGGCAGGTAAAAACGCCCCCACCGGTCTGTTCTTTATCTACGACCAAACCGGGAAGTCGGATGTCGTCGAAAAACTCTCCAAGCTTTCGGCGAGCAATGCGACCACGCTTCCGGTAGTCACCACTTCGACGTTCTCTGGCGTGACCATCACGACCGAGGAAACGGAACGCAGCATCAGCTATTCGGCGGTCTCCGGAAACTACCTCCTGTTTGCAGACTCTCGCGAAGTGATGGAAATGCTGATCCGGCAATTCACTTCGGCTGCTCCGGCCTCGGTTCTCGCGACGCCGGCCTACCAAGCTGCGGCGCTGCAGCGATCCCCCGATGCGTTCTGCGAATTCTTTTTCCGCATTCCCGATTTGACGAAGCTGGAACTGCCCCCCGCGCAAGGGATGAATTTGTCCGCGATGATCAAGGGCCTGCACCTGGAACGGCTGCAAGCGGTGAGCGCCTCGGCCAGCCTGGCAGGCAATGGCACGCGGATTCGCATGGCGGCCATCGGAGACACATCCCCGGGCAGTGTTTTTGATTTGGTGGGCGCCAGCAGCGGAGAATTTCGCACGCTCGCGCTGGCCCCAGCCGGAGCTTCCTACAACGCCACCCGATTTGACCTGCATGCCTTCTACAAAACTTTGCGCGGCGCGATGCAAGCCGGGCTCAATACCGAACAGGCCACGCAATTGGAAATGTTCGAAGGTCTTGCGGGCATGCAGCTGGGCATGGGAATCCCCGAAGCCTTGCAGATTATTTCCGGCGAAATCGCGACGATTTCCCTTCCCGAAAACGGGAATGATTCAGATACCGGTAACGCACTCGATCAGCAGCGCAACTTGTACGCCGTTTCGATCGAGCGTCCCGACGACGTCGTAAAGATCATTCAACTGGCCGCGGGCAAGAACCTGACCAGCGAGACGCGCGAAGGCAATGCCACGGTTTTGTCCATCACCATGCCCTATGTGGATGAAAGAACCGGCGCGCAACGCAAACGTTTCAACTACGTCGGCATCACCCCCAACCTGTTGATTGTGGCGCCACGCAAAGCCCTGCTGCGCGAAGCCCTCGAGCGCGCGACTGCTCAACAGGGCCCGGCCAGCGGAGGCCTGGCGGGTGATCCCGCGTTCCAGCAGGTGCGCAACCGCCTGCCCAGCCAACTCACTTCGCTGAGCTACGCCGACCTTTCGCGTTTCCCCTGGCAACTCGTCGTGGACGGTCTGATTCAGGAAGCGAACAAAAAGGAATCCGGCAAACTTGCGCCGCAGGAAGAACAAGCGTTGCGCGCGTTCCCTAAGCTGATCACCCGCTACCTGCATCTGACTTTCGGCGGCGCCTGGAAGGACCGCAACGGAATCTTCATGGACAGCTACATCGAGTAGCCAGGATCGGGCCTGCTGGATTCGACGTCGGCCGATTTTGCCGGCAGGGTGGCTCTCTCCAGTTTCCCCCTTGTGTTTGCAAGGAGCGCCAGAACCTTGCCGCCACGCGGATAATTTTTCAATCAAAAAAATTCCCCGCTCATTTCTGCGAAGACGAGCCAGAGGCGGCCCGCTAGACTCCCGAAGCTGCCGATTGGCGGCACGCGCGTTGCAGGGAGATACGTTGTGAAAACTTTCCGATGCCATTTTCATTTGACGCACACACAACTGTGCGGCCGTCGCCCCTTTGGCTCTGCGCGGATTTCTACCGTCTTCATCGCTTTTTGCCTTTCCTTTTGCGGCGTGAGCTACGGACAGGCAAGCCACACGGTGCAAATCCCCCGCGTCTCGGTAACGCCGCGGATTGAGGACTTCGTGCATGGCGAACCCGGCCCGGATCAATCAGCGAAGTTCGCGCGCGTGGAAGGGTTCCTGCAGAGGACGCCGAACGACAGCGCTCCGGTATCGGAACGGACCGTCGTTTACCTGGCTTATGACGCAGAGCAACTCTACGCGGTATTCTTGTGCTTCGATCGCAACCCCGGGAGCATTCGTGCCCGTCTGATCAACCGCGATCAGATTCCGGATGATGACGATTCTGTTGCGCTGCAACTGGATACATTTCACGATCGCAAGCATGCGTTCGGGTTCCAGTCCAATCCCCGGGGTGTCCAGCAGGAAGGCATCTGGACCGAAGGCGCAGGCTGGGACCTGACTTTCGACACCCTGTGGCAAAGCGAGGGTCGGATCACCGACTGGGGTTACGTCATTCTGATTCGGGTTCCTTTCAAGAGCTTGCGTTTTCCGCCAGGCCTCAATTCCTGGGGCCTGTTGTTGTTCCGCGGTATTCCTCGAAATAACGAAAACAGTTTCTGGCCGGCATACTCCTCCAAAATTGAAGGCCGGCTGAACCAGGCCGGGGAATTGCGTGGCATAGCTCATGCTTCGGGGCACAGGGAAGTGGAGCTTATGCCGTATCTTTCAGTTCTCTCTGCGCGGTCCCTGGATACGCGCGATCCTTCGTCGCCACAGTTTCTTCGTCAGGCTGCCGATTTCAATGCCGGGCTGGACGCAAAACTAGTGCTGCGAAAAAGTGTCGCGATCGACTTCACCGTAAACCCGGATTTCAGCCAGGTGGAATCGGACCAGCCACAGCCAACGGTGAACGAGCGGTTTGAGGTATTCTTCCCGGAGCGGCGGCCGTTCTTTCTGGAAAATGCCAGCGCCTTTCAAACGCCCGTCAACCTGCTTTTTACCCGGCGAATTGCGGATCCGCAATTCGGCATTCGCATGACTGGAAAAATTGGCCGATATGCTCTGGGCATGCTGGCAGTGGACGACCAATCGCCGGGACGAATTGTGCCCGCTTGGCATCCCTTAGCCGGGACACGGGCGCGCTTTACCGTTTTCCGCGTGCGCAGGGACCTGGGCCAGGATTCCAGTCTCGGGATCATCCACGCAAGGCGTTCAGCTAATGGACGGTCCAATTCCACCACCGGAGCCGACCTGCGGTGGAAGTTGGATTCCCATTGGGTCGCCACCGCGCAAGCCGTAGCCAGTTCCACCACTCATCCGCCGGCTGCGCGTCTGGCAGGACCTGCCTATTTTGCCGGGTTATCACGCCTCGGCCGCACGGTAACGTACGACCTGCAGCTTGTGGATCGCAGCCCGGGGTTTAGGACGGATACGGGTTTTGTGAGCCGGGTGGACTTTCGCCAGCTTCGACAGACTCTTACTTATCGGTTCCATCCCGAGAGTGGTCGTCTCGTTTCATGGGGACCAGACCTCACCGTCCTGCAATCCTGGGACCACCGGAACAGCCTTCTCGATTGGCAAATTCAACCGGCCTTGCAATTTGAGTTTGGACGCCTAACCAATTTCGCCGTCTTCCGCTCCCTTGCTCATGAGCGCCTTCGCCCCGTGGATTTTCCCATCCTGTCTCGTGCGTCAGGCTTTCCAATGGATGAAAACGGCGTTTCTTTTGGCACCAGTTTTTTCCGGCAGATAAGCGCATCCTTGGAATACCGTCGGGGACGAGGCATCAATTTTGTTTCGCCGGCGGGGCAGGCGCCCTTCTCCGTCCGGCGCAATTCCGCGAAAGCCTCGATTTCCATCCGCCCGCGACCTTCGTTGACTATTGAAAACACCTACATCTGGACGCAGTTGCTGACCGCCGCTGGTTCGTCTGCGGTCCTCAATAACCACATCCTGCGCAACCGGGCGACCTATCAATTCACTCGGACGCTTTCCGTGCGATTCATCACGCAATACAACGCAACCCTCGCCAACCGAACTTTCACTTCGCTGGACAGCGAAAAACGCATCAATGCAGATTTCCTGCTTTCCTGGCGCCCCAGTCCGGGTACGGGGATCTACCTTGGATACAATTCAAACTTGGAGAACTTGGATCTCGCTCTTGTGCCGCCGCCCGGCGTCTTGCTCCGCACAAGGCGTGCTTTCATGAACGATAGCCGGCAGGTTTTTGTAAAATTGTCGTACCTGTTGCGCTTTTAGCGGGTCTCAATAGTCTTTCATCAGGTTGGCCATCTCGCGCAACCGCTGATCCACCAGGCCAAACACGGTGCCTTCTCCATACTTGCCTTCGGCATCGCGCGCGCCGGCAGCCACGCCGGTCAAAATCTCGATTCCCTGCTCGATGGTGGAAACCGGGTAGATATGGAATTCTCCGTTTGCTACCGCTTCGATCACATCCTCACGCAGCATCAGGTCGTCGGTATTTTCCCGCGGGATGATGGCGCCCTGCGCCCCGGTCAACCCTTTGATTTTGCAGACGTCGAAGAACCCTTCGATCTTCTGATTTACGCCGCCGATGCACTGAATATCGCCCTGCTGGTTCACCGAGCCGGTCACGGCGATATCCTGGCGCAGCGGGATGCCGCTCAGCGCGCTGAGCAGCGCATAGATTTCCGTGGAACTGGCGCTATCGCCGTCCACGCCGGAATACGATTGTTCAAAACAGATGCTCGCCGCCAGTGACAACGGCTTATCCTGGGCAAACCGGCCGCGCAGGTAGCCGGCGATGATCTGCACGCCTTTGTCGTGGAAGCGCCCGCTCAAGTGCGCTTCCCGTTCGATATTGATGATGCCGCCCTTGCCCAGCGCGGCCGAGGCGGTGATCCGCGCGGGCTTGCCGAAGGCGTAGCCGCCGATTTCCAGCACGCTCAATCCGTTCAATTGCCCGGCGCGCGCGCCCGAGGTGTCGATCAGGATCACGCTTTCTTCGATCATTTCCCGGATCTTGGTTTCGATCAGGTTGTGGCGCTCGATCTTCGCGTCCAGCGCGGCCCGCACATGCCCCGCGGTCACCGGGCTTTCGCTGGCTTGCCGTGCGGCGTAACAGGCCTCGCGGGCCAGGTCAGAAAGCTCGTTGAAGTGCGCGGTGATTTTCTTGCGCCGCCCGGCCAGGCGCACGCCCTGTTCCAGGATGCTGGCCACCGCAGAGCGGTCGAAGGGCGGCAGTGATTCATCGGCGGAAAGCTTGTTCAGCCTTCCGCAGAATTGTCCGATCACCGCGTCGCTCATCTCCATTTCTTCGTCGAATTCAACGCGCACCTTGAAAATCTTGCGGAAGTCCTCCTCGTAGTCGTAGAGCATTTCATACATGTTGCGGTCGCCGACGAGCAGGATCTTCACTTGGATGGCGATCGGTTCCGGTTTCAGGGAAGCCGCGCCAAACGGGAAAATGGTTTCCAGGGGCTGAATTTCCAGTTTGCCGTGATTCAACATGCGCTTCAGCGTGCGCCACACGCCGGTTTCGGTCAGCGCATCCAGCGCGTACATGATCAGGTAGCCGCCATCGGCGCGCAGAATCGACCCGCCGCGCAGGTCCATGAAGTCGGAATTAAAGCCGCCACGGTTGTCGTAGGAGCGGTGCACGGTACCGAACAAGTTGTGATAGTTCGGCGTGGTTTCAAAGACTACCGGAAAGGGATCATTTGGCCCGTGCGCCAGGATCACGTTCACCCCGTACACCCGGAAGGGGTCGCGCTCGCTCGGCTGCGCCTTCGCCCCGCCACCAGCCCCGCCTTCGCCTGGTTGTTCTTCTTCGCCCTCGCGCTCCTTGAAGGGTTCGAGATTGTCCAGAATATTCGCGCGGACTTCCTCCAGGTATTCGGTCATCCGGTCGCCTGGATATTTCTCCTTCAATTCCTCGATCACCCCGTCCACCAGCACCGAAGCTTCCTGCTGCTCGAGGTAGCTCATTTCGCTGGCCAGTTCGCGCGAGAGCGTCAGCGTCTTGCGGTACACCACCGTGAATTCCTGGCGGAACTGGTCGTACTTCCG
>CAZCNH010000094.1:0-12673 GCA_964500065.1 uncultured Acidobacteriaceae bacterium
CCGGTTGGAATGGGCCGCCGGCGCATTGGAAGCAAAACTACGCCGGATGGAAGAGCGCAAAGAGCCCAACTAGAAATAGAGCTTCAGCAGTTTCTCGATCTTGGAGTCCAGAGGTTTCGGCTGTGCGACATAGGGCCGCAGGCCCCGCCGGTAGCGCCGCCACAGAGTGCCCGGTTTCAAGATTTCCGCCCGCACCAGATAATCCGCGATGGCCATTTCACCGGAGGGCTGTGCGCCCAGTTGGGTCAGCACCAGATCGTGCGCTTCCAACGCATACAGGCGCAGGTTCACGAACGTGGTCGAAAAAAGACGTCGCAGGCGCCTGTCGTAATCTTCCACAAAATCCACCCCTGAAAACCGCAGGCACAGCCCGCTTTTGCGCGCCAGGTCGGAATCACTCTCGGCGAAAGTCTTGAGCATGTCCACTCCCCGGGGTGGCAGCGTGGCGATGTAGTGCAGTACGTCTCCCTGCATGGGCATGCCGTAACGCGCGGCCGCGGCAAACATGCCGGCGCAATGAACTTCGACGGGGACAGGAATCTTTCGTCCCAGCTCAACCAGAAACGAAATCCAATTCTCAGGAATTGCGCGGAAAGCTTTCGATGGACGACGGGCCACGGTTAATCCTTCCTATTTCAGCATAACGCTGGAGCAACTTGTGCTCCGTGATACGCTTCAGTCGGAAGGGAGTACGCAAGAGTACGCTATACAGGAGTACTCCAATAAAGAGCACTTTGTCAAGAACAAAAATACGTTCTCGCCCTGAATGGGCTGACGCCGTCCGCCGCCTGCGCGAACGCATGGGCTTGAGCCAGGAAGCCTTTGCGCGAACCCTTGGGCTGAGCATTTCCGAAGTGCGCCGGTGGGATCAGGGATCCCGCCCTCCGGGTCACGCACGGGCGATTTTCCTCGGCCGGATGGCAGGATCCCCGGATTGCTGGATTTTCTGGGAATTGGCGGGCCTATCCAAATCGGATGTGGTGCGCGCGGTGGAGGAATTGCCGGGCACCGCCGTGGGACGGCGCGGGGGCCGCTACAGTCAGGAATCGCTGGAGGCGGCCTATAGCGCGCTCAGCATACTGCTGGAACGGGCGCCGGATGCCGTAGTCGAGCAGGTGATCCACTGGCTCACTGACCGTGCCGGGCGCTACGGCGGCGCATAGTAAGTGCCTGCCGTTCCCCTCGTGCGTACCCTCTGTTTGCTTCTGCTATGATGGAAAATATCCCGGGGTGAGGTGCCTTATGCGCGAAGCGGTGATCGTGAGTGCGGTAAGGACAGCGGTGGGCAAGGCGTTCAAGGGAGCGTTGCGCGCGGCGCGGCCGGACGATCTGGCAGCCGCGGCGATTGCCGATGCCGTGGGCCGCGTCCAGGGGCTGGACAAGAAAGAAATCGAAGATGTGATTCTTGGGTGCGCCATGCCCGAAGCTGAGCAGGGCATGAACGTGGCGCGCACCGCGGCGCTGCGCGCGGGACTACCGATCGAATCCGGAGCGATGACCATCAACCGGTTCTGCTCGTCGGGGCTACAGGCCATCGCCATCGCCGCCGAGCGCATCATGTGCGGTCACGCGGAGTGCATCGTGGCGGGCGGCACCGAATCCATGAGTCTGATTCCCATGGGCGGCCATAAGATTTCTCCCAATCCGTGGCTGATGGACAATTATCCGGATTCCTACCTGGGCATGGGCCTGACCGCTGAAAACCTGGCGAAGAAATACGGCATCACCCGCGAGCAGGCCGATGAGTTCAGTTTGCAGAGCCATCAGAAAGCGGTCGCAGCCATTGCCGCAGGAAAATTCAAGGACGAGACGACTCCGGTAGAGGTAAGCGTCACCGCCGTGAATGGCGGCGCCGCCGCGGAAACGAAGTCGTTTATCTTTTCCACCGATGAGGGACCTCGCGCGGATACGTCACTGGAAGCGCTGGCCAAACTGAAGCCGGCGTTTCATGCGCGCGGCACGGTGACCGCGGGTAACGCCTCGCAGATGAGCGACGGCGCCGCGGCGGCGGTCGTGATGAGCGCGGAGCGCGCCAAGGCCATTGGCGCCAGGTCGCTGGCGCGCTTTGTTTCGTTTGCGGTGGCCGGTTGCCCGCCGGAGGAAATGGGCATTGGCCCGGTGTTTGCCATTCCCAAAGCACTGAAGATGGCCGGTCTTTCACTGGATAAGATTGACGTGATTGAACTGAACGAAGCGTTTGCCACACAGGCTTTGAGCGTCATCAAAGCAGGCGAGCTGGACCGCGCGCGCGTGAATCCGAACGGCGGAGCGGTCGCGCTGGGGCACCCGCTGGGATGCACGGGCGCGAAATTGACGGCCACTGTGCTGCGCGAATTGGAACGGCGTAACGGCCGCTACGGCATGGTAACCATGTGCGTGGGCGGGGGCATGGGCGCAGCAGGCATCTTCGAGCGCGTCGCCTAGTGTCGCAAGACACTTGCGGCATCGGGGCGCAGCAAGCAGCGCTCTTGTAAGGGTCGCGTGCCGCGGCTGATGTCGTGGATCGAGATTCTTCGGCCAAAAACGGGCCTCAGAATGACGAGGTGAGTTTTTCCGCAGCCCGCAGACCATTGAAGAAAGACTTGGAAACGAAGACCTCAGGGCAAATTAGCGCGGTAACAGGGCGTTTGCATGGCAGTCGTGGTGTGCCCGCGCTTGAAGAATTCCTCCGCGCTATTGACGCAGCAAGGGAGGCGACCAGGCAATCGCTCGCGGAGCAGTACATCAAGGAAGCGCGGTCCGGCTCCATTCCCATTGTGCATGTGGACAAAGGCGCTCAAGAAGGCGATGTAGTCTTTCTCTACCAAGGCCCGCAAAGGCGCGTCACGCTGAACAGCCAGCTCCCGGGCCCGCGGGAATCCCACGAGTTCAAGAAAGTGGATGGTAGCGACCTCTTCTATCTTGTGCGGCAAGCGGAAGCCGACGCGCGTATTGATTACAAGTTCATCCTCGATGACGGTGATTGGGTGCTGGACCCCTGGAATTCGCGCACACAGCCCAGCGCCTTCGGCACCAGTTCGTATTTCTGGATGCCGATGTACCGCGTGCCTGATTTTGCCCACCATCCGGGCACGCCGCCCGGCACGCTGGAAGAAATTGAGTGGGAAAGCGAAATCCTGGAGAACTCTCGCGGCGTGCAGGTGTATCTACCTCCGGGATATGCGAACGAGGAAGGAAGGCGCTATCCCTCCGTGTACCTGCACGACGGGATCGATTACATCCATTTCACCAACATCGTTGACTTGGCGGATAACGCCATTGCCAACGGACGCATTCCTCCGGTGATTCTGGTGCTGGCGCCTCCGGTGGAGCGCGAGAAGGAATACCAGGCCAACGGCAGATTTGCCCGCGCGATTTGCGAGGAATTGGTGGCGCACGTGGACCAGGCGTATCGCACGCGGCAGGAGCCTCACTGGCGCGGCACACTCGGCGCGTCGCTCGGCGGTCTGTGCGCCCTGTATTTGGCGGCCGCGCATCCAGACGTGTTCGGCAATTGCGCCGGGCAGTCGTCGGCGTTTTTTGAAGAGTCGCTGCTCGATGTGGTGCCGCTGAATCTTAACAACGATTCCCCGGCGAAACCGTTGCGCATCCACCTCGACGTGGGCACATACGAGCAGCACTACATCCGTGACTTGCTGGCCGGCAACCGGAAGTTTGCCGCAGCCATTCGCGCCAAGGGCTATCCGTTGCAATACCTCGAAGTGCACGAAGGCCATAGCTGGGGAAGCTGGCGCGCGCGCATCATTCCGGCCCTCGAGTTTTTCTGGGACAAGCCGTAACCAGATCAGAACTCAGCAGGCTGCGGAAAAAGGCGAAAATCGGTCATTCCGAAGGCCGACGGTTTTTGTCGGACTGAGGAATCTGCTTTCTTTTCAGCAAAAGCAGATCCCTCACTGCGTTCGGGATGACAGTTTTTTGCTTTCTTCCGCATCCTGTTTAGAACTGCTGCTCCCCGCCATCTGCTCCCAGCGTGAGGACGCAAATCGAATACGCCACGCAAGAGCTTGCTACAACGGTTTTCGCATGATGGGACGCGTGGGGGAGCGGCGGGCGACTTCTACAAAACCTGCGCGTTGGAATGCGCTCGCGAGGCCAGTCCACACGAATGCGTCAGCTTGCGGGCCGCGCTGTGGATCAGTGGGATAGCCTTCCACGATGCGCGCTCCGTGTTTGCGGGCCAACGCTGCGGCTGCGGCAAGCAGCTTGCTGCTGACTCCTTTGCGCCGCCAATCGCGCCGGATGAAGAAACAGGTGACGCTCCACACCGGCTGCTCGTCCACCGGCTTCAACACACGGGATTTGGCCAGCGCCGGGTACGCTTCCCGCGGCGCCACCGCGCACCAACCGATGGGCTCTCTTCCAGCGTAGGCCAAGACACCCGGCTCGGGTCCCTTTTTGACAATCGTCTTAAGGCCCCGCTTGTTGCCCACGCCCTGCTGCTTCTCCCACAGCGAGCGCCTCAGCCGCCAGTACATGCACCAGCAGCCGGCGCAGGCGCCGCGCTCGCCAAAAAGTCTTTCGAGGTCGCGCCAGCGGGAAGAGGTGGCCGGATGAAAAGTAAGCTTCACACCAGAAGGGTAGCAAGAGAAAAGGTTCCGTGGAATAGCCGCTCCTGCTCGGCGAGAAGCAGACGCAGGATTGCGTCGGCCAGGAGCAGCACAAGCACAATTTTCAGCCTGACCATGTTCTGCCTCCTGGCAAACTGCGCCGTCAATTGCGCCGCACCGCTCTCCGCGCATAGGCCACAGCGCCGGAGGGAATCACTACGGCTGAAATCGCCAGCAAGGCGATCCACATCCACCGGGGCGTCGTGGCGGCAAACTCCGAAACGCTCATGCCATAAACCAAGCCCACTACTTGCACCACCGCCAGCAGCGCCCCGTGAACGAGGTACATTCGGCCGGCTATCCACGCGCAAGCGAAACCGCCGGCAAACGCCGCAGCACTGTTGTACAAGAGCTTGAACGCCAGAACCCCCGGCTGGTTACGGATGCCGAAGTAAGCCGCCTGGTCAGTGGTGACCGCGCCATTCAGGAGGGTGACGACCCCGAATTCGATCGTTTCGGCGATCAGCGTAATTAGAAATAACCCGGCCAGCACCCCCGCCATTGACCTCAGTGCGTCTTTCAAATCGGCTCTCTCCTTTGCCCAAGAAATTCACAGCCACAGCCACGCATCGTTGCAGTTTTCGCGAGGGCGCACAAGCCACGCGGAGCGCGCTCGAACTTCAACCGTTCCTTTTGCGTGGCCTATGACCCGATTTTCAAGCCAGCCTATCCGCCACCGGCGCTGTCGGCGGGGAAGTGTTTACTCATCCACTCTTGCCACAGTGGCTCGTTGGATTTCGCTACGGCCGTTGCGGCGTCGCCGTACAAATAGCAGGTCACCGTGGCCATCACCATTCCGCCGCACGCATCCGAGCCGAGAAAAGCCACCCCGGGCCCTGGCTGCTCCAGCCGCACAAGTAGATTGTGATGCCCTTTGGCTTCTTTCAACTGCTCGATGACCCCAGCCAGCGGCGGTGCTCCGGCGCTTGTGGAAAATCGTTGGCCCGTCGCCGGGCTATTCGCGCCGAGTCCTGACAAGAACTTGCTCCATGCATCTGCCGCATTTGCGCCGCTCATTCCCATGGCTCGGATCATCGAGCACCGCTGCCCACAGAAATCGGTCAGGTAGATCCGCAAGACGCGGAAGTACCCCGGCCACCCGGTCTCTGTCCCTTCGATTTGGCTGTCCCATTCGTCCGTAGCGGCAAACAGGCTATGCACCACGCGCACCAGGCAAGTGCCGCCTTGGCGGGCTTCCACCGTCCATTCCGTCATCACCGGCGGCATGCCGGGCATCCACCCGGGATCCTCCGCCAAGAGCCGGTGAGGAGGCTCCCATTCCTTGATTACCGCCGTGGACTCCATCCCCGGCATCATCTCGGTCACGATCTTCCCGCCCTTGCCCTCTTCCACTTGCGTTGGCGCGAACCACGCCGAAATCCCCGGCCCACTGGCCACCGCCCGCCACACTTGCTCCTGTGTTCCCGGAACTTCGACTTCTACTTGAACTGAACGCCTTCCGTTCGCTTCTTTTCTTACGCTCATCACGGCTCTCCTTTGTCGCGATTCAGTCTCTCTGTCTTCTTGGGCTCGTCATCGCGGTCTGCATGCTTATGGAGACGGGCGGGCAGCCGTATCGGCCTCTTTCCCATCCGCGGTCCTTACCGCGGGATACGCACCCAGGACGAATTCAAACCTGCGTCCGCCTGCTGCCTGCTCGCTGTGATACTTGGCGGCGAGACGCGCGAACTGCGCAGTCAGCTCTTCCACAAACGCGGCGCGCTCTGCCGCTGACGCGAAGCGCACCTCTGATTGCAAAGTAAAGGTGGCCAGGCGCTTGCCGGCTTTTTCCGCGCGAGTTCGCAACGCAGAAACGTCGCGGATGGCTTTCGCGGCAACCGCAATCAAGTACGCGGAGGAAAACTTGTCCTGCACTTGACTCGGGTCGGCGCCGAGTTTGCCCAGCACTGCGGGGTCAATCACAAAACTGCGGGCGGTGGCGCGCAGCACGCGTTCGATGCAATTGCCTTTGCGGCGTTCCTCCACCAGTTGGAGGAAGCCTTTGCGCTCGAGTTCACGCAAATGGTAGTTCAGTTTCTGGCGGGGCAGCTTCATTTTGCGCGCCAGGCCAGCCGCGGAATCGGGCTGGCGCAGGCTCTCCAGCACTTTCATTCGAATGGGATCGAGCAGGACCCCGGCCCGCGCAGGCTCGTGAATCATCTCAACGGCGCCGAGGGGAGCAGTTGCCATGAAGGTTTTGTACTACCGACAAACTAGTTTGTCAAGAAGAATGTCATTGTCGAAAAGCCTGCCTTTCCGCCAGACCGCTTATCCATTCTTTATTCCCTTGGTGGTTTGCCGGAAGCATCTGTAGACGACACGCGAAAGCCGGGTGCCTTGTAGTCCGCTGGGCGATGTTCGGCGGGAATCGTGGTGGAGTTGCCGTCGCGCAAGGAACTGTAGTGGGGCGACATGATTTCTACTCCGGCCTCGTTGAACTTGTCCTGGATTTTCTGGTGTAACTCGGAATAGGTGCGCGCCATCAGGCCGGGTTTACCGGTGAAGGCGTTGATCTCGTAGGTGACAAAAAAGTCGTTCAGCGCGGTTTGCAGGACGAACGGTTTTGGATCGTCGAGAATATCCGGGGTTTCTGCCGCGGCGCCAAGCAGAAGTTGGTGGACGGTGCGCCAGGGCGCGTCGTAGCCGATGGTCACGCTGGTGTGCAGGATCAGCCCGTGCTGCGCAGCGGAAGAACTGTAGTTGACGATGTGGCTGCTCAAGACCATGGCGTTGGGGATGGCAATATCCACGTTCTTGATGGTGCGTACCCGGGTGACCAGCAGCGTTTTTTCGGTCACGTCGCCTACCGTCTCGCCGATGCACACGCGGTCGCCCAGTTGGAATGCTCGCGTGTAGGTGAGCATCACTCCGGAGATGATATTGGAGATGGCCGAACTCGATCCAAGAGAAACCAGCAAACCCACAAAAATGGATACACCCTGAAACGCAGGCGATTTCGACCCCGGCATGTAGGGGAACACCACGATGGCCGTAAACACCAGCAACAAAAACCGGACAATCTTGTAGGTCGGATCCGCCCAGTCCGGATAGAAACCGGGCAAGGAAAGGGTGCCTTTGCCCAGCTCGGCGAAAACGAACTTCACCAGCTTGATGACGTAGAAGGCGATCAGCAGGATCACGCCGATGGTAAAGGCATCGGGAAGAAATGCGGTGGTGGCTTCCCAGATGGAACGGAGCGGGGAAAGGACGTAGTCCAGCAGCGTTTGCGAATAGCCTCGCGTCCACGGGAAGAAGCTCAGCACCAGCGGAAAGTAGAAATACAGCAGGGCCACGGTGGCCATGAGGCGCGCCACGCGCGCCGCGCCGATCAGCAGGCTGGCAATGCGATGGGCGCTGAGCAATTCCAGGCGCTGGATGCGGATGGAAGGGATGATCGTTTCGCGCCACTGGTCGAGCAGGCGGTAGATGCGCGGGAAGGCCCAGTGCATGGCGCGGAGGATCAGGATCAGGGCCGAGGTCGCCAGCAGGGTATAAAAAATGCCCAGAAGAATGTTCCGCAGGCCGTATTCCTGCTGGGCGGCGGCGATGGCTTCGCGAATGCTTTGGGCGTAGATTTCCGCCAGTTCCGTGCGCGGTTTCCCGGCCGCGAGCGCGTCGCGTTCGGTGATGGCCATGATCACCACATCGCCGGCCACTACTTCGGTCGTGGAATCGCCTTCGCTGGCGACGGTAATCTTGTCGGCGCGCCAGAACGGGTCGCGCGCCAGACGGTCCAATTTTTCGCTGATGGCCCGCGCGCGCTCTTCGGGCGAAAACGCATAAACGCGTTCCTGCACGAAAAAGATGGTTTTCCCTTCCAGTTGAACGGCGGCCTTGACAGGCTTTTGCGCCGGCTCGGGAGCAGAGGCTTTTTTCTCCTGCGCCAGCAGGCTCATGCCGCACAGCAGAAAGGCGGCTACCGTGGCGACGAGCGGGTGTGAACGGTTGCGCATTGCGGAGTGCCTGCCTTGCATTCTACACAACTTTTCCCGCGCATACCTGCATTGCCTGCCTTCCGCCTTGCGGCTACAATGAGGACGCCTCTGCCCGGCTGCCTGAGAAAGGAACTCGCCATGGCTACCACTGCCACTCCCGTACGCCCGGTTTTCAAAGGGGGATCGTTCCTGGTGGAAAGCTGCAAACCGGAAGATCTCTTCACCCCGGCCGATTTGAATGAAGAGCAAAAGCTGATCGGCCAGACCGCGCGCGAATTTGTGAGCAACGAAGTGGTCCCGCTGGCGCACGACCTGGAAGAAAAGAAACCCGGCCTGATGGTGGAAATCATGAAGAAGGCCGGGGAACTGGGCCTGCTGGGCGGCGGCATCCCGGAAGAATATGGCGGCGCCGGACTCGACAAGATTTCCAGCACGGTGCTGGCGGAGAACCTGAGCGGGTACGCGTCGTTCGGGGTGACGCATGGGGGGCATGCGGGCATCGGCACCATACCGATTGTGTACTTCGGCACCGTGGAGCAGAAGAAGAAATACCTGCCGAAAATCGCCACCGGCGAATGGATTTCCTGTTATTGCCTGAGCGAGCCGCAGGCCGGGTCGGACGCGCAGAACGCGCTGGCTACCGCGGTGCTTTCACCCGACGGCAAGAACTGGATCCTGAACGGGCAGAAGATGTGGATCACCAATGGCGCGTTCGCCGACGTATTCATCGTGTTCGCCAAGGTGGACGGCAAGGATTTTTCCTGCTTCATCGTGGAAAAGAACACGCCCGGCTTCAAGGTGGGCGGCGAAGAAAAGAAGATGGGCATCAAGGGCAGCTCCACGACGCCGATCTTTTTCGACAACTCGCCGGTACCCAGAGAAAATCTGCTGTTCGAAATCGGCGGCGGATTCAAGGTGGCGGTGAATACGCTGAACGCGGGGCGCTTCAATTTGGGCGCTTATTGCCTGGGCGGGTGCAAGCTGATCCTGGAGGTATCCTCGCAGTACGCCCGCGAACGCAAGGCCTTCGGCAAATCGCTGAGCGACTTCGGACTGATCCAGGAAAAACTGGGCGAGATGGCGGTGCGCATCTTCGCCGCGGAAAGCATGATTTACCGCGGCGCGGGCTTGATTGACGCGGCCATGGGCGCGGCCGACGCCGGGGCGGACAAGACGCAGGCCGCCATGAAAGTGCTGGAAGAATACGCGATTGAAAGTTCTATCAGCAAAGTGTACGGCAGCGAGGTGCTGGACTACGTGGTGGACGAAGCGGTGCAGATTTACGGAGGCTACGGCTACCACGAAGAATACCCGGTGGCCCGCGCTTACCGCGACAGCCGCATCAACCGCATCTTCGAAGGCACCAACGAAATCAACCGCCTGCTGATTATTGACATGCTGATGCGCCGCGCGCTGAAAGGCACCCTGCCGCTGATCGGCGCGGCCACCAAACTCGCCGCCGAAGTGCTGACGCCGTCGTTCTTCGACTCCGAGCCGAAAGGCACCCTGGGACACGAAGAAAAAGCGGTGGCCGACGCCAAGAAGACCTTCCTGCTGTGCGCCGGAAGCGCCATGCAGAAATTCCGGGAAGGATTGAAGGATCAGCAGGAAATTATCGGCGCGCTGGCCAATGTGGTGATGGAAGCCTATGGCATGGAATCGGTGCTGCGGCGTACACAGAAAGCGATTGCCGCCCGCGGCGAAGCCGGTTGCGCGGCGATGATCGATGCCTGCCGCGTTCACCTGTACGATTCCGCCGACCGCCTGGAAAAGAACGCCCGCACCGCGCTGGCCGCCACCGTGCAAGGCGATACGCTGCGCACCCAACTGAGCGTGCTAAAGCGCTTTTCCAAGCGCGAAGCAGTGGACGTGATCGGCGCGCGACGCCGGGTGGCCGCCGCGGTCGTGTCCCAGGATAAATACCCCTTCGAGGGGCGGTAGGGCGCCTGGCCGCAAAGATTCGTACACTGTGACTCAGCCTTGAGAAAAAAAGAAGCCTCCAGGAAGAAGATATCCCGCGTCTCTGCGTCTCCCGGGGTGAAAATCCCAAGCACGGCGTGGATTGCAGAGTTGGCGGAACCATACTTGCGCGGCTACACTGCGCGAGCCGAATCGCGCGGCGCGCTTCGCGGGTATTGGTTTATCAGCCCGGAAGGCGGCCGAGGGCAACAGGGTTTCTTTCTCGGCTATCTGGTGAAGCCTGCGGGATGGAAATTCCTTGCCCCCGCGGTGCCGGAATGCGTGGCCTTCGCTTTTGTGAAACCCATAGGCGGCGCCGCGCACCGGAGCCTGGTGCAGGAGGACGGCTCGCTCTTCCGCGGCATGTTCGAATACATTCGCTGGCTGACGCACCGGCCGCCGCGCTTTCAGTTTTTCGAAAAACAGATTCCCGCGCTGATCCGCCACATTCCCCTGAGCGCATGGCCCGCCGCGCGCATCGAACACTACTCGCGCAACTTCTTCACCGAAACACTGGCGTGGCTGGTTCGCAGTGCGCTGGTGCGCAGGTTGCGGTAGAAGCCCCCATTCTCACCGTGGTCCGATTCGAATGAGTTGAACTGAATCACTCCGCGCAGCCGAGTTTTCATCGCCAACCGCGCCGGCGCTGAGGGACTGCCCCTTTGTGACGCGAGAAAGGACGGCCTCGAGCACCGGGGTCATCATGCCCAACTGCCGGGCACGAATCACCAAGCCCCACAGGCGCTCGAATTTCTTCCAGCCCGCGGCGTAGAAAAAATGCTTGGCCTGGTGCTTTACGGTGCCGTGCGCGAGTGACGCGCGGGCAATCGCGCTCCAGCGGTAGAACGCGCGATAGGCCCAGTCGTAGCCCTGCTGCAAGGCTTTGGCGCTCAGGCGAGCGGGGCGGTAAACCACGTGCCGCGTGTCGTACAAATCCCAGTTCTCGCTCACCAGGCGGCCGGCGGCGCGCAGGCGCGCGTGCAATGCCGTGCCGGGATACGGCGTCTGGATGTGGAAGGTGGCGGTGGTGATTCCGTGCTCGATGGCCCAATCCACCGTCCGACGAAAGACGTCTTCATCATCATCATCCATGCCGAAAACGAAACTGCCGTTGATCATGATCCCCAGGTTGTGCAGGCGATCCGTGACGCTCCGGTAGTCCCGGCCCAGGTTCTGGTGCTTGTTGCTGTTGCGCAGGTTCGCAGGCGAGAGCGATTCGAAGCCCACGAAAACGCTGCGCAAGCCCGCGGCCGCGGCGTGCTCGATCAAGTCACCGGCCAGGATGGAATCCACCGTGGCCGCGCCTTGAAAGACGCGGTTCATGCCGCGCATGCCGTCAAACAGGGCGCGCGCGAAACGCCGGTCCCCCAGCAGGTGGTCGTCGAGAAAATACAAGTGACGCCCCGGCAGGCGCTCGATTTCCGCCAGCGCCTGTTCAACCCGTTGCGTGTAAAAGGACTTGCCGCCCGCGAAGAACGCATCCTTGTAGCAGAAGTCGCAGTGCTGCGGGCAGCCGCGGGTGACCACGATGGAGTTGGGCACCAGGTAACGCCCGCGCTGGATGAGGTCGCGGCGCACCGGCGGCATTCGCTCCAGCGTGCGCCCGCCGGTCGAGCGATAGACGCGCTGCGCTGCGCCTTTGCGGAAATCCGCCAAAAAGGCGGGGAAGGTTTGCTCGCCGGGGCCGAGGAAAATCGCATCGGCGTGCAGCAGCGCTTCTTCCGGCAGAGACGTCACGTGCAAGCCGCCCAGCGCGACAAATGACCCGCGCGCGCGGTAGTGATCTGCGATGCGGTACGCCCGGTAAGCATTTGTGATGTACACCTGAATCACCACCAGGTCGGGCCGGTCCTCGATATGCAGAGGCATCACGTGCTCGTCAATGATGACTGCGCGGTCTTCCGGGTCCAGGTAGGCGGCCAAGGTGGCCAAGCCAAGCGGGGGAAACAGGGAATACTTGATGGGGCGCCAGTAGGGACTGGTCGCTTCGGTGAGGGCAGGGAGAATGAGCTTGACGGAAAGAGGCGGCCGGTGGTTCATAGACTACTTTATGACATAAAGTGTAGGACGTTGCAAGGAGAATCGGGAAGGAGGAAGAGAGAACCCGCGCCTTAGCAGGCTGCGGAAAAAGTCCCCTTGCCGTCATTCTGAGTTCGCCGGAGGCGGACGAAG
>CAZCNH010000095.1:0-12493 GCA_964500065.1 uncultured Acidobacteriaceae bacterium
CTTCTCAGTGGCCCAGCCGCCTGGCGCATTCCGGATGGCGGTACGGGAGGAAAATCTAGCACGGGTTGGGGTTGTGCGCAACAAGATACTAGATTTTGTGCCGTTGTAGTCGGTATGCTCAGCAATTCACCGCCGACTCTCTGAACCCAATTCCCGCATAGTCTGCTCCAGCATTGAAAGGGTGGGCAGCGCATCCGCGGCGCTGAAGCACATGGGCGGGCGGATCTTCAGCACGTTGTGCAGCGGGCCGTCGGTGGAGATGAGGATGCCGCGGTCACGCAGGCGGTTGGCGATGTAAGACGCCTCTGCGGCGGCAGGTTCGAGCGTGCCGCGGTCGCGCGCCAGTTCGGCGCCGATGAACAGGCCCATGCCGCGCACGTCGCTGATGAGCGGAAATTTCTGCTGCAATTCGCGCAGGCCGGCAAGGAGTTGTTCGCCCACGACCCGGGCGTTTTCCTGCAAGCCTTCGTCGCGCATCACGTCGAGCACGGCTAAGCCCGCCGCGCAGGCCACCGGATTGCCGCCAAACGTATTGAAGTACTCCATACCGTTGGCGAAGGCGTCGGCAATCTCCCGCGTGGTGACCACTGCGCCCATGGGAAAACCGTTGCCGATAGGCTTGCCCATGGTGACGATATCCGGCACAACGCCCGGACCGCCCACGGCTTCGAATCCCCACATATGCGTGCCCACGCGACCGAAGCCGACTTGCACTTCATCGGCGATGCACACCGCGCCGGCCGCGCGAGCCACCGCATACGCTTCCGCCAGGAAACCCGCGGCGGGAACGACCATGCCGCCGGTTCCGGGGAGCGACTCGAAAATAAACGCTCCTGCCGGGATGCCATCAGCAAACGCGCGTTCGAAGGCTTCGCCCACTCGTAGCGCGTATTTGGCGCCGGCCTTGGGATCGCTTGATTTGTACGGTCCGCGGAACGGATCGGGCATCGGCGCCACTTGCACGTGCGGCGCGCGTCCCGCGCCACCGGGTCCGGCAAACTTGTAATGACTGATTTCCACCAGCGCCTGGGTGTTGCCGTGATACGCGCCTTCGACGGCCACGACGCCGCGCTTTTGCGTGTAGGTACGCGCCAGGCGCAGCGCCAGTTCATTGGCTTCGCTGCCGCTGGAGACCAGGTAGCACACGGGCAACGGTTCCGGCAGGGTTGCCGTAAGACGCTCGGTGTATTCCGCCATCACGTCGTAAAGGTAGCGCGTGTTGGTGGCAAGATGCGCCGCCTGCCGCGCGATGGCTTCCACCACTCGCGGATGGCAGTGGCCCACGTGCGGCACATTGTTGATGGCGTCGAGATAAATGCGCCCGTCGGCGTCCCACAGGTGCTGCATGTATCCGCGCACGATGTGCAGCGGACGCTGGTAGGAAAGTCTGAGAGATGGTCCCAAATGCTCTTTGCGCGATGTGTGAATTTCGTGCGAGCCGCGCGGTGGGGCGGGGAATTGCTCCGCCGGAATCTGCACGATCAGGTTCGGGTCCGGACACGCGCTGAGAAATTCTTCACGCTCGCTGGGAGCGGCCACGCCGGGAAAGTCGCCCCGTTTGCCCAGCATGTCGCAAATGATTTGAAAGTGCAGGTGCGGCGGCCACCCGCCATTCACGCTAGCCGCGCCAATCTCGGCAATCTTCTGCCCGCGAGTGATGCGCGCGCCTGCTCCTAACCCTGCCAGCGATTCCCGCGAAAGATGTCCATAGAGGGTGTAGAAAGGCACGCCGCCGGCGTCGTGCTGAAGAATGATGGCCGGGCCGTAGTCGAGTGGCAGCGCATTATCGGCGAAGCTGTGGACGACGCCCTCGAGCGGCGCGAAAACCGGCGCGCCCGGGGGCAGGAACAAATCCATGCCGATATGCACCGTGCGCCATTCTGGTCCGTCGCTGCCTTCGCGGCTGAACTGGCTGCCCAGGTAACACATGCGCGGCTCGTTGTAGCCGCCAACGCCGACTTCCGCGCCCGCCTTCTTCATTTCACCGAAAATGAAGCCTGAGAAAGCGGGCTCATCCGCAGGGTGCAGGCGGCTGTCCAATTCCAGGCTGGCGGCGCTCAAGTCAAACACGCGGAGCGCGGACGTTCGCGGATCCGGAGCAACGATGGGAGCGAACGAGGCGCGGTTTTCCTCCAGCCATTTGCGCACGCGCGGCGCTTGCGGGCACGGCTCCAGGGCGCAGGCCCGGCGAAAACGGTGCAGCGCCGCAGCGGGTGACGCGGTTGCCATCTGCTCGAGCAGTTGCCAGGCGCGGGACTCGCTCACCCGCAAGTAGTCATTCTCAGGAGAGTGTTTGGCCTGATGCGCGGAAAGGCAGACGCTGATGCATAGCCGCGCCGCAATCAAATCATAAAGAAGGGCCAGTTCCTGCTCGTCCAGTGGCTGAACGGCATGATAACCGGCCACAACCTGGGTCGCCGCGGCAACGGCATCAGGCTTGCCCAGCATGGCATAGGCGCAGGCTACAGCCAGGTCGCATACGCGCGGCGCGTACACCACGTCGCCAAAATCAAAAAGGCCGCACACGCGGAAATCCAAGGGTGAATCCGCGGCCGGCGAGGCCAGCAGATTGCCGTCGTTCAAATCGTTGTGAATGAGCTGGCCGGGCAGGCGCGCAAGTTGTGAAAGTGTGTGCGCCTCGAAGGGACTGACCAAGCGTTCCAGCAACGCGCGCTTCTCCGCCGTCGGCAAGTCCCCGAAGTAGGAGCGGATGTGCGACACGCGCTGCACATCCCAGTGAAATTCGCGATGCATTTCCGCGTGAAAGAAATTGCGCAAGGTTCCATCCACCCGCGCCACGACTTCACCCAGGCTGCGCAGCAATTCCGCAGAGTGCCGCGGCAAATCGCACAACCGCCGGCCGGGCACATGCGAAATCATACGCACAAAATGCTGGCCCCCTGCGCCCGAATAGGCTGTGCCGATCAGGCGGCCTTCGCGGTTGGGCAAGACGTGCGGCACGGCAATCCCGCCCAGACCTTCGGCCAGATGCGTCATCACTTTGTTTTCCAGGTCGAGCAGAGCCTCTCGCTCTCGTCCGTTGGCGAATTTCAAAACGGCCCGCATGCCTTCGGCCGCTTCGATCAGGAAATTCTGGTCACGTTCGCTGGTTAGCGGCGTGGCGCGGGGCTTTTGCAGGCCGTAGGATAGCCCGGCAATCCATGCGGCTTCTTCGCAGGTGAAACGCGGCGCGCTCTGCACCCACGGCGGGTTACCCACTGCTTTGGCGGCATCTTCCGGCATGAACTGGACATTATATGTAGGTTGGCCCTTTCCGGCGCGGCGTTTTGCCGAAAGGGGCAAGGCACCTGTAGAATGATTTTCCTTGGGAAGGCGTCCCATTCCTGATCACAGGCAAGACTTATGGGTGAGATTCGGTTTCACAATACGTTGAGCGGCAAGGTCGAGGCGTTTGTGCCGCAGGTGGCCGGCGAAGTGCGGATGTATACCTGCGGGCCGACGGTGTACGACTTCCCGCACGTGGGCAACTATCGCACGTTTGTGTTCCAGGATTTACTGAGGCGGTTCCTAAGGTCGCGCGGGTTCGCCATGCGGCATGTGATGAACCTGACCGACGTGGATGACCGCATCATCCAGAATGCCGCGGCGCAGGGCATCAGCATCCAGCAGTACACGGAAAAGTATGCCGTGGCATTCCTGGAGGAACTGGCGACGCTCAATATCGAGCGGCCCGAGCACGTCATCAAAGCCACCGAGCACATCGAGGAAATGGTCGGGCTGATCGAGCAATTGCAGCAGCGTAGCTTTACTTACTCGAGCGACGGTTCGATTTACTACCGCATCGCCAAGTTTCCCGAATACGGGAAACTTTCCAAGATTGATTTCGGCGGCATCGTGGCCGGCGCCAGCGAGCGTATCGAGACTGACCGCTATGAAAAGGCCGACGCGCGCGACTTTGCCCTGTGGAAAGCGCCCAAGCCCGGTGAGCACTTCTGGGAAACGCGCATCGGCCCGGGCCGCCCGGGCTGGCACATCGAATGCTCGGCGATGGCCATGAAGTATCTGGGCGAAACGCTGGATATTCACACCGGCGGCGTGGATCTGGCGTTCCCGCATCACGAAAACGAAATTGCGCAGTCGGAAGGCGCTACAGGAAAGCCGTTTGTGCGCTACTGGCTGCACGCCGAGCACTTGATCTTCGAAGGCGAAAAGATGAGCAAGTCGCTGGGCAACATCCGCACGCTACGCGATCTGTTCGCGCAGGGCCACAAGCCCTCGACCATTCGCTACATGCTGGCCTCGGTGCCGTACCGCAAGCAGTACAATTTCACCGCCGATGGGTTGGTGCAGGCGGCAAGTTCGGTGGAGCGATTGCGCAATTTTGCGGCGCGCTTGAAAACGGAGAAATTCCCCGCGGGCAGCCATCCTGCGATGCAGGCGCGCGTGGCCGGGGCGCTTGCGGCATTCGACGCCGGGCTCGAAGACGACTTGAATACCGCCAACGCGCTGGCCGCGCAATTTGACCTGATCCGCGAAATGAACATCGCGGCGGACAAGGGAGAAGTGAAGGCCGACGACGCGCTAGCCGCCCTAGCCGCCCTGGAGTCTTTCGACCAGGTATTTGCCGTGCTCCAGGACGACGACGCAGCCAAGCTGGCCGCGCTGGGAATGGCCGCCGCCTCCAGCGGGCTGAGCGACGCGGACGTGGAAGAAATGATCGCCAAGCGCAATGCCGCACGCAAACGGCGCGATTTTGCCGCCGCGGACCGCATCCGGCAGGAACTGGCCGAGCGTGGTATAATGCTTGAGGATACGAAAGACGGTATCCGCTGGAAACGCAAGTGAAGCACTGCACGTCAAAACGCGTCCCGCTGCACTTTCTGCCCATGCAGGAGCGTCCTTTTCTTTTCGGCGTAGATTAAGCCCGCCCAATTTTGCCGCCGTGTGGCGGCGTCCCCCGTAACCGTGTGCTGAAGTTTGCTGGTCGCACGCCAGCGAAACAGCGCATGAGCCACTTCACCTCCGCCACGCGACTCTGTTCGCAGAATTTTCGCGTGCCCATTCAAGGAGGAATCCCATGACGGATTTCAAGCTGCCCAAGATTGTGACGGCTTTGCCGGGGCCCAAGGCGAAGGCCGTGCTGGAACAGGATCACGCGATCTTATCGCCCTCGTATACGCGCGATTACCCGCTGGTGGTGCGCACCGGGCGCGGCGCGGTGGTCGAAGACATGGACGGCAATCATTTCCTGGATTTTGCCGCCGGCATCGCGGTGGTATCCACAGGGCACTGCCATCCAGACGTGGTCGCCGCGATACAAAAGCAGGCCGCCGAACTGATCCACATGTCCGGCACTGACTTCTATTACCCGCAACTGGTGGAACTGGCGCAGCGGCTGGCCAAGGTCACCCCGGGCGCGGGACCCAAGCGCGTGTATTTCGGCAACTCCGGCACCGAAGCGGTGGAAGCCGCAATCAAGCTGGCGCGCTACCACACCAAGCGCGACAAAATCATCGCTTACTACGGCTGCTTCCACGGCCGCACTCTGGGAGCGCTCTCGCTCACCGCGTCAAAAGCCATCCAACGCAAAGGATTTGGGCCGATGGTGCCGGGCGTGTACCACATTCACTATCCGAACCGCTACCGCTGCCCCTACGGGCACAAGCCGGAAGTCTGCTGCAAGGACGCCGTGGGCGTGCTGGAGAATGAGCTGTTTCGCCGCATTGTGGACCCGGAGGATGTGGCGGCAATCTTCATCGAGCCCATCCAGGGCGAAGGCGGTTACCTGCCCGCGCCGCCCGAGTATTTGCTGGACCTGCAACGCATCTGCCGCAAATACGGGATCCTCCTGGTGTGCGACGAAGTGCAATCCGGCATGGGCCGCACCGGACAATGGTGGGCATCGAACCACGCCGGTATCGAGCCGGACATGATTACCACGGCCAAGGGCATCGCCTCCGGCATGCCGCTCTCCGCATTGATTACCCGCGCGGAAGTGATGAACTGGGTGCCGGGCGCGCATGCTTCCACCTTTGGCGGCAACCCGGTGTGCATCGCCGCCGCGCTGGCCACGATGGATCTGCTCGAGAAAAAATACATTGCCAACGCCAAGACGGTTGGCGACCACATCATCTCCCGCATTGCCGATTGGCCGAAGAAGCACAAGATTGTCGGCGACATCCGCGGGCGCGGGCTGATGATCGGCGTCGAAATCGTGAAGGACCAAGCCACCAAGGAACAAGGCAAAGACTTGCGCGACCGCATCGTTGAAGACTCGTTCCGCAAAGGCTTACTGATCCTCGGCGCGGGCTACAACAGCTTCCGGCTGTGCCCGCCGCTGCTGGTGGATCAGGAGCAGGCCGATTTCGCCATCAACACGCTGGAAGAAGTGATCACGGCGGTAGAGAAAAAAGCGTAGCCTTGGGGGAGCGGCGGTCCTGCCGCCGCTCTTCTTGCGCGAAGATCTGTTTCCTGCGCCTTGGTTCACAACCGTTGCCCCGCCGGGGAAAACACCCGCCTAACTGGGCGCGGCAACTCAAGTGGATAGACTGGGGTGACTTGCGCGCCGCGGCGCCACGGCACTTGGGGGGCGCTCTGTGGTAGATTTTCGTCCTCTTATGAAGCGCGTGCTTGACGTGGGCTGCGGCCCCAACAAAACGCCCGGCGCGATCGGCGTGGACATGAACCCGGCCACCGCGGCCGACGTGCTGGCGCATTGCGACCGCGGGGCGCTGCCATTTGCTGAAAACTCCTTTGACGAAGTGCGCGCGATTCATTTGATCGAGCATGTGGCTGACGTGATTGCCACCATGGAAGAGTTTCACCGCATCACTAAGCCGGGCGGCATCATTTACCTCGTTACGCCGCATTACACCGATTTCAGCTCCTTCCGCGACCCCACGCACCGCTGGCACTTGAACACCTACTCTTTCATCTACTTTTATCCCGGCGGAATGCACGGGCGCGACATGTGGTACACCAAGGCGCGCATGAAAGAAAAACGGGTGACGGTGAAGTTGCTCAAATTCTGGCGCGCCCTGGGATTCGAGTTGCTGGTCAACAATGCCCGCTGGGCGCGGCAATTCTGGGAGCACTATTTGTCGTTCATCATTCGCGGCAAAGTGATGGAATTCGAGTTTGAAGTGATAAAACAAGATTAGCCACAGCGGCACAGGGAACACAGGAGAAGGCACTTTGTTCTCTCTGTGGTCTCCGCGCCTCTGTGCCAGATTTTGGAGTGGCCTTGGCGAGAGTGCTCGATGTTGGCTGCGCGCGCGGGAAATTTCCCGGGGCCATCGGCATTGATATCAGCACCGATACACAGGCCGACGTGGTGTGCGATTGGAGCGTCACCTACCCGTTTGCGGATAACTCCTTCGATCAAGTCCGGTTGATACACATCATTGAAGAAGTGCCGGATATTATGAGGACTCTCAAGGAAGTGCATCGCATCTGCCGCCCGGGTGGCCGGGTCCTTATCGTCACACCGCACTACACCGACCACAGTTCCTATATGAGCCCGACGCATCGCTGGCACCTTTCCAGTTTTTCCTTGTGGTTCTTCAGCGACAAGCCTGGCGTGTACGATTACTATGCGCCCGCAAAATACCGCATGATGCGAACGCATGTGAAACTGCTGCAAGTGTGGCGTTGGTGCGGCTTGCAAGTCCTGGTGAATACTTTCCCGCGCTTCCGCAAAATGTGGGAGAACTACCTGTGCTTCATCTTTCGCGGCAAGAACATCACCTGGGAATTGGAAGCGGTGAAGTAGAAGCTCAGAGCTCAGAACTCAGAAAAACAAGACAGATGCTTTCGCGGATCGTTTTCGCGCTGGTGAGTTTCGGGGCCCGCAAAGGGCTGTCGGATGATAGCTCTCGCGCCGATACAAAAGCCCGCGCGCAGCAGACCGGAGTGCGCGGGGAAACATATGCGTATTGGTACTTGCGGCGGCATGGCTACATCTTCATCGCGCGTAATTACACCGTACCAGGCATTAAGGGCGAGATTGATTTGGTGGGCTACGATGGTGCGGCGCTGGCGTTTGTGGAAGTGAAGACGCGCACGGTTGACGCGCAGAATCGCCCGCTGGCAAAGCCAGAAGATGCGGTGACCTTCGAGAAGCGGCGCAACCTTTCGCGGATGGCGCGACAATTCCTGGCCGAGCGGCGCATTCCCGAAGCACAATGCCGGTTCGACGTGCTGGCCATCGAAACCACGCCGGGACAGCCGCCGGTGGTGCGGCTGCTGAAGAACGCGTTTGTGCCGGAGAAATAGGGTTCGCCCGCAGGCCAAAGCCGGCCCCTGCATTTTTTTGTCCACGGAGATTCCGCTACAATGGATCATTGTAGTTCACCGCAGGAGGAGGGTCATTGCCCGAGCTTCGCAAGGATCCCATCATCGGCCGCTGGGTGATTATTTCCACCGAGCGCGGCAAACGCCCCACGGACTTTGTTCGTGAGAGCGTTGTTATCAAGGGCACGGGCTTCTGTCCTTTCTGCACCGGAAATGAAACGAAGACGCCGCCGGAAGTACTGGCCTACGGGCGCAATGGCGGCGGGGCGAACACGCCGGGGTGGAGCGTGCGCGTGGTGCCCAACAAATTCCCCGCGCTGGGGATTGAGGGCGAACTAGATCGCCAGGGCGAAGGCCTTTTCGACCGCATGAATGGCGTGGGCGCGCACGAAGTGATCATCGAAACGCCCGACCATCAGAGCACGCTGGCGATGATCAGCGAAAAATCCATCGAGAGCGTGCTGTGGGCCTACCGCGATCGCGTGCTCGACTTGAAGAACGACCGGCGCTTCCGCTACATCCTGATTTTCAAGAACCACGGCGAAGCGGCCGGCGCATCGCTCGAACACACCCATTCGCAACTGATTGCCCTGCCGATCGTTCCTAAGCGCGTGCGCGAAGAAGTGGATAGCGGCAAGCGCTACTACAATGAAAAAGAACGCTGCATCTTCTGCGACATGATCCGGCAGGAACGGCAGGCCGGTACACGGGTGATCACCGAAAACGAAGATTTTCTGGCGCTTTCTCCGTACGCGCCCCGCTTCCCGTTCGAAACCTGGATCCTGCCGCGGGCCCACAGCTCCTCGTTTGAAAACAACCAGAGCCCGATTTACGCCAGCCTGGCCCGGATGATGAAGAATTGCCTGATGCGGCTGGATAAGGTGCTGGACCTGCCCGCTTACAACTTTGTGATCCACACTTCACCCATCGGCGAGGAGATCAACGATCACTTCCACTGGCACATCGAAATGATGCCGAAGCTCACCAAGGTGGCTGGTTTCGAATGGGGCACGGGATTCTATATTTGCCCGACGCCGCCGGAAGAAGCTGCGCGGTTTTTGAGGGAAGTGCAGCTCTAGCAGGCCGCGGAAAAAGCGGGCCACGATTAATTTTGCGGAGCGAATGGTTTCGCGCAAAGTCCTGGATTCAGGTTTCTCGAGGGGGCGTTTGATGTCCCGTTCATTTCTGATTGTCTTCATCCTTGCGGCAATCGTTGTCGTCGGATTGATCTTCTTAGTCGGCGCGGATCTGGTGATTCACGATGGCTCGGCGCTGGTGCTCGAACTGGGAGGGCCCATTGAAGAGCAGCGGCCCGGCGGCGCAATCGCCGAACTGACTGGCCCGCCCATCCTGGTCATGCACAAAGTTCTCGACTCGATCCGCACCGCAAAAACAGATCCGCGCATCGCCGGGTTGGTGGTGAGGATTACGCCGCTGGACGCCGGTTGGGCCAAGACGGAGGAGATCCGCGAACAGATCATTGACTTCCGCAAGAGCGGCAAACCGGCGCTGTGTTTCCTGCAGGCGGATATTGTAGGGAACCGCGAGTACTTTCTGGCGTCTGGTTGCGATCAGGTATGGATGATTCCTTCCTCCAATCTCGGCACCACGGGCATGATGGCGCAGGCCACCTTCTACAAAGGGACTTTCGAGAAGCTGGGCATCGAGCCCAACATGTACGGCATCGCCGAGTACAAGAACTACCGAGACCAGTTCACGCAGAAGAAATTCACGCCTGCTCACCGCGAGGCGACCGAATCCCTGCTGCGCAGCATTTACGAGCACTACGTCGCCGAAGCGGCCAAGGCGCGCAAGATGGAATCTGCGGCGTTCGCTACTCTGCTGGAAGAAGGGCCGTACCTCGCCAAGGAAGCGGTGGAGCGGAAACTGGTAGACCGGCTGGCTTACTGGGATGAAATACAGAACTATTTCCGGGAAAAGCACAACGGCTGGAAACCGGTGACGCTGCACCGCTATCAGAAGGAAGTAGCCAACGACGGGTTTGAAAGCATCGCCGTGGTTCGGGCCACAGGCGCGATCGTAATGGGCGGGTCGGGTTTTGATTCCTGGCAAGGCTTTATCATGGGCGCGGATTCGGTGGCTGCGGACATCCGGCGGGCGCGCCAGGACGAGTCGGTCAAGGCCATTGTGCTGCGCGTGGATTCAGGCGGCGGCTCCTCGGCGGCGAGCGAATTGATCCGGCGCGAAGTGCAACTAGCGAAGGAAACCAAGCCGGTGGTGGTCTCGATGTCGGATGCGGCGGCGTCGGGTGGGTACTGGATCGCCATGTCGGCGAGCAAGATTGTGGCCGCCCCAACTACCGTGACCGGGTCCATCGGCGTGGTCTTCGGCAAATTCAACATCTCCGGCCTTTACAACCTGCTGGGACTGAGCACCGACCACATTGCAACCAGCCCCAACGCCACCATCCTCTACGAGCAGCAGAACTTCACGCCCGAGCAGCGCGAACTGGTCAACAAGTTCATGCAGGAAATTTATTCCGAATTTACCCAGGGTGTCGCGGACGGGCGCAGCTTGAAACTGGAAGACGTGGAAAGAATCGCGCGTGGCCGCGTGTGGAGCGGCGCGCAGGCCAGAGAACTCAAGCTGGTGGATGAATTCGGCGGGCTGGACAAGGCCATCGAAGTCGCGCGCAAGCTGGCGAAGATTGATCCGGGCCGGAAAGTGCGCATCCAGATTCTCCCGGAGGAGAAATCACTCTGGGAAGAACTGGCGGAGCGCGCCAATGGGGGCAACATCAAGGCCGCAACCCTGGTAAGCCAGGTTCGCCGGCTGACCCAGGTGCGCGACTGGATCGAAGTTCGCTTGCCCTTTGAGCTGATGATTCGCTAGAAGCCCGTGTTGACGTGGCGATACCCGCCGCTGGTCACCGCGTTGATGGTGGATTTCAGGTGCACCGCGACGCCCAGGCGTCCGTGGGTGAGCTTGTCTACTCGGACTACCTCCCCGATGTATTCCAGGTTGATCGCTCCCGGCATTTCTGAGTAGGGGAAGGTGATAAAAACGCGCATTCCGGGCTGGTAGGAATGGAGCGCGCTGGGGAAATAGACGCCATCGCGGCAAACGTTGATGGTGGCCTGCACCTCGTCAAAAGCCTCGCCGCGCGGTTCCGACGGGCGAACCCGCACCGGCTGGGCAATGCGCACCCTGCGCTTGTTTCGTCGTTCTCCGTTGGTCGAAGGGGTACTCAATGGAGGAAGCTCCCTGGTTGTAATTACAGCACCAGCCTTCCGCAGCGCTGGCAACTCCATACGGCGCAGAAGCGCAGTGAGCCGTCGCTGCGGAGAATGGCGCGCCGGATGACTTCCTTCATCTCGCGCTGGCAGCAAATGGGCCCGCCATGAGCCAGCGGCCGTGGTTTTTGCGACTGCCGGGCCTGGCCTTCGTTCTGCGTTACAGGATTTGCATGCATAGTTGACCTCGCATCTAGGCTAGACTCGGGACCGGGCCGCGACAATCCATCCAAAGTTGGTTCTGAGCACCCCTCTCGGGGTACAGCAGTACTAGAACCCCCGGTTGCATGGGCTTCGCGGAATGGGGTGCGAAGGGGAACGGCAAGTCTGCGTGGACTGGAGAGTGGCATTGTAGCACAGCGTCCGCATCTCTCCCTTGTTTCGTCCCTTGCCGCAAACCTATAATCGCTCACACAGTTACCAGGCGCTCCGCAATCAGGAGCGCCCACGGGAGGAGCCTGCCCGATCTGGCGGGCCATTCGCATGCAGCATTCACGCTTGCTGCGCTATTTCCTGATGGTGTCGGGGGCCGCGGCGGCTCTTGTGCTTCTGCTGGGGTACATCCTACAGCGGCAGGCCGTCGCGCCCGGCACGGATCCTGTCCATTTGCAGCGGCTGGTGTGGATTTTCACCGGGCTAATGGTCCTGGTGGTTATGGCCGTCGGTTTGGTTCATGCCCGCCTGGTCTGGGCCCGGTTGCAGCGGGTGCTGCACGGCATGGAGGAGATCCGGCGGGGCGAATACCCTTACCTGGTTGTAGAAGGAAAAGATGAGGTTGCCGACCTGGTCCGCGGTTTCAATCAAACCGTGGAAGAACTGCGCAGCCGCGACGAAAAACTGAAGACCTGGGTCGGCCAGCGTGAAACGGAAATGGTCAAACTCTCGCAATCGCTGGAGGAGGAGCGCGAGCGCCTGGATACCGTGCTGGAATCCATCGGCGACGGCGTGATCGTGCTCGACAGCGAAAACAAGGTGCTGATGGCCAA
>CAZCNH010000096.1:0-12421 GCA_964500065.1 uncultured Acidobacteriaceae bacterium
GGGTTGCCCAAAGCCCTCAGCGGCCACAACAATTATTGGTTGTGGGGGCCCGGTGATTACAGCGGCGAGATCGTAATTACCATCGGCGTGAGCCGCAATGACGACTTGGTTGGCCTTTTTGAAAGCGTGGAGGAGGCGGCGGTGTTCGAACATCCCTACGCTTCCAATGAAAGCGGGGCGCCAATCTTGATCTGCCGCGGTGCCCGGAAACCGCCGGCCGAAATTTGGCCGCAACTAAAAAAATACATCTAGGAACCGTGCTACAGCCCCAGCACGTTCACCAGTTCGCGCACCGAGCCGGCGGACTTTTGCAGGGCCGTGTTTTCTTCCGGAGTCAGCTTGATTTCGATGATTTGCTCGATGCCGCGGGCGCCAAGCTTGCAGGGTACGCCGACGAACAGGCCTTTGATGCCGTATTCGCCTTCCAGATACGCGGCGCAGGGCAGAACTTTTTTCTTGTCCTTCAGGATGGCATCCACCATTTCCACCACGGCGGCGGAAGGAGCGTAATAAGCGGATCCGGTCTTCAACAGGTTGACGATTTCCGCGCCACCCTTGCGGGTGCGGTTGACGATGGCTTCCAGGCGGTCGGCGGGAATCAATTCGGGCAGGGGAATGCCGGCAACGGTGGAATAGCGCGTGAGCGGCACCATGTCGTCGCCGTGCCCGCCGAGCACGAACGAGTGCACGTTCTCCACGCTGACTTGCAGTTCCTGCGCGACGAAGGTGCTCATGCGCGCCGAATCCAGGACCCCGGCCATGCCGATCACCCGGTTCTTCGAGAAGCCGCTGATCTTGAACGCGGCTTGGGCCATGGCGTCCAGCGGATTGGTGACCAGGATGAGAATGCAGTTCGGGGAGAACTTCACAATCTGCTCGATGACCGCCTTCACCACGTCGAAGTTGGCTTTCAGCAGGTCGTCGCGGCTCATGCCGGGCTTGCGCGGGAAGCCGGCAGTGACCACGACGATGTCGCTGTTGGCGGTTTCCTTGTAATCACCGGTTGCGGTGCTGATGCCGATGGCATTGGCGTCGCTGCGGCTGATCGGCGTGGATTCCAGCATGTCCAGCGCCTTGCCGGCGGGCACGCCTTCCAGGATATCCGTGAGCACGACGTCGGCCAGCTCTGCATCCACGATGCGCTGGGCCGTGGTTGAACCCACAAACCCGCCGCCTACCACTGTCACCTTCTTCCGCATGAACATTCTCCTGTGGCTGCCGGTCTCTGGACCGGCGCGCATTGAAAAAGAGTCTTTATTTGTGAAGGGGCCGCTCCGAAGAACGGCCCCCGCTGATTGCCAATCGCGACGCCGTCTTAGACGGCCACGGCCGCGTGTTGCATGTTCTCGATGATCGCCGAGGCAAACTCCGAGGTCTTCAGTTTGGTGGCGCCTTCCATCAGGCGTTCCAGGTCGTAGGTGACGCGCTTCTGCTGGATGGTGCGCGCGATGCCGGATTCGATTAATTGCGCGGCCTCTTTCCAGCCGATGAAATCGAACATCATCACTCCGCTCAGCATCACCGAAGCGGGGTTGATGACGTCCTTATCGGCATACTTGGGCGCGGTGCCGTGCGTGGCTTCAAAGCAGCCATAGCCATCGCCGATATTCGAGCCGGGGGCCATACCCAGGCCGCCAATCTGCGCGGCGCACGCGTCGCTCAAGTAGTCGCCGTTCAGGTTGGGCGTGGCCAGCACCTGGTATTCATCGGCGCGGGTCAGTACCTGCTGGAAGATGGAATCGGCGATGCGGTCGTTAATCAACAGCTTCTTTTTCCAGGCGCCGTTGCCGTGAGTCGAGCCGATCGCGGCCAGAATACTCTTCACTTCGTTGCACACTTCGTCACGAAACGATGGCGGGGCGGCGTCCAGCCCGGGCTCGATCATGGCCGCATTCTGCTCGATGGTTAGATTGGGGTTGGCGTCCCTGTTGCCGAGGACCCAGCTTTCGCGCTCGGTGACCACCTGGGCGCGAAATTCCTGCGTAGCCAGCTCGTAGCCCCAGTCACGGAAGGCGCCTTCGGTGAATTTCTGAATATTGCCCTTGTGCACCAGGGTGACAGACTTGCAGCCGTTTTCCAGCGCGTAGCGAATCGCGCGCCGCACCAGCCGCTTGGTACCGAAGGGGGAAATCGGCTTGATGCCGATGCCGGAATCCACGCGGATCTGTTTTTTCCCGCCGGCCAGCATGGTCTTGTTCAGGAACTCGATGAGCTTGGCCACTTCCGGCGTGCCGGATTTCCATTCGATGCCCGCGTACACGTCTTCGGTGTTTTCGCGGAAGATCATGATGTTCATGCGCTCCGGGTGGCGCACCGGGGAAGGCACGCCCGCCAGGTACCGCACCGGACGCACGCAGGCGTACAAATCCAGGAGCTGGCGCAGGGCCACATTGAGGGAGCGGATGCCGCCGCCCACCGGAGTGGTCAGCGGGCCCTTGATGGCGATGCGAAAATCGCGGATGGCGTCCACGGTATCCTGCGGGAGCCATTCTTGGAACGTGGTGAACGCTTTTTCTCCGGCGAACACTTCAAACCACGCGACTTTGCGCTTGCCACCGTAGGCTTTTTCCACCGCCGCGTCGAAAACGCGCTGCGACGCCTTCCAGATATCGCGTCCGGTGCCATCGCCTTCGATGAACGGGATGATGGGCTTCGCCGGGATCTGGAATTTGCCGTCCGCGTATTGAATTGGGCTTCCGTCGGCAGGAATAGCATGACCGTTGTACGTGTTTTTCATCTTGAGAGTCTCCCGCAATGCTTTTACGGGCGGGGCATGCAGAACGCAGGCAGGAATAGTTTACCTCAGGTCGGGGATTTCTGCTCACGTTCGCAAGGCTCGGTGTTTACGTCTCGGCCTGGGAAAAAGCCACGCTTGGTCACGCAGGGGCAGGCGCAGAAACGCCGCGCTCCGCAGGGGCTACGCGAAGTACTGTTGGTAGGTTTTGCGAACAGAGGCCCGGGTGGCGGCCAGCGCGGACTCCAATGCGCAGGCGGTTGGCGATTGCAGGGGAAAGCCCCATTGCTGCAGGAGCCGTGCCAGCCGCTCTGCCAGCGCTGGATCGGGCGTGCGGTTCGCGGCGCGCCCGGTGACCAAACGATGGGCGTGATCCACCGCCCTGAGAAATGCGGCCTGCCCCTGCAATTCGCCCGCGGTCTCCACAGCGACCCGGCCGGTATCGCGTAATGCTGCAATCTGTTCCACGACGTTTGCCGCATGGGGAAAAAGGCTGGCCGCGCCTGTCGCCGGGTTTTGCAAAAACAGGAAACCGAGGATGTACTCGATATCAAAGAAGCCGCCGGCAACGTGCTTGAACTCGGTGCGCGAATGCAGCCCGGTTCCTTCCTTTTCCAGGCGTGAGCGCATGGTCCGCAACTCCTGGTGAAGCAGTGCAGCGCCGCGGGCGCTCCACCTTTCCCGCAAAACACCGTGCGCGCGTGCAACGATGGATTTTCCCAGCGCCAGGTTTCCCGCCACGGGCAGGGCCTTCAGCCAGGAGACTGCTTCCCATGCCACCGCCTCTTTGGCCAGGTAGTCGCACAGATAGATGGCGGATTGCACCATATCGCCTTCATGCCCGCGCGGGCGCAGTCTGGTATCAACGGGAAAGAGCAAGCCCTCGCGCGTGTGGCTGCTGACGGTGTGAATCAAGCGCTCGGCCAACCTGCGCCAGGGCTCGCGCAACTCAGGCGAAAGCGTGCCCTCCGCTACAAACACAAGGTCCGCGTCGGAGCCAAAATCCATTTCATGCGTTCCCAGCCGTCCCAGAGCCAGCACCACAAATGGCGCCGAGGCCAGATCGTCAGAAGTGCGAAAGCCGGCCAGCGCGGGTTCGCCCAGGGATTGCGCGACCAGCGGGAGGGCCTCGGCAAGCGCCTCAACAGCCAGCAGCGACTGGGTGCGCAGTTCCGGAAATGGAGCAGGGACCTCGGGCGTGCCAGGATCCGGCGAACGCAGGAGCGACTCGATCAGGACGCGCGTATTCCGGCGCCGGTACGCGCGACGCAACCGCGAAAGGTCCGGCGGGGGCGTTGCCACCGGGTCGGCTGCGGCGATCAGCGAAAGGTCCGCCGGATGTCGCGCGAGCATTTCCACCGCCAGATCGCTGCGCGAGAAAAGCCCGGCCGCGGCAACGACCCGCTCCGGGTGCGCGGCAAGCTCCGCCATCACCGCGCTTTCGTGAACTGCGGAGCTCAGCAAGCGATGCAAGCCGCGCCGCGCCAGGGGATCCCCGCTCGCGGCCCGCAGCGCCGCAGCGACGGGTGGAAGTTCCCGGTCAAGCCGCGCCAGCAAGGCGCCGGGTTCCCCCGCCTGGAGATGCGATGGGTCTTTTGCCGAGGCTCGTTCCACCGTAGGGCGGTACTTAACCAGAATACGCTGGTAGATTTCTCTTACCGCGGAAAAATGCTGAGCAATGCGACGGCGAAGCTCCTCGCCCGCAGTACGTCCCTCGCCGGGTTCCACGCCGCAACGCCGCGCCAGCCGATCCAGCGAGCCCGGCGCGGAGGATGCCGGGTCCGGCAGAGTGTGCCGCTGCAAGCCTTCGCGAAGTTGCAAGCGGTGTTCGACTTTGCGGAAAAATTGATATGCCTCCGCCAGGTGAAAGAAGTCGCGACCGCTCACGTGTCCCTTATCGTGCAGCCGTTGCAGGGCGACCAGTGTTCCCGAAGCCGCAGGCGCCGAAAGCCAGGCATCGGTGCCTCCGTACACGCGCTGCAGGCACTGCGCGAGAAACTCGATGTCGCGGATTCCGCCAGGCGTCAGCTTCACATTCCACTGCGCGTCGTAGTCGGAGCCTGTTTCCTGCACGGCTTGAACGGCGCGGCGCCGAAGCGAGCGGGTGATTTCCTGGCGGGCATTCAGCACTGCTTCGACCGCGGCAACGTTGAAGTCTGAGCGGAAGATCAGCGGGTGCAATTCCCGCAGGAACTTGCGTCCGGCATCCAGATCCCCGGCGGAGGGCCGGGCCTTGATCAGCATCTGCAATTCCCACTCGCGCGCGACAGTGCGGTAGTACTCCCGCGCGGAAGCAAGGCTCACCGCCAGAAAACCTTCCGCCCCGCGCGGGCGCAGGCGCATATCCACGCGGTAGAGCGCGCCTTCTGGAGTGACCTCCGAAACCAGTTTCAGAATCTGGTGCGACACGCGGACAAAGTATTCGGGGTTGGTCAGCTTCCCCGCGGGACCGCCGCTGGTTTCACCGTGGCCGGTAAAGAGAAAGATGAGGTCAATATCCGAGTTGTAGTTGAGTTCGCGCGCCCCCAGCTTGCCAAGAGAAAGAACGGAAAGCAGAGCGGGGTGCAGGCGCCCCGCGGCGTCTGTGGTTTGCGGCTGCCCGTACTGCGAGGAAAGCCTGGCTTCGGCCATGTGCAGGGCGCGGCGGAGCAGCAAGTCGGCCAGTTCGCTCAATTCCAGCGTAGTCTCGGCGAGCGAGGCGAGACCCAGTACGTCGCGCAGCGTGATGCGCAGATACTCGCGGCGCTTGAAGCGGGCCAGCAGGACTCCGGGATCGAGATCGATTTCCGAAGTCTCAAAACGCGCGAAATCTTCTTCGAGGTCTTCCGGCGATTTGATGTGCTCGATGCCCCGGCGGAACTGGCGTGATTTTGTGGGCCGGTGCAGCCAGGTGAGCAGTTGCGGCTGCTGCACCAGCGATTCGGAAAGATAGCGGCTGTGGCTGAACAGCACCAGCGCATAGTGCAGGGCCGCGGGATGACGCGTCATGTAGGCCAGGGTTTCTTCCAGGCCGGGCGCATTGCCAAGCAGGAAGCGTTCCAAATAGTTCAAGGCGCCATCGGGATCGGGCAACGGGCCGAGCAGCGTGGGCAGCGCGGCGAGCAAACGCGCCGGCAGGCGTTTCTGCATGCGGGCAAGGTTGATCGCGGCGCGGGCCGAATCTGCGAACGGGACCGTGGCGAAATCGGAGAGCATCTGCAAGGATTCTACCGCAGGCGCCCGCCCGCGCGTTGCCGTCTGCGTGAGAATCAGAAGATCACTGCCGGAAAACCGTCATTTGTTCTTGCATTGAAAAACAAATCATGCACAATGCGATGCAAAGATGACGAACCATTCTTCGTTTTCTCCCGCGAACCCCGGAGGGAGAACTCTCACAGGCAAGCTCACGCTGTGGCCGCTGGTATGCGCCATTTACTTCATGGTGGCGGGCGGTCCGTTCGGCCTGGAAGAAATCGTGGCGCGCGCGGGATATTCCGGGAGCATCCTGATTCTGCTGATCACTCCGGCGATCTGGAGTTTTCCCACGGCGCTGATGGTGAGCGAACTTTCCAGCGCCTTGCCGCAGGAAGGCGGTTTCTACGCGTGGGTGCGCCGCGCCATGGGCCCCTTCTGGGGCTTCCAGGAAGTTTGGCTGACGATGATGGGCAGCCTGTTCGATATGGCGCTCTATCCGGTGTTGTTCACCGGATACCTGGGCCGGCTGATCCCGGCGCTGCGGGAAGGGCACTGGCCACTCACGCTGGCGTTCGCGATGATCGCGCTGTGCATTGTGTGGAATCTGTTCGGAGCGCGGGCGGTGGGCGAGGGCTCGTTGTGGCTATCCGTTGTGTTGCTGGGCCCGTTCGCGGTTTTGACTCTTCTGGGTTTCATGCACCGGGGACCTCGTAGCGATGATTCTGGTTTTGCGGGGACGGCGGATCTGCTCGGCGGGATTCTGCTGGCCATGTGGAACTACATGGGATGGGACAACGTCACCACGATTGCCGGCGAAGTGCGCGAGCCGCAGAAGACCTATCCGCGCGCGATGGCCATTGGGGTGACGGCAGTGACCGTGTCGTATTTGCTGCCCGTGGGCGCGGCGGCGTTTGCCGGCGTGGGCAGCGAACCGTGGGAAACCGGGGGCTGGGTGGATGTAGGCCGCATGTTTGGTGGTGGCGCGCTGGCCGCAGCTATTACCCTTGCGGGAATCATCGGCGCAATCGGCACGTTCAACGCGCTGATGATGTCGCTTTCCCGGCTGCCCATGGTGATGGGGCAGGATGGAATGCTGCCCCCCGTGTTTGCGAAGACCCTTCCGGGCTCGGGCGCGCCATGGGTGGCGATTGTGGTGTGCGCGGTGTTCTGGGCGCTGTTGGTCCCGCTTGGATTTGTCAGCCTGGTGATTCTGGATGTGCTGCTCACCGGGCTCAGCATCCTGCTGGAGTTTGTCGCGCTGGTGGTGCTGCGCATCCGCGAACCCAACTTGCCGCGGCCGTACAAGGTTCCGGGTGGGCTGGTCGGCGCCGTCAGCCTGGGAATTTTCCCCGCGTTATTGATTATCTTGACCGTAGTGCGCAACGCGGACGAGCGCGTTGGACCGATCAGCGGCTTGCAACTGGGCGCGCTGTTGATTGCCCTGGGACCGCTGGTGTACTGGCTGATGCAGCGCGCGAAGCCGCGGGCGGCGGCGCCGCAAACCAGTTAAGCACACGACGTTCGTACTCAGCAGTGGCGACGCCGTGCGCAGCGGTGTGGGTGGCGCCGGGCACCGGCCAATAGTTGATGGCTGGATGGGCTGCTTTCAAGGCCAGCGCGTGACGAATGGGAATGTTGTAGTCCTGTTCGCCGTGAATCAACAGCACAGGAACTTGCGAGCCGTCGAGCGCGTGCATGGGTGACGCGTTCTGGAATGAATAGCCATACCTGGCCTTTGCGTAAAGAAAAGCAATCTCCACCAGCGGGCGCAGCAACGTCTTGCCCAGCCAGGGGCCGGCGCCGAAGGGCTGTGCAACGCGGTCGAAAGCCACTTCCTTGAATTCCGCGAAAGGGGAATCAACGGTAACGGCGCAGAAGTCGTGGCTGTCTTTTTCGAGCGATTGCAGCAGCATGGCCGCGCCCATCGAAGCTCCAAGGCCGTAGACACAGGCGGCTGCCCCGGTTTCCCGTGCAGGTAGCTTTGTGCGCAGCGCGTCCGCCCAGCGGCGCACGTCATAGCGTTCGAGCAGGCCATAGGTGGCCAAGCCGCCGCTTTCCCCGTGAGCGCGCGCATCGGGCAGCAGTAAGGTGTAACCATTCTCCAGCAGGAACGGCGCAAAGCCCAGCACGCCCACGCGACTGTCGGAAACGCCGTGCAGCAGCAAGACTCCGTGGCCATTGGCGCGCTCGGTGGCGGGCCGCATCAGCCAGGCTTTCAGATGCGTTCCGTCACCATCGGTCTGCTCGATGGCTTCGATCGAGCCGCCGAAGCCCTGCGCGAGCTCGCTGGCCCTGGCGAAGGCTGCGGCGTTTACTGGGCGCAATGTAGGCGGGTGCAAAGAAATCTCCACCAACAAAACGCCGCCCACAGCACAGAGCGCCAGGTATATCACGCTCAAAATCGCCAGCCGCTTTGCCGTGAACCAGCGCTTCATGACTTGGGGTACGAGAAGGACAGGGGAAAAGTTGCTCCACGGGCAGGGAAAACGGGGCGCAGCGATCATGCGCCCCATCTTCCGGAAAGCGAATTCTTCAGCAAGCGGCTAGATGTCGTAATACAGTTGGAACTCGAGCGGGTGCGGGCGCATGCGCACGGGAGCGACTTCGTTTTTCAGCTTGTAGTCAATCCACAGGCGGATGACGTCTTCGCTGAATACATCGCCCTTGAGCAGGAACTTGTGGTCGGCTTCGAGAGCGCGCAGCGATTCATCGAGCGAGCCGGGCAGCGAAGGAACCTTCTTCAGTTCTTCCGGCTCGAGGTCGTAGATGTCTTTATCCAGCGGCTGGCCCGGGTCAATCTTGTTTTCGATGCCATCCAGGCCGGCCATCAGCATGGCGGAAAACGCCATGTAGGGGTTGCACGAAGGATCGGGCGGGCGGAACTCGATGCGCTTGGCCTTGGGGCTGGCCGAGTACATCGGAATGCGCACCGCGGCCGAGCGGTTGCGGCGCGAATAGGCCAGGTTGACCGGCGCTTCGAAGCCCGGCACCAGGCGCTTATACGAGTTGGTGGTGGGCGCGATAATCGCCGCGAGCGCCGCGGCGTGCTTCAGCAACCCGCCGATATACCACAGCGCCATCTGCGAAAGCCCGGCGTAACCATCTCCGGCAAAAAGCGGCTTGCCCTTCAGCCACAGCGATTGGTGACAGTGCATGCCGTTGCCGTTATCGCCGAACAGCGGCTTGGGCATGAAGGTGACCGTCTTACCGTATTGATTGGCCACGTTCCTGACCACGTATTTGAACTTCAGCATGTTATCTGCGCTGGCCAGCAGGGTGTTGAAGCGCAGGTCAATTTCGGTCTGCCCGGCGGTGGCCACTTCGTGGTGATGGCATTCCACGTGAAGCCCCACGGCTTGCATCTGCAAAGTCATTTCCGTGCGCAGGTCCATGTAGTGGTCGGTGGGCGGCACAGGGAAGTAACCTTCTTTATAGCGCGGGCGATAGCCGAGATTGTGCTCTTCGCGGCCGCTGTTCCAGCGACCTTCGTCCGAATCAATGTAGTAAAAGCCGTGCTGCGGCTGGGAATCAAAACGGATGCTATCGAAGATGAAGAATTCGGCTTCCGCGCCAAAGAAAGACTGGTCCGCGAGGCCGGTGTGCGCCAGGTAGGCTTCCGCGCGCTTGGCCATTTGCCGCGGGTCGCGCGGGTAGGCCTGCTTGGTGACCGGATCCACCACGTCTCCGATCATCACCAGCGTCGGCTCGTCGCGGAACGGGTCCATGAAGGCGGTGGATGGGTCGGGCATCAGCAGCATGTCTGATTCGTGGATGGAAGCCCAGCCGCGAATCGAGCTGCCGTCAATGCCGAAGCCATCTTCAAAGGAGCCAAGCGAGAGTTCCGCGAAGGGATAACTGATGTGATGCCAGAGCCCGGGGAGGTCGGTGAATCTGAGGTCGACGATTTTTGCGTTGTGCTTTGCGCCAAATTCCAGAACAGCTTTTGCGTCCATCTATCCTCCGGTTGTGGTTTGCGAGCGGCGTGTACTGCTGTAGCCTGAGACGATAGCGAAAAGGTTTTTGCCCGTCAACTGCACCCGCGGTGGAAAAGAGACAATTTGTCTTTTGCCTTCGGACCCACAAGGGCACAACACGGTGGGAGGCTGGTAACCTTTACCCGCGCTTGCTTTATCCGTGGGTTTCCGTGTTCATATTTACTCCGCTCTTGTTGCTTACCTTTCTCCGCCAGGTGAGGACCAGGTAGCTGCCCATGGCGATGAGCGAGGCGCTTAAGCCGACCCACAGGCCCAGCACGCCCCAACCCAAAGTGAAGCCGAGGTAGTAGCCGACGGGCAGGCCCAGCAGCCAGTAACACACCACCGCGGCAAACATGGGGATGCGCGTTTCACCGGTGCCGCGCAGGGCGCCGGTGGCCACCACTTGAATGCCGTCGAACATCTGAAAAAACGCCGCGGCGAAAAGCAGATGGACGCCGGTCTGGATGATGTCCGGGTTGGGCGTGAAGATGCGGATGATGACGCGCGGAATCGAGAACAAGGTCAGCGCGGAAGCGGCCATGAACGAAGTGCCCATGGCCAGGGCGGTCCAGCCGGCGTGAGATGCGCCCGCCGGATCGCGTCGCCCCAGCGCCTGCCCTACGCGGACCGCAGCCGCGGCGGAGATTCCCAGCGGCACCATGAATGTGCTGCTCACCGTATTGAGTGCAATCTGGTGCGCGGCGAGTGGAATCGCTCCCAGCCAGCCGGCCAGAACGGTGGCCGCGGCAAACACGGCCACTTCGAGAAATACATGTACGCCCGCCGGCAGGCCCAGCTTCAACAATTCGCGGCAACGCTCGAAGTCTGCGCGCCATGGCGTGCGCCACAAGCCGGTGGAGTTGCCGCGGTCGTGCCGCACAATCGCCACAAGCAAGAAACCGGCCATATACAGCCGCGAAATGGTGGTGGCCCAGCCGGACCCGGTGATGCCCATGCGCGGGAATCCCCAGTGCCCATAAATCAGCAGCCAATTGCCAAGCAGATTCACCGCGTTGGCGGTGAGAATGGAAATGGTGATGGGCTTCACCAGATCCATAGCTTGCAAGTAGCGTCGAAAGGCGAAGTACAGCAGCAGCAGCGGAATGCCCCAGGTGAGGGCATGCAAATAGGGCACAGTGGCCGCAACCACGGCCGGGTCCACACGCGAGCCGCGCAGCCAGTATCCGCACAGCCACAGCGCGCCCATCAGCAGGGGAGAAACAAACAGCACGATGTTGAACGCGGCGAAGAGCGAACGGTGGCAATCGTGCAAGCGCTTGCCGCCAAAGCTGTGCGACACCAGCGTATCCAAGCCGAACAACATTCCGCCGCCAAACAGCGCGATGGCAATGAACAGCACGTTGGCGATGCTCGATGCGCCGATGGCCACCGCGCTATCCGGCAACCGGCCCAGCATCATGGTGTCCACCACGTGCATGGCTTCCCAGCCCAACTCGGCCACCGCCAGGGGCCAGGCCAGTTTCAACATGGGACGAAATTCCGCGCGGAATTGAGCGAAGGTCATGGGCAAGTGGGAAATGATTGTAGCAGGATGGCGCGAATCACTCGGCCCCTATCGCGGCGCGGCAAGGCGGCCTTGCGCGGAGCAGCCGCTTATCACCAGATCGGCGGCAGTCTGCGCGCCGAAAAAGAATTGCGTGCAGGATTTCGCGCCGGTTTTGGAATCGAGCGTGACCAGGAAAAGATTATCGTAGTCGGGATCGTCAATCACCGCGGCCATGTTGGGCATGGCGCCGGCGGTGATGTGGATTTGCTCGTCGTCCATCAGCTTGCGCAGGAAGGGAAGTACGCCGTCGGAGTGCGTGACAATAAGATAGGCGCCGGGCTCCCTGGCAATTTCCGCGGCGATAGCGTTGATGTGTTCACGCGCCGGGACGGAGACCCGGATGCTCGGGCTGCGGTCGCTGGGACGCGCGGTGTCCCGGGTGCGTTTGTACTCAGTGGAAAAGATTTTCTTGAGCGGCTGATTCTTCAGCAGACGAGCCAGCTCGGCTGCGCGCGCTTCGCCTGCGGGCGTGAGCGGCACGCAGAGCGAAGTCTTATCCGGACAGGTGACCGACGTGTCTTTTTCCGCGTGACGCACGATGAAGACGCGCGTTTCGGTCGAACCGGTCTTCGCGGGCGGCGGAAGTTGCGCAGGGCGGTCGGCAGACTGAGTGAGCGCCAGCAGCAGGATGAATGCAATGCGAACCATTTTGGGACCCCGCACTATTGAATAAAGCTGCCGCGAAGGCCGGGCAGGCTAGAAAGCCCGCCGCACTTAATCGTAATACTCGTTGCCGAGGTGCGTGATCAGATCTTCGCCTTGCATCCAGCGCAGCGTGTTCTTCAGCTTCATCAACTGAATAAACAGGTCGTGCTCGGGATAAAGCTGCGGCGCGCACATCGGCGACTTGAAATAGAAGCTCAGCCATTCCTGAATGCCGCGCATGCCGGCGCGCTGCGCCAGATCCATGAACAGGACCAAATCCAGCACGATCGGCGCGGCCAGGATGGAATCGCGGCAAAGGAAGTC
>CAZCNH010000097.1:0-12376 GCA_964500065.1 uncultured Acidobacteriaceae bacterium
GCCGGTTGATTTCTTCGGTGAGCAGCGCGATCGCGTAAATGGTGTGCATGCGGATTTCGATTTCTTCCGCGCTGTCCCGGGGGACCAGCTTTCCCTGTTGGATGGTCTTTTCCAGCCTTGCTGAGTAGCGTTGAATCCCCATAACCCGCAGGCCCACCGGGACGATGTAGTCGGCGAACGCGGTGAGGCGCTCCGGGTCTTCGAGCGCAAAGCCATTGCGGCGCAAGCACGCGTGCAGCATCCACACCCCGAGTTGCGCCAGCTTGTACAACTTCACGCGGCGGGCACCGAACGGACTTTCATCGGCGAACCGGGGGAATTCGCTCACCAGGCGTTCCACAAGCCCCGCGCCGCGGTCATACGCGCGCGGCCTGCCCGCGCGCACAAAGTTACAGAATCGTCCGCCATAGCGCGCCGCCAGCGTTGCCCCCACTGCGCGCAGGATTTCCACGCGCTCGTCCAGCATCGGCATTTCGATATTGCCGCGGAACACCTGCTCGAGGTCGCGGCGGGTCACGTTGCGCAGGTACGCTCCGTCCAGGAAAGGGACGCCTTCTTCGAGCGCGCGCTTCATCGCCGCAAACAGCCCCTCGGAATCCGACCAGCGCCGCCCGGCATACTCCGCTTCGAATTTCACGCTGCTCCTGAAGTCGGTGAAGGCAAAATTCAGCACGGTGGAAACCAGGATGAAGTCCATGGCTTCGTCCACGCCGGCGCCAATGCCGAAGGGCAGCACGAATTCCGGGAAGGGAAGCTCTTCATAAGCGAGCCACTCGGCTTGGCGGCGGATTTGCTCGACGCGGGTTGCCACGTGTTTCGAGGCTCGGAGCGCGGGCAGGATGCTTTCCAGCACCGGGCTGCCGATGGATTTGGGCTGCCGAAAGGTTTCCGATTTCTTCATGAGGGCGTGCGCCGGCTCCATTCGCGATCGAACTCGTCGCGGGTGATAAAGGACTTTTGCGTACCAATGCGCAAGGTGGAAAGCGCGGCGTAGAGATTGGCGCGCCAGATAGCATCGCGCTCGGAAAAGCCTTCGGCGAGAAACACGGCCAGGCTGCCGATGAAAGCATCGCCGGCGCCGGTAGTGTCTTTTGCGTCCACCGCGAAGGGTGGCAGCAGTTCCGCGCCGGCTCGCGTGGCCAGCAGCGCGCCGCGCGGGCCCAACGTTATCACCACTCGTCGCAACCCCGCTTCCAACAGTTGCGCCGCGCAGCGCTTGGCCTCCGCTTCGTTGTGAACGGGGATGCCGGTGAGCGCTTCGGCTTCGTGCTCATTGGGGATGAAGTAGTCCACCTCGCGCACCGCAGCCAGGTCAATCGTCCGGGCCGGCGCGGGATTCAGAATCGAACGGATGCCGCGGGCGCGGGCAAAACGGATCGTGTGATAGACGGTTTCGAGCGGTACTTCGAGCTGCAGCACAATGCAGCCGGCTCCTTCCAGAACCGGAGCTGCGGCGTCCACATCCTGCGGCAGCAGGCAATCATTGGCGCCGGTGACCACCACGATGCGGTTCTGCCCGCCTGATTCGACGAAAATCGGGGCCACGCCGGACGAAGCGCCTTCGACCATGCGCACATGAGTCGCGTCAATCCCGCGCGCGCGGAAATTCTCGATGGTGCCCGGCCCGAACAAATCGCGGCCCACACGCCCGACCATGCTGACTTCCGCGCCGCACAACCGCGCGGCCACCGCTTGATTGGCGCCTTTCCCGCCGAAGCCCAGGTCGAAGTGCCTGCCGAAAATGGTTTCGCCGGCGCGCGGGAACTGGTCGGTGAAGGTGGTGAGGTCCACCACGCAACTGCCCACCACGGCGATCCGCGGGATCGTTTTTCCTGCCGGTAGCTTCATGAAATGCGGGATGTTAGCACAAAAGAAAAAGAGGCCGCAGAAGACTGCGCAAAGGCCTGCGACTTTCTTTCCGGGTGAAAGCCTTAGTGGTTGAAAATTACTTGCAGGTCCAGGGTGACCCACATGGGCTGGCCTTCGAAATCCAGACAGATGCAATAGTGCGCGCTGTTCGGGGGATTGTGCATGTGGTAGCTGGAACCGCTGATCAGGGTCGGGGTAGAAATCGAACAGCGGTCGCCCACGCCGGGCAGCTTGGCCTTCAGGTTTCCCGCCACCATGTTGCAGATTTCTCCGATGGCGTCCAGCGCCTGCTCGTTCAAGTCGTGCGTTTCCACCTGGAGCATCTTCGAGGCTAGGCGGCATGCGGAATCCCCGGAGCAATGGAAGCCGACCAGGCCGCGCAGCTCGCCGGAGAGGCCAACGGTCACGGTGAATTCGCTCTTGCGCATCTCGGGCGGCCGTCGGGTGACTTTGGTGGCCAGCATGATGCTAAAAACCTCGCTGGTGGCAAGTTCCATCAACTCGGACCAGGTGATACCGAGCTTGGTTTCGGTGATATTGGAAGGGATGGTCGCCATCTTTTCCTCGTGTTCGGAGCCGCATTCTTCGCCGGCGCAGGCAGTGTCGCAAGCAGCAGTCAAGCAACGATGAAAGAAGGATGAACAGTTGGTTACAAAGGTCTTGACTTTTCGCTTTAGATTCGCCTAGCCTAGGGGATGTTCAGGCGGCGCAGAATCAGCCGGTTGCGCCCTGGGCAAACGGAGGAGCGGCCATGGCCCTGACCAAGCGGCAGAAGCAAGTGCTCGACCTGCTCACGCGGTTTATCAATGAGAATGGCTACTCGCCTTCCTTCGAGGAAATCGCCGAAGGGTTGAAAGACAAGCGCTTCGGCGGCAAAGCGCTGACGTCGCTGGCCACCGTGCATAAGCACATCGCCACCCTGGAAAGGAAAGGGTTTATCCGCCGGGGTTATAACCAGAGCCGTTCGATTGAAGTTACCCAACTGCCCAAGCCGGTGCGCGAGCAGGTGATCGAACGCGGCATCGAATTGCCGCTGGCCGGGCGCATCGCCGCCGGGCACCCGCTGGAAGCCATCGAAGACCGGGAAACGATTTCCCTGGGGGAATTTGCCCGCGGCAAGAACGTATATGTCTTGCAGGTAAAAGGTAACTCGATGCGCGACGACCATATCCTGGATGGCGACTTCGTAGTCGTCGAACAGACCCAGGTGGCCAACAACGGCGAAATCGTCGTGGCGCTGGTGAAAGATGAAGAGGCCACCCTCAAGCGCATCTACCGCGAGACCGGCGGCAAAATCCGTCTGCAGCCGGCCAACTCTGAAATGTCACCCATCATGGTTCCGGCACAGGAAGTGAAGGTGCAGGGCAAGGTGATAGGGGTCCTGCGGAAGTACAACTAGCCGCATTTCTCACAAGAGTCCAGGCCGCGAGGCGAGATCCCCGCAAGAAGAGCGTGTACCCGCCCGTTTCCCTCGCGGGAAAAGTTCGTCATTCTGAGGAACGGTTCGGATTCGGGCGCAACGGCCGCCCACCACCTAGTCATTCTGAGGAGCCGTTGTGATTCGGCGCAGCGCGACGAATCGCGCGACGAAGAATCTCGACGGCTCACTGTGCCAAGAATTTAAGATCGAGATCCTTCAGCCCAAAACGGGCCTCAGAAGGGCTGGGTTGGTTGGAGAGCACGATCGCGCCATCAAGCCGCGAGCCACCGTCTTATACTTCTACCAGCGTGGCGCTCAACTTCAGCTTGCCGTTGCCCACCGCTCCTACAAACGCACTTACCACCTGGGGATCGAACTTGGTGCCGGCAAGCTGGCGGATGCGATCCACCGCGAACTGAATTTCCATCGCCGATTGGTATGGCCGGTTGGTGGTCATGGCATCCAGGGTGTCTGCCACGGCGATGATGCGGGCCATGGTGGGGATCTGATCGCCAGCCAGGCCGTAGGGATAGCCGCGGCCATCCATGTGTTCGTGGTGCAATTCGATGCCCGGGAGCATTTCCTTCAGTTGCGCGACAGGGCGCATGATGTTGGCGCCCTTCACGGTGTGCTGCTTCATCACTTCGAATTCCTCCGCGGTCAGCGCGCCGGGCTTTTTCAGTACGCGGTCGTCAATGCCTATTTTGCCCACGTCGTGCAGCAGAGCGGAAATGCGCAGCTTGTCGAGTTCTTCCGCGCCCAGCCCCATTTCTTCTCCGATGATGATGGAATACTTTGCCACGCGCCCGGAATGGCCGCGGGTGTAGGGGTCCTTTTCGTCAATCGCGGCGGCCAGCATGCGGATCGAGCCGATGAACAGTTCGCGGTTTTCTTCCGCGGCCTGCTTCAACTTCTCGATGTACACCTCGATGCTTCCCGCCATGCTGTTGAAGGTTTCCGCCAGCTCGCTGATTTCCTTGGCTCCGGCCACTTCCGCGCGTTCCTTGAATTCCCCGCGGCTGATGGCGCGGGTAGATTCGGCCAGGCCGCTGATGGGCTGGGTGATGCCCACGGCAAAGAAATAGGCCAGCGCGACGGAAATCACCAGCATGATGGCCATGAATTGCAGCGCCTGCCGGTTCAACTGGTCGATGCCGGCCACCTTGCGCATGGCGTCCACGCGGCGTTGCGCGATCACCGCCCAGTGCAGTTGCGGCACCGGGCTGAAGGTGCCGATCAGCAGCACATCCTTTCCTTCTTCTTTCATGCTGAACGGGAAGGTTTGCGTCTGCGGGTTATCCTCGGGGACTTCCATGAAGCGGGCCACCACGCTGAACTGCTTGCCCACGTTGGTGCCCGCCACCACTTTTCCCGGTTCGGGGTGCGCCACCACGCGGCCGTTGCGCTCGACGATGTACACCTGGCGGCCTTGCACGCTGGTTTCTTCCAGGCGCTTGGTGAGGCTTTCCAGCGAAACCACGGCCGCCAGCATCCCGCGAAATTCCCCGCTATCATCCAACAGCGGCACGGCGACCACCAGGGCCGGCGTGCTGCTTTTTCCGAAAGCCAGGGGATCGCTGTGGAACGGCGCCTTCTGGAACGAAGTCGTATAGGCTCGCTGAAGTTCTTTCAGGATGAAGGGATCGCCGGCGGCTTCCGCGCCCCCTGCTTGCTCCGCGGTCGGGCCTTTGGCGCTGCGGCCTACGGCCGTCACATACATGAAGCTGGGATTGTTCTTGATGAAGCTTTCCAGAAGGGCCAGTACCTGGCGGTTCTGGCGCGGGTCATCCACATTGGGCAGCAGGCCTGTGAGCCGGAAAATCTCGCGTTGCCCGGTCAACTGCTGCCTCAGGCCGACGTTGTACTGGTGTACCTCCTCGGCCAGCGAACGGGTGATTTCCGTCTGCTGAAGCTTCTCGTTCAACTCGATCTGGCTCTGGCTCAGCGATACCACACGCTGGTGATACAGCCAGAGAGGGAACAAGCTGACCAGCAGCAGGGCCACCAGCATCATCCACAAAATGCGGATGCGGTGGATCCCAAGCTTTTGAGCCCAGTCGCCCATGAGCGCGGCCATTCTAACGGCAGGCCTGTGCAAACGCAACGAAACCAAAGTACTAGCGTGCGTGGATGGATATGGCCTACAGGGGCAGTTTCCGGACAGGTCACTCGTGCTTCAGGCGGCGCTCCATCAATTCGCGGATGGCTTCGAGCGGCGGGCGATTCTCGTACAAGACCGCGTGCATCTGTTCGGTGATGGGCATTTCCACGCCCAGTTTCTGGGCCAGCTTCATGGCTGCCGCCGTAGTGCCCACGCCTTCAGCAATCATGCGCATTGAGCCCACGATTTCATCGAGCTTGCGGCCTTTGCCCAGTTCGACGCCCACGCTGCGGTTGCGGGAAAGCCCGCCGGTGCATGTCAATACCAGGTCGCCCATGCCGGCCAGGCCGGCCATGGTTTCGCGGCGGCCGCCCATGGCCACGCACAGGCGGGTCATCTCCGCCAGGCCGCGGGTGATCAGCGCGGCAACGGTGTTATGGCCAAAACCCAGCCCGTCGCATACCCCGGCGGCGATGGCGATGATGTTCTTCACTGCGCCGCCCAGTTCCACGCCCACCACGTCGTCGTTGGCGTATAAACGAAACGTCGGCCCGGAAAATTCCGCCTGCACCATTCTTGCAAGTTCCTCATCAGGAGAAGCGATCACCACCGCAGTGGGATCGCCCTTGGCAACTTCTTTGGCAAACGAAGGGCCGGAAAGCGCCGCGACGCGCGGATGGAACTTCGGCGCACACACCTCGTGGATCACCTCCGTGATGCGCTTCAGGTTACCGTGATCCAGGCCTTTGGTGGCGCTCACAAACGCGGTATCCGGCGAAACATGCGGCAGCATGCGCGTGTAGGTGGCGCGGGCATGGGCCGACGGAATCACACCGAGGATGACGCCAGCCCCCCGCACCGCCGCGGCCAGGTCGTTGGTTGGCTCGACGCTGTTGGGAATCGTAAAGCCGGGCAGGAAGACGTCGTTTACGCGCCGGGTGCGGATAGCTTCGCAAACTTCGGGCTCGAGCACCCACAGCGAGACTTGGTGCGCCGCCCGGCTGCGCGTCATGGCAATCGCCAGCGCTGTACCCCAGCTTCCCCCGCCAATCACCGCAATTTTGGTCATGTTGGTTTAGCCCGTCATCCTGAGCCGCCGGTCACTGGCCGGCGAAGGATCTCGATCTCACACTGCGCAATGCATCGGCCATCGAGATGCTTCGTCCCGGCAAACTGCTTCGGGACTAAGAATAATGATGGGCGGTGTAAGCGCGCCTAAAGTTTCAGCTTCGGTTCCTTGCCTGCCACCAGCCGGCCAATATTCTCATGATGCTTCAAAATAATCCCGGCGGCGGCGAGACTGGCGCCCAGGGTCACCGATAACGGCGGCGCGTATCCCTGCGCATAGAAAAAATAGACAAAAATGGGCAGCGACGCGCTGGCCAGCAGCGAACTCAGTGAAACGTAGCGCGTGACCGCCACGGTGATAACCCAGATTACCAGCGCCCCCAGCACCGCTTTCCAGCAAATCGGCAGAAACACCCCTACGCCGGTCGCAACGCCCTTGCCTCCCTTGAATCTCAGCCACACGGGGAAAAAGTGTCCGACGATGGCCGCCAACCCCGCGACGACCATAAAGGGCGCAGGATCAAAAACGGTGGACGCCAGCATTCTATTGACCACCCAAACGGGAAAGAACCCTTTGGCCGCATCGAGAACCAGCGTCAGAATGCCCAGACCCTTGCCGGCCGTGCGCGTCACGTTCGCAGCGCCAATGTTGCCGCTGCCTGCGGCGCGAATATCACGTCCCTGGGTAAATCTGACCAGCAGGTAGCCGAACGGAATCGAGCCACAAAAATACCCGAGCAGGACCCAGGGCAGAAACATGGCCCAGACCGGACCGCTAGTGTAAACAACGTCCTGCCCGCCCGATTGAACAGCCTGCATCAACTCGCTTTCTCCTCCAGACCGAAACTCGCCAGCCTGGTATACATGGCGCCGCCGCGCTTCAATTCACTGCGGTACAGACAAAACTCACGGGCAAAGAACTCCCCCCATTCGCGCCGCATCATACCAGCAAGAGCGGCATCGAGCGCATCGTGCTTGCCGCGTGGGTCCAGTCGCGCCAGGGTCAGATGGCCGCGGTATGCGCGTTCCTCCCGCGGAATCCGCAACGGCTCCAGCTGAAAATCAATCTTCTTCACCAGGTTTTCAAGTTCGGCATGGCTGTGCTGAGCATGGATGAACACCGCGAGCACACGAGGAAAACGCCGCGCATCAGGAAAAAAGTAAAGGCCACTCAAGCCGAGGCGAAAAGAAGCATGCCGAACCGCGGCCAGAGCGCCGCGAATCGCTTCCACGTTTTCTCCCGGTTGCTCGCCGATGAATTTCAGCGTCAGGTGCAGGGATTCCGGCCGCACCCAGCGCGCGCCCGGCGCGACCGGTTTCAGTTGCGCCGCCGCTTCTCCCAGCGCGCTGCGGATCTCCGCGGGGATATCAATGGCTACGAAAAGGCGCATTTCAACCCAGACTTACGGCTTTCTCGAGTCGTACAAGAAATAGCGCCTCACCATATCCAGCGCCATCTGCGATGCCTGCCAGCGCACCATATCGCGGTCGCCGGGGAAGTGGAAGCGGCGCTCCTTGGTGACCGCGCCATTGGCCAGCGCGATATGCACCAAGCCCGCCGGTTTTTCCGCGGAGCCGCCGCCGGGTCCGGCAATTCCGGTGATGCCTATGCCGAGCGTCGCGCCGCTGCGCCGCCGAATATTTTCCGCCAGCGCCGCAGCCACCTCCGGGCTCACCGCGCCCTTGGCCTCAATCAATTCCTTGGGCACGTCCACCCACGCCGATTTCAATTCGTTGCTGTAGCAAATCACGCCGCCCACGAAATACGAGGAGCTGCCGCCAATCCGCGTGAGCCGCTCGGCTACCAGCCCCGCCGTGCAGCTTTCGGCCACGGCGACGGTGGCGTTGTGTTGCGTCAATTCGTTGGCCACCACGGTTTCCAGTGTTTCCCCCGCCCGGGTGAAGAGCGGTTCGCCCAGCGCCATTGCCAGGCGGTCGGTCATTTCATCCAGCAGCTTTTCCGCCGCGGCATGGTCGGCTGTCCACGCGCGCAGGTGGATCTGCACTTCGCCCGGAGAAGCCAGGATGGTGGTTTGCGCGTCCGGGTAGGCGGTGTAGATGGGCGCGATCAGATGTTCGACGTGCGATTCCGCGACGCCCGCAACCCGCAACTCACGCGCGTGCAGGCGGATTTCTCCGGCGTGATGCGCCAGCCGCTCTTCCACCTGCGGGAACATGGCTTTCAATTCCACCGGCGGACCCGGCAATAGCACGACGATGCGTCCAGCCTCTTCCACCCACAGCCCTGGCGCGGTGCCGCGCTGATTTTCCAGCACCGCGGCGCCTTCCGGCACCAGCGCCTGTTTCTTGTTGTTCTCGCTCATGGTACGGCCAAAGCGGCGGAAGCGCGCGGCAATGTGCTGCATCACCGCGTCGTTCGGCGCCAGCTTGCGCCCGATGACGTCGCAGAGCGCTTCGCGCGTCAAATCGTCTTCGGTGGGGCCCAGCCCGCCGATAGCGATGATCAGCTCGACGCGCCCCATCGCCTCGCGAAACGCCGTGGAAAGATTGGTGCGATCATCGCCGACCACAACTTTGCGCGTGACCTCGATGCCCAGCCGGTTCAGCCGCTCGGTCAAGTACAGCGAATTGGTATCCACGCGATACGGCGTGAGCATCTCGCTGCCAATGGCAATGATTTCTGCTTTCATCGGGGAACAATTCTACCAGCGTGCAGGCCGATCTTTAGATCGGCCCGCGAAAACTCATGAATCCAAAGTGGCAGGTTCCGATAAGAGGCCCAGAAATGCAGCCGCCAAAACGGTCAGCAGAAAGTTTGTATGGGCCGATTTAAGACCGGGCCACACATGTCTTGTTACATCTTCTTGCCAATTTGCCTGAGCAATTCAGCGATGGCGGTATCGAGTTGCGAGTCTTTGCCGGCGTAGCTTTCGCCGATGGCGCGCGTGGCAGACACATCCACCGGGCGCGGATTCAACTCCATGGTTTGTCCATTATTGTCGGTGATGCGGATTTGCGGCACGCGGATGGTGCTGCCGTCAATCAACTGCGCGCCGCCGGTATAAATAATCCAGCCCGCGGTAGGCTCGCCCACTACCTTGCCGAGCTTCAATGCGCGGTAGCCTTCGGTGAAATCTTCCGCGTCGGAAAGCGAATGCTGGTTCACCACCAGCACGGTGGGCAGTTCCAGCGCCCGCTGGCCCAGCATGGAACGCGCCGGAGCGGGCGTATTGCGCCCGCGGAAGGTCATGCCCAGGTACGGCTTTCTCGCCAGCACGTCAATCGCATAGGCGTTCACGAAACCGCCGTTGTTATTGCGAATGTCAATCACCACGCCGTCCTTCGCGTGGTTTTCCACATCGAGGTCCACGTACAGTTGCGCCAGCGAGCCCGCGCCCATGTCCGGCATGTGCGCGTAACCCAGCCGCCCGCCGCTGGCTTTTTCCACGTAGGCGCGGCGTTCTTCGACCCACTGGCGGTAAAGCAACTGCTTTTCCGCGTTGATGCTGATGGCTTGCGTGGCCACCTCGCGCTTGCCGGAGCCATCGGCATTGGCGCTGATAGTGAGGCTGACGCGCCGGCCGGACTTGAACGCCAATAACTCATCCAGGTTGGTGCGCGCGCCAATCGCCGCGCCATCTACGGCCAGCAGGTACTCGCCTGCCTTCACTTCCGCCACCGCCGCGGGGCTGAGCGCGATCACTTCTTTCACTCTCAACTTGCCGTTGTTTTCAAATTCCAGCCGGTCGAAGCGCAGCCCGAGACGGCCGGTGCCCGGTCCCTGCCCGCCACCGCCGCCCGGCGCGCCCACGCCGCTGTGCGAGGCGTTCAATTCGCCGATCATCAGGTTGAGCAGGCGGCGCATCTCGTCGGGCGTGCGCGAGCCGGCCAGATACGGCGCATACGCATCGTGCACCGCGGTCCAATTCACGCCGTGAAATTTCGGGTCGTAGAACGTGTCGCGCTTGATGGTCCAGGCCTGCTCGAAGACTGCCATTTTCTCGTCGTCGAAATCCACATCGAGTTCGGCGGTCACCGCCAGCGGCCGCACCGCGCGCGATTCCACGGTGGCAACTTGAATGCGCCCGCCGCCCAGGAAATACACTTCGCGGCCATCCGGGGAAAATTGCGGACTGCTCTTGCCTTCCGCGGTGGACGTGAGTTGCCGGGCCACGGCGGGCTCGCGCGAAAGCTCGTCAATGGACCAGGTATAAAAATTGCGCTGGCCTTCGGCGCTGGCGTTGAGCAGCAATGTCTTGCCGTCGGGGCTGATCACGATCTGCCCGGCATCCACGCCGGTTTGCACCGGACGCAGGCGGCGGCGAATCTCGGTGAAGTCAATCAGCACCGGCTTGGGCTCGGGCTTTTCACGCTGCGCCGCGCCGCGCGGGCCGCCCGCATTGCCGCCTTCGGCAGCCTTGCCCGGACCGCGCGCCGGTTGCTCCTGGAACAATTCGCGGAACTGGTCTTCGCGCAGCTTGGGCACGCGCGCCGTCAAATCCACCCGCGCAAGAAGGTTTTCTTCCGTGCGCTGGCTGGAAACGAAATAAATCTGCCCGCCCTCCGGATGCCAGGCGATCGAGCCGCCAAACGTGTTTGCCAGAAAACTGATGGGCCGGGCTTCGCCGCCCGCTGCGGGAACCACGGCCACGTTGCGAAAATCCTTGGTGGAAAGGGAATAGAAAGCCAGCCACTTGCTGTCGGGCGACCACACCAGCGGCGCGGGGCCGCGGCGGATGTCGCTCGAGTTCAGCAGGCGTTCTTGTTTCGCGGCCAGATCCAACAGGCGAACTTCGCGGTTATCGCGCACGAAGGCCAGCATTTTTCCGTCCGGAGAAAATGCCATGTCGGAATCGCTGAGCGTGTCCTTGGTGAGCTGCGTTTCGGCTTCACTGGGAAAATCGTAAAGGTAAATCTGCGCCGGGCCGTTGCGCGTGGAAGAGTACACAATCTGCTTGCTGTCGGGCGACCAGGCGACGTCGGATTCCACTTGCAACGTCCGCGTCACACGCGCTGCGCTTCCACCATCTTTCGCCGAAGCTGCGAACACTTCGCCGCGAACGATGAACGCCACTTTCTTGCCGTCCGGGGAAAGCGCCATTTCCTGAATCTGGCTGTTCAGTGAGAGGTGCTGCGAAGATTCGCTGGAAGGAGCGCTGCGCCGCGTGAGCGGAATGGCGCCGGCCGCGCCGCTGGCCACATCGAGCTTCCACACGCTGAAGGCGCGCTCGAAGACGATGGTCTTGCCGTCCCACGAAATCGACGGCCACAGCACGCGGCCGTCGCGGAACTGGGTGACCTGTTTTGCAGCGCTGCCGGGCGTGGCGGGCTGTGACCAGATATTCTGCGCGCCGGACTTGTCGGAAACGTAGTACACCGTCTTCCCATCGGCGCTCCACATCGGCCACACCTGCTTGGCGCCGCCCGAGGGCGATAGCCGCTGGTAGCTGGGCGTGGCGCCTTCTTTCACCAGCCAGATTTCGCTTTCGTCAATGTGGCTGTGACCTTTGCGCCACCACTGCCCATTGGCTTGTCCGCCGCGCGCGCTGATGGCCAGCAGGCCGCCGGGGCCGGGCGCAGCAAAGAATTCCGGCGCGTAACGATCGCCGGCTACCGCCATCGGCGTGCCGCCTTCGGCGCTGACGCGGAACACGTCGTTCATGCCCGCGATATCTTCGCTGCTCGAGTGGAAGTAAATCCATTTGCCGTCGCGCGACCACCCGCTCAATTGATCGTTGCTGTCGCTGAAGGTCAGGCGGCGCAGGTCGCTGGTGGCGAATGTGTAGATGTAAATATCGCCGTTGCCGGTGCGCGTGGAATGGAATGCCAGTCGCTTGCCATCGGGGGAATACAGCGGGCGGGAATCATAAGCGGGGTTGGCGATCAACAGGTGCGCTTCGCCGCCGGTCACGGGAGCGGTCCAGATGTCGCCGCCGGAAACAAAAGCGATTTCGGCA
>CAZCNH010000098.1:0-12076 GCA_964500065.1 uncultured Acidobacteriaceae bacterium
AAGCGCAAGTTTTCGCCGGAATTCATGAACCGCATTGACAAGGTGGTGGTGTTCCACCCGCTGCGCGATGAACAGCTCCAGAAGATCCTGGATATCGAGCTGGCCATGGTGCAAAAGCGCGTGCTCGATACCGCGCCCGAACAATTCATCTTCCGTTGCACGGAGAGTGCGCGCGGACAACTGCTGCAGGAAGGCACGGACATGAAGTACGGCGCGCGGCACTTGAAGCGCGCCATCGAACGCCACGTGGTGTATCCGCTGGCCAATCTTCTGGCCACTGACCAGGTGAAGCTGGGCGACGTGCTGTGCATTGACTTCAACCCGAAAGCGCAGCAGTGGCTCTTCACGCGCGAGGGCGAAGGGGCCATCCTGCCGGTGATCGCGCAAGCGCCGCAGTTTGCCGTGGCCAGCGCCTCCGGCGGGCGAGCCATGGAAATCCCCGCGGCCGCTTCTGCGCGGGAAGGGCGTCACCACCCGAATGAAGCGCAGGGAGTCGCGCTGCCTCCGGCGCCGGCGGCAGGACGCCGTCGCGAACCGCGCGGCGAAAAGTAACCGCGTCACCACGTTTGCAAAAGGCGCTTGTGTGCTCGCAGGCGCCTTTATGCTTTTCACTCCGCCAATCGGTTTCGAGTGAAGAACCGCAAGTGATTTCCCCGCTCCGGCATTGCAACGGAGCGCTTCCAAATCACATCCAAAACTGTATGAGGTAGAATGGTTAATCCAGTCCGCTCAGATGTTCGGGGAGGCGAAATGCTCATCAAGCAAGCGCGTAGTTCGTCCGGCACCGTGCTGCACAAGATCAGCGCTGTGGCACTGACCGCCGCAATGGTTCTTGCGCCGGCGGCGCAGGCTGACCGCACCAAGCTGAAGCCCGGCTGGAACCTCTATTCCCCGCAGCAGGACGTTGAACTGGGCAAAGGTGCATCCGCCGAAGCGGAAAAGCAGTTGCAGCTTTTGAATGACGCGCGCGTGGATCGCTACATTAGCGCCTTGGGAAAACAGCTTGTGTCCAAGGCTCCCGGCGAAGCTTATCCCTACCAGTTCAAAGTGGTGAACGACATGACCATCAACGCCTTCGCGTTGCCCGGCGGTTTCATCTACGTGCATCGCGGAATCATCGAAACCGCGGACAACGAGGCGCAACTGGCGGGAGTGATCGGCCACGAAATCGGGCATGTTGCCCTGCGCCACGGCACCAATCAAGCTTCTAAAGCGACTCTTGCGCAGGGGTTGCTGGCCCTGGGCGGGGCGGCCGCCGGCAGCGGAGTGGGCGGGGCGCTGGCGCAGATGGGTGGCTCGCTGTTTGCCAGCGGCGTGCTGTTGAAGTATGGGCGCGATGCCGAGCGGCAGTCCGACTTGATCGGCACGCAAATTCTGTACGACCTCAACTACGATCCGCGCGCGATGGCGCAATTCTTCGAAAAACTCGAAGGGGAGTCCAAGGGCAAGCGGCCGCCCGAGCTTCTTTCCAGCCATCCTAATCCCGGAAACCGCATGAAGGGCGTGCTGGGAGAAATCGACAAAATCGGCCCGTTCCCGAAGAACCCCAAGACCGACTCGGCGGAGTTCCGGTCCATCAAGGCCTACGTGCGCACGCTGCCGGTGCCCAAGGCCGGAGCAAAGCCCACTGGCTCGAGCGGCGGGGCAACCGGCGGCGCGCCGCCTTCGGGACCGCCACCCGCGCCTTCCACCCGGGGGCAATCGTTCCAGAACTCGATCCTGCAGTTGCAGCATCCCTCGAACTGGACGCCCACCTCGAATGGGAATGACGCCAGTTTCGTTCCGCAGAACGGCCAGTATCCCAGCGGTGCGATTGCCTATGGCGCGATCCTGGGCTTGTTCACGCCGCAAAGTTCCCGCGCGACCCATGACGAGGCCAACGACCAGTTGATCGCAGCTTTGCAGAAGTCCGATCCGAAAATGCGCCTGTATCGCCGCGCCGAGCCGCTGCGCGTGGGGCGCGACCGCGTCAACGGGCTGAACACGCTGCTGATTAACGAATCGCCCGCCGGCGGCCGCGAGATCGATTTGTTGGTCACGGTTTTGCGGCCCGAAGGGTTGGTGTACTTCGTTTTCGTGGTGCCGGAAAAAGACGCCGGCGCGTATGACGGGTCCTTTCGAGCTATCCTGGATTCGGTGCGTTTTTCCGGATCGCGCTAGCTTTGCAGGGCCTCCGGTTCCGCATAGCGTCCGGGCAAGATACTGCTTGCCTGTTGTGGTGTTTTCTTTGAGAATGAATCCTTGATTCCTGGACAAGGCGCTCAGTTTTTCCCGGATTAACCGTTCTTATCCAAACCAAATCACCGGGGGGTGTATGAAACAAGCACGATTTGTTGTTTACGTTTTTTCCGCGTTGGCCTGCGCAGTACCGGCCGTCGCCCAGGCGCCCGATACGCCGCCGCCCAATCACAAGCACTACGAAGCTTCGCCGGAAGCGATGAATCCTTCTCCCACCGGAGCGCTGGCCCCGCGCTTGCAGAACCTGGGGAATCACAAGATTTCCTGGTTTACGTGCAAGCCGGGCGTGCTCCCGTGGCTCAATCAGGGCGTGAATCTGGCCTATGCCTTCAACCACGCCGAATCGGCGCGGGCGTTCCGCGAAGCGGCGCGGCTGGATCCGAATTGCGCCATGGCCTACTGGGGCCAGGCGCTGGTGATCGGCCCCAATATCAATGCGCCGATGAACGCGACGGATGAACCGATGGCGCGCGAACTCGCCCAAAAAGCCCTGGCGTTGAAAGCTTCCCAGCGCGAGCGCGACTACATCGAAGCGCTTGCCCAGCGCTACACAGGAAAAGCCGAAGACCGGGCCACAGCGAACAAAGCGTTTGCCGAAGCCATGCGCGCCGTCGCCAAGAAATACCCCGGCGATAACGACGCGGCCACGATGTTCGCCGAATCGTTGATGGACCTGATGCCGTGGCAATACTGGACCCGCGACTACAAGCCCAATCCCGGCACCGAGGACGTGGTTGCCGCGCTCGACCGGGTGCTCAAGGCCAATCCCAACCATCCTGGCGCGCTTCACTATTGGATTCACTTGTGGGAAATGCCCAACCCGCAACGAGCGGAGAAGGAAGCCGACCGCCTGGGTCCGCTGGTTCCCGGAGCGGGCCACATGGTACACATGCCCGCGCACATCTATTTCCGCGTGGGGCGTTTCGATGATGTAATCGCGTCGAACCAGAAAGCCGTGCTGGCTGACGAAGACTACATCACCCAGTGCAAAGCGCAGGGACTCTATCCTCTGGGCTACTATCCCCACAACATTCACTTCATCTGGTTCGGCGCGTCCGCCATCGGCCGCGGGCAGCTTGCGATGGAAAGCGCGCGCAAGATGGTGACCAAGATGCCCATCGAGGAAATGAAGAAAGATCCCTCCCTGGGATTCCTGCAGACGTTCCTGATGGTGCCCACCTACGCCATGGTCCGTTTTGGAAGATGGGACGACATCCTCAGCGAACCGACGCCCGGCTATGAGGGCATTTACGCCATGGGAATTTATCACTACGCGCGCGGGCTCGCCCACGTGGCCAAAGGGCAATTGGAGCAGGCCGAGAAAGAACTGGAATCGCTGCGCTCCTTTGTAAATGAAGCGGCGCTCAAGGAAGCACCCGCTTCGTTCTCGCAGAACACCGATTTCAAAATCCTGCGCATCGCGCCCGAAGTGGTGGCCGGTGAACTGGCGGCCAAGCGCGGTGATTTTGATAAGGCCGTGGCGCACCTGCAAAAAGCCGTCAACTACGAAGATGCCCTGCTCTACACCGAACCCTACGATTGGCACATGGCGGTGCGGCACAATCTGGGAGCGGTGTTGCTGGCCGCCGGTCGTTCGGCGGAGGCCGAGGTGGTTTACTGGCAGGACTTGCAGAAGAACCCCGATAACGGCTGGGCCCTGTTTGGCCTGGCGCAGGCCCTGGAAGCAGAAGGCAAGAAAGAAGAAGCCGCTCGCATCCAGGCCCGCTTCCAAAAAGTCTGGCACGGCGCGGACGTGAAACTAGCGGCTTCGCGCTTCTAACTGCCATCACCCTGTGGAACCGGCGCCATACCCATCCCGGTCCCACAGGAACCTTTCCCCCGGCAAGGCTTGCCCACCCTGGCTGCGCGTACCCGGCAAACCAGGCCCGCCGCACAACCGGATATTCCCCCACACGCTGTCCGTCACTGACGTTGCTTAACACTACGATAATCAATAGTCTCCCCCTCCTGACCCTCCCCGAAGCACTGGGCGCATCCACGCCGTAAACGCAAAGGCCGCCTAGCGCGTCGGTTTACGGCAGGTTGCGCAGCCGCAGGGCATTGCTGATCACGCTCACGCTGCTGAAGGTCATGGCGGCGCTGGCGATCATCGGATTCAGCAGAAGCCCGAAGACAGGGAAGAGCGCTCCGGCGGCCACGGGCACGCCCACAGCGTTGTAGGCAAATGCGAAGAACAGGTTTTGCCGGATGTTGCGCATGGTCGCGCGGCTCAGCTTGCGCGCGCGCACGATGCCGCGCAGGTCGCCTCGCAGGAGCGTGATCCCTGCGCTTTCCATGGCCACGTCGGTCCCTGATCCCATCGCGATTCCCACATGGGCCTGGGAGAGAGCGGGCGCGTCGTTCACGCCGTCGCCGGCCATGGCCACGATGCGCCCCTGTTTCTGCAACTGCACTACGACCTCTTGTTTCTGCTGCGGCAAGACTTCCGCATGCACTTCTTGTATCCCCAGAGAAGTTGCAATGGACTGGGCGGCGGAGCGGCTATCGCCCGTCAGCATCACCACACGGATGCCCTCGCTGCGCAAATCACGTATGGCTTCAGCGGTCGTGGGTTTCACTCGATCCGCCACGGCAAGAATGCCAGCGAGTTTTTCCTCCGCGGCAAGGTACACCGCGGTCTGGCCCTGAGCCGCAAAGTCATCTGCGGCAGAGGTATCCGCCTCCAGCGAAATGCCCGATTCTTCCAGGAATTTCCGGTTGCCCAGGAGCACGCGGCGTCCTTCCACCATGCCTTCCACCCCGCGACCGGGAACCGAGCGGAATGAACTCACGGGGGATAGCGCCACTTGTTTTTCTTTGGCGGCCGCCAGGATGGCCGCAGCCAGGGCGTGCTCGCTGGCGCGCTCGATGCTGGCGGCCAGGCGCAACACTTCAGCTTCAGTGACGCCGTTCACCGCGTGCGTTTCGATCAGGTCCGGCTTGCCCTCGGTGAGCGTCCCGGTCTTGTCAATCACCAGGGTATCCACCCGCTCCAGGATTTCGAGGGCTTCTGCGTTGCGCACCAGCACGCCTTGTTGCGCGCCGCGTCCAGTACCCACCATGATGGACATAGGCGTGGCCAGGCCCAGAGCGCACGGGCAGGCGATGATCAGGACCGCGACCGCGTTCAAAAGGCCGTAGGCCAATCGTGGTTCCGGCCCAAACGCGGCCCATGTGACGAAGGTGAGCAGGGCCACTATCATTACGGCGGGGGTGAACCACCCGGCCACTTTGTCCGCCAGGCGCTGGATGGGTGCGCGGGTGCGCTGCGCTTCACTCACCAACCGCACGATTTGCGCCAGCACAGTGTCGCTCCCCACGTGCTCGGCGAGCATGATGAAGCTGCCGGTGCCGTTCACTGTGCCACCCACCACTTTCCTCCCCACCAGTTTTTCTACCGGGATAGATTCGCCGGTGACCATTGACTCATCCACGGCGCTGCCGCCTTCCAGCAGCGAGCCATCCACCGGGATTTTTTCGCCGGGCCGCACGCGCAGGCGATCGCCGATTCGAACCTCTTCCAGCGGTACATCGTTCTCGCGTCCCCCGGCATCCACGCGCCGCGCGGTTTTCGGCGCTAAACCGAGAAGTGCTCGGATGGCACTGGAAGTCTGGCTGCGCGCGCGCAGTTCCAACACTTGACCGAGCAGCACAAGCGCCACGATCACCGCTGCCGCTTCGAAATAAACCGGCACGCCGCCGCCATGATCACGGAACGAGGCAGGAAAAATTCCCGGCGCCAAGGTTGCCAGCACACTGTAGGCAAAAGCCGTGCCGGTGCCTGTGGCAATCAGGGTGAACATGTTCGGGCTACGATTTATTACTGAGGCCCAGCCGCGTTCGAAAAATGGGCGCCCTCCCCACAGAACAACGGGAGCGGAGAGAATCATCTGTAACCACGCCAGGGCAGTCGTTCCCAAAGCAGCATGTACGGGCCGTCCGGGAATCATCTCCGACATACCAAGCAGGAAAACGGGAAACGCCAAGGCAGCGCTCCACCAGAAACGCCGCGTCATATCCACAAGCTCCGAATTACTTTCCTCGCTGACGGCAACTGTTTGTGCTCCCAGCGCCATGCCGCATTTCGGGCAGGATCCGGGCCTGTCCGAGGTCACTTCGGGATGCATCGGGCACGTGTATTCAGTTTTTGTCGTAGAAACCGGAGAAGCAGGTTCAAGCGCCATGCCGCATTTCGGACATGCGGCCGGATGCGGCGAATGAACCTCCGGGTCCATGGGGCAGACATAATCCACCGCCGCCTGTTGCGGGGACGAACCGTGAACCGCGGGCGGCGCCATTGCGATTTGCGCAAGGTGGCCTGCTTTTGGGAGGCCAGGCGAACCCGGTGACTGGAGATATCTATCCGGATCCTGCTTGAACTTCTCCGCGCAACCCTGGCAGCAGAAGTGATACGTCTTGCCGTTATGACTTGAGCTTGCCGCAGACTTTGCCGGGTTTACCTTCATATGGCAGACCGGGTCAATTTCAGATGCGGGCCCCGGCCCGCCGCCGAGCACCACAAAAGGATTCTGTGAAGACATGTCGGGTTTCTCCTTACCGGGCGTGCCTGTAAATCAGTTCCAACAACTCGTCGTACGCAGCGCTGGCTTCTTCCCGCGTGCCATGCACAATGGCATGGGTCGCACAGTGCTTCAGGTGGTTGCCCATGAGCGCCCGGCCGACGGTGCGCAAGGCTTCGTGGACAGCGGAAATCTGGATCATGATTTCCGGACAATAGCGATCTTCCTCGACCATCCTCTGCAAGCCGCGAACCTGGCCTTCAATCCGCCGCAGCCTCTTGAGATTGGCTTCCTTGGTGGCCGGGTCCACCGCCACGGCCCTGCGCCGCGGTGGAGGCGAAGTGCGCGGAGTCTTGTTTGAACGCTGCATGGTCATATACCCCCTCTGGGTATCATATACCCTCTCGGGGTATAGCGCAACTCCCCCTCTTCAACCGCCACCGGTTTTTCCAAGTCTGCCGGCAAGGCCTCCGGAACAGCCCTGAAGTCATAGCAAACAAAGAGCATCGCTAGTCCGGCCCTTCCGCTGATACTGGCCTCGCCACCAGTACGGCTGTAACCGAATTTTGATATGGGGTTTACTCCTCTTTCTCTTTGCTCGTTCATTCTGCTGGCGTCGCCGGGGAACTGGCACAACGTGGACGCGCCACGGTGGGCGCGAAATGGGGCGTTAGGGGGATGGAAAAATGAACTGGACGATTCGCAACAAATTGTTCGGTCTGAGCTTCGCGGGGCTAGTGCTGGCTCTCGCGGTGGGGATTTCGGGATATTGGGGAATTACGCGCACGGGCTCCGGCTTATCAGAAGTAGCCGTTACGGGCATGGCCCTGCGCAACCACTTGGAAGCCAACCTGATGCACAACGCGCTCCGCGCGGATGTTCTCTCCGGCTTGGTAGCGGAAAACCCCAAGGAGCAGGCCGCGGTGATGAGTCAGATTGAAGAACATTCGAAGCGGTTCAAGGAAGCGCTGGCGGCCAATCGGCAGCTCAACATCGATCCGCAAGTGAAGGCCGCGTTGGAGCAAGCCCAACCGGCCCTTGAGGAATACGTGCAGAGCGCCCAAGAAATGGCCAAGCTGGCGATAGCGGACCGCAAGATGGCGCGGGCCCAGTTGGATATTTTTCAGCAGGTTTTCCAGGATCTCGACGGGCAGATGCGCAAACTGAGCGATATGGTGCAGAACAACGCCACCAAGGCGGAGGGGGATGGCATGTCGGCGCTGCGCACCGCGCGCGTGGCCATGGCGCTCTTCTGCCTGCTTTCGTTCGTGTGCCTGACGCTGGCCGCGGCGCTAATCACCAAGCGCATTACCAACTCTATTTCGGCCCTGGTGGCCAGCGCCAAGGCCATCGCCGCCGGCGACCTGACCATCGCAGACTTGAAGATCCATTCCCAGGATGAACTGGGTGAATTGACCGACGCCATTAATCGCATGAAGGAAGGGTTGCGGTTGATGATCGGTTCGGTGGCCACCACAGCGGAGCGCGTGGCCAGCGCCAGTGAAGAAATGTCGTCGGCTTCCACGCAGCAGGCCCAGGGTGCGGAAACGCAGCGCCAACAGGCCGACCACGTGGCCACCGCCATGACGCAGATGGCGGCCACCGTTCTGCAAGTTTCGGAAAACTCCAACAAGGCTGCGGATGCCGCTCGCAACGCCGCCGAACTGGCAAAAACCGGCGGCAAAATTGTGGAAGACGCCATCGCCAAGATGCGCGCTATCGCTGATTCGGTGGGGCAGAGCTCCCAGAAGGTGGAAGGGCTAGGCCGCAGTTCGAACCAGATCGGCGAAATCGTGGGCGTGATTGACGAAATCGCGGATCAGACCAACTTGCTGGCATTGAACGCCGCAATCGAAGCAGCACGCGCCGGCGAACAGGGCCGCGGTTTTGCGGTGGTCGCAGACGAAGTGCGCAAGCTCGCCGAGCGCACCAGCAAAGCCACCAAGGAAATTTCCTCGATGATTCGCGGGATCCAAGCGGAAACCAAAACCGCCGTGGAAGCCATGCAGGGCGGCTCGCGCCAGGTGCAGGAGGGCGTAGACACCACGGCCCAAGCCGGCCGCTCGCTCGCGGACATCATTCGTACCGCCGACAAAGTCGGCGAAATGGTTTCGTATATTGCCGCCGCGTCGGCGCAGCAATCCAACGCGACCGAAGAAGTCAACGCCAATATCGATCGCATCTCGAAGATCACGCGCGAGGCCGCGGCGGGTTCCCAGCAGTCGGCGCGGGCCTGCAGTGACTTGTCGGGCATGGCGCTGGATTTGCAGAAAATGGTTTCGCAATTCCGGATAGGCCACAACGGCAACGGAAACGGCAATGGCCACGCAAGGAGCTTTGGCGGCCCCAGGGAACTTGTTCTCGAGACGGGTCATTCAGCCGAGTCCCATCATTTGCTGCACCAGTAGGGGAAACACAGAGAGGAAACGATGTCGAACCCAACCAGGAGAGATGAGATGAAAACGAAACTCCAACAGGCCAGCGCGACAGTTCTGCGCGGCGCGGCGCTGGCGGCGCTGGGCATGATGATCGCCACAGGAGCCGGCGCACAGGAAAAAGTGCGGGTTGCCAGCGAACTGCAGCAGGCTAAACTGCTCAGCAGTTCCATGCCTCTGTACCCGGTGCTTGCCAAGCGCGGACGCGTGGAAGGCACGGTGCGGCTGACCGCCACCATCGACAAAGAAGGCAAGGTGGAAAAGCTGGAAACCGTTTCCGGGCATCCGATTCTCGAACAGGCGGCTGTGGAAGCCGTCAAGAAGTGGCGCTATCGTCCGACCATACTGAATGGCGAACCAGTCGAGGTCGTCACTACCATTGACGTTGTTTTCAAGCTGACCTAACGGTATCCACTTTCCTCCCCCGGGCACCCCGCCCGGCGCCGGTCTCCAGGCCTCCCCCCTGGGGACCGGCCTTCTTTTCGCAGACGAGCGGAATTGCCCCTGTGCTAAACTGCGCGCCCATGCGCTTAGAAATGCGATGTTTCTTTTGTTTGGCCTCGATTTTTCTTGCGGGATCTCCCGTTGTTTTGGCTCAAGGCGCGGCGGCTAAATCCATCGCGCTGCACTGCGGGCAGTTGCTGGACGTCAAGAGCGGGAAAATGCTCGCCGGCCAGATGGTGCTTATTGAAGGCGAAAAAATCTCTGCGATAGCTCCCGCTGCGTCGATTCGCCTGACAACTTCCACTGAGGTTGTGGATCTGACCAAGCTCACCTGCCTTCCCGGATTGATCGATGTGCACACTCACCTGGTGGGCAGTGGTGGTGATGAATACAGCGGCGGGCCGCTGCGGCGCAGCGCCGCGCAAATGGCCTTCGATAGCATTCGGAATGCGCGGGCCACGCTCGACGCGGGATTCACTATGGTGCGTGACTTAGGCACCTTCCGCGCTTTTGTAGACGTGGCCCTGCGCGATGCCATCGAAAAGGACATCGTGGCAGGTCCGCGCATGCTGGTCGCCGGCGCCTACGTGACCATCTCCGGCGGCGCAGGCGCGCTGACCGGTTATGCGCCCGATATCGAGCTACCCCTGGAACTTCGCTACGGGCAGGCCGACGGCGCCGATCAAGTGCGGCAGCGTGTGCGCGAAATCATTCGCCACGGGGCCGACGTGATCAAGGTTCTTTCCACTGGCGCTATTCTTACCTTGAAAAGCCAGCCTGCGTCCCAGGAATTCACCTACGAAGAACTGCGCGCCGCGGTGGAAGAAGCCTCCAAGGCCGGACTGAAGGTGGCCTGCCACGCGCATAGTTCGGCGGGCGCCCGCGACGCCATTCGCGCCGGGGTGGCCTCCATCGAGCACGGCACGCTGCTCGACGACGAAACCTTGCAACTGATGCACGAGAGGGGGACGTTTCTTTCTCTGGATAATATTGCGTCGTGGGATTTTTGGCCCGGTGGCAAGCCGGAAAACAAGCCGGCGGGATATCCCGGCGAATTCGTCCGAAAGGAAGTGATCAGCTTCGAATCACAGAAGAATGTCGGGCGCCGCGCGCTGGCACTGGGAGTCAAAATTGCCTTCGCCACCGACGCGGGCGTGATTCCCCACGGTCAAAACGCAAAACTCTTTGCCAACTATGTGAAATTGGGCATGACGCCGTTGCAGGCGATTCAAACCGCAACGATCAATGCCAGTGACCTGCTCGGTTGGGGCGATCGTACCGGCAGCCTTGAAAGCGGAAAACTTGCGGATGTGATTGCTGTGGCCGGTGACCCCTTGCAAGACGTCACGCTGCTGGAGAAGGTGGCCTTCGTGGCCAAAGGTGGGCAGGTTTTTCGCCGCCCCTAGTTCAACGCCAGCCTATCATTAATTGTACGCTCCCCCATTACCTCTACAGAAAGCCATATGTTGAGTTGTGAATAAGGCTTCAATAAGAAAAAACTCCTTGACTCCATTGGGTTTAGGGTTTTTAGTACTAGCACCGTATGGCCCCGGACGTGCATCTTTGGGGCATGGGGTTGGGTTCTATTTCTCTAACTTTGGGAGGGTCAAGAATGAACCGCAGGGGTTTGTTCTATTTTGTGCTGCTAGCTGCCTTGGTGCTGAGCGCGCCAGCTTTTGCTCAACGCACAACAGGCGATATCACCGGCACGGTTGAAGATGCCACTGGCGCAGTCGTCGCCAAAGCTACCGTGACCGCTGTGAACAAGAGCACCAATCAAACGCGCACGGTGACGACGAACGAGTCGGGCTTCTATCGCATCACCGATGTGCCCATCGGTCTCTACAAAGTGACCGTTTCGGTCGAAGGCTTCAAGACCGTTGAACGCGAAGTGCAAGTTACCGTCGGTCAGGTCACCACCTCCGACTTCAAAATGCAGGTGGGCAACCGCGCCGATACGATTACCGTCGAAGGCGCCGCTCCCTTGGTGGAATTGAGTGGCAACCTGAACAGCAACGTGGACCAGCAGCGTATTGTGGATATTCCGCTGAATGGTCGCGACTTTAACTCGCTGCTGGGCATTACACCCGGCGTGCAGCGCGCCCCGGGCGGCGGGTTCCAGGCTGTCAATGTGAACGGCGGCCGCGTTGATTCTAACAACTATCTTCTTGACGGCATGTACAACAACGACCGCTACTACGGCGATTCATCCCTGAACCAGACCGGTGTTGTGGGCATTCCCGCGACCCTGGTCCCCATGGACGCCATCGCCGAATTCACCATCCAGCAAACCCCCTCCGCTGAATTCGGTGTCAAGGGCGGCGCGCCGATTAACGTGGTGATGAAGAGCGGCGGCAACGAGCTTCACGGCTCGGCGCACTATTTCCGCCACACCGACTTTGCCGACGCGCGCAATTTCTTTTCCGCGGATAAGACGGC
>CAZCNH010000099.1:0-11889 GCA_964500065.1 uncultured Acidobacteriaceae bacterium
TCTGAAACATCAGCACGCACGCCAACCCGCGCATCCAGTCAATGTAGGCCAGCCGCTTCATGGGGTTCGGTCACAGATGTACACAAACCGGCGAGGTTAGGCAAGGATTTGGCAACCAGGGGATGCCCGCATTACTCGAGAACAGGTTTCCTCGTTACGTACTCCGGCTCGTACCGGGCAAAGGTGTTCGATCCGCGCGCTTCCTGAACGAACAGGCGCCCGCAAGTCTTGCATTCGTAAACGGGAAGGACCAGCTCAGTGAACGCTTCAAAGAGGCGGTCGCGCAATTCCACTTCCGTATCGCTGGCGAGCGCCGCTTCGGGCGCGCCCATGAACGTCATCCCGCGGCGTTTCGGGATGCCCTTTTCTTTGCTTCCCGCTGCAAAATCTTTCACGATCTTTTTGCAGAACGCGTCGCGGTCGGCGGCTTTCAGCAGGTAACCGCGCACGCACGAAGATCCGTTCCCGTCGGAGATCCACGTCATGCAGGAGCATTGAATGCGCATTAACGCCTCAAGTAGCCGGGGCGAATTTCAGTCCCGGCATGGTTCCCTCATCGCACCACACCGGCGACCGGGCTCGACGCCGAAGCATAAAGTTTCTTCTGGATGCGGCCGGCCAGATACGCCTTGCGCCCGGCCGCGACGGCGTCGCGCATGGCTTCCGCCATCAACACGGCATCCTGCGCCTCCGCGATAGCGGTATTCATCAGCACCGCATCCGCGCCCAGTTCCATGGCCACGGCCGCATCCGACGCCGTGCCCACTCCGGCATCCACAATCAGCGGCACGCTGGTTATTTTTTCCCGCAGGATGCGGATGTTCGCGGGATTCTGAATGCCCATGCCGCTGCCAATCGGAGCGCCCAGCGGCATCACCGCAGCCGCGCCGGCGTCAATCAATTTGCGCGCGACGATCAAATCGTCGCTGGTGTACGGCATCACCACGAAGCCTTCCCTCACCAGTACGCGCGTTGCTTCCAGCAGCCCCTCCGTATCAGGAAAAAGCGTTTCCTGGTCGCCGATGACTTCCAGTTTCACCCAATTCGATAAGCCCACCTCCCGGCCCAGCCGCGCGGTGCGGATGGCTTCATCCGCGGTGTAACAGCCCGCGGTGTTCGGCAGGATAAACATCTTCTCCCGGTCAATGTAATCGAGCAGCGATTCTTTGCTCTTGTCGGTCAGGTTCACGCGGCGCACCGCCACGGTCACCATGTCCGCACCGCTGGCTTCGTGCGCGCGCTTCATTTCCGGAAAACTGCGGTATTTCCCCGTGCCAATAATCAAGCGCGATTGAAAGGCACGCCCTGCAATTACCAGTGCATCAGGCATTTGAGAACACTCCCGCTTCGTATTCTAGCAAGGGCGGCAAGAACCAGCTTAGCAGGTCATTTACCTCTGCGCACACCACGAACTCGGCACGATAGGAGCCTGCGCCACCCCGAACACGCCCGGGATCACGGAACCGTTGCGAGGGTGGCCGCAGCAAGAAGCCGGCAATGCGTTGGCGCTACTCCAATGGGACGCGCTGCCCTTCGGCCTCCGCATAAAGCCGGTCAATTACATCGCGATAGCTGGCTTCGATGGCTCGCCGCACCAGTTTGAGGGTATGTGTCAGTTGCCCGCCTTCCGCGGTGAAATCATGGTCGAGCAGCGCAAACCGTTTGATCTTTTCATACTGCGCTAAATCGCCAGTCAGCCGCTCGATTTCCTCGGCCATGCGCGCCCGCACCCAGCCATTGCCGCACAGTTCGGCGCGCGAGGCCAGTTCCAACCCGGCCTGCTGGCGCGCTTCCGCTTCCAGCGCGCTGAAGTTGGGCACGATCAGCGCTACCGCGAACTTGCGCGTGTCGCCCAGCACGCAGGCGTTGGAAATCAGCGGACTGGTCTTCAGCTTGCCTTCGATGGGTTGCGGGGCGATAAATTTTCCCGCGGCCGTTTTGATCAAGTCCTTCTTGCGGTCGGTGATGCTCAAATAGCCATCGGCGTCGAGAAAGCCGATATCGCCGGTGTGCAGCCACCCATCTTCGGTGAGCGCATTGCGCGTTTCCTTTTCATTGTTGAAGTAAGCCCGCATGACGCAGGGGCCTTTGACAAGAACCTCGCCATCGGCGGCGATGCGCACTTCCACGTTGCGGATCGGCTTTCCCACCGTGCCGATCTTGTTCGCCTGCCGGCAATTCGTCGAAACCACCGGAGAAGTTTCCGTCAGCCCGTATCCCTGATAGATGGGGATCCCCACCGTGGTAAAGAACTCGATCAGATCCTTGCGCAGGGGCCCTGAACCTGAGGAACACGAGCGCAACCGCCCGCCGAGCGCCGCGCGCACCTTGGAATACGCGATCCTCTGCGCCAGAGACCACTGCATCCGCGTCCGGAAAGGCGCCGGCCGGCCATGGCAGCGCCACGGCACGGCTTCCTTTGCTACGCGCAGCGCCCAGTCAAAGAGCTTCTTGCGCCTGCCCGTCAATTGCCCGCCCCGCGCCAGAATGCCCTCGTGGATTTTTTCAAACACGCGCGGCACCGCGGCGATCAGCGTCGGCTGGACTTCCCGCAGCGCGGTTTGTACATCCTCCGGGCGCTCGACGTAGGCCACTGGAACGCCGTTGAACAAGTAACTGTAGTCAATCATCCGCTCGTAAACGTGCGCCAAGGGCAAAAAAGAAAGGCCGATGTCGCTGGGCAGGAACTCGAAATTCCACGTCGAATCAATGTCGTTCGAACTGACGTTGGCATGCGTCAGCATCACCCCTTTGGGTTCGCCGGTCGTGCCGGAGGTATAGATCATCGTCGCCAGATCCGACGGGGCTACCCGCAGCGCATTTTGTTGGTACTCGGCGATTTCTTTTTTGCCCGCTGCCGCAATCAACCGTTCATACCGCAGGAATTCTCCGCCCGGGTCCGCCGGAGCACCCGCCGCCACGATGTGTTCCACATGCGGCAGATCCCGCCGGCATCGGAGCAACAAGAGAAGTTGCTCTTCGCCCGCGACAAACACGGTCTTCGCGCCGCTGTGGTTGAGCACGTAGCGCAGCCGCGTTTCCGATTCCCGGAAATAAACCGGTACATCCACCGCGCCCAATCCCAGGATGGCAAAGTCTGCAATGTGCCATTCCGGCCGGTTCGCTGCGAGCAGTCCTACACGGTCCCCAGCTTTTACGCCCAGTTGCGCCAGCGCACTGGAAAGCCCGGCCACCCGGCGCAGAAATTCGCCCGAAGCAATGGCCGTCCATTGGTCCCCTGTCTTGTGCAGCAGGGCTCGCGGGTTAGGCCGTTCTGTCACCGCGTCCAGGAACCGTTTTGTGAGGGTCGGATACATGACCGCCAATGGGGAAAATGTAGCACGAAGCGCCTTGTAGGGCCGGGGCGGCCTGGGTACCTGCAGCGTTTGCGTTACGCCCGCGCAGAACAAAAGCGGCCGGGACCCAAGCCGCCCTGGCCCTACAAGGCTACTAGCCACCAGCCACTTCGCGCCTGTAAGATAAATACGACCGATGACCACGCAAACAGCAACGACCACGCAAGCCCCGCCTACCATTCGCGCGCCCCGCGGCTCGCAGATTTCCTGCAAGAGCTGGCAGCAGGAAGCTGCCCTGCGCATGTTGATGAACAATCTCGATCCGGACGTCGCCGAGCGGCCGCAGGACTTGATCGTCTACGGCGGCACCGGCAAGGCCGCCCGCAACTGGAATTGCTTCGAAGCCATCGTGCGCTCGCTGCGCGGGCTGGATAACGACGAAACGCTGATCGTGCAGTCCGGCAAGCCGGTGGGAATCTTCCGCACCCACGCCTGGGCGCCCCGTGTGCTCATCGCCAATTCCAATCTGGTCGGCCATTGGAGCAACTGGGAGCATTTCGGCGGACTCGAACGCGCCGGCCTGATGATGTACGGCCAGATGACTGCGGGAAGCTGGATCTACATCGGCACGCAGGGAATTCTGCAGGGCACCTTCGAAACCTTTGCCGCGGCGGCGCGCAAACATTTTGGCGGCACGCTGGCCGGCAAACTCGTTGTCAGCGGCGGCATGGGCGGCATGGGTGGCGCGCAGCCGCTGGCAGCAACCATGAGCGGCGGCGCCTACCTGGGCATTGACGTTGACCCGGAACGCATCAAGCGCCGCGTGAAAACCGGCTACTGCGATGTGATGGTGAATGACCTTGAGGAAGCCCTGCGCATCCTGAAAAACGCGGTACGCAAGGGCGAACCCGCTTCCGTCGGACTGGTCGGCAATTGCGCCGACATTATTCCCGCGCTGGCCAAGCGCGGTATTGTGCCCGACCTGCTTACGGATCAGACCAGCGCGCATGACCCGCTCAACGGTTATGTACCCAATGGGATGACTCTGGAAGCTGCTCTGGAATTGCGCCGCGGTAACCCTGCCGAGTATCAGAAGCGTTCACTCGACGCCATGTCCGCCCATGTGCAAGGTATGCTCGATTTGCAGAAGCTGGGCTCGGTCACCTTCGATTACGGCAACAACATCCGCACCTTCGCTTTTCAGAATGGCGTGAAAAACGCCTACGACTTCCCCGGGTTTGTCCCCGCGTATATCCGCCCGCTCTTCTGCGAAGGACGCGGGCCGTTCCGCTGGGCCGCGCTGAGCGGCGAAGCCAGCGACATTCACCGCACCGACCAGCTTGTGCTGGAAATGTTCCCGCACGACGAAATCCTTTCCCGCTGGATCAAGCTGGCGCAGAAGCGCGTCAAGTTTCAGGGCTTGCCTGCGCGCATCTGCTGGCTGGGCTACGGGGAGCGCGACAAGTTCGGACTTGCGCTCAACGACCTGGTCAAGCGCGGCGAACTTAAAGCGCCCATCGTCATCGGCCGCGACCATCTCGATTGCGGCTCGGTGGCTTCGCCCTTCCGTGAAACGGAAAAAATGCTCGATGGCAGCGATGCCGTGGCCGATTGGGCCCTGCTCAATGCCCTGCTGAATACGGCGAGCGGCGCGTCGTGGGTTTCCATTCACAATGGCGGCGGCGTAGGCATCGGCTATTCGCAACACTCGGGACAGGTCACCGTGGCCGATGGCACGCCGGAAATGGCCGCGCGCATCGAACGCGTGCTCACCAACGACCCCGGCATCGGCGTCGCCCGCCATGTAGACGCGGGCTACCCTGAGGCGCAGGCTTTTGCCAAGCAACGCGACGTGAAAATTCCCATGCCGTAACGCGAAGCTCTGGAGTGCGGGAGCTTGCTCCCGCTCTGGTAAGCGAAGCTTGCTTCGCGCGGCCTTGCAAGGCTGTCTTTCCGTACGACCCACGCGCAGTCCCCTCTGCTCGATTTCACCTTCGTGTGCAGCAGTTGCTACGGGGGAAAGCGGGACCAAGCTTCCGCATTCCACAGCTTCGCGGTAACCCCTGTTACAATCAACTTCGATGAAGAATTCCCTCCTCACAAACATTGCGCAACTGCTGACCCTGCGTGGGGGTGTGCGCCGGGGCGCAGCGCTGCGCGATGTAGGCGTGGTGCAGAACGGCGCGGTGCTGGTGCGCGATGGTCGCATCGCCGCGGTAGGCAGCAAACGCCAAGTCGAGCGTGTGTGGAAGAAACTGCCGCCGAATGAACGTAAAGCCACGCGTAAGACTGATGCGGGTGGACGCATTGCCTTGCCCGGGTTTGTGGATTCGCACACGCACCTGATTTATCCCGCGAGCCGGGCGAATGAGTACGAGATGCGCATCGCCGGAGCGACCTACGAACAAATCGCCGCGGCCGGCGGCGGCATCGCGGCATCAGTTGCGAAAATGCGCGTGGCAAAGCCTGTCGATTTGAGAGAACGCGCGCTGGCCAACCTGCAGCGCATGGGCGCGCACGGCACCACCACCATCGAGGCCAAGAGCGGCTACGGTCTGGACCTTGAAAGCGAATTGAAAATCCTGCGCCTGCACAAGGATCTGGCCAAAGCGCAACCACTCGACCTCGTCTCCACTTTTCTGGGCGCGCATGTGCCGCCTCCCGAATTCCGCGCCAGGCCCGACGAGTACGTGGAGTTGCTCATCCACAAAATGATCCCCAAAGTTGCCGCCGACGGCCTGGCCGAGTATTGCGACGTGTTCTGCGACGTGGGCGCATTCACGCTCGAGCAGTCGCGGCGCATCCTGACCGCGGCCCGCGTCTGTGGATTGAAGCTGCGCCTGCACGCCGAGCAGCTCACGCGTACCGGGGCAGCGCAGCTTGCCGTTGAGTTGCATGCCGCCAGTTCCGATCACCTGGAACAGATCAATGCGGAAGACATTCGCGCACTTGCGGCGAGCGACACCGTGGCCACCCTGCTGCCCGGCTGCTGCTTCCACTTGGGCTTGCAGCACTGCGCCCCGGCGCGCGCGTTGATTGGCGCGGGCGCCATCGTTGCGCTGGCCACCGACTTCAACCCGGGCACTTCTCCCACGCTGAGCATGAGCATGGTGCTTTCGCTCGCTTGCACGCAAATGCGCATGACGCCCGCCGAAGCTATCGCCGCAGCCACCATCAACGCCGCTTATTCCCTGGGTCGCGCCGACCGCATCGGCTCGCTCGAAGTTGGCAAACAAGCCGACATCGCCATCTTCGATTTGGACGACTATCGCGAAATCCCGTACTATTTTGGTGTGAATCATTGCTGGCTCACAATCAAGCGCGGAAAGACTGTTTGGAACCACAGATGAAACATCTGATCGAATGTGTGCCGAACTTCAGTGAAGGGCGCGATGCCGCGAAAGTGGATGCGCTGGTGGCGGCTATGCAATCCGTCGCGGGCGTGTACGTGCTCGACCGCGAGATGGACGCCGACCACAACCGCTGCGTGATTACGCTGGCGGGCGAGCCGGACGCGGTGGCCGAAGCGGCCCTGCGGGGCATCGGTAAGGCGCTCGAACTGATTGATCTGACCAGGCACAGCGGCGCGCACCCGCGCATCGGCGCCTGTGATGTGCTGCCCTTTATCCCGATCGAAGGCTACACACTGGAAGATTGCGTGCATCTGGCGAAAAAGACCGGCGCGGAAATCTGGAACCGCTACAAGATTCCCGTCTATTTTTACGAAGCCGCGGCGCAGCGCCCCGAGCGCGCCAACCTGGAAAATGTCCGCAAAGGGCAATTCGAGGGTCTGCGCGAAGAGGTGTTGAAGAATCCCGATCGCGCACCCGACGTGGGCGAGCCGCGCCTGCACTCGACCGCCGGCGCAACCGTGGTGGGCGCGCGCAAATTCCTCATCGCCTACAACGTAAACCTGAACACCTATGACCTGGACGTGGCCAACAAGATCGCCCGCGCCATCCGTTTTTCGAATGGCGGCTTTCGCTATGCCAAGGCTATGGGCGTGGATTTGAAAGCGCGCAAGCTGGCGCAGGTCAGCATCAATATGACCGACTTCGAGCAGACCCCGCTGCACCGCGTCTTCGAACTGGTGAAGCGCGAAGCGGAACGCTACGGCGTGATGCCCGTGGGCAGCGAAATCGTCGGCCTGATCCCCAAGCGCGCCATCGAAATGACCGCCGATTTCTATCTGCAACTGGAGAATTTTTCTCCCGCGCAGGTGCTGGAGAACCGGCTGGCCGCGGCGCTGGGCGGCGCTTCCATGGAGTCTCACGGCAAGCTAGCCGCGCTGGCGCAGCCGTTTCTGGATGCGGTGGCCTCGCCCGCGCCAACGCCCGGCGGTGGATCGGTATCGGCGCTTGCGGGCGCGCTGGCCGCGAGCCTGGGGCAAATGGTTGCCGGGCTCTCGCGCAAGAAGAAAGCGCAGGCCGCCTATGTGGATCAACTCAGCACGGCGGTGGATGACCTGCGGCGCGCTGCGGACCTGCTCGCCCGGGCTATTGACCGCGACGCTTCGTCCTACGACGCTGTGTTGCGGGCCATGAAGCTGCCCAAGGATTCCCCCGCAGAGCAGCAGCAGCGCGAAAACGCGATTCAGCTGGCCACCAAAGGCGCCGCCGCGGTACCGCTCGAAGTCGCCGAAGCGGCTGTTGCGGTTTACGAACGACTGGGGCAACTGGAAGCCATCTCCAGCCCGTCTATGCTTTCAGACCTGCGCGTCGGGCAATTGATGGCCACGGCAGGCGCGCGCGGGGCTTTGGAGAACGTGGCGATCAACCTGGATGGCATTACCGATGCCGCCTTCGTGGCGGAAATGAAGTCCAAGGCATCCGCGCTGGAAAAGCGGCTGGCAGGTTCAGCCGTTGCGGCAAAGTAGAAAAGCACGAGGGAAAGAATGAAAGTTCGAAGCGCGATTTTGACGATCTTAGTGCTGGCGGTCGGCGCCATGCCGGTGCGGGCCAATTCGCTCAGCACTTCGGTGATCAGCCTTTTTCCTAAGGACCTCGGTGAGTTTGCCTACGCCGATTTGAAAAGCGCCCGCAAATACAGTTGGTTTGCTCAGATGAAAGACCAGATGCTTCCCAGCCGGTTCCGCCAGTTCGAGCAGTTTTTGGCATCAGTGGGCGCGGATCCCAACACCCAGGTCGAAGAACTGGCCTGGGGCGCTACGCTGCCTACCGCGGAAAAAGGCGACATGATCGTCGGCGTCGCCTTGGGGCAATTCAACGCCGAGAACACTGCCACGTTTTACAAGAATCAGAAACTCGCCGTTCAGGAGTACCGCGGATACAAGCTTTACGCCTTTGGCAGCGGTACGGGACCTAACGATTTGTGCTTCTTCTATGTGGATGCCAATACCGCCGCGTTTGGCCATCGCCCGGTACTGGAGAAGATGATCGAAGTGCGGTTTGGCGCCGAAGAAAGCCTGCTGCGAAACGAAAAAATGTACAGCCTGGTGGAAGAGGCCAATGGAAAAGGCCTGGTGTGGGCCGTTCTGGGCGAAGGCTATACTCGGCTGGCGATCCAGCAACTGGCGCCGGAAACCGCGCAGTTCCCCGATGCGCCGAAACTCATCAGCAAAATGAAGGCCACCCTCATCGAACTCAACGCGGATCGCGGCATGGACACCAGGTTTCAGTTCGTGTGCGAGTCGCCGGACGATGCCAACCTGTTCGCCGCTATTCTCGAAGCGGGCCTGCTCTACAAAAGGGTTCAGGAAAAGCAGAGCAATCCAACGCTGGCCAAATCGCTGGAAGACGCCCGCGTGGCCGCAAAAGGCGATCGCCTGGAATTCAAGCTGGCTTTGAGCGAAGAAACGCTCGCGGATTTGTTGAGACGCAATACGTTCGCCGTAAAACTGTGAGGCATTCACCGACGTCCGTGAAATCCCTGTGACCGCACCAGCTCAACGCATCCCCAAATACGTTTTTGTCACCCTTGTTACCGTTGCGATGGCCTACGCTCTCCTAGCCGGACTGCGCACGGTAAGCGATACGGACACCGGCTGGCACCTGGCCGGCGGCCGCTACATCTGGCAGACCAAGACGATCCCCTCGGTCGACGTAATGTCCTATACCGCTGATGGAAAACCTTGGATTTATCCGATCTTGTCGCAACTGCTGCTTTTCTCCCTCTACCAGTTGGGGGGCTTCGCTTCGCTTTCTTACCTGAACGCGGCAGCGTGCGCTTCCACCGTGGCGTTGCTGTTGCGCCGGAGTCGCGTGTTCACTGCAGTGCTCGCGATCATCGCTATCCCTTCCATTGCGCATCGCACTGCGCCGCGGGGCGACTTATTCACCATGGTTCTGTTCGCGTGGTGCCTGCGCCTGCTGGTGAGGCATTATGAGGGCGAGCGCGTCCGCCTATGGTTACTTCCCGTGCTCATGCTGGCCTGGGTGAATCTGCATCTCGGCTTTGGCGCCGGACTCGCCCTATTGGCGGCCTACACAGGTTTTGAAGCACTCGAACTACTGTTTGCCGCGCGCCGCGGACTTGCCCTGGCGCGGTTGAAAATTGCATTGCCGTGGATCGGTCTTTCGGTCGCCGCGGTCTTTGTGAACCCTTGGGGCGCGGGGATTCTTAGGGCGCTACTCCGGCAGAGCGACCTGATCAAGCACTACGGCGACTTTTTCAATGAGTGGAACTCTGTTCGCATCGGCGCGGGTTGGAACGAATCTTTGGATTGGCGTAATCCGGAAAGCGGGTACTGGTGGCTGTTGGCGGTTGCGCTCGCCGCCGCCGTCACATTCTTGCTTCGCGCGAAGATAGGCCCGGCGGCTTTGCTGGGAGGCGTGGGCGTTTGTTCGTTGGTGTATGTACGCTTCCAACCGTTGCTGGCGATTGCCACTGTCGCGCTGGCGGAATCCGCGCTCTTCCCCCAGTCGGACAAACTGAAACCAGCAGACGATGAAGCCGCTGATCGCAAAAGCGTTGCACGACCGCACATGACACGCCTTACCTTGGGGGCCGCAATCCTTCTCCTGGCCTTTGTCGGCGTCCGAATCGGCGATATCGTCACCAACCGTTACTATCTTTCCTCCGGGCAGACCTCTCTTTTTGGTTCAGGGCTTTCTTGGTGGTTCCCACAAGCCGCAGCGGATTTCGTCGAGCGCGAGAAACTTCCGGCAAACATTTTTCACGATTACAACACCGGGGGGTTCCTGAATTGGCGCCTGGGCCCCGCATACAAAACCTATATAGATGGACGGGCGATACCATTCGGGCCGGACTTGTTTTTTCGGCAGCGCGTCTTGCTGAGTCAAACTCCCGATTCAGCGGATTGGCTCGAAGAAATTGCTCAAAGGAATATCCAAACCATTCTGCTACCGGTGGCGCGTTACGCGGGACTCGGCAGCTTTCCCCTGGCGGCATATTGCCAAAGCATGGCTTGGCAGGTGGTCCATCTCGATACTTCCGCCATCGTTCTTGTCAGAACAACTGCGCTAGATGCGGAACGTCTGGCAAGGCTCAAGGTGGATTGCAGCACCGTGAAGCTGTTCCCGGAAAAAGCGATCCAGACCATGACTAAAGCTGAGCGTTACAACACCTACATGAACGCCGCCGCCATTGAGTTTCTGCTTTCCCGGGACATGGATGCTATGACGGATCTGAACCGCGCCGAGGAGACTTTCTCGCAGGATTCCAATCTTTACCTGCTCAGGGGCCAATTGCATCAAGCGCGCAACGAGTTTCCTGCGGCGGAACATGCTTTTCGCACCTCCATTGGGATCCGGCCAACCGATGCTGCATTGCTGTCGCTGAGCCTGCTCTATTCCAGCCAACTCCACTATGATGAGGCTGTTCCTTTGCTCGGCGAATCCATCAGGCTTTCACAGGTTCCCCATGAGCGCTTGCTTACCCTCGGGCAAGTCAAAATCGCCCTGAAAAGACCAGACGAAGCCCTGGCTCATTTTGAGGAAGCTGCCGCGCGAAGCCCGTATCGCGGCGCCGCTGAATCCGCTGGAACCGAATTCAACGCGGGCCTTGCGGAGGGGCGCGCGCGGGCGTGGCGATTAAAAGGCGACTTAGCCAGAGCTATCGAATTCGCTGAAATCAGCGCACGCTTGACGGCCAACAGTGATCGACGGTGGGCTCTTCTGGCAGAGTTGTTTGTAAGCAGTGGGCAAGCCGCAAAGGCTGAGGAAATTCGCCGCAAGATCGACCTTCTGCGCCAGCCAGCAACGCCCCCTCCTAAAAAACAGACCCACTAGCCTGGTGAAACGGTGTGAATTTCACAGGCCTCGCGGCAGTCGGGGCAGTAGTATTGGCCGTCCATGCACAGGCGGATGGCATATTGCGACTTACAGAGGTTGCAGTACTTGTCGCAAGTGCATTCGGCTTCGCGCTTGTCGCACAGGATGCAGACCACATCCTCCCTCATAAGTCGTCTCCTTGAGCCCATCTTAGGCCACGGTACGTCGTCGCTCAAGTATTTTCAGGTGTGCTTCTCCGGGTCCCCTGTGCAAAAAGTAGTTGCCACACAGACTCTAAAGCTCGGGCCTCCGGTTGCGAACGGGCTTGTTCCTGGGCGGCGAAAACGCTTGACACTGCATATTCTATATGCTAACATAGCGTTGTTGTGTTAGCTGTATGA
>CAZCNH010000100.1:0-11307 GCA_964500065.1 uncultured Acidobacteriaceae bacterium
GATGAGCGCGCTCGATGTGGCGTGCGGGCCGGGCACGTTTACGCTGGTGTTCGCCCCGCACGTACGGCAGATGACCGGCCTCGACATCACCCCCGCAATCCTGGCAAAGGCCCGCGAAGCCGCCACACAGGAAAGCATCGCCAACGTGGAATGGCTGCTGGGCAATGCGGAAAAATTGCCGTGGGCGGAAAAGAGTTTTGACCTGGTGACCACGGCCTACAGCCTGCACCACATGGCGCATGCCGAAACGGCTGTTGCGGAAATCGCGCGCGTCTTGAAGCCGGGCGGCTGGTTCGCGCTGGTGGATGTTGCCGTACCGGATGGCTTTGATCCGCAGGTGAACAACGCCATCGAGATCGCGCGCGATGCCTCGCATGTTCGCTCGTTTACCGGCCGGGAGTTGCAGGCGATGGCCGGCAAAACCGGATTGCGCGTGATGGCCGCCGAGCCGGGCGCGCGCCCGCGATCGTTCGACGATTGGATGCAGATCGCCGGATGGAATCGCGGCGATGCTGCCTACGCGGAAACGCGCCGGCTGATGGAGCAGAACATCCCGCAAGACCGCAGCGGTTTCGCGCCCCGGCGCGCAGGCGACGCCCCGGACGCCGACCTCGAATGGATGCAAGCCTCGTACTTCCTGGTGGCGCGGAAAAGGTGACTCTCTGATTCCGTCTTGCTCCGTTATTCTGAGGCCCGACTTTTGGGCCGCAAGCAGTTCGCCCGGCGATGCTCTGAAATATTCCTGGCGCCCGTTCGTAGTAAAGTGAGGGCAACGCGCCCACCGTGGTGGAGGAAGCAATGGAAACGTCCGTGACTACGCCTGCGGCCGATGCGCCGCAACAGGAAATCAGCGATTTCGGCAGAGTGATCGGGGTACTGACCAGCCCTGGAAGAACATTCGCCGATATTGTGCGCAAGCCCAAGTGGATTACGCCCATCCTGATTTCTTCCGTGTTAGGACTGGTGTTCGGCTACGTGATGAACCAGCGCGTGGATTGGCAGGCGTTCATGCGGCGCCAGATCGAGCAAAGCCCGCGGGGCCAGAATATTCCTCCGGAGAGATTGGGCCCGATCATCGAGACACAGGCCAAGTGGTCGAGCCGGATTACGTACGGCATCGGACTCGTGGGTCCCATTCTGGGCGCGGCCATCCTGGGGGGCATCTACCTTTTTGTGTTCAACGTCATGGGCGGGGCCGGCACGAACTTCAAAACGGCAATGAGCATCGTTGCCCACGCGGGCATGACCGGCCTGATCTTTGTGCCCATGACCGTTGTCACCATGCTCTTACGACAGTATGGTGACGTTGACCCGCAGAACATGATCGCCACCAGCCTCTATTCGTTTTTGCCGAACGATGCGCCGCGCTGGCTGCAGTCGGTGGGCAATTCCGTGGAGCTTTTCTGGTTGTGGAACATGGTGCTCATGGCCATTGGTTTTGCCGCCACAAACAAGAAGCGGCTCAGCGCCGGGAAATCATTCGCTTTGATCTGCGGCGTCTGGCTGGTGTGGGTGTTCGTCAAAGCCAGCGCCGCGGCGCTGTTTTCCTAAGGGAAAACTGGACAGACCTGCGCGTCTCCACTACGATGCGCCGCGATGGGTTTCAAGTTCGAGATTCTGGCGCAGGACCCGAGCGGGGCGCGGCTGGGGCGGCTAGCCACGCCACGCGGCGTCATCGAAACGCCGGTGTTCATGCCCGTGGGCACGGCGGCCACGGTGAAGGGCCTCACTCAGCCGCAACTGGAAGAGTTGGGCGTACAAATCCTGCTGGGCAATACCTACCATCTCTATTTGCGGCCGGGACATGAGTTGATCCGTTCCCTCGGCGGATTGCACCGCTTTATGAGCTGGCCGCACCCCATCCTGACCGATTCCGGCGGCTACCAGGTATTCAGTCTCGCGGAGCTGCGCCGTATCAACGACGACGGGGTTCGCTTTCGATCGCATCTGGACGGCAGCGAGCATCTGCTCACCCCGGAAAAGGCCGCGGAGATTCAGATGGCGCTCGGTTCGGACATCTTTATGGTGCTCGACGAGTGCATCGAATTGCCCGCTGACCGTGACACCACGCAGCACGCGTCACGGCGCACCACGGAATGGGCCACCAGGTCGCGGGAGTATTTCGCGCAACACGGCGACCCTGCCCGGCAGATGCAGTTCGGTATCGTGCAGGGCGGCGGATTTGCGGATTTGCGCCGCGCAAGCGCGGATGAACTGGTGGCGCTGGATTTTCCCGGTTACGCAGTAGGTGGCCTGGCCGTGGGCGAACCGCATCACGTGACCTGCGAGATGACCGCGGCGGCGACGGCGCGCCTGCCCGCGCACAAGCCGCGCTATCTGATGGGCGTGGGCTATCCCGAGGATATTCCCGACTACGTGATGCGCGGCATTGACATGATGGATTGCGTCCTGCCCACGCGCAATGCCCGCAACGGCATGCTCTTTACCAGCAAAGGGCGGCTGAATATCAAGAACGCGCCGAACGCCGCCGATGCCGGGCCGGTGGACGAAAATTGCGCGTGTCCGGTATGCCGCCGCTATTCCCGCGCGTACCTGAGGCACCTGTATCTGTCGCATGAGATTCTGGCGGCGGTGCTGAACACCACGCACAACCTATACTTCTACCTGGATCTGATGCGCCGCATCCGGGCGGCGATCGCGCAAGGCACACTGATGGAATTTGCCGCGCGTTTAAGAAGTGAAATGGTTCAGCCCGAAAGCACGTAGTCACGCAAGGAGGACGCCATGCTGGGAGTTCCCGTGGAAACCTTTCGTGGGAACAAGATTGTAATTGCCACGGTGGCCCTGGCGGGGTTCGGCATTACGTGGGGCGTTGCGGAAGCCTGCCGGCAGGAGGGCGCGGCCTGCTGGGGCCTGCTGGCCGCAACGGTCGGGGTATTTGCCTTCTGGCTGTACTGGCTCTACAGCGTGGAGATCACCATCTATGATGGCGGCATCTCCTCGAAGACCTGCCTGGGCAGCGTAGAGATCCGCTGGGAGGACGTGACCCGCTTCACCTACAGCGCCACGCGGCAAAGCGTCAACTTCATTCCCGTGGGCACTTACTACCACTTGAAGCTCGAAAGCGCGCAGGGGCAAAAACTCACGCTTGGCAACCGCGCCAGCGGGATGGAAAAACTTTCCACGGAAATTCTTCGGCGCACGCTGCCTTCGTTGCTGCACCGGGCAGTGGAGCAATACAACAGCGGCGCCGAGGTGGATTTCGGCGCCATCAAGTTGAGCCGCGCCGGTGGCTTCAAGACCAAAGTTCTCTTCAAGACGGTGGAAATCCCTCCCGATCAGGTGGTGGACTACCGGATCGAGCAGGGACACTTCTATGTCTTCCGGCAGGGAAAAAGGATGGCGGCAATTTCGGCGCCGTTGATGCAGGTACCCAACGCTTTCGCGCTGCTGGCGCTGCTGGATTCGGTTTATCGACGAACCGCTCCTCCGGCTTCCTAGCTGCTGTCCACCGCTTCGTTCACCCGAGCGGGCGCCCGCCGCCGTTTCGTGCAAAGGGTCAGTTTCAAAACAGGGGTCGGAGCTTTAGCTCCGACAAGAACTCTTGCTTCCCACCTCCAGCTAGTCTCCGCACGGGAAATGCGCTGTTCAGCGCATCTCCCGTGCGGAGATACAAGTAGTGTCTCTTGGAACGTCGGAGCTAAAGCTCCGACCCCCTAAGGCTCAAATTCAAACTGACCCATTACCGCCGCTTCGTTTCGCTTGACGGACGGGCGAAAATCATTGAACATATAAAGTTTGGGAACAGAGCAAGGGAGTTTTCTGGGTACAGCAGTGCTTGGAAGGCACGTCTCGGTCTGGTCCCTCCTGTGGTAACCGGCTAATCCTTCGGGTGCAAACGCGCCTGCAAAGGCGCGACTGAGATCAGGATCAGGAGCAGGGTGGCGAATGACGAACCCCGCAATAGCAGACCTTTCGCTGCTGGCGCAGAGCCAGCCAAGCCCGCTGGTCAGTCTGGTTCCGTTCGTCCTGATGTTGGCTGTTTTCTACTTCCTGCTGATCCTGCCCGCGCAGCGCCGCCAGAAAAAACTGACTGAAATGCTGGCCAACCTGAAATCCGGGGACAAGGTCGTCACCAACGGAGGGATGTACGGAAAGATCGTGGGTTTCGATGGCGAAGCGGTTGTCCTGCAGATTGCCGAGCAGGTGCGCATCAAGGTGGCGCGGTCCGCGGTCGCCGGGATGCAGGCGGAAAGCAAAGAGAGTTAATAGAAGGATTCAGGCCCCGCGTACCGGCGCCTGAGAAAAAACAGAAAGCACATCCTATGAACTCGAACCTGAAGTGGAAAGCAATTTTTATCGCCGGGATTATCCTGGCGTGCCTGATCGGGCTGTTTTGTGTCCCGAAATTTCCCACCAGCGCCGCGGATTTGAAAGCCAATCTGGCTTCGCGCCTGAAGCTGGGGCTCGACCTGCAAGGCGGTACGCACATGATCCTGCAGGTGCAAGTGCAGGAAGCGGTGGCGCTGCAGGCGGATATGGCGCGCGACCGCATGGCGCAGCAAATGCGCGATGAACAGATTCCCTTCGACGCGACCGAGCGGCTGGACGATACCCGCTTCGTGGTGAGAAACGTCAAGGCCAGCTCTAAGTTCAAGGACATGCTGCGCAGCGGCTACGCCGAGTGGGATTATTCTTCCTCGAGCGACCTGCAGGGGGAAACCTACACCATGACCATGCGGTCTTCGGCCATTGGCGCGCTGAAGACCCTCACTTTGCAGCAGGCCATTGAAACCATTGACCGCCGCATTAACGCCCTGGGCCTGGTCGAGCCGGTGATCGCCGAGCATGGCCGCGGCGACTACGAAGTTCTGGTGCAACTGCCCGGCGAAGGCGACCCCACCCGAGTGAAGGACGTCATCAGCGCCGGCGGCCAGTTGGAATTGAAGCTGGTGCGCAGCGAACAGACCTTTTCTTCCGAGGCGGAAGCCTTGGCGCAATTCGGCGGCGTGTTGCCCCCGAACACCGTACTGGTTCAGGGTAAGGGCGATTTTGCGGCGGCTACGCCGGGCCGGCCCACCGCGGGCGTATGGTATGTGCTGGATCGCACGCCGGCAGTGACCGGGCGTGATCTGCGCTCTGCCACGCATAGCCCCAGCGACGAGGTGCCCGGACGCTACCAGGTGAACTTCACGTTGTCGCAGCAGGCCGCGGCGCGTTTCGGCCCGTTCACCGAACAGAACATCGGCAAACAACTGGCCATCGTCCTTGACGGACGCGTGGAATCGGCCCCCAGCATCAATGGACGCATCAGCGACAGCGGGAAAATCGAGGGCCGCTTCGGCCAGGAAGAAGCGAAAGACCTGGCCCTGATTTTGCGCGCCGGGGCGTTGCCGGCTTCCATCCGTTACCTGGAAGAACGAACCATCGGTCCTTCGCTGGGCGCGGATTCCATCCGCCAGGGCGTGCAGGCTTCGATCGCCAGCATACTGGGCGTGATGCTCTTCATGCTCTTCTATTACCGCAAGGCCGGATGGAATGCGACGCTGGCCCTGCTGTTGAACCTGATCATCCTGCTGGCGTGCATGGCCTATTTCGGCGCAGTGCTCACCTTGCCCGGGATCGCCGGCGTCATTCTGACCATCGGCATGGGCGTGGATTCCAACGTCCTGGTGTTCGAGCGCATCCGCGAAGAATTGAAGGCCGGGAAAGCGAACTCTTCCGCGGTGGATGCGGGCTTCGACCGCGCCTGGCTGACCATTATTGATACCCACGTAACCACGGTGGTATCCGCCGCGTTCCTCTTTCTGTTCGGAACCGGCCCCATCCGCGGCTTTGCCGTGACCTTGGTGATCGGGTTGATCTCCAACCTGTTTACCGCGGTCTACGTTTCCCGGGCGATTTTTGCCTGGCATATTTCGCGCCAGGAACGCGGCGCGGAACTCAGTATCTAGCGGGAACCAGGCTGGACACGGTTGTATTTGTGACAGTAAGCCATCTTGATCGAAGACGAGCGGCTGGCGGGAACTTCGCAGGCTTCGCCGGTGTCTAAGCTCAACGGATAGGAATCGGAATGCGCCATATTTTCAACGACGTGAATATCGAATGGATGTCCAAGTCGAAGTATTTCGTCGGACTCTCCTTGCTGCTGCTCCTGTTGGGCGCCCTGGCCATGTATCAGGACGGCGGGCCGCTGCTGGGCATTGACTTCAAGGGCGGCACCATTGTTTATGTGCGCTTTCAGCAAAATCCGAACGTGGATCAGATCCGCTCGGGCCTGGCCGCGCAGGGACTGGGCGACGCCACCATCCAGCGCATTACCAACCTGAACGATCCCAGCGCCCACGAAGTGATGATCGCCATAGACATCAAGGGCCAGACGCAGATGCGCGACGAAGAAGCGCTGGACAAAGGGCGCACGGCGATTCTCGCTGCGCTCAGGTCCACGTTTGGTTCCGAAAAAGCATTCGAAGTGCGCAACGTGGACGTGGTCGGCCCGCGCGTCGGCTCGCAGCTCCAGAAGCAAGCGATCTATGCCACGCTGATGGCGCTGGGCGGCATGCTGGTGTATATCGCCTTCCGCTTCGAATGGATTTACGGCGCGGCGGCGGTGGTTGCCGTCTTTCACGATGTGCTGATCACTCTTGGCTTGATGAACATCGTCAACTACGAAATTTCTCTTACTGTGATCGCCGCGCTGCTCACTCTGGTCGGCTACTCGATGAACGACACCATCGTGATTTTCGACCGCGTGCGCGAGAACCTGCGGCTGATGCGCCGCGAGTCGCTGGCCACCATCGTAAATACCTCGATTAATCAAACCCTTTCGCGTACTATTCTGACCAGTGGATTGACGTTTGTTACGGTACTAGTTCTATATCTTCTGGGTGGCCAGGTTTTGCGTGCTTTCTCCTTTGCTTTAGTGGTGGGAATTGTGGTAGGTACTTACTCCTCATTCGGCATTGCCGCCCCCTTGGTAGTGGCTTGGGACCGCTGGAGGGGACTTCAAAAATCCGGTAACCCAGTAGGTTCGTCTGCCTCGGATAAATCCCGCGCCGTGGCATAAATAAGGGAAAGGGCAGCACGGACCGGCTGCCAGGAGGTAAACATGTTTGACGAGTTGCTGGAATCGAGCGCCAATCGGCAGAAGACCAACACCCGCTGGACGCTGGTGGTCTCCGCCATGGCGCAGGCAGGGTTCATTATCGTCCTGATCCTGGTTCCCCTGATCTACACCGAAGCGCTGCCCAAGGCCATGTTGAGCACCATCCTGGTCGCTCCTCCTCCTCCTCCTCCTCCTCCTCCTCCTCCCGCTGCGACTCCCATTGTGCGAGTGAAGCCGGTGGCGCGTTTGATGAACCAGGGCGTGCTGCGCGCTCCCACCGTGATCCCCAAGCAAGTCAACCTGATTAAGGAAGAAGAGCTGCCTCCGGATGTGAGCGCCGCGGTCGGCGTGTCCGGCGGCGTGCCCGGCGGCGTGCCCGGCGGACAGGCCGGTGGCGTGCTCGGTGGCATTATTGGCGGCGTGACCGGATCCAACGTTCCGCCTCCGCCGAAGGAAGCGCCGAAACGCGTTCGCGTGGGCGGCTCGGTGCAGCAAGCCGCTCTGGTCAACCAGATTCGTCCCGTGTATCCGCCGCTGGCCAAGCAGGCCCGTATTCAGGGAACGGTTCGCTTGCAGGCCATCATTGCCAAGGATGGTTCGGTGGTGCAACTGGAAGTGATCTCCGGCCACCCGCTGTTGCAACAAGCCGCCTTGCAGGCCGTAAGCCAGTGGAAATACCGGCCCACGCTGCTGAACGGCGAACCGGTGGAAGTGGTCACTACGGTGGATGTCGTGTTCACGTTGAGTTCGTAGATCGTTGCCCGGAAGTTCGAATTTCATGGTTGTAGCAAGTACCTGCAATAACCGGCCGGGATTTCCCGGCGAACCGGTGCCGAGACTGCAAAGGAAGGATCAGGCTGTCAGTCGCCGGAAACTCTGAAGCAAAGGTTCGAGGAGGAGAACAAAACAATGTTTGCCAATCTGTCGTTGCTGGGTTTCTGGCTTTTGCAGGAAGCGCACGTGGGGTTCGACCTGCGTTCGATGTGGAATAACATGGATACGATTGCCCGCGGCGTCGTCATCCTGCTGCTCCTGATGTCGGCGTGGTCGTTCGGCGTGATGATCGACCGGGTTCTGATGTACAGCGCGGCCCGCAAGCAGTCGCGCTTGTTCGTTTCCCAGGTGGCTGGTGCCCTGCGCGAAGGCAAGCTGGATGAAGCGATTTCCATCGCCGAGCGCAATAAGAAGAGCCACATCGCCAAGGTGGTCGCGACCGGCCTGGCGGAATTTCAATCCGCTTCTTCCCAGGTTTCAGAAGAAGAAGTGGTCGAGGCCGCCAAGCGCGGTCTCGAGCGCTCCATCGCCATCGTGCACGCCGAACTGAAGCGCGGCCTCTCCGGTCTCGCCACGATCGGCTCCACCGCGCCGTTCGTCGGCTTGTTCGGCACCGTGGTCGGCATCTTGAACGCGTTTAAGGGCATCGCCACTGCCAAGACCGCCGGCCTCTCCGCGGTTGCCGGCGGCATTTCCGAAGCGCTGGTCACCACCGCGCTGGGCCTGCTGGTCGCGATTCCCGCCGTGTGGGCGTTCAACATTTTCACCAACAAGGTGGAAGCCTTCGACGTGGAAATGGACAACAGCTCGATGGAACTGATCAACTACTTCATCACGCGCCGCGGCGCTCGCAAGTAAGCTCCGCAAAGGGAGAAAGCAATGGCGCTCAAAGTCAAGGCACCGCCGGTTAATTCGCAGATCAACGTGATCCCCATGGCGGATATCATGCTGGTGCTGCTGATTATTTTCATGGTGGTCACCCCGATGTTGCAGCACGGTATGTCCGTGGATCTGGCCCCCGTGGATAATCCGCGCGACATGAAGGAAGCCGATCAGGATGACGCTATCCTGGTCGCCGTCGCTCGCGACGGCGCCATCTTCCTGGGAACTGAAAAGCTCCCGCTGGACCAGATCAAGGCCCGCGTTACGGACTTGGTGTCCAACCGCGTGGATAAGACCGTCTACGTGAAGAGCGATATGCGGGCCAAGTACGGCGCGGTGGTGGCCGTGGTGGACGAAGTCCGCGCGGCCGGAGTGGACAAACTGGGCCTGCTGACCGAGAAGACCGGCAAGGGCAAGGCTGAGAATCCCGCAGGCGGCGCCGCAGCGCCTCCTTCCGGCAACTAACCGAATCCTCCCATCCGGTCCCGGTCTATTCTGGGGCCGCGCAAGCCAGGAGAAACGCAATGGGGATGGCAGTTGGAGAACGGAAAGGCGTGATGGCGGATATGAACGTCGTCCCGCTGATCGATATTTTACTGGTGCTGCTCATCATCTTCATGGTGATCACCCCGCTCACCCCGAAAGGGCTGGACGCGCTGGTGCCGCAGCCTTCCCCGCCGAATTCGCAAGCCAACCCCGACGTGCTGGCGAAGACGGTGGTGGTGCAGGTGGGTTCCGGCGGTTCGCTGAAAATCAATCAGGAAGATTCCAACTGGGAAAATCTGGGAACGCGCCTGGATGAAATCTTCAAGACCCGCGCCGAACGGATCGCCTTTATTAAGGGCGAATCCGATGTAGAGTTCCGGTTTATCGCCCGCGCCATCGATATCATGCGCAGTTCGGGAATTGACAGCGTGGGCTTGATCACCGCCAAAGTCGAAGCGGGCGAATAACCGCCGGCGAAAACCGACCTCAAGGAGAAGTCGCATGAAGGGCCGTTTGATTGTAGCAATTGTCGCGGTATGCGCCGTCGCCACCGCGGGCTGCACCAAGTTGCAGGCGCGCGACAATCTGAACAAGGGCGTGCAGTCGTTCAAAGCTTCCAAGTACGACGACGCGGTGCAGTTCTTCCAGAAGGCCAAGGACCTGGATCCCACGCTGACCAACGCGCGGCTCTACCTAGCCACCGCCTACGCCACCATGTATATCCCGGGCGCTCCCTCCGAGGAGAACATCCGCAACGGCGAGATGGCCATCAAAGAGTTCCGCGAAGTCCTGCAGGGAGACCCGAATAGTCTCCCGGCCATTGATGGCATCGGCTCGATTCTCTACAACATGGGCGGCACCCCGTATGAACCCAAGAAGTTCGAGGAGTCCCGCAGTTTCCACCAGAAACACATCCAGATCTCTCCCAATGATCCTGACCCCTATTACTGGGTCGGCGTGATCAATTGGACCCTGGCCTTCCGCGCCAACAATCAGATGCGGAGCGAGTACAAGGAAGCCAACAACAAGCAATTGAAGGATGTGGACCCGCTGCCGGCCAAGGTCCGCGACGGCTTCAAGCAGTACTATGAAACCATCGTGGACGACGGCATCAAAGCCCTCGAGCGCGCCATTCAACTCAACCCCGAATACGATTCCGCCTACGCCTACTTGAACCTGCTCTACCGGCAAAAGGCCGATATGGACGAGAAGAAGGAAGACCGCGAACAGCACCTGGCCAAGGCCGATGACCTGATCGAACAGTTCAAGGTGATCAAACAGAAGAAGATGGAAAAGGAAGCGCAGAAGGCCGGCGCGCCCGGCAACTGATTCGCTTCCTTGCACAAGATTCTACCCGCCCCGCGGCACGCGCCGCGGGGCTTTTGTTTTGCGCCTCTCCGCGTGTCTTCCCTGGGGTTCGCGTGAAAACGCCCGGCCTCGCACGCCGCTGGGGGCGCTGACAGGCTGCGGAAAACGTCGCTTTCTCGTCATTCTGAGTCTGCCGAAGGCGGACGAAGAACCTCGATGTTCAATATCACCAAGGACTAGGGATCGAGATTCTTCAGCCGCTTGGCGGTCTCAATGACGAAGTGACTTCTTCCGCGGCCTGCTAACGGTTGTCTGCGCGTCTGGCCTACAATAAGCCCATGTCCTCCTCCGGCTTTCCGCTGCTGGGGCGGTCGTCACAGCGCGCGCTCGACGAGCGATTCCATCAACTGGTGGAGAAAGTCCTTTCCAACCGGCCGGGGGACGATGTGCGCCTGCTCCGCCGGGCCTACGAATTTGCCGGAGAACAGCACCGCGCCCAGGTGCGCCAATCGGGTGAGCCGTATCTTTCCCATCCGGTGGAAGTCGCGCATATCCTCGCGGATCTGCGCCTGGATGTCACCACGCTGTGCGCCGCGCTGCTGCACGACGTGGTGGAAGACACCAAAATCCCGCTCGAACAAATCACCGCGCAGTTTGGTTCCGACACAGCCAGGCTGGTGGAAGGCGCCACCAAAATCAGCCGGCTCGACCTTCTGGCGCCGGAGGCCCGCCAGGCGGAAAACGTCCGCAAGATGCTGCTGGCCATGGTGGACGATGTGCGCGTCGTGGTG
>CAZCNH010000101.1:0-11237 GCA_964500065.1 uncultured Acidobacteriaceae bacterium
GGAAAGCTGGTCCCCCGGGACAGCGCGGAAGAAATCGAATTCCGCATGCACACCATTTACGCGATCGCGCTGCTCACCGAAGAAATCAACCGGCGCCGGCCCCGCGATAAGAAAGTCATCAACGCCCAAGTGGACGCTCGCCTGTGGACCCATTACCACGCCACCTTCTGGCCCCATCACCTGACCCGAACCATCATGTACTGAGTTGAGAGGAAGGGGTGGAGGTTTTTCTCAGTTTTGAGTGCTCACTTCACTCCCAATTCATTGGCTGATCTTTTGTCTTGTGATGCATCCACGCCAGCCACGCAACCGCCGCCAGCATTCCCAGCCAGCTGATGCCGCGGACGGCGGCTGCGATTTTCGTATCGTGCTGTAACACACCAAACTTCAGAAACATGTATTGCCAGTCGTGAATCATGTCTCCGCCGTCCCCGCCGCCGATGGATACGTAATCCAGCGCAATGGCCCGGGCATCCGCCATGTAGATGCTCACGCCGATCAAATTCTCGAACAGGAAGAACGCGCAGAACGCAGCGCCGGTGGTATGCCCGCGCAGGGCGAAATGCGCCAGCAGCCCGCCCGCGGCAAGCAGCGGCAACAGGGTCCCTCCGGCCACGCCCAGCCATTCTCCGAACCACCCGAACAGGACGTGACCACCTTCATGGATCGGCACCCAGAAAACATCGAAGAAGGGATTCAGGGGCGCTCGCGCAATCGACCACAGAACCAGGAGATAGAAGACCGACCAGGCGATCAATGCCGCGCGGGACACCGGTTGCCATTCGATTTCAATTTCCCGCAGGTGCTCGATCCACTCCCGCAGCATGCGCCGCATCATAACAGCATTGGCAGGCGACGCAGGCTTTCTGTGCAGCGGCTTGGTGCAGGTGGGAAGCAGTCGCCTGGCTTTGCTCTGCATCGTGCAGCACGGTTAGGCCGGTATTCGGTAACTCATAAACCCAAATCAAGCACAAGTTCGCTCAGCAGACCGCGGAAAAAATTGCTTCCCCGTCATTCTGGGCCCTCCGGGGCGGACGAAGAATTTCGACGCTTGATGTCGCCCGCTGAAGTTCAGAGCGCATGGCTGAGGCAAATTGATTGGTGTGAAGATCCGCGTCAAGCTGGCCAGCCTTAGGGGAGCTATCATAGAATTCCAGCGCCAACCATGGAGACGACCACCAGAAATCCCGAATCGTTTGCTCCGGACGTTCTTGCTCGGCGGGTGGCCATGGTTAGCGTGGCAGTGAACGTTCTTTTGTCCACAGGCAACATGACCATCGGCTTGCTGGAGCGTTCCACTTCTGTGTTTGCGGCCGGCGCGGAATTTGGCGCGGACGTAATCGCTGCCGCGCTTGTGTACACAGGGCTGAGGGTCGCTTCCAAACCAGCCGATGACGATCACCCGTACGGCCACGGGCGCGCGGAAACGCTTACCGGATTGCTGGTGGGGATCATTCTCGTACTGGCCGGGATTGGAATTTGTTGGCACTCCCTGCGCAACTACAGCCTGCAGCACCCGCCACCCAGTGCCCGCGCGATCTGGCCGCTGCTGATCGCGATGACTTTCAAAAGTGTGATGATGACGGCAAAGTTTCGCATCGGGCGCAGGATCCACAGCATGGCCCTGGTCTCGGACGGTTGGAACGACGCCGTAGACATTCTTTCTGCCGTGGCCGCGCTTACCGCGCTGGGGCTCACCCTTTATTGGCCTGAAGAGTTTTTGGCTGCGGATCACTTTGGCGGTTTTGCAGTGGGACTGATTGTCGTAGGCATCGGCTTGCGGGTAGGCCGGGATACCTCGCTCGAACTCATGGACACCATGCCCCCTCCGGAGTTGATGAATGCCATTCGGTCGGCGGCACTTCGTGTCGAAGGGGCCATCGCCGTCGAGAAATGCTGGGCTCGGAAGACAGGATTCCGGTACCACGTTGATCTCCATCTTGAAGTCGACCCACGCATGTCGGTTGCCGAGTCACATGGTGTTGCCGAGCGTGTCCGCCATCAGGTTCGGCGCGAGGTGCCCAGTGTGGCGGACGTCTTGGTTCATGTTGAGCCCGCACCCGCCCCCCCCATGGTACCCGGCGAAAACGTCTAGCTTTGTTCTGCATTTTGCAGCACGGTTGGGCCGGTATTCGGGGGCTAATGGACCCAAGTCGGACCCGAGTTTCGAGCGGCAAACGTGCCATAAACCAGGCTCATACCCTTCAGTCCGGTGTCGTTCTGCCTTTCTTGTTTCTTTGCAAACTCCTGCTCCGCCAATTGCTGGAAAGTTTTTAGGCGAAGCCCTTTCCACTTTCGGAGGTGATTCAGGCAGCGAACACACTGACGAACGGTGACCTCTCCGCATTCTTTTCAAGTCACTCATTGCAGTCTCTGCTTGACTTAGTACTGCCGCTCGGCAACGCCGCAGAATACGGTGTCGGGCTGCGTGCCCGGCCCGAGCAGGAAGTACTTGGTTGGGCTGACGAAGTAGAGGATTACCGGAGGAACTCTGCCGCTGGAGTCTGTGCGCGTGCCGCGGCCATCCGAATTGACGGAGTAATGCAGGCCGGTGACGCTCTCACGCTCGGTCACCAGCCCGGCGCCGTTCGAGTCCTGCACGCCGTTCAGGTTGCCAGCGCTGTCCGCCACAAGCGAACCCTGCGCATGAAACTGCTGGCCACCGGGCGCGACCAGACTGGTTTGGAGGCCGAAGCGGCCCTCCAGGGTTGCGGTGGCGAAGGGCGTACCCTGCTGCGCTTCGAAGATGCCGGCGCGGCCAACCGTGGAAGCCAGGTCGATCACGAATGCCCGGGTGGAAGAGACCATGTAAAAGCTCAAGTTCTCGGCGGGCAGCACGCCGCGTCCGTTGGCAGAAATGGAGTAACTGCCGCCGAAGGAAGTGCTCATCAAGCCAGGGCCCGGGCGGATCTCTTCCAGCGTTCCGGCGACCGAGCCCGCGCCATCAGCGATGAACCTAGCGAGGGCAGCGGTGGGGCTTCCGAGCAGGGGAGCGGTGTCGTCCACGAAGATGTAGGCGCCAGCCAGCGTGGCCTTGTCGAAGGTGGAAGGCTGCTGCCGCTCGGCCACGCCGACGAGGGCGGCGGTCGGATCCACGGACAGCAGCCAGAAGCGGTCAGCGGAAAGAGCGTACAGGTTGAACAGTGTGGTTCCATTCGCATCGGTGAGCGTGAGAGTGCCGCGGCCAGCGGCGCCGGAGTTGTAGGCACCGGTGGACGGGACGCTGGTGGCGACCGCGCCGGCGTGGTTGATGTCCGACAAGCCGGCGTAGATGGCGCCCAGTCCGTTGGCGGTGAAGCGCCCAGCGCTGACCCAGGGCGCACCGTTGACGATTCCCCTGAGCACAAGCGAAAAGCTGCCGCCCAGCGCGCTGTTGGAAAAGGCGCTGCTGTCCTGCTTTTCCACCAGACCGCGGCCATTCAAGGAAGGTTCCAACAGCATCAGGCGGGCCTGATGGTTGGAGAGGACGACAAGCGAGAAGTACCAGGTCCAGTTGGAACCGGTGAGGGTGGCGGTCCCGCGCCCGTCCGGACCCACCGAATAAGCGCCGGTAAACAACGAGTTGGTGATGACCCCGCTTGCGCGCACAAGGTCGCGGACGCCGTTGACCAGACTACCGTTGCCGTTGGCCTGGAAGATGCCGGCGGAGAAGCTCAGGCTGCCGTCCTGGGCCACGGTGGTGAGGGAGAAGGCGTATTGGCCGCTGAGGCTGGCGTCGGAGAAGACAATGCTCGCGGTGGCTGAGCCAGAGGTGGTGCGGTCGCCCACCCAGACGGCCGTGATGGTCACTTTGCCGGAAGGCGGAGGAGACAGGGGAGCGATGTACATGCCATTGGAGATCGTCCCGACGGTTTCATTGCCACCCGGGATGCCGTTGACATTCCAGGACGCGCCTTGGCTGGTGTTCCGAAGCTGGGCGGTGAACTGAAAGGAGTCGCCAGCCTTGACCGTTGCCGAGGCGGGCGAGACCGTAACCGTGACCGAGGGCCAGGTACTGGGTCCCGGCCAAGTGGGGGCCTGGAAGTTCACTTCCCCACTGCACGAGGACAGGTTGGATACGAGGAGCGAAAGACCGAAAAGACAACCAACTAGCTTCCCACTGCGCTTGCTGATCATTTGCGTTTTCTCCTTGAGAATCATGGTTGCGGGCCCATCCTCGGCGTGCGGGGGCGGGCGGTTCAATTCACCGCAGCCATCCTGTGAAGCAAGCCTGTATTGCTGTGTAATCACTTGGCAGCAGAAGGTCTAGCGTGTGATGTCTACCAGGCGGCGATGCTTTTGAAGGGCTCGCGTCAGGGTGGTAGACTCCGCAGGAAGGAACCCCGCACCATGTCAGGCCCTGCCCACAGCCGGAAAGCGGTTCGCTTTGGCGCCTTTGATGTGGACGTGCAGGCCGGCGAACTGCGCCGTCAGGGGATGAAGGTCAAGCTGCAGGAGAAGCCTTTCCAAGTCTTAGCGCTGTTGCTGGAGCAGCCGCGGGCGGTGGTTACGCGGGAGGAACTGCAGAAACGGCTGTGGCCCACCGACACGTTCGTGGACTTCGACCACGGACTGAACATCGCCGTCGCCAAGCTGCGCGAGGCGCTGGGTGACTCGGCGGAGACGCCACGTTTTGTGGAGACCCTGCCGCGCCGCGGCTACCGCTTCATCTATCCAGTGGAGGTGGAGGAGGGAGAGGCGCCGACAGAGGTGACCCGGCGCCGCCTGAAACCGGGATGGATTGTGGCGGTGGTCCTGGTGGTGCTGGGCGCCGGGCTGGTGGGGCTGAATGTCGGCGGGTCGCAAGATTGGCTGCGTGGCGGCCCGGCGGCGGGCGAGATCCGGTCGATCGGCGTGCTGCCACTGCAGAACCTGTCGGGCGATCCCGAACAGGAGTACTTCGCCGACGGCATGACCGAGGCGCTGATCACCGAACTGGCCAAGATCAGCACCCTACGGGTGATCTCGCGGCAGTCGGTGATGCAGTTCAAAGGGACGAACAAGCCCCTGCCGGAGATCGCGCGCCAGTTGCGAGTAGATGCGCTGGTGGAAGGATCGGCGATGCGAGAGGGGGATCGCGTGCGCATCACCGCGCAACTGATTCAGGCCCTACCCGAACAGCACCTGTGGGCCGAAAGCTACCAGCGTGAGTTGCGCGATGTACTGCGACTGCAAGGTGAGATCTCCCGAACCATCGCCCACCGGATCCAAGCCAAGGTAGTTTCCCGCGGCGCGAAGTCGGTCAATGCCATCGCACTGGTCAACCCGCAAGCCTACGATGGGTACTTGAGAGCCCGGTACAACATCAGCCGCAGCGAGCTACAGGCGACGCTACAGGCGGTGGAGTATCTGCAGGAGACGATCCGGCTGAGTCCCGATTTTGCCCCCGCCCACGCCGCTCTGGCGGATGCCTATTTCATGCTGGGCCAGCCCTTAAACACCGGTAGCGCGGTGGAGGCCCGGCAGTATTTCTCCCTAGCGGAAGCTGCCGCGCACAAAGCGCTGGAGCTAGACGACTCGTTAGCCGAGGCGCACTCGCGCTTGGGACAGATCCTGCTCTTCCGTGACTGGGACTGGAATGCGGCGCGCAGAGAGACGGAACGCGCCTTGGAACTTGACCCCAATTCGCTGTTTGCGCTCTATTCCCAGGGGATCCAGTTGACCATGTTGGGGCGGTTTGAGGCCTCGCTGCCGTTCATGCGCCGCGCCTTGGAGCGGGACCCTGTCAATGTGATGACGAGAACCCTGGCTGCTGAGCTGCTCCTGTACGCCCGGCAGTACGACGCGGCAGAGACGGAATTGCGCCGCGTGTTGGAGATGGACCCCGAGTACGCGCGGGCCCATGAAGTTGCAGCCTGGCTGTACGAGTTGCGTGGCCAGGGCAAAGAGGCGGCCGACGCATATGCCAAGTCAGGAGCCCTCGGCTCCGAAGATGCAGCCAGTCTCGCCGGCGCTTTCCGCGCTACAGGCATGCGCGGCTTCTACACCTGGTGGGTCAGACTTCTTGGGAAACGGGAAGACCAGCAGGACTCAGCGGCGATAAATGCTCATTTCTATGCCGGCCTGGGTGATCGCGAGCGGGCCCTGCAGCATCTGGAGAAGGCCTTTCAGGAGCGCGACAGCAACTTGCTTTTCTGCAAGATTAATCCATGGCTCGATCCCCTGCGCGGCGATCCCCGCTTTCAGGACCTTCTCCGCCGCATGAACTTCCCGCGTTAGTAGCAGCCTGCACCCAAGGACGCCGCATCAAGTAGTTATTCCTGCAGGACTGGTTTCTGGAATATTTTTTGATTGATTCCGAAGGCGGCAAGACCTGGGATTTGTCGCGCTACCGCCCCCTGCACCATGATCGGCCAGACGCTCGGGCATTACAGAATCCTCGAACAAATTGGTGCCGGAGGGATGGGTGTGGTCTATCGCGCCCACAACGAACGACTGGGCCGTGATGTTGCATTAAAGGTTCGATCAAAACGTTGTATGGCTCCTGGATCTTGTAAAAGGCGTTTCTGCGCCCATCTTCCGTATTTGCGAAACGGTCGGCACTGGAAGAATTGACGAAGAGTCGACACGTGGGGGGCTAGAAGTGAACGCGAATGCCCCCATTGAATGCCCGCCCGTCCAGCGGAGCCCAGGCATCCACCGTCCAGCGTCCATCGGGCGCACGGTTGGGACGCAGCAGGCGATCCCAATGCGTCTGGCGGACATCTGTCAGGTTCTCCGCATTCAGGAAAAGACGGAACCTGCCGATACGCTTCTCAGCCAGGAACCCCATGATCCAGTACGCAGGTGAGTGCTGGCGATACGGGTTGGCCTCCAGCCGCTGGCTGCCGGTGTAGTACAACTCCCACCCAAGTCGACCGCTGTCCTCCTTCTCCCACATGGCCACGAGGGCAAAGCTGTGTCGCGGAGTGAGCGGCACGTCGGCTCGGAAACTGTTCTCCCACTGTCGTGCGCGGACGAAGGAGTAGGACGCGGTCACCGCAAAGGGCTGGCGCCGCAGTGTGGCCAGCAGTTCGACTCCGTGATTCGTGGTCGCTTCTGGCTGGCTTTGCAGCACATAGCCGGCTTCGCGCTCCACACGCAGGGGGTTGCGGATGTGAGAGTAGAACAGCGTGACGGAATAGGTTCCTGGCCCGGCCGCTCGCGAGACATCCAGCGAGGCGCTCCGCCCCCGCTCGGCACGCAAGGGGCCAGCGATGCTCAAGCGGGTGAGTCCTGCCGCCTCGGTCTCCTCTGTGAGCGGGGTAGGAGCAAAGAAGCCTTGTCCCGCCGAGATTCGGCTGCTCCATCCTTTGGCGCGCAAGAGGGCAGAGATGCGCGGGCTGAAGAAGGTCCCGTATTGATTATGGAAATCCAACCGCGCACTGGCAGCCATAGCCAACCAGGAAGTGAGGCTGAAATCGTCCTGCGCAAAGATCGCTGGTGCACGATGGCTAAATCCAAACCGCGGCAGGTCCTGTGGCCGATACCGGTCATTTTCAACTGCCGTTCCAGCCACCCAAGTGTGGCGCCCGACGCTTCTGCGCACCGTTAGTTCGGCAAAGAGTGTTGTGTGACGGTCGCGTTCCAGGGATTCGCCGAAGCGATGCCGGTGTCGCCGATGCGCAATGGCGCCCGTCGCGGTCAGCACATAGCCCTTACCGAGCAGAACCTGCCCCGCGCCTCCTACATCGAACCTCCGGGTGCCCAAAGTCTCTGGATATGGAGAGCCAGTTGACGGCAGCACAGCTCCGCTGACCGTGCCTCCATCGCGCTCCTCACCGGTGAAACCTGCCGTCAAGAACAGAGAGTTGCCGCTCCCGTCGTGCCACCAGAACCGCGGCCGAAAGACACCGCGCTGGTAACTGGCGACGTCCCCCCAACCGTCGCTGTCAACATCTCTGCGCCTCTGGAAGTGGGCGCCTCCCAGCAGTGTAGTGCTCCAACTGGTTCCCAAGGGGGAACTGGCAAAGACGATGGCGTCGCCTCCGCCCAGCGTTGAGAAATTCAGAAGTCCCTCGACCAATGGTTCCTTGCCCGGACGGCGCGAAACCAGGTTCACTACCCCGCCCATCGCGCCCGCGCCATAGAGCGCTGAAGCAACTCCCTTGATCACCTCCACTTGGCCCAAGTCCATAGGGGGTATTTGCAGCAGGCCCAAACCGCCAACCTGCTGGCCGAACAGCGGTAACCCGTCGGACAAGAACCGCGTGTAGCGTCCGCGCATTCCCTGGATTCGCACACTAGCGGCGCCCAGTGACGGCGATGTGGCCTGAACGCGCAGGCCACCCATTTCGTTCAGCATCATCACGATGTCGCCGGGAGTCATCAGCATCTTCTCTTCAATCTCTTCCCGGTCGAGCACTTCCACACGCACTGGCTCGTCCTGCAAGCGGCGATCGGTGCGCGTGGCAAAGACGATAATCTCCTCCTCCACTTCCGGCGCAGTCTGCAACTCCACCTGGATGTCGTGCTCCTTCCCGGCCTCCAGCTTCAGAGAGGTGTTGGCGGGCAAGAAGCCCTCCTTTTGAACCTGCAACTCCGCCGGACCTGGCGGCACGCGCAGCGTCACCTGGCCGTTCCGGTCCGTCACCGCTGAGATCTTGCCGAGCCGCACCTGCGCGTCTGCCACCGGGCCCGCATCACCTCGTACTTCCAGCCGAACGACGGCCTCCGTTTGCGAGAGCTGCGCTCCAGGTGTCACAGTGCCGCCCAGGGACATCAACAGGAGAAGTAAGCTACTCATGCTTGCCCCCAACGCGGGCGCTACCAGTAGAATTCGGAATGATCATGAACGCCCCGAGGCAGCACAACGTGATCCCAACCAACATGGACATCGCGCTGGAGTTGAGCGGGCATGGCGAGCACCTGCGCAGCTTCAGTCGTCCTCAGACGAATCGCGAGGATTTGAGATGGTCGGGGCGCGCGGATTTGAACCGCGGGCCTCCTGCGCCCAAGGCAGGCGCGCTACCAGGCTGCGCTACGCCCCGACAGACGACTCCTGCAATTATAGAGCACATGCGCTGAATTTGCTGAGGCGCCGGGCGTCAGTTTCCCGGGTGGTATTCGCGCTCGGTACGCCCCTTGAGTTGCTCGCGGTAGAAATAGACTTCGCGCAGATCGCCGGTGCTGTAGCGCGCGGCTTGGTCGTTGAAGTGGCGAGAAGCCGGGTTGCCGCTTTCGCCGCCGGCCGTCACGGCGCGGGCGCGCACCCTTTCGCCGAACTCGACGACCGCTACAAAGCTGTTCCCGCTGGTGCCGTACCACTTCTTCGTTCCCGGATACGCCCGTGCGCCGAAGGAAGCGAGTGACCCCCAGTTGCCGGAGGTGAATCCGACGGGGATGCTCATGCCATCGTCACGAAACTGCGGCGTGATTTCATTGCTCAGGCGCTGGAAGCGGTTGATCTCGCCCCAAGGTGTTTTCCACGAGCCGAAGTCGGCGGCCAGTTTGTCGCAGGCGGCGGCAAACGACGGCAGGAGTTGCTCGGCGCTGGCCTGCGTGGCGGCATAGTCTTCCACCAGCAGGCCGGCGCGTCGCGCCTCGGTTCCCACGCGCCGCCGCAATTCCTCGCCCCAGAAAACCGCCAGCGACGTGGGCACCGACTTCACATCCCAGCGCAAATCCCATGCGCGCAGCAATTCAAGCGGTTCCTTCAATTTCGCTTTCAATGGATTATCCGCCGCGGCCGCATCCCACGCCTGGAGCAGCGCCGGGACAGGTTTTTCGAACCACGGCAGATAGCTGTCGTAGGCCGCGGCACGCAGCGAATCAAGGGTGAAGTCATTTTTGTCTTGCAGCACACGCACCGCATGGCGCCCGCGCGCGGACTCGCGACCCTGCTCGACGTACGCCGGGTAATCATCCTTCTTCGGGCTGCTGGGCCCGGCCGCCCACCACGGCGCGTCGTTCGAGTTGTAGAGCCATCCGCTCTTCGGGTTCAGCAAGTGAGGAGACTCGCTGACCGGGTGAAGCCCGCGCCAATCGGTGGCGGGATTGCTGCCGTCTACCGGCTTGGTGAAGTCGAAGCCATTGTCGCGCCGGGGAATGAAATTCCCGTGAAAGTAGGCGATGGAGCCGTCGGCATCTGCATAGATGGTATTGTTGGATGAATCGGCCAGCAGGTCCATGGTTTTTAGAAACTCCGCGTAGTTTCTTGCCTTGGTACGCAGGTAGGATTGTTGGAGCGCTTGAATGGGCTGGTGCATCAGGCTGACGCTCACCCATTTGCCGCTGGCTTGGCGCACCACCGGCCCGTGGTGCGTGCGGTATACGGTGAATTTCTTTTCCGCCATGCCGCGTTCGGTCTTGTAAGGAACGGTGATTTCCCTGGCCACGACGGGGCGTTCCTCGCTGCCGTAGCGGTAGGAATAGCGGCCGTCCTTCTTCACGATGGTCTCCAGGTATTCGTCAATCGCATCCACGCCGCTCGAAGTGTGCATCCATCCGGCGCGCTCGTTAAATCCCTGATAGATGAAAAATTGCCCCCAGGTGACCGCGCCATAGGCGTTCAACCCGTCGTCGCTGGCCATCTGCAGCTCGGAACGAAAGTAGAACGATGTGTGCGGATTGATCAGCAACAGAGCGCGCCGCGCGGCAGTGTTCGAGGGCGCGACGGCCATCCCATTCGAGCCCCTGGGTTCCGGATCGTCATCCCCGCCTGCCTCCAGGGCCGCCACCTGGCTGGCCGGGACTTTCCCGTAGAACTCCGCCAGTTGCCCGATATTGATGCGCTCGATATCTCCGCCAATGCTGCCTTCGGTGAACGACAGAGCCATCCACGGCTCGAAGCGCTGGATCACGCGCGGTTTGATTTCAGGATGTTTCGCCAGAAAGTAGTTCAACCCGTCCGCCCATGCGTCCATAAGTCTTTTCAGCCATTCGGGGCTCTCCGCGTATTGCTTTTTCAACTCCTGCGGATCCATGAACAGCTTCATGCGCAGGTCTTGATACACGCGCGCTTCCCCTTCGGCTTCCGCCAGGCGCCCTAAAGCATTGAGGTAGTTGGTTTCCACGCGGTTGAAATCATCTTCCGCCTGCGCGTAGATCATGCCGAAGACTGCATCGGCATCGGTTTTTCCCCGCACATGGGCGATGCCCCAGTCATCCCGGGTGATGGTGACGTCGCGCGCATACCGTTCCCAGCGCGCGGTTTCCGGGCTCTGCGCTCCCGGCAGGGCAAGAGAAAACCAAACGGCCACCAATGCCAGCACAAATTTCTTCATCGGACCTTATCCTTTTGGGAGGCCCCGCAAGCGGCAAGGCAACATCCCGCCCGC
>CAZCNH010000102.1:0-11218 GCA_964500065.1 uncultured Acidobacteriaceae bacterium
ACCGGGCAGCGCGGCTCTTCGCCGGTGCCGGGCAGGCTGATGCCGATGCTGGCGGCTTTCGATTCGCCCGGGCCGTTGACGATGCAGCCCATCACCGCCAGGGTCATCGCTTCCACGCCATCGTATTGCTGCTTCCACTGCGGCATCATCTCGCGGATGTAGCCCTGGATGCGCTCGGCCAGTTCCTGAAACGTGCTGCTGGTGGTGCGCCCGCAGCCGGGGCACGCCGTCACGCTGGGTGAAAATTGCCGGATGCCCAGCGCTTGCAGCAATTCCATGCACGCATAAACTTCTTCGCGGCGGTCGCCGCCGGGCCGCGGGGTAAGGGAGATACGAATGGTGTCGCCGATGCCTTCGTTCAGCAAAATGGACATGGCCGACGCGCTCCACACCATGCCCTTCATGCCCATGCCCGCTTCGGTCAGGCCCAGGTGCAACGGCTGCCGCGTTTTTGCCGCGAGGTCGCGGTATACGGTGATCAAATCGCGCGGGCGCGAAATCTTGCAGGAAATAATGACCTGGTCTTCGCGCAGGCCGCATTGCAGCGCAAGCTCGGTGGATTCCAGAGCCGAAAGCACCATGCATTCGTTGATGATTTCTTCGCTCGAGAGGCCCAGGTCGCGATCGGTATTTTCCTGCATCTTGCGCATCACCAGTTCTTGATTGAGCGAGCCGCCGTTCACGCCGATGCGTACCGGCTTGCCGTGTTCCTTGGCGATATTGCAGATGGTGGCGAACTGCTCGTCGCGGCGTTTGCCCGCACCCACGTTGCCCGGGTTGATGCGGTATTTATCGAGCGCCCGCGCGCAATCCGGATACTTGGTGAGCAGCACGTGGCCGTTGTAATGGAAATCGCCAATCAGCGGCGCCGTGCAACCCGCCTCGATCATGCGCTGCTTAATTGTTGGCACCGCGGCAGCTGCTTCCGGCACGTTCACAGTGATGCGCACCAGTTCCGAGCCAGCCTGCGCCAGTTCAATGCATTGCCGCGCGGTCGAGTCCACATCAGCCGTATCGGTGTTGGTCATGGACTGCACCACCACCGGCGCACCCCCGCCCACGACCACTCCGCCCACTTTCACCGCATGCGTTTTGTGCCGCTCAGCCATTGTTTTGAAGACCATCTATATTAGCATTTGTAAAGCTGCGAGTGACTCTCAGTGAACTAAAGGGATTGACCAGATGAAGAAAAAGCGCATAAAAGGCAATTCTCATGTGAAGGAATTTGCCGCGACAACGCAAGAATTTTGCCGACTCATCGAGCGCAGAAAGGGCATCACCGCTGAGGGCTTCCTGAATCGCGCAACATTGCTTGTTTCTAGCTCTACGTCCAAGGTCTGTTGCTTCCGACCGTCCAGGGAACCGATGTCCCCGTCACCGACCGAATCAGCCATCATGCGTGGAGGGAAATCTATCGAGACTTGGGGACCAAACTTCGAAGTTCGGACTATTATTGGGAAGTTTTTGACCCTTACAAGAAGGAGAATCCGGTCTGCGGTTCACTTGCCGACGATCTTGCCGATATTTACCGGGACTTGAGCGCTGGATTGGCCCTGTATCGTCGAGGTTCGCGCGAATCAATACCAGAAGCTGTGTGGCAATGAAAGTTTGGCTTTGAAACGCACTGGGGACATCACGCAGTCGATTCAATGCGCGCCCTCCACCGCGCTCTCGAGGCGAACGGTCCTTTTGCCTAGAGTACAAAAAGCAAAACGACAGTAATTGCTGCCGCACTCCAGAGAAATTCATCTACGTAATCTGTGTAATCTGTGGATTGAATTTCAGTTCTGCGGTGCGAGCCTTGAAAGGCACGCGGGCTGGAAGCCCGTGTTACCGGTTGCCGAAGTTTTCGGGGTCGAAGTCGGGGTCGCCGGGTCGGGCCATGTTGTCGCTGACCAGCACTACGCTTTGCCCGGTGAGTTCGATGCGCTTGCGGCATTTGCGGCAGGCAACGACTTCGTCGAGCCGGGTCATATAGCTGCGCGCCTTCTCCCACTTCATCTGGTCATCACGACCCATGCCGCGCGGCGGCTGTTTCTTTTTGTTGCGCACCATCCAGCGGATGGGGTAGTTGTCGTCGCGCTTGCAGGTTGGGCATACCAGCTTCTGTGTTTTTGTTTCTTGACGTTCGTCGTAGAAGGCTCTCTCGTCCATCGCGCGTCGCTTTGCGGCCGAAGTGGCTGGTAACTGGTGGCGATTGGTTGGAAAACCATCGCGCAAGGCAGATTCTACCAGATTGACCCTTCACGCCACTAACTAAGCCACTGGTCACTTCTTTTCCAGTTGCTTGGCGGCTTTCTTTGCGTCCTTGGATGCGAATTCCGGCCGTGTTTCAATTTCGACGGCGATTTTGCGGCGATTCCCGGATGAATCTTTTTCGCCTTCTTCGCGGTACTTTACGGTAATGTGCAGGCCGGGTTTCAGTTGTCCGGTGATTTGCGTGGCGCTATCGGTTTCGATTTCCACGTAGCTCTCGCCGACCAGCCCGGACTTTTCGATACGCAGCGCGTTTTCTTTCACTGAGCGGATTTTGCCCGATAGTTTTTTCGTCTTGGCTTCCGCAAATGCGGGCAAGCTGACCAGGACGATCCACAACAGGGCGGCGATACTTTTTCGCAACAACATAGGCAACTCGGGGTTCAATCGATTGGGGCCATCCCCATTGTCGCATACGTGGACATCGTCATGGGCCCGCTTGCCGTAGGGGCTCCAGCTTGCTGCGCCCATGCTGCGTTTTCGCAGGAGCAACGGGGGCAGCAAGCATGCGCCCCTACAAGGTCGGCAACGCTGCCCAGGCATGCGGCGGGAAACCGGATGTGCTTGCTTGTAAACGAACTACCCGCACGCCGCGTCTAAGGGCCTGTATCCAGGGGTGGGACCTTCGCAGAGAAGGCCCGCAAAGCGAGTTGGAAATGAAACGCAAGAGTCTTGCAATTGTAATCATCCTATTCATGTTTTTTGCCGCGGGCGCGGTTTCTCCCGCCGGCGCTGTCGCGCAAGACGCTGCGCCCAAGGTCAAAGTTTCCGGGGTTGTGCGCTCGCCCGGTGGGGATGGCGTTCCCGCAGCCGCCGTGCGCGTCATCCACGTTGCCACTGGACAGGCTTGGGCCACGTGGACCGACGAACAGGGCCAGTTCGAATTGGCAAATCTTCCCGCCGGCCGCTACCGGATTGAAGCTCAGCAACTCGGGTTTGATAATGGCTCCGTGGAAGCGAATTTCGCTGACGACAAGTCGCCAGCCGCGGAAATAAAATTGAAAGTTGGCGGAACCACCGCCGCACCCGCGCCCAAACCGGCCACATCTGCGCAGCAGGCTGCCGCTCAAGGTAACCCGCCGGCCGCGGGCCAGCCGGGTGCTGCCACTACTCCTTCGCCGGCGGCGAATGCGACTGCGACTCCCGGCGCCCGGCAGAACCAGCCCGGAGCGCAGAACCGTGGTTTTCAACAGATCGACCCCACGCAGTTGATGAACACCGCAGGCGGCGCCATGCCCACAGGGGGGACGGATCCGGCAGCCGCGGGCTTGGGCGATGCCGGGCCGCTCGGCGAAGCCTCTTCTTCTGATGCGTTTCTCATGAATGGAACCGTAGCACGGGGCGCGACGGCCGGCGGCGGATTCAATCCCGCTGCGTTGATGGGAATATTTCCCTTCGGCATTCCCGGAATGATGGGTGGAATGGATTTTGGTGGCGGGCCAATGGGCGGCGGCGGGGGAAATCCCTTTGGCGGCGGCCCTGGCGCTGGCGGCCAACAGATCGAAGTGACCTTCATGGGGGGCGGAGGTCCCGCGGGGGGCGGTGGTCGCGCTGGCGCGCCGGGACGGCAAGGCCAACCCCAAGGGCAGCGTGGACAGCAGCGCGGGCAGGGACAGGGGCAACGCCGTGACGATCAGGGCGGCGGCCCGCAGACGCTGGTGATTGGCGGCCCCGGCGGACCGGGTGGCCCCGTGATGTTTGGCGACGGCATGGGCGCCCTGATGGGCGCGCAGCGGCTCATGCGCGCGGCCGCGAACCGCACCCGCTTCAGCTTTTACAATCGCTACGGGCATTCCGCGCTGGATGCGCGGCCCTATTCGCTCACCGCGCCCGATCCGGTGAAGATCGCCAGCTACCGGGAATCCTACGGAGTTTCCTTCGGTGGCCCGCTCAAGCTGGGCAAACTCTACGACGGGCGCGACAAGACTTTCTTCTTCATCAATTACGATGGCGCGCGCCGCCGCAATCCCGTGGATTCATTTTCCACCGTGCCCCTGGCCGCCGAACGCGGCGGCGACTTCACTGCGCGCGGCTTGCAATTGTTCGACCCCAACTCGAACCTCACCGGCCCCCGCGCTTCGCTGGGCAGCGTGATTCCTGCGGCCATGATTGATTCGGCGGCCGCGGGGCTGTTGCAATTCATTCCTTTGCCCAACCTGCCGGGCACGGTGCAGAACTTCCACTTGCAGGCGCGCGTGCCGCAATCCACCGACCGCTTCAATATTCGGCTTGCCCACACGATCAACCCCAAGTGGAGTGTCAGCGGCAGCTACAGCTTTTCCTCGACGCGATCGGAAAGCATTCCCGGCTTCCCCACGCTGCGCGGCGATCAAGATGGACGCCAGCAGGCCATCACCCTGAGCCTTTCGCAACAGGCTTCGCGCCAGCTTGCCCACAACATGGCGCTCAATTGGAGCCGGAACCGCTCCGATTCGTTGAACCTGTTTGCTTTCCTGAATGACATTTCCGGCGGGCTGGGCATCACCGGCATTTCCACCGCCCCCATCAACTTCGGCGTGCCGCAAATCAACTTCACCAACTTCGGCGATTTGAACGATCCGGTGCCATCGTTGCGCCGCGATCAGACGCTGCGCGTCACCGACTCGGTTTCATACACCCGCGGCAAGCACACGCTGCGCTTCGGCGGGGAATTGCGCCGCCAGCAACTGAACCGGGTGAACGATCCCACCGCCCGCGGCCGCTATACCTTTACCGGATTGATGACCAGCCAGCTCAACGCGCAGGGCCTGCCGCTGCCGGGAACCGGATGGGACTTCGCGGACTTCCTGCTGGGCCTGCCGCAATCCACCTACGTGCAATTCGGCAGTTCGCGCACGTACCTGCGCAACTGGGGCATGATTGGCTACGTGCAGGATGACTGGCGCTGGCACCCGCGCTTCACCGTGAACGCCGGCCTGCGCTACGAAGCCATCACCCCGTACACCGAATTGTTCGATAAGCTGGCTAACCTTGATTTGAATTCTTCCGTCACCGCGGTCAGCGTGGTTCTTCCCGGCCAGACGGCTCCGTTCAGTGGTTCCGTACCGCGTTCGTTGATTCGCGGCGATTACAATAACTGGCAGCCGCGTCTCGGTTTTGCCTGGCGTCCCAAGCTGAAGAAGCAGACCAGCATTCGCGGCGGGTACAGCATTTTTCATAATGCTTCGATTTATACGCAGCTTGCCAATCAGCTCCTGAACCAGCCGCCGCACTCTTCCGCGCAAACGTTGCTGACCTCCTCGGCTGCGGTGCTGACGCTGCGCAACGGCTTCCCGCTCTTGGCGCCCAATCAAATTCCAAACACGATCGCCGTGGATCCGAACTACCGCATCGGCTACGCGCAGATGTGGAATCTTTCCGTGGAAACCAATCCGATCCGCAACGTGAATATCGATGTGACCTATACCGGCACCAAGGGCACGCACCTGGATCTGCTGCGTTCGCCCAACCGTTCACTGCCGGTGGACCCGCTTTCCACGCAATTCAGCCGGCGCATCCCAACGGCCAGCGAGTTCACCTACGATACCTTTGGCGCATCCTCGATTTATCACGCCTTGCAGTTGCGCGTGACGCGCCGCATGACCCGCGGCCTCATGCTGACGGGCACCTACACCTACGGCAAGTCGCTCGATAACGCCAGCTCCATCGGCGGGGGCGGGCAGACCGTGGTGTACGACGACAACAATTTCGCACTCGACCGCGGCCGGTCCTCGTTCGACGTTCGCCACCGCTTCAACAGTTTCCTTTTCTGGGATCTGCCCTTCGGCCAGCGCAAGCGCTGGGCCAAATCCGGCTGGCAGGAAGCGGTGTTCAGCAACTTCACGGTGAATGCCAATATCAGCCTGCAGTCGGGCACGCCCTACACCGCGCGCCTGCTGGGCAACGCCGCCAATAACAGCGGCACCGGCGCGAGCTTGTCCGAGCGCCCGGACCAGGTCGGCAATCCGAGCCTGCCTCGCGACCAGCGCGACCCGCTGCACTTTTTCAACACTGCCGCGTTTGCCCTTCCGCTGCCTGGCGCCTTCGGTAACGCAGGGCGCAACACCATCACCGGCCCCGGAATATTCACTGTGAACGGATCGGTGGGCCGCTGGATCGCCTTGGGCAAAGACCGGCAGCGCCGGCTCGACTTGCGCTGGGAAGTGCAGAACCTGTTCAATACGCCCAATTTCACAGGCCTGAACACCGTGGTGAATTCCACCAACTACGGGCGGGTTTCGGGGGCGCGGGCGATGCGCTCGATGGACTTGAACATCCGGTTCAATTTCTAATTGCAAGGGTGCGCTTGCCGCGCCCCTTTCAGGAATCAGCCGCAGCGGCACAGAGACTCAGGGAAAACATGAAAAGCGAAAAGATTGTTGCATTGATGGTGGTCCTCTCTCTGGGGCTCGCGCCCCTGGGTGTTGCCCAGCAATCGCAGCAGCCCATTGACTTGAAGAAGGCGCCCCCGCCGCCGTCTGACCCCAAGCAACAATCCAAGCCGGGCGAAGGCGTGATCCGCGCGTTCACCGACCTGGTGCTGATTGACGTGCAGGTGAACGATAAGAACGGCAACCCCATCAAAGGACTGAAACCGGAAAACTTCGTCATTCACGAAAACAGCAAAGTCCAGAAAATTTCCTCGCTGGATTATTTCGATGTCGAGCGGATTGAAACCGCCGCCGCGGCCGATGACGCTCCGGTGGTGGTCGCGCTGGGCCAGGTGAGCGCTCCGGAAAAAGTGCGGGAAGTGATCCGTGACCGCCGCCTGACGGTGCTGTTCTTCGACATGACCTCGATGCAGCAGGATGAAGTTCTGCGCGCCACCGAGGAAGCTTTGAAGTTTGTCCGCACGCAGATGACTCCGGCGGATCTGGTGGGCGCGGTGGTTTTCTCGAACCGCCTGGCAATTCTTGCGCCCTTCACCAACAACAAGGAAGCGCTGGCCGCGGCCATCAGCCGCTTGCGCCCCGGCAAAGAAACGCAATTGGCCACCGCCGAAGGCGCAGTGCCCGCCGGCGAAGAAGCCGCCGGACAAGATACCGGCGCGGCATTCACCGCGGACGATACCGAATTCAACATTTTCAATACCGATCGCAAACTTTCGGCCATAGAATCGCTCGCGGAAATGCTGCGGCCGATTCCCGGCAAGAAGGCCCTGATTCAATTTGCCGGCGGCATCACGCAGACCGGCGAAGAAAACCGCACGCAGTTGCGCGCCGCCACCGATGCCGCGAATCGCGCCAACGTTTCGCTCTACACCGTGGATACGCGCGGTTTGCAGGCAGCGGCGCCGGGCGGCAACGCCACCGACGCCGCGCCTTCCGGCTCCGCGCTTTTCAGCGGCGCGGCCATGCGCACGCAGACCGCTTCCCGCCAGGAATCGCGCGACACTATGGCCACGCTGGCCGCCGACACCGGCGGGGAATCCTTCTTCGACGTGGGCGACTTCAAGGAAATCTTTCAGAAGGTGCAGAAGGACGGAACCGGCTACTACCTGCTGGGCTACTACCCCGAAGACCTGCGCCGCGATGGAAAATGGCGCAACGTGACTGTGAAGGTCAACGTGCCCGGCGCGCGCATCCATCATCGCGAAGGCTATTACGCTCCCAAAGATTACAACGTGTTTACCGCGGAAGACCGCGAACGCCAGTTGGACGACGCCATGCGCGCCGAACACCCGCGCGTCGAACTGGCGCTGGCCCTCGAAACCGCTCAGTTCCGCGTCGGCAAGGACGAAGTGTTTGTTCCCGTGGCCGCCAAGCTGGCCACCAGCGCGCTCGAATGGGCCAGGAAGCGCGGCAAAGTGGAAGCGCAGTTCGACTTCATGCTCGAAGTGCGCGATACACAATTCAACCGCCCCGCGGCCGCGCTGCGCGATACCATGAAGGTCAAACTTGGCGACGATCAAGTTTCCCGGGCCCAGCAGAAAGCGCTGGTCTATCAGGGCGGCGTGATTCTCGGCCCCGGCAATTACCGCGTCAAATTCCTGGTGCGCGATAACGAGAGCGGACGCATCGGTACCTTCGAACAGGATTTGGCCATTGCGGCGGCGAAAGAAGAAAAACTCGAACTGAGCAGCGTCCTGCTATCGAGCCAGGTCGAACCGGCGCGCCAGCCCGGCGCCGAAGTCAAAAAGGACGCCATGGTGCGCGACGCCAAGATGAAGCAGTCGCCCCTGGAGGTCGGCGGCGAACGCATGATTCCCAGCGTTACCCGCGTCTTCACCACCCAGCAGAACCTCTATGTATTATTCCAGGCGTATGTTCCGGCCAAGGCCGATCCCGCCAAGTTGCGCGCCGGGCTGGTGTTCTTCCGGCAGGGCCAGCGCGTCAGCGACACGCCGATGGTGGAAGCGGCGGAATTCGACGCCAAGACGCGCACCGCCGTGTTCCGCATGAGCCTGCCCCTGGAAAAATTCGCCACCGGCCGCTACACCGCGCAAGCCGTAGTGATTGAAGCCGGCGGCACGCACGTGGCCTTTGGCCGCACGTTCTTCGCCTTGCGACTGCCGGTCGCGGCCGCGCAAAAAGCGGTGGCGAGCGCAGCCACGCCCTGATGGCTCCCGTTTTTTTTCGCCGCGCAACTGAATCCGTGGCAGAATCCAGCCGTCATCTTGATTGACCGCCCCGGTTTTGTTCGGAGGCTTGATGAGGCAGCGGGTCCTGCTTCTTGCGTTCCTGTGCGCGATTGCCCTGGCGTCTGGCAGCCCGGAGGCCCAATCCGGTAAACAGCCCTCCCCTGCGCCGCCCGTCCGTCATCTGATCATCATCTCGATTGACAGCCTGATGCCGGAGGCGTATTTGCATCCGGACGCGCACGGGTTGAAAATTCCCCATCTCCGCGAAATTGTTCGCAATGGCGCTTACAGCACGGGAGCGCGCTCGGTGATGCCCGCGCTCACCTATCCTTCGCATACTTCGATCGTTACCGGGGTCAATCCAGGAAGTCACGGAATCCTCAACAACCGCATTGACGACCCCAAGGGCTCGGGCGCGGAATATCTTCGCTGGTACACCGAAGACATTCGCGTACCCACCTTGTATCAAGTGGCCCGGGCTAAGGGCCTGCGCACGGCCTCGATCTACTGGCCGGTTACGGTTGGCGCCAAGTTCGATGCCATCATTCCTGAATTCTGGCGCGGGGAAGATGGCAATCTGGAAGACCGCAAGCTCATGCGCGCCATGTCTACCCCGGGATTACTGGAAGCCGTGGTGAAACGCTTTCCGGATTTCTACCAAGGTTTCGCCCCGCCCCGGGTGGAAGACCCGCCCAGCGCCAGCGTGGCGGTCCACCTGATCGAAACCCTGAAGCCGAATCTGCTGCTGCTGCACATGTTCGAAGTGGATCATCGCACGCACAACGAAGGCATCTTCAGCGCCAAGGCCAGCGAGGCTATCGAGATTGCGGATGCGCAGATCGGCCGGGTGATGGATGCGGCAAAACGCGCCGGCATCTGGTCGAGCACCATCCTTGCCATTGTCTCCGACCACGGCATGTGCGCGTATCAGCGCCGCGTGCGCCCGGGAGTTTGGTTGAAAGATGCCGGCCTGGTGACGCTCGACAACTCGAACAAAGTGACCGAATCCAAAGTGTGGCTCACCACCATGAGTGGCAGTGCGTACGTTTATTTGCAGGACGAAAGCGACGAAGCTACCAAGCAACGGCTCACGACCCTGTTCCGCGAACGCCTTGCCGCCCCCAACGCGCGCGTCTCGCGCGTTTATTCGCGCGAAGAAATCAAAGCGCTGGGCGGTGATGCCCGCGCGTTTCTGGGCATTGAAGCCGCCGAAGGCGTGGATTTTACGTGGGGCTATTCCGGTGATGCCGAATACGGGAACTATACCAACCGCGCGCATCATGGCCACAGCCCCGAGAATCCGGCGATGAACGCGTCCATGTTGTTCTACGGGCCTTCCATCGCCACAGGAATGGTGCGTGACGCGCGGCTGATCGACTTTGCTCCAACGGTTGCGCCCTGGCTCGGCCTCAAGATGGACAAAGCCGAAGGCCACGCCCTCGCTGTACCGCGTCGCGTTCCCGCAACGGCCAAGCGATGATGCCCGCACGCACGTTTACCGCGGGAAGGGGAATCATCAGGGACCCGCGGAAAAAACGGAAAGAAGCACTGAAGCCCGGGAACGCCCCTGCGCCTTGCAGGACCGACCCACTATTCCTTCTTGCGCTTCGCGATGCTTTGCTTCGTCAAGCTGCGCGCGCAGTTGCTCACGATTGATGCGCCCCTGTCGGTAGAGCCACTGGAGAAACTCCGCCGCAGGCCGCTCTCCTTTTTCGCGGTTGCAATCCACGCAGCACGCGGCCGCGTTGCTGGCCGTATGCCCTCCGCCCCGAGCGCGCGAAATAATGTGGTCCAGTCCCCATCTTCCTGCGCTCAGCCGTTGCCGACAATAGAAACAGCGCCCGCCTTCGCGCCGCCGCATGGCGCTGCGGAACCGCAGGCTCTTGAAGGGATTGCGCGCCACTCGCTGCCGGGCAAGGGCTTCATATCGAGGCGCTTCGCATTGCGGCGTTTCGTGCTGCAACCGCGGCTCGTACTTGGTTTCCCGCTCTTGCATCTTGCCAATTGAATTCAGCCTTTTCCTTTCCCGCTTCTGTGTTCTCTGTGTCTCTGTGGCGAAATTCCCCGGCCAGCGCACCTCAATGAGCAAGCCGCACTTCGCGCGTTCGCGGATGCGCACGCAGCCCTTCGCTTCGAGCGCGCGCAAGTTATCGCGCACCGCCGTGCCGCAAATGCCCGTCGCACGGGAAAGGTCGGCTTTGGTGCGCCGCACAGCGCACCGCCCCGCCAGCAGCGTGTGCCGCAACAGGTGGTTGTAAAGCGTGCGCTCCACGGGCGAGCATCGCAGCATAGGGTAGAGACGGTCTTCGAGCGCGGTCCACGCGCGCGCCGCCCATTCCGACGCAGTCCCCGTGCGGGGAGCAGTGGCCCGTCCCGGCATTTTCTCCGTTCAGTTTTCCAGGT
>CAZCNH010000103.1:0-11108 GCA_964500065.1 uncultured Acidobacteriaceae bacterium
CGCTGCACTGGATGGGGCTGGCCACGCTGACGCACACGCCCAGCCCCATGGGATTCCTGTCGAAAATTCTCGATCGCCCGGCAAACGAAAAACCTTTTTTGTTGCTGCCGGTCGGCTACCCCGCGGAAACGGCAAAAGTACCGGATATTGGGAAGAAGACTTTAGATGAAATCTTGATTCGCGTGTAAACCGCCACCCGTCTTAGAAAGAACAAACCAAGATTGATGATTCTGGTCTGGTCGCCGTTGAGGTTTTAGCGCCAAAGTAGACGTCGTAGGCAAAACCCACCTTTGCGCCTAACTGGCAAGGCGCCTTGAGGCGAAAAACATTTCCGCAGCTATCTGTTCGATGAACGGTGTTGTAGTCGAGAGGACGATAGTGGAAGACAGCCCTAAACAAACAGCTGGAGAACAAGACAAAAGGAATTCTCATTGTTTTTCCCGTGTTTGGTGAATCTTCGCGCGAAGATCGTTGAGAAAACTGTTCTCGTCGGTTCCCCAATACTCGGGAGCTCCAGGCCTATTTGCCGCGTCGTCCAAAGGGAAGACGGCCCCCTCCAGTAGCTCGTAAGCAAAAACAATTATGTAATCTGCTTTTTCACGAAGCTTAAGGAAAAAAACGTATCTTTTGCCGGAGAAAGGCAAGTTCTGTTTTTCAATCCTGTGCAGCAGGGTGCGCCCATTGGGAAGTCGAAGGCATCCCCCTTCACGTTCAATGGTGGCGAGCCTCCCAGTCTTGAGATGTCCCAGTTTATCGTTCCGAACAATCTCCTCAACTCGGACAGTAAATTCACTATAAATGCTTGTTTTGTCAGATGAGAAATATGGTTGAACTCGAATCACCTCACCGAGCAAAACAGCGTCGCTTTCTGCGACGGGTAGCGTCGGCAGAACAGGTTGATGAAGTATTAGCGGGAGGGGGCTAACACCCTCGGCCAATTGTGGGAGCGGGGTGATTCCGCGACCATTGTAGCGCCGGCTTTTTAGCTCCCGGAGCTGCCTTTCTTGGGGATCGGAGGGTTCTGGAGCGAGCTCCATGGGGGTTGGCACTGGATGCTTGTATTCGACTGCTTGGAAAGGCCGAACGACCTTCGCCCTCCGTTGACCACTTGCAAGCAATCCTACCCCAAGAATCGTTGAGATCGATACCGCGAGAACCAGAACTCGCATAAACTGCCTCCAGAACCTTAACTCCTACTATGTATTTCCCGTTAAGCCAATACCAAGCTCCATTAAATCGGGAAGCCGCAGCCCAACGAGCACACCCCGCAGCAAGAACCCGCTTGAAGAGACCGTATAGGAACAGCTCAAATCATAGGCAAGTTGAGCCGAAAATCATGACCCATCTATGTTTACCTTGAAACGCGGCATTCTTTTGCCACGTCGTTATCAGCACGACGCGCGTTGGTGTCGCGCGTTTGGTTGCCTATTCTACGAAATGAAACGTGAGGAGAGCCGATGAAACACCCGGTGCGGTGTGGAGCGGGAGTATTGCTGCTGGCCGTGATGGCGGCTGCGATTTGGATGGGGCCACAAATCTTGCGGGCGCAGGAGCGCGAAGACCGCACCTTGCTCACATGGGACCAGATGCGCTCGATTATCAATGAAGCCAGCGGCGAGCGCGCCCAGCAAACCATTCTCGAGATGGTGCCTTACCCGCGCGTGCGGCACCGCGAGGAATACACCGGCAATTTCCGCGAGTCGGAAGTGATGGCGCATTCCGCCAAGGCCTCCGGTTTCGCCAGCGTGGAAATCGAGTCGTTTCCCACCCAGCAGCGGAGCTGGTTTTCCGACGATGCCCAACTCTGGATGGTCGAGCCGGAACTGCGCAAGCTGTACGACATTCACGAAGTGGCCATTTCCGCGATGAGCGGCAGCGAATCGGGGGATGTGACCGCGGAAGTGGTGGACGTGGGCATTGGCGGCCGCGCCGAGGACTACGCAGGCAAAGATGTGGCGGGAAAAATCGTGCTGGGGTCGGCCAACGGCAACGTGATGCAGCGGCTGGCGGTGTTCGAGCGAGGAGCGGCGGGCATCATCACTTACAATTCGCTGCGGCCTGACAACGACCCGGACCAGATTCTGAGCGGCGGCATCTCCGCCAATGCGCCGCCGGGCAAGAAGCCCGGATTCGGCTGGGCCATCGCTCCGCGTGTCGCGCGGGAAATGGCTGCACGGCTGGGACGCGGCGAAAAGGTAAAGCTGCGCTCGGCAATCAAAGCCGAATATTTCCCCGGCGAACTGGAAACCGTGCACGCGGTGATTCCCGGCGATGGCTCTTCGCAGCAGATCGTCATTCTGTCCGGCCACTTGTACGAGGGTTACATCAAACAGGGCGCGAACGACGACAATTCCGGCTGCGCTGCGACCCTGGAAATGGGCCGCACCCTCATCCGCTTGATCGAACAGGGCAAACTGGCGCGCCCCAAGCGCGACATCCATTTCCTGTGGGTGCCGGAAATCAGCGGCACCAATGCCTGGCTGAACAAGCACACCGACATCAAGGCGCGGATTATCGCCGACCTCAACTTCGACATGGAAGGCATCGGCCTGGCCCGCGCCGGCGCGATGTGGCTGCTGATGCGCACGCCGGATTCGTTTCCGACGTTCCTCAATGATGTGGGCGCGAGCGTGCTGGAATTCATCGCCAACCTGAACCGCGAGCGCGTGCGTTACCGCCACAATGGCTACAAATTCACGTGGCCGGTGATCGCGCCCAACGGCAGCCAGGATCCGTTCTACGCCGCCGTGGAGAAATATTACGGCGCCAGCGACCACGCAACGTACATGCAGCACGGCATCCCCGCGCTGATGTTCAACACCTGGCCCGACCCGTGGTACCACTCCTCGCACGATACGCCGGACAAAATGGATACCACCCAATTCAAGCGCGCTGCCGTAGTGGGCGCGGCAGCAGCGTATGTGCTGGCCGGCGCAGACGACGCGATGGCGGCGCGCGTGGCCGCGGAATCGCTGGCGCGCGGCACCGAGCGCATGGGAGCGGCGCAGCGCAAAGCCCTTTCCTATATGACCGACGCCACTGACGCCGCAGCGCTCCCCGCGGCGTATCGCGACGCGCGCGTCACTTTGGCCCATCAAGCGGCTGTGGAAACCGCTGTGCTGCAATCGGCGGCCGTGCTCTTCCGGAATCCCGAGGAGGGCGCGAAAACACTTGCGCCCGTGGCGGGGATGATTGCACAACGCGTGGCGGCCTTGCAGGCAGAGACAAAATCACTCTTTGAAATGCGCGCCGGTCAAATGGGCATGCCGGGCGCCGAGCCTCCGATGACCGCCGATGAAAAGGAAGCAGCACGCTGGATCGTGGAAAGCGCCGCGCCAGCGGCTGGCGGGCCAGGGGGCGGAGGAGCCGGCGGATTCGGCGCCGTGCAGCAGGCGCTGGCGGCGTTGTCTGCCGACGAGCGGCGCCTGGTGCAGGCCGCGCTGGAAAAACTCCCAACGCATATGAGCGGAGAGATGACCGCGTTGCTGCGCAAGAAGAAGACCGTTCTCGAAATTCGCGATTTCCTTACCGGCGAATTCGAGCCGATCGCAGTGAGCGACGTGATGGCCTATCTGCGTGTTCAGGAAAAGCTGAAGCGGGTAACCTTCACCGAGAAGCCGGAAGAACCCAAACCCGCCGCGCCCGCTAAGCGCGGCAAAGCTGCGAAGAAGCCCAGCTAAGCGCGGGCATCAAGAAACGCGGTCGAAGCTGGCGCAATTCCCTTCGAGGCGGGCGTGATAAATCTCGATGGTGCGCTGGCCGAAGCGCTCCAGCAGAGCAGCGCGCACGCGGCGGGCATCTTCGATCATGCGTTCGTGCAGGCGCGCGGAATCGTGGCCGAACAGGCTCTGCATATACCAGCGGCAATCGTCGTGGACGATCAGCACAACTCTTTGCGCCCGCGTCAGATCCACCATGAACTTCACCCAGCGCCACCCCACCCAGGAAAACTTGGGCAGGAAATTCAGCAGAGTGAGAAGTTGCGGCCCGCCGGGAACCGCGATCAGCGCGTAGTGATCCATCTGAAGCGCGGTCCGGCAAAAATCCTGGAAGTGAGGCAGGAAGCGCGGGTCGCTGCAATGAACCACGATGTCCGCGCCCTCGGCAGAGGGGCGAACTTCGGCGCTGCGGTAAGTCTCGGGCATTGGAAGAATGGCTCCCTATTTTTTTTCGCGCTTCGCGGATGATTCCGCTTCAGCAGAGGCGGCCGCCGCGGCGCCACCGCTGGTTTGAATGCCGAGTTGGTTGAGCACCGTCGGCACGTCGAGCCCGAGGGCCTGAAGCTGTTGCAAAAGATTGAATACCACTGCGGGGCCGGTGTTGGCCAGTCGCGTCATTCCGCTCGATCCGCCGCCATTTCCGCCGCTGCCCTGGTCAATCACCACAACTTTGTCAATATTGCCCATCGGCGCCGCTACGGCACTAAACACACCGCTCGAGGCTTGAATAATCGCCGGCAGACGTTCCAGCACGGTCTGGAGTTTTGCCGCATCGTTGAACTGTTTCCACGCGTCCGCCTTGCGCAGAATTGCGGTGGCCTCGGCGGTGCCTTGCGCTTCGATAGCTTTGGCCTGGGCCAGGCCAATGGCTTCGATCTTGGCGGCTTCCGCGCGGCCTTCGGCTTCTACGGCAGCGGCGCGGCCGACTCCTTCCTTGTGCAGTTTTTGTTGTTCGGCTTCGGCGGTGGCGATCAGCGCGGAGCGGCGGCCTTCCGCTTCCAGAATCGCGGCCTGCTTCTGGGCTTCGGCGCGGATCACCGCAGCTTGCCGGTCCGCTTCGGCAGGTTTGATTACAGTCGCTTCCAGTTCTTTCTGCTTGCGCGCAACTTCCTGCTCCTGCACGGAAATCATTTCCTGGGTGCGGGTGCGCTCGACTTTGACTTCCTCCGCGACAACCGATTGGCGAGCCGTGGCGTCCGCCAGCGGGCCGGCCTGCGCGGCGCGCGCTTTTTGTGTTTCGATTTCGGCCTGATACTGCGCTTGACGAATGGCAAAATCGCGCTGCGCCTGGGCAATATCCGCTTCGGCGTTGAATTTGGCGCGCTCGCCCTCCTGCATGGCCTGCGAGGATTTGATCTTGGCATCGCGGGTCGCTTCGGCTTCACCGATGGTGGCATCCTTTTTCACTTCCGCGGTGCGCCGCTTGCCCAGGGCGTTCAGGTAATCTTCCTCGTCGCTGATTTCCTGGATGGTGAGCACGTCCACGCCGATACCCATCTTTTCCAGGTCGGTGGCTGCTTCGCTGGTGAGTTTTTGCGCGAAACTGGTGCGGTCGCTGTTCACTTCTTCCACGGTCAGCGTGCCGAGGATGGAACGCAAGTGGCCTTCGAGCGTCTGGAAGATGACCCGTTGCACCTGATCGTGACTCATGCCCAGGAAGCGCTCAGCGGCCGCCTGCAACGAAGTGTCATCGCTGCGCACCTTCACGTTGGCCACGGCCTTCACCGACACCGGAACACCTTTGACGGTGTACGCGCGCTTGATTTCCAGCGGGATGGTCATCACGTTCAGGGAAAGGTACTCGACCTTTTCCAGCACCGGGATGCGCAGGGCCGCGCCGCCCTTCACCATGCGATAGCCCACCACACGCCCATCCGGGAGCTTCCGCTTGCGCCCGCTGAAGACCGCGACAACGTTGGGCGAGACTTTGATGTAGTTGCGCCCGATCAGCCACATGCCGATCATCAAGGCCAGAACGCCGCCTACCACCAGAATCGGTATCAGCAGAATTGACAAGGATTGGAACATGGCCGTTCTCCTGATCTACTGGGGGCTGACAATCACCACTTCGCCGACAACTTCCTCGATCCGCACGCTGCAGTTTTCGCCGATGGCGTTGCCGCTGCGGGAGCGCGCGATCTTGTCCACCAATTCTTCTCCCACGCGGCAACGTACCTGGCCAACGCCCCCGGCCGGGATGGCCACAATCACGCGCGCGATCTGGCCCACCACGTCGGTCACTTTCACGTCCGTGGACGCTTGCTGCCCGTAGAGAAACTTCGCAAACAGAAAAAGCAGCGAGGCAAAGAAAAGCCCTCCGCCAAAGCCAGCCCCGGATGCGGCCGCGGTGCTCAGACCATAGCTGACCCCCGCCGCACCAATGCATCCGAAGGTGGTGACGAAAACGCTGATGCCGCGGGCGCTCAGAAAGCTCGGGCCACCGTGATCGAACCCGTGGTCGGCATCCACGCCCATGTGCTCGAATGCTTCACCGAACACCAGCGACACGAGAAGAAAGAGAAATCCGACCCCGGCAATTCCCAGAAAGACACCGAACGCGCTCAGTTGGGATAACCATTCCATCGGCAGGCTCCCCGTTGCTGATTAAGACTAGGAGAGGTTCACCGCGAAGTCAATTCGAAAGGCGGGCGCAAGGAGAAGATGGAGCGCTAGACAATCCGGGAGGATCGCCTGGAAGGCGGGGCCTACACCGCGGGCACGAGCTCGGGAAGCTCAATGCGAATTTGCGTGCCGGCGCCTTCTTTGCTGCTGATGTGCATGGAGAAATCATCGCCGTAGAGCACTTTGAGGCGCTCGTGCACGTTGCTGATGCCGATGCCTTTCACGTACACGTCAGGAAGCTGGTCTTCGGGGATGCCCACGCCGTTATCTTCCACCAGGATGTGCAGGCGCCCGGCGCGCAGCTGGGACGAAATCTTGATGTAGCCACCGTCGAGGCGCGCGGCCAGGCCGTGCTTCAACGAATTTTCGATGATCGGTTGCAGCAGCATGCTGGGGACAAATGTTTCCAGGGTGGCTTCGTCCAGATCTTTCTGGATGCGCAGTTTATCCCGGCCGAAGCGGATGACTTCGATATCCAGATAGTCATCCACGAAGCCGATTTCTTCCCGCAGCGGGGTGAAGTTTTCCTGCTTGCGCAGCAGGCGGCGCAGGATGCTGGAAAGCTTGATGACCACCACGCGCGCCATGTCGGGATCGTAGCGAATCAGCGACGAAACGGTGTTGAGGGTATTGAACAGGAAGTGCGGATTGATCTGCGCGGAAAGCGCGTCCATGCGCGCTTTCAGCAGCAAGCGCTGGTGTTCTTCCAGCTTCATTTCCGTGCGGGTGTTGTTCCAGATTTTCAGCGGCACGCTGACGGCTACCATGGTAGTGAGCATGATCAGCAGGTTGGCCCAGGCCGTGCTTCCGTCCAAAAAGAATAGCCACTGGCGCTTGGCCACTGAAAGCCCCAGCCAGATGCGTCCGGCTTCCAGAGCCACGCAACAGAACAGGGGCACCATTTCCCAAATCAGGCGCGGCTCCTTGATCGACCGCAGGAGCCAGCGCGGAATTCCCACAAAGGTAAAGGGGCCAAAATTCCAGATGACTTCCTTATTCGGAACCCACTGGCGGATCATTCCGCCGAGCAAGCCCGCAGCGGCGGCTACGGGCGTCACCAGCCATTCGCGGTTGAAAAATCCGGGCAAGCTGATCAACGCTCCGCCCACCGGCCCGGCCACGCGCCCGCCCAGCAGGCCCAGCAGGAAGGAGCCTTCGAGCGTAAGGTCGGCAAAATTGTAGCCGCCGACCAGCCGCAACATCACGCCGATGGCCAACGGTGGCATCAGGAACAGCATGAGCTGGCCTTTTTCATCGTTGTCGCGGATTTCGGTGAACAGCACGCGACGCAGGCGCCGCGAACGAGCGAGTAAGGCCGCCAGCGCCGCGGCCACTCCGGCCTTCAGCAGCAGCAGAAAGATCAGGTCTTTTCCAAATACCAGCGTTTGCATGGGTTGTGACTGCTACAAACCTTAGCGAATCGTGCCGCGCAATGTAAAGCATTGCCTGGCCGGGGTGTGCAGCCAGGGTGCGGCGTGCCGGGCACGCGGCGGGGATGCGCTATAATCGCTTTGCGATGCGAAACCGGCGTACAAAAGCGAAATCGCACGGCGCAAGCGTGGTGGCGCGTGCCAAGCTGCCTACGCGTTTCGGTGAATTCACCATCCTGGGCATGCGTGGAGCGGATGCTACAGAAGAACTGGCAGTGCTGCAGCGCGGACGCGTGAATGGACAGCATCTGCCGCTGGTGCGCATCCACTCGCAGTGCCTCACCGGAGATGTGCTGGCCAGCGAGCGTTGCGATTGCCGGGCGCAGCTCGAACTGGCGTTGCAGAAAATCGGCCGGGCCAAATGTGGATTGCTGCTCTATGTGCCGCAGGAAGGGCGCGGCATCGGCCTGCTGAACAAATTAAAAGCCTACGAATACCAGGACGCCGGCATGGATACCGTCGAAGCCAACTTGCAACTGGGCTTCGCCGCCGACTCCCGCGACTACGGCTTTGCCGCCAAAGTGCTGCTGGCGCTGGGCGCGCGGCGCATCCGCCTGCTTTCGAATAATCCCGACAAGGTAAAACAACTCGAAGAAGCGGGCGTCGAAGTCGTCGAGCGCGTTCCCTGCCAGCCTCCCACTTCCCGCCGCACCCGCGCCTACCTGCGCACCAAGAAAGAAAAAATGGGGCATCTGTTGTAGCAAGTTTTTCTTTTGATCCTGCAAGATCGGGCGTAAAATACCTTCTCCAACTCAGGGAACATTTCAGGCAAACGCTTTGCAAATTAAGGGAGAGACATGAACCCCAATAAAGCCTTGTGGGAAAAAGGTGATTTTACCCAGATTGCCGCTTTCATGCGTCATTCCGGAGAAGCGGTGGTGAAATCGCTGGCCGTCACGCCGCCGTTGCGCGTACTGGATCTTGGCTGCGGCGATGGCACCACGGCCCTGCCGCTGGCGCGTTCCGGCGCCGACGTTGTTGGCATCGACATTGCCCGAAACTTGGTGGATGCGGGAAACAGGCGGGCTGCGGAGGCGGGGCTCACCCGAGTGAGATTCCAGGAAGGAGACGCATGCAACCTGGATGGGGTCGCCAACCATTCGTTTGACATGACTCTTTCCGTATTCGGCGCCATGTTCGCCCCCAAACCATTCGAGGTTGCCAAGGAAATGGTGCGCGTCACCAAGCCGGGTGGCCGCGTGGTGATGGGCAATTGGATCCCCAATGATTCGACCTTTGTGTCGCAACTGCTGAAGATCAGCTCGTCGTTCACGCCGCCACCTCCGGAAGGCTTTGTGAGCCCCATGACCTGGGGCGTGGACACCCACATTATCGAGCGGTTTGTCCAGGCGGGCGTGCCCAAAGGAAACATCTCCATGGAAAAGGATACGTTCCATTTTGTGTCGGCAGACAAGAGTCCGGAACATTTTATTGACTTGTTCCGCAAATTCTACGGGCCGACCATGAATGCCTTTGACGCCGCGCAAAAGAGCGGTAAAGAGGAGGAACTCCATCGCCAGTTGGTGGACTTGGCGAAGGCCCAGAACACCAATGGCAATGGCGGCACTTCGATTCCGGCGACTTTCTTGCGCGTGACAGTTTCCCTTTGAAGGCCAAACCGTAGTGGGTCAGCTTGAATGCAGGGGATCATGGCCCTTAGCGACGAACCCTTTGAGGGTACCACTCAAGCTGGCCCGATACCGGCTGAGCGGCTCTATTGGCGCTGAAAGACTGCTCGGCATAGAATCACTCCAGAGGTGATCCGTGCAGCCAAACGCATCTCGCCGGTTTGGAATTGCCTGGCTGCTTCAAACCCTGGCGCTGGCGCTGCACGTGACCGACGAGGCTCTCACCGATTTTCTAGGCTTCTACAATCCCCTGGTGCAAAGTCTGCGCGCGCGTCTCGGCTGGTGGCCCGTGCCCATGTTTACTTTTGGCGAGTGGCTTGGTGGTTTGATCCTAGTTGTGATCGCTTTGGCCGCAATGTCGCGTCTGGCCTTTGCTGGAAAGCGGTGGATGCTGCCCCTTGCGTTTATCTACGGCACGATCATGCTCCTGAACGGCCTGGCCCATACCTTAGGGAGCGTGTATTTCTCCCGGATTCTTCCCGGATTCTACTCTTCGCCGTTTCTCCTGGCCTCCTCTTTGTACCTCTTCCTGACGACACGGGAAATGGGCAGGCAAGCGCCCTCATAACGCGCCCAGCCGTGGCGCAAAATAACACTTGACAGGGAATGGCTTGCCTGCAATACTGAACCATATGGTTAAGTATTCAGAGACCGCCCTGGATAACGTGTTCGGCGCGCTGGCAGATCCCACGCGTCGCGCCATCCTGGCGCGCCTGGCTACCGGGCAGACTTCCCTGATGGAACTGGCGCAGCCTCATAAGATGTCTCTAGTGGCGGTGCAAAAGCACGTGCGCGTGCTCGAACGGGCCGGCCTGGTGGAAACGGAAAAAGAAGGGCGCGTGCGCCGCTGCACCCTGCAGCCGAAACCGCTGCGCAACGCCGCCGAGTGGATCGAGTTCTACCAGAAATTCTGGGAGGACCAGTTCGACGCCCTTGAGGAATACATCAAAGACATGCAGAAGGAAGACTCTTCCTGGCGTCCGCAGCCGGTGCACGACTCACAGCCGAAGCCCGGTGGCTCCCGGCCGCGTCCGAGCGGGCCTGGCAAGCGGCGGCGCCGGGAGATCCGATAGCAGCAAGGAACGAAGCAGCCAGCACACTCAGGAGGAGAACATCATGGCAGCACCAGGTGCAAGTCCGGCGGCGGTTCAAGTGAAGCGCACCTTTGCGGCGCCGCGTGAAAAAGTGTTCGAGGCGTGGACCAATCCTGAGCGCATGACCAAGTGGTTTGCGCGCGGCATCCCGCAGATGCCTCCGGCAAAAATCGTCGAGGCCGATGTGCGGACGGGCGGCAAATACCGCGTGGACGTGGAATGTCCGGTGAATGGCAACTTGCGGCAGATGCGCACGTACAACATGCAGGGCACGTACAAGGAAGTGCGCCCGCCGGAAAGGTTGGTCTTTACCTGGTGGTGGCCGGAGGCGGATTTTGAGCCGTCGCTTGTCACCGTAGATTTCCGCGCATTGGGCGAATCGAATTTCACCGAAGTCACGCTGAGCCACGAACTGCTGCCCGAAAAAGAGCATGAAGACCACCGCCGGGGCTGGAACAGTTGCTTCGACATGCTGGAACGTGAATTGAAGGGTGAGCTATGACGGCCAGCACCGCTGTCGTCGTGAGACGAGTTTTTGCGGCGCCGCGCGAAAAGGTATTCGAGGCCTGGGTGAATCCGAAAATGATGGCGCTGTGGTTCGCGCGTTGCAAGAAT
>CAZCNH010000104.1:0-10922 GCA_964500065.1 uncultured Acidobacteriaceae bacterium
CCCGGCGGCCGCTGCTGCTACGAACAGAAGGCCGCGCGCTTCGGCATCAAGCTGAATTTCGTGGCCCTGCCCAAGCCCCCCGCCTCCAAAGAGCAGTTGCTCGATTTGTTCGAAAAGGCGCTCACGCCGAAAACGCGCGTGCTGATGTTCAGCCACATCACCACGGTGACCGGCGTGATTCTGCCCGCGAAAGAAATCTGCGCGATGGCCCGAAAGCGCGGCATTCTGACGCACTTGGACGGCGCGCACGCCATCGGGCAGATCCCGCTGGATCTGCACGATATGGGCTGCGATTTCTACGCCACCAGCCCGCACAAATGGCTGATGGCGCCAAAGGGCACTGGCACATTGTTCGTCCGCGAGGAGGTGTGCGACCGCTTGTGGGGCAACACAGTTTCCGGCGAGTGGAACAACAAAGCCATGAAGGCCTACCGCTTCTCGAATTTCGGCACCTCAAACCTGAGCGTGATGGTGGGCTGCAAGGCCGCGCTCGATTTCTTTCACGCCATCGGGCCGGAAAATATTTATGCCCGCAGCCACCAGTTGGCCACGCGCGTGCGCGACTTCGTGGCCAGCCAGCCGCAACTGAAGCTGGTGAACGCCAGCAAGGATGAATTCTTCGGCACGCTGGTCAGTTTCGAGCCCTCGGGTGGGGGCGCCGCTCCCAAAGATTTGTCGCACATCGCGCGCGAATGCGCCGCGCGCAATATCCGCATTGCCGGCGGTGGCGAACGCATCCGCATCGCCACGCACATCTTCACGCAGCCCACGGAGCTTTCCCTGTTCTTCGACGCGGTTCGGGCGGGCCTGCGAAGCTAGCGCTGCTACGGTTTTGCATGAGAGATTTTCAAATCGAGACTGCGCGCGTGTGGCTGCGCCCCTGGCAACCGGGCGACCATAGGGCCTTCTGCAGGCTGACGCAGGATCCGCGCGTGATGCGTTACGTCTCAAACGGGCAGCCGTGGGGCGACGCGCAAACGCACCAGTTTGTCGAGCGGCAGCGGGCCGGATTCGCCACCCGCGCGTTCTGCCTCTGGAAGCTGGTGCTCCGGCAGACCGGCGAACTTGCAGGGATGTGCGGGTTGCAGCCGCTGGTGGATACGCCGGATATCGAAATCGGCTGGTGGCTTGCGCCCGAATTGTGGGGGCAGGGAATCGCGACCGAGGCGGCGCGCCGCGCCCTGGCGTATGGGTTCGAGCGGGCGCATCTGGCGCAGATTGTTTCCATCGCCCTGCCCGAAAACCGCGGGTCCATCCGGATCATGGAAAAACTAGGGATGAAGTTCGAGGGCAATGTGAATCACAAGGGCTATGAAGTAGTGCGATACGTGATTCGCCGCGCTGAATTCGAAGCGACGGCAAGCAGTGAAACTCGATGCACACAATGACAGCAGAAGCGTTGCGGCGCGACTTGAGAAGTGTCGCCGACCCGGAAAAAGCGAAAATCCTGCAGCGCTTCTTCAAGACCGGCCCGGGCGAATACGCCGAAGGCGATCACTTCCTTGGCGTAATTGTGCCCAAGCAGCGGCGCCTGGTGCGGCAGTACCGCACGATGCCCTTTGCCGAGGTGGTTAAGTTGTTGCGCTCGTCCATCCACGAGGAGCGCGCCATCGCGCTGATGATCCTGGTGTGGCGATATCCGCGCAGCGACGAACGCGAGCGCAAAGCCATTTTCCATTTGTACCTGCGCAACACGCGTTTTATCAACAACTGGGACCTGGTGGATGGCTCCGCAGAACATATCGTCGGCCCGCAACTGGCGCGCGGCTCGCGCAAACTGCTCGACAAGCTGGCGCGCTCGAAGTTGCTGTGGGAGCGGCGCATCGCCATTCTCTCCACGTTTCACTATATCCGGCAGGACGATTTCGCAGATACGCTGCGCATTGCGCGCATTCTGCTGCATGACGAGCACGACTTGATCCACAAAGCAGTGGGCTGGATGCTGCGAGAGATTGGCAACCGCAACCGCGCCGCCGAAGAAGCGTTCTTGAACAGGCACGCGCCGTCCATGCCGCGCACCATGCTGCGCTACGCCCTCGAAAGGTTTCCCGAGCCGCTGCGCCAGCGCTATTTGAAAGCCGGCCGTTCGCAGTAGACGCCGCAGCGGCCATCCCTCCACGCGTTTGCCGGCGCGGTGCGCGGCAGCCCGCCCGGAATCACTTCACAGTTCGCAGCAGGGAAGGGCTGGCGTTGCCCATGCGCTTATGGGCCACCTCGAGCAGTTTCAGGTAAAGGCTGATCTTTTTACGCGACGCATCCATCAGCGTGGCTTTGAGCTGGCGCTCATCGGCGTAATCGCGAAGCGTGGACTCCATGCCCTGGATGCGCTCTTCTTCTGCGACGCGCGCCTGCTGCCCCTGGGCTTGCAGCGGCGATGCGCTGCGGTTTTCCTGGTTCTTCCAGACAATTTGCAACTGGCGGGTGATTTCCTTGGTTTCGCGGTCAATATCGCGGATGCGGTAACCCAGGGTGCGGTAGTTCAAGTCTTCGTCCTTGTACGCCAGGTAAAAGACCAGGAAGGTGATGGCGTCGCGCGTCGCTTCGGACTCCTGCGGCCAGCGTTCATCCACCTTTTTCATAGTAGCTTGCGGGTCCACCGAATGAGAGCGCATCTCGCCCTTGGCCAGAGACTCGGCCCATTTTTTCAGCTCTTCCGGAGCCGCGTCGTTGGCCTGCGCGCCGAATTTCACCGCGTTGGCTGGCAGGATTTCTACCGCGGGTGGCGGGAAATCCTTTTCTTTCTTGCCGTTTTTTTCCTTCTGGGTCAGCGCCGCGCCGCCGGCGGCCAGCCACGCGCCCGCGAAGAGCGCTATCAGCAATCCTGCGGCCCCCCATCGCGTCCCGCGTTTGCTTATCTGGCTCACTACGAAAAGCCTACCACTGGTGTGGAGACAAAAGCATTCCCTTTTGGCGCCCTCGCGAACCCACCCCGGCTTCAAGGCTGTGGTTTTGTTCTCGCTCGGATGATTCAATTTGCCGGGGCAGGCACGCGTGCGATCATTGCGGGCGGGAGTTTGGCCAGGGCTTTGTATCCGTGGCCCAGCAGGATCAGGCTGAAATTCACACGCTGACGGTAAAGCGCCTGGGCCATGGCTGCCGGCCGGCGCTTGTTCACCAGTTGCGCCAAGTCTTCCGTAATCTGGCGTAGGCGGACTTCTCGCTGCGCAGAAGCGGTGCTGCCCGGTTCGGGGTGTGAAAAAGCCTCTTCCCAGATGCGCAACTCGTCCTTCAATTTTGCGATGTCGCGGTCAATGATGCGTAAATCATTCGTGTGACCTTCCTGCATGGCGCTGTCCGATTCATACTGCGAATAAAAAACCATGAAAATGATGGCGTCGTGGAGGGCAGGTGGCGCTGTCGGAAAACCTTCTTCCACAGTCCTCATCAGCCGCTTGATCGGTTCGTCGTCGTTGCGGGCCTCGCCCGCTGCTTGTTTGTGCACCCATTTCAGCAACGCATCCGGCGCATTTTTCTTCAGCTCCGCGCCAAACTTCAGCGCATCCACTGGCACGGTCACCTGCGGAGAGGATGGCCGCGTGGCCGCCTTATTTCCCTCTGCGGTCTTGGCGGGATCCTGCGCTACCAGAACGCCCGGCAGGGTCATCGCCAGCGCGCAGGCCATCCGCCAAGGCGCCCAGAGCCCCCGATTGAATGTGGCCGTCATGGTTTTCCACTTTACTCCCCTGGCTTGCCATTTCAAGGGTTTTGCGCAACCACCCGGGCAGGGCTACGCAGAGAGAATCAAGCTCCACGGAAATCACAAATCATCCGGCGGGTTGCGGGTACCCTGCGCTTCACGACGTTTCCTGCCGAGACGCGCGGCCCGTTTTCGAGGATTTTGTGCGACTTCTCGCGCCCAACCGCTAAGCTTCGAGTGGATTCTTCTTGCGGATGGAAGCGAAGGTGTGTTTCTTGGGGGCGTGAGCGATGCGGTAGGCATCCAGGTCGGCGTCGGTCACGCGGAGCGAGCAGGGCTCGAGCAGGGGAGCGATCTGCAACTCACTGTGCAGACGGATCGAGCAGATCTCCGCGGCATCTTGAAAGCGAACGCGGTGGGCGCTGAACGCGGCGTGCGGGATCGAGAGGGAAAATTCACGCGAAGGGCCGGCGGTGCCGCGCACCGTAAAATTGTACTCGCGCGCGTCGGCCGTAGCCCGGTGGCCAAGATACTGCACGACAGTCTTTTCGTTTATCAAGAGCGGCCGGTGGCTTTCTTGGCGCGGCCGCGCGGGCGCTTGGGCGGAGTGCCTTCGGCGGGCTCGATGGTCATCATGCCGGTGACGAATTTCTTGGGGCCGAAGGCGTCGAAATCAATGGAGGTGCGATCGTGGTCGGTGGCGGTAATCACTCCGAGTCCATATTGCGCATGCCGAATATACTGGCCAAGTTCAATCTTCATGGGCTTGCCTCCGTGCCGCCGGATGGCGGCGATATTGCGGCAATTACGTTACTGCGGAAAGGTTCTGCGGGCCCGGCATGCGCCGGACCCACAGCAGTCTATCTGAAGCTTACAGCGCGGTGACGTTCGACGCTTGCAGGCCCTTGGGGCCCTTGGTCACTTCGAATTCCACAGCCTGGCCATCGTTGAGCGAGCGGTACCCGTCGCCCTGAATCGCCGAGAAATGCACGAAGACATCCTCGCCCGACTGGCGCTGAATGAATCCGAAACCCTTGCTGGCGTTAAACCACTTTACAGTTCCTTGTTCTTTCACTGATTGATTCTCTTTTCGAATTAAGCTATTTGGTGCGCCGCAAGCCTCGAAAAACAAAAAGGGGCATCGAGTGTGAACTCGAAGCCCTCTAAGAAATTCTAAAGGTTCAACAAGAGCAACAAACGCAACCCAAGTATACCACAGTTTCAGGCTTGCGAAAGCAAAATCTGGCAAGGCGTGCCCAAAATGTGAACCGCATCAGGCGCTGACGAGGCTTTGTGGATCAGGTCCAGACGGTCTTCCAGGTGGGACAGGCTCATCATCCGCTGGATGCAGGCCTGCACGGCCTCCTCGGAAAGTATCAAATGACCGGCGATTTCCGCGTCGCTCCATCCCTGGCCCACCAGGCGATAGACAAGGCCGTACACTTTTTCACTGAGCGGCTGGCCCGGAGCCTCCGCTGGGGCATGGGGTAACGATGAAGATTTTACGGTCACGCTAGAGTCTCCTTGGGTGAAGCCAGCGATTATGGACGAAACAACTTCTTGTTCTTTTGCCGCGCATCGGCCAGATCCTGTGCTTCCTTTTTCAGCCGCTCCGTTTCCTTCGCAGGAGCCTCCTTCTCTTCCAGGCTGAGTGCCAGCGCCGATGCTACCGAAGCTTGTGTCTCCAGAGTCTTGGAAACCATCACCAGCCTAAATTCCTTCCAGGCCGATTGAAACAGGTCAATTCGGAAATCCGGATTCTCCCAGCGAGCGACGGAATCCTTATCGGCATTGCGCGAAGCGCCGGCGATGCTGAGGGGTGTTTCCCCCGGCCCGTACTGCGCGGTGAGCGATTGGCGCACGTCGGCAACCGTCAAACCCTCGGTTCTCTCGCGATCGTAATCTACCGAGATCTGGTAAAGCGCGCCATCGAAGAACGAGAAAGTAATCAACTGCGCGGCTTCCGTCTGCGGCTCAGACATCAAGGGTTGTGGTGGCCGCCATTTCAGTTCCTGAACCAGCGCGGGGCGCTCCAAAATCACGTTGACGTCTGCCGCACTGCTGCCGGTGCGGTCGGAGAGTTGCTTCACATTCATCCCCAGGGAAAATCCCCGGTACTTGGTAAAGTCCTGGGCGCCCAACTGTATGGCGAACAGCAGAAGGCCTGACGACACCAGCAAAACGCGTGCGATTCTCATGACTTCTCCTTTACGAGGCCCGGACCGACTCCGCCAGCGGCGGGTGCAGCAGGTCATAGGCAACGCCTTCGTGGATATGGCGGGAATACGCCGTGATACATACCCAGGGCACGCCCAAAAAACGCCGGGTGATGACGGCAGTGGCTTCCAGGATATCGAACCGGCCTCCCTTCAAACCGGCCAGCATCCCGCACCGTGCCCGATGCACGGTTTTTTCGCTACCGCCGATCACGATAGCCTGCAGCGGGTCACCCACAAACAGAAAGGCCCATCCGGCGTGCTGAATTTCCTCGCTTACCGCAAAACTCATTAGGTGCTTGACGATTCTCCAGCCCGGCATCCAGGAAATTCTGTCGAGCGTCAACTTTCCGGGCAGGAAGATGCCTTCTCGGATCAGAACTGTACCGGGCCGGATGGCAACACCCCTTGCAATTTTCTTTCGGCAATGGCCAGCCATGGCGTCTGCCCTTGTGCGATGCGATTAGTTGTGCGAGAAGCGGCGTTCGCCGCTGGCAAATCCGATCAGTCCGGTCGCGATCACTGCGCCGATCATGGCCCCTACGCTCGAAACCACATAATGGTAAGGCGCACCCCATCCGGCAGCCTCAACGACAAACCCGCCGAGCACGCCCCCGGCGACTCCCAACACCCGGTCCATCAAGGAACCATAGCCGTAGCCACCCATCCATCTCCCCGCTAGCCACCCGGCTATCCAACCCAATGCCGCCCAAATCAAGAAAATCATATGGAAAATCTCCTTTTCCGAATGTTCCGTGCATCTTTGTTTCAGTGCCTGGCTTCTCGTGTCGCCAGGGGCGATACGTACCAGAGTGCAGAAGAAGCGGCTGTATTAGAGCCTCTGGACCGATCAAGGAATAGGGGGCAGGACCTTTACTGCCCCCCGTTACCGGGCAAAATCAAATTCCTAGGCGGTTGCGACAGCAATCTTATGGAAGGTGGAGTTGGCAACCTCAAACGTTTCCACTTTGGGAGTGGCAGAAACCAGGTCGGCGATCAACTTGGTCACTTCGACGAAGCCCCCGGCATTGTAGGCTTCAGCACTCTCTTTGCTGTCCCACATGCTGATGCCAAAAGCGTAGGAACCACCAGTGGCCACAAACGTGATTTCATCTTGGAAACCCTTTTCTTTGCGCAGCAGAGGGATGATCTGTTTTTCCAGTCGCTGGGTGAGTTCGGCAACACTATTCGGCTTCAACTGCATGGAAATTCGGCGTGCAAACATTGGTCAACCTCCCGGTTGGCGAGGCGAAGGGCGGGGTGCAGATAACCTGCAGTAGTTTAGATTACCGTTGAACTCCCTTAGCTGATTAACTAGAATAGGTAAATTCTCTTTACTTGTCAAGGCGAATCTTCTAGATTTCATATGCAACGAACCGCTCTCTAGTGCGCGAGGAGTGACCCATGAACATTTCCGCGGTGGTCCGGCAGCGCCTCCTGGACTTGGGTTTTGTACAGCAAGACCTGGCCGCCGCTTCCGGAGTCACCGAGTCGTACGTTTCCCAACTCTTGCAAGGCAAAAAGCTCCCTCCGGCCGCCAATCGCACCGGGATCTACCAGAAGATGGGGAAGTTTCTGGGGATACCGGCCAGCCGGCTGGTGCACCTTGCAGAAGCCCAGCGCCTGGAAGAAATGAAGAAGAAACTTGCCGATCCGCTGCCGCCGCTGCACCGCGAAGTACGTGAGCTCATCCTGAGAAAGTGCAAATCCGAAAGAGTGGCGCCGCTGAAGGACATTTTCGCGTCCCGTCCCTTCGGCGAGCTGGAACGGCTGGTAACGCAGAAGCTGCTCGACGTGGCGAAAAGCGCCGTGCAGGCAGGGCTGGCCCATCTCGGCGGCCTGAAGATATTTGTGCGCCCCAGTCACCGGAAACGCCAACGTGTCCGCGCGGCCATGCGCGGATTTCTCAATACTGATGTTTTCAGCATCACCCCGGAGCAGTGCCGTTCTTTCCTGGAGCCCTTGATTGAATCTTGGGACATCGACTTCGGGACCTTTGCCATGGAGATCGCGCTCAATCGCAAGCTGGCCCCGGTCGGCCTCAAACGATTCGAGTTCAGGGAACAGGAAGCGCCAGGCGCCCTCCAGGAGGAACCCGGCCTACAACAGTTCCTGCGCGACCCGGCGCTGAGTCAACACGTCACTGAACAAGAAATGGAATTCCTCAAGCGGCTGCGCTTCGCAGGAAAACGCCCAACCGCTCTTTACTTTTATCGTGAACTGCAAAATCTGCGCGATCCCATTCTCTTCACCGATAACTCGTCCGCCAAGCACGACCAACACACACCTCGGTCCCATCGCTCGATGGCGGTTGCGCCGCCGCAAAGGTCCGGAGGGGCCGGGCGCTTCAGAAAGCAACTCGATCTCGAAACGCGAAAAGCCGCTGGCCACCGCTGGACGGGGAATTCGTCGGGGACCCTTCACAAGACTATGAAGAAACACTAGCCGGCCAATCCGTCAGGTTTGCGAACTTTGTTCTGTGCGGAACTGGTCTTGCGGAGTTGGGCTCGCAGTTGCGCGCTTCACACCGCACCGCCGGCAAAGTGAGAACCGCTCCGGAGGGGTACTTCTGGCGTATGATTCTGAGTCTCGCCCTGCCCGGTCAAGGAGAACGAGACCATGGCCAAGAAGATCGTAACCTTTTACAACGTGGATGCCGCTGTGGGCCAGGGAGCTTCCAATCAGCCGGATGATGTCGCGTTGGTTCGGTTTTTTCTGCGAAGGATCGGCGATGCGCCGGACAATGTGGTCCCTTCGCTGGCGGCCTTGGCAATTTCAACGGTCCCCGGGCCGGACTTGAACGCTGCAATCGTGGATTTCCAAAAAGAACTGAAGCGGCGCGGTGCCTCGACTGCTGTGGACGGCAAAGTGAATCCGGCGAAAAGCATCGGGCACGGCGTTACCTCCGCGATCACCGGCACGCAGTACACCATTGCCCATCTGAACGGTACGTATCGGCGGCGGTTCCTTCAATTCCACGACGACATCACCAAGGATCCCAAGTGCCCGTCCGTCCTCGCTGCAAAGCTGGCGGTCCCGCTGACTGGCTATTAACTTGAAGGCAAGGGAGCAGGGATAACGCGGGCTAGGAACCCGATTTTTGGCGGCGGTAATGAGCGGCTGCTTTTGCCCGGTTTCCACAACTCGCCATCGAACACCAGCGACGCCGCCCGTTGCGCGACGCATCCACAAAGTAAAGAACGCAAGCCGCATGAGCGCACTTGCGGATCCGCGCGCGCGGATGGCGGGTTATCAACTCCGCGATTCCCAGAGCAATGGGCGCCAAAGCCGCCATCGGCCCGGGTTCGGTGAACCGCAACTCCCTGCGCCACTTTCTTCCCGTCCTGCGAAGCTCGGGGTAGCTTTTGCCCGCCTTCAGCACACGGTTGATTACCCTGACCCATTGCGGGGCGATGGGGGCCCTGTTTGCCAAAGCCCGGAGAATCTGGCGAACTGCCTTGCGCAATTGCAGGGCTTCGGAAAGTGCAATCGCCAGAAGCGTCAAGGGAATCATCTTTTTCGGCTCGCGGCCAGTGCCCCGCTCGGCCCCCGCGGCCTGGAGAAATACAACCACCGCCGCCCAGGAGGTCAGCGATTCGCCGCCGGATGCCGGCGAACGAACGGTGTTGGCCCAGTCCGCGGCCAGATGATCTCCTATGAAATAAAAGCGCTTACGGAGACGCGGAATATTGTTTTGTTTTTCCTGCATCTTTTTATTCGCTCCGCAGTCTAACCACTATATACGGCTATACAGGTTAGTCAAGCCGAATCCGATATCGTAAAGGAGAAGAAAGATGAGCAGGACCATGAAACGGCGGTGGGCGACAGCCACCTTGGCGGTGATCGCGATTACCGCAGCGGCCGGGGCGCAATCCATGAAACCCGCAGAAAATCGCACCAACTTGCTGGGAGAAGGCGTCGCCGTGGTGGGTTACGATCCGGTTTCCTATTTTCCCGAAGGCGGGGGAAAGCCACAGAAGGGATTGATCAGCATTTCGACGGCCCATGAAGGCGCAACCTATCGCTTCCGCAGCAAAGAGAACCTCGAGCGCTTCCAAGCCGACCCCGCAAAGTACGTGCCCGCATATGGCGGGTGGTGTGCCTGGGCCGTAGCCGAGCTGGGAAAGCGCGTGGATGTGGATCCCGAGAGTTACGAAATCCGAGACGGGCGTTTGCTGCTTTTCTATCGCGACCCGGCGCTGGACACGCGGGCGCTCTGGCGGAAAAGCCCTGAGCAATTGGCCAAGAAGGCTGCCGCGAACTGGCCGGCTTTGGCCAAGTAGGCCGACCAATTTGGGCCTGAACCTGCGGCGCGGGCTGCCAAAAAGCCGGCGCCGCATTTTTCGCTGCGTAGTCTAATAGATCGAAAGACTGGGAGGAGTTATGCGCGTTCAGGAACTGTGGCGTTACCCGGTGAAATCCATGGCCGGGGAGCGGATGGAATTCGCGGACCTGCGCGAAGGCGGAATCCCCGGCGATCGCATCTTCCAAGTGCGGCGCGCCGACGGGCGCATTGTGGATGCGCGCGCGCATCCCAAACTGCTCGCGCTGCACCCGACGCTTTCAGCCGCGGGAGAATTGCGGATTGACGGCAAACCGTGGAACACACCGGAAATGGCGCGCATCGTGGTGGAATCCGCCGCTGTGGGGCCGGGCACACGGCTGGTGCGGCGCGAAGATGCAGAACGCTTTGATGTTTTGCCGCTGCTGGTAGCGACCGATGGCGCCATCGCGGCATTTGGCTACGACTACCGCCGCTTGCGGCCGAACATTTTGTTAGAAGGCGTGGAAGGCCTGGCGGAACGCAGTTGGGAAGGGAAGGCGCTGCGCATTGGCGACGCGCTGATCGGCATCCTGCGCCTGCGCAGCCGCTGCCCGATGACTACCTGGGATCCCGACACACAAAAACAATCCCCCGAAGTCCTGGAGAGAATCCGGGATTGCTTTGAAGGAACAATGGCGCTCGATTGTTGGGTGATTCGTCCCGGCCGCATCCGCGTGGGCGATGCCGTGGGACTGGCCGAACGAAATGCTCTTTTGCCGCGTGAAAACGATTGGGGCCGCTACGC
>CAZCNH010000105.1:0-10881 GCA_964500065.1 uncultured Acidobacteriaceae bacterium
TACAACAAGATGTTCACCATGCACGGCGTGTTCATGGTGTTCTTCTTCCTGATTCCCACCATTCCCGCAGTACTTGGCAATTTCCTGGTGCCGATGATGATCGGCGCGCGCGACCTGGCTTTTCCGCGCATCAACCTGCTCAGCTGGTACATCTACGTGGTGGGTGGGATTTTCACCGTGTACGCCATGGCCGCGGGAGGCGTGGATACCGGCTGGACCTTCTATGCCCCCTACAGCAGCACCTACGCCAATACCCACGTGATCGCCACCGCCCTGGGCGTGTTCATTACCGGATTTTCATCCATCCTTACCGGGCTGAACTTCATCGTCACCATCCACAAGATGCGCGCGCCGGGCCTGACGTGGTTCCGCATGCCGCTGTTTATCTGGGCGCACTACGCCACCAGCCTGATCATGGTGCTGGGAACGCCGGTGGTGGCTATCACGATTATCCTGGTGGCGCTCGAGCGCCTCTTCCACTTCGGTATTTTTGATCCGAAGCTGGGCGGCGACCCGGTGCTCTTCCAGCACCTGTTCTGGTTCTATTCGCACCCGGCTGTGTACATCATGATCTTGCCCGGCATGGGCGTGATGAGCGAGTTGATTACCTGCTTTTCGCGCAAGAAGATTTTTGGCTACAGCTTCATCGCGTTTTCTAGCGTGGCTATCGCGCTGCTCGGCTTCCTGGTGTGGGCGCACCACATGTTTGTGGCCGGCATGAGCGTGTACGCGAGTTTGGTTTTCTCCATGCTCACCTATCTGGTGGCCGTGCCCTCTGCGGTAAAAGTGTTCAATTGGACGGCGACGCTCTATAAGAGTTCGGTTTCTTACCAGGCGCCGATGCTCTATGCCATCGGCTTTATCGGTTTGTTTACAGTAGGCGGTTTGACTGGCCTGTTCCTGGCCACCCTGGCGGTGGACGTGCATGTGCATGACACGTATTTCGTAGTCGCGCACTTCCACTACATCATGGTGGGCGGCATGGTGATGGCCTACATGGGCGGCCTGCATTTCTGGTGGCCGAAAATGACCGGTCGCATGTATCCCGACACTTGGGCGCGCTTTGCCGCGCTGGTGATTTTTGTCGGCTTCAACCTGACCTTCTTCCCGCAATTCCTGCTGGGCTATATGGGCATGCCGCGGCGCTATCACGCTTACCCGGAAGAATTTCAAGTGCTCAACGTGATGTCCAGCGCCGGGGCTTCGATTCTCGGGATTGGCTACCTGATCCCGCTGGTGTATCTCCTGTGGTCGCTGAAATACGGACCGGTAGCCGGAGCCAATCCCTGGGGCGCGAAGGGACTCGAATGGGAAACGCCCTCGCCGCCGCCCACGGAGAATTTCTCCGTTGCGCCGGTGGTGACCGGAGAGCCCTACGAATACGGCGAAGCCACGCGCACCTATGATGCGCCCCCTGAGGAGGTGCCGCTTGTCTGATCACGCCGCGCCCCTCGGGCATCCGCCTGCCCTGAAGCATCAGTTCGACGACATGACCCAGCAGCGTGAAGCCGATAGCCTGGGCATGTGGCTGTTCCTGATTACCGAAATCATGTTCTTCGGCGGCATGTTCACCGGTTATGCCGTCTACCGCGAAAAATACTACGATGCCTTCATCCAGGGCAGCCACCACCTGGATGTGATGCTGGGCGCGATCAACACCGCGGTGCTGATCTGCTCATCGCTCACCATGGCCATGGCCGTGCACGCCGCGCAGACGGGCAAGAAGAAAGCCATCATTGTTTGGCTGGTGCTCACGATCATTCTGGGCGGCGCGTTCCTGGGAATTAAGACGGTTGAGTACTCGCACAAATACCACGACGGGCTGATTCCCGGCGCGCTGTGGCACCCTGAACCGCTGCCCGGCCAGTCCGCGCCGCCGCGTGAAATGCAGATCTTCTATTCGTTCTATTTCGCGATGACCGGAATGCACGCCCTGCACATGGTGATCGGCATCGTGATCATGCTGATTTTGATCCGCATGGCGATGAAGGACCGCTTCACCACGGAGTATTACGCGCCGGTTGAACTTTCCGGCCTGTACTGGCACTTCGTGGATATTGTCTGGATTTTCCTGTTCCCGCTTCTGTATCTGATCGGGCGGCACGCCGGGGGGCATTCATGAGCGGAACCGCTGCGGCTCACGCGAATGGAAATACGCACGGGGAACACCACGTGGTCTCCGTGAAAGTTTACTTGCTGATCTTCGCGGCGCTGCTGGTGGGAACCGCGCTGACGGTGTGGGTCTCCTACCGCGACCTGGATGTGCAAATCCTCGGCAAGATTGTGCCCTTCAATACGGTTGTCGCGCTCACGATCGCAGCCGCCAAAGCCACGCTGGTGATTCTCTACTTCATGCATGTGAAATACGGCCCGCGCCTGCAATGGATTTTCGTCGCCGCCGGTTTCATGTGGATGGTGATTCTGGTCGTCTTGACACTTTCTGACTACGCCACGCGCAATTGGTGACCTTCCCGATTGATTTTGTGTCTCCGGAACGCAGTCCATCCCATCTCTGCGAAAATCACTTCAGTACCAGCCGATCGGCTGCTCGTTCAGGTTGATGTGCACCTGCTTGGTCTCCAGATATTCCTCGATGCCCCACGGGCCGAGTTCGCGGCCGAAGCCCGATTGCTTGTAGCCGCCCCACGGCGCCTCCACGTAGGTGGGTTGCATGTGATTCACCCACACGATGCCCGCGCGCAAAGCCTTGACGGCGCGAAATGCCCTGAAGATGTCGCGCGTCCACACTGCGGCCGCCAGGCCATACTGGGTGTGGTTGGCGATGCGCAGGGCCTCGGCTTCGCCTTCGAAGGGAATCACCGCGGCTACTGGGCCAAAAATTTCTTCCTGTGCGATGCGAGCGGAGTTCTCCACGTCATAGAAAATCGTCGGTTCCACGTAGTAGCCGCGTGAAAATGCCTTCGCCCGCCCGCCGCCCGCCGCCACCTTCGCTTCCCCCCTGCCGATTTCCAGGTACTGCGTCACGCGGGCGCACTGCTCCTTGCTCACCAGCGGGCCCATTTTCGTTTCACGCTCAAGCGGGGGACCAAGCTTGATGGTCTTTGCTTTGGCGGCCATGGCCTCGATCATTTTTTTGTAAATCGGTTTTTCTACCAGAATACGGCTGCCGGCTGAGCATACTTCGCCTTGATTGATGAACACCCCAAAGAGTGCGCCATCCACCGCGGCTTCGAAATCCGCATCGGCGAAGAAGATGTTGGGTGATTTTCCGCCCAGTTCGAGCGTCACGCGCTTTAGTGAATTTGCAGCGCTGCGCATGATGTGCTTGCCCACCTCGACGCTGCCGGTGAACGCCACCTTGTCCACGCCTTCATGAGCCACTAGAGGCGCCCCGGCGGTTTCTCCGAAGCCGGTGATGATGTTCACTACCCCATTCGGCACGCCGCACTCGCCGAGCCATTGCGCGAATTCCAGCGCGGTGAGCGGCGTTTGTTCCGCGGGCTTGAGCACACACGCGCATCCGGCGGCAAGCGCCGGCGCGAGTTTCCATGCGGCCATCAACAACGGGTAGTTCCACGGGATGATCTGCGCGGCCACGCCCACCGGTTCTTTCAGCGAAAGGCTCACGGCGTTATCCGGCACAGGATTCACGTGCCCTGTGACTTTAGTTGCCAGGCCGCCGTAGTATTCGAAGCAGGTCGCCACGTCCGTGATGTCGTATTCCGCCTCGACGATTGGCTTGCCGGAATTTCGCGATTCCAGTTCGGCGAGTTGCGGCAATTGCTGGCGCACTTTTTCCGCCAAGCGCAGCAGAATGCGTCCGCGTTCCTGCGCGGTGGTGGCGCTCCATCCTCCCTCGAAGGCCGCACGCGCCGTGGCCACCGCGCGATCCACGTCTCGCGCGTCACAATCCGGCACTTCGGCGATGATTTCTTCGGTGGATGGGTCGAACACCGGAAAAGTTTTTCCCGTCCTGCTTTCCACAAATTCACCGTTGATGAAAGCCTGGTAGCGTTTCATGTGTCACCTCTTTGCAGCGGGGCGCGCCCGCGGAAGTAGTAGAAGAAGAATACTGCGGCACCGAGAAACGCCGCCAATCCGGTGAGAAGTTTGGCTTCCAGGAGAAGCGCGCTGGCGATGTGCTCGTCCGGCAGGAAGGTGACCAACATGGCCAGCAGGGTGGTCAAAAGTCCTACGTAGCCATTCACCGCCAGCCACAGGCTGCCCTGCGCGCGTGCCAGGCGGATCAATCCCGCAAAAAGATAGACGAAAGGGATCAGGTTGGTATCCACTGTGAGCCGCAGCAGCGTGACGTAGGCCTGGAACACATCCACGCCGAACAGACTGAAAAGAATGAAAGCCGACGAAATGGCCGCCTGGACCAGCAAGGCCACGTGCGGTGTTTTCCATCGCGGATGGGTCTTACCGAGCGCCGCAGGCAGAAAGCGGTCAAGCCCGGCCACAAAAGGCACGCGCGCGCCACCGGCCAGCCAAGCCGTGGCCGCGCCGGCAATGGACACTGATAAGACCAGCGCCAGTGGCGTGAGAATCCACGCCGCATCAAGCTGCTGACTGATGCGGCTCACCGCCTGCAATACGCCCTGGATCATGCTGATTTCCGCCGAAGGGAGCGCCAGAAGCATCGCCAGAGTAGCGCACAAATACAAGGCGCCGCAGGCGAGACCGCCGTAGAAGGCGGCGCGGGGAACGTCGCGCGCTGGATTCTTGATTTCGCCGGCCATGGTGGAACCGAGTTCGAGCCCCACCATCGCCAGACAAATCGTGCTGAACGCGGAGATGGTTCCCCAATCGGCAAAGCCGGGCAGCAACTGTACACCGCCTGTTTCGTGCCGGGCAGAAGGCTGAGCCAGCACGGCGATACCTACCCCGATCATGGCCAGCGAAGTGAGCCCGGCCGCGATGCCGCCCAGGTTATTCACCCATCGCCCCACGCCCAGTCCGCGAATGCACAGCCAGGTGAAACCCCACAAAAGGGCAAGAGCGGTGAGCGGCACAATCGTGCGGTTTTGCATGGCTACTTCCGCGTCCGGGCTGCCCACATAGAGCACCACGCCGATCAAATAGAAGAGGAGCGTCGGCACATAGAAGGAATTGGTGAGCCAGTAGCACCAGCCGCAGATAAATCCGTGGAACTCGCCGAACGATTCGCGGGTCCAGACGTAGATGCCGCCTTCCTCGGGATACTTTTTGGCGAAGGTGGCCACCGCTGTTCCCTGCGGTAGCAAAAAACAAAGCAATGCCAGTAGCAGCAGCGTAAGCGCGGGGTAGCCGCTGGCGGCGAACGCCGGCACGAGGTTCAGGTTCACCACCGCGACCACATTGAACAGAATCAGGTCGCGCAGCGTGAGCACGCGCGACAGCTCAGGCGTTGGGGCTGGCTTTGAAGAAGGATTCATTCGGCGGGCGTATTGTATGTGTTTTTCAGCAAAGGAGTACCAGCAAATGCAGAGAGCGCAAGCAGCAGCGCAACGACCTTGTGTTTTGTGAACGAATCTTGCTTGCAAACGATGCGAGATTCGGCCCCACGGTGGACGGGAGCAAGTTCCCACGCTCCAGGACTAGCGCGCAGAGGCGGAGCGGGCCTGCTGCTGCGCGCGAGCCAAGTGCGGGGCCAGATCCGCGAAGGCGGCCAGGTGCTGCGCCACATCCTTTTCCGTGTGCGCCACGCACAGCGACCACTGCTCGTCCCACCAGTAGGGCTGAGGCAGCACGCCGCGGTTCACCATGCCGAACCAGTAGTGCTTCCAGAGTTCCGCATCCACTTCGAGCCAGTCGCGGTAGTTCAGCACGGGCTTGGAGGAAAACATCAGCGCGCCGTTGGTGCCTACTCCGGTGACGTACCCTTCCAGGCCGGTTTTCTTCAGTTGCGCATCGTACCCATCCACCAGCATGCGGTTCAGCGCGTGCAGGCGCGGGTATACATCCGGCGTCAGCACTTCGCGCAACGTGGCCAGGCCCGCGGCCAGAACGAGAGGATTCGCGTTGTAGGTGCCGGCATGGAATACGCGGCCATCGGCAATGGCCATCATGATTTCGCGGCGCGCCCCGAAAACCGCCAGCGGCAGGCCGCCGCCGATGGATTTTGCGGCGCAGATGATGTCCGGCTTTAAACCGAAGAATTCGCAAGCGCCGCCGTAGGCGAGTTTCCCTCCGGTTTTTACTTCGTCCAGGATGAACAGCGCGCCATGCTCGGCGCACATTTCGGCCACGGCTTGCAGGTAACCTTCGTTGGGCATGCAGATGCCCAGGTTCATCAAAATGGGCTCGGTGATCAGCGCCGCAATCTGCCCGTGGTTTTCTTCGAAGATGGCGCGCAGCGCGTCCAGATCGTTGAACGGCGCGACTAGCGTGTTCTGAATCGTCGGCTTGGGAATGCCCTTGGCGGCCGGGACTTGATTCGGACGCCTGGGGTCGCCCACGTCGGCGGCGCCGGGCTTCAAGCTGACGGCCATGGTGTCGCTGCCGCCGTGATAGCCGCCTTCAATTTTGATGAACTTGTCGCGGCCGGTGAAGGCGCGCGCCAATCGCACCGAGTACATGGTGACGTCGGCGCCGCCGCTGCCGAAGCGCACCATGTCAATCGGGAAGCGCTTGCACAGTTCTTCGGCCAGCTCCAGTTCGAGCTCATGCGGCATGCCATAGAGCGTGCCTTTGCTCATGCGGTCTTGAATCGCGCGCTGCACCGCGGGATGGCAGTGCCCGGCCATCAACGCGCCGAAGCACAGGTTATGGTCCAAATACTGATTGCCGTCCAGATCCCACAGCGTGCCGCCCTGCGCGCGCGCCACCGTTAGTGGATACGGTTCGTAATAACGGTAATTGCTGCCTACGCCAAGCGGGACACGCTGCTTCGCGCGTTCGTGCTGCGCCTTGGATTTCGCCGTGCGGGCTTCGTAGGCTTTCATTTCGGATTGAAGCGTGCTCATGTTTGTCCTCAAGGTCTTTAAGAATGTACGGGCAGGCGGCCTGTGCTACGGGCGCAGATTCATCACTAGAAGCTTCGGTTCGGTCATTTCTTCGATTGCGTAGCGCAGGCCTTCTCGGCCCATGCCGGATTCTTTGGTACCACCATACGGCATGTGGTCAATGCGGAAGGTGGGGACATCGCCCACAATCACGCCTCCCACTTCGAGTTTGTTGTAGGCGCGGAAAATGGCATTGGCATCGCGCGTGAAAATTCCCGCCTGCAAGCCATATGGCGAATCGTTCACCCGCTCCAGCGCCATATCGAAATCATCATACGGGGAGACGGTGACCACCGGCGCGAACACTTCCTGGCAATTCACCTTCATTTCCGGATTGGTCTGCGTCAGCACCGTAGGCTCGATCACGCTGCCCTTGCGCCCGCCGCCGCATTCGATTTTGGCGCCGGCGGCGCGCGCTTCCGCCAGCCAACTGTCCACGCGGGCGGCATCCGAGGCACGGATCAACGGACCTACGTCGGTGGCTTCATCGAGCGGGTGGCCGGTTCTCAGCGCTTTGACGCGCGGAACCAGCTTGTCGAGGAATGCGCGCTCTACATCGCGGTGCACCAGGATGCGCTGCACAGAAATGCAGCTCTGCCCCGCATAGGAAAATCCGCCAAACACGCAGCGCTCGGCGGCGTAATCGAGATCGGCATCCTTGTGAACCACCACGCCGGCGTTGCCGCCCAGTTCGAGCGTGACGCGCTTCTTCCCCGCTTTTTGCTTGAGCTGCCAGCCCACCGCTCCGCTGCCGGTGAAGGTGAGCATCTTCAGCCGGTCGTCTTCCACCATTTTTGCGGCCACTTCGTTCGAGCAGGGAATAGTATTCCACGCGCCCGGGGGCAAGCCCGCGGCCAGAGCGATTTCGTTCAAGATCAGTGCGGTAAACGGCGTTTGCGGCGCGGGCTTGAGCAGCATCGAGCATCCGGCGGCAATCGCCGGAGCGGCCTTGTGCGCCACCAGGTTCACCGGAAAATTGAACGGCGTGATGGCCGCGATGCCGCCCACGGGAAAGCGGCGGGTGATCGCAAATCTTCCCGCGGTGGATTCCATCAAATCGAGCGGCAGCACCTCGCCGGAGATGCGCGTCGCCTCTTCCGCAGCGACGCCGAACGTGAATATGGCGCGTTCCACTTCGAGCCGCGCGGTCTTGATGGGCTTGCCGGCTTCCAGCGCCAGCACGCAGGAAAGTTCGGCCTTGCGCGCTTCGATTCCGGCAACGATGGCTCGCAGGATTTGCGCGCGGCGATACGCCGGCATTTCGCGCATGACTGCGGCGCCGCGCACCGTGGCCACGATGGCGCGCTCCATTTCGGCGGCAGTGGCGTTCCAGGTCACGCCGACAAGAGCCTGATCGTATGGGGCGCGCACCTCGACCCGCTCGCCCGCAGCGATGCGCTCGCCGGCGATGATGAATCCCATTTCCATGGATGAAGTCGTGGCAGTTTGTGACACGTTGAAGCCTTCCTTAGTTTTGCGCCGCCCAAGAACCGGGTCGGGGCCCGGCGCTACGCGGTCGCGTGGACCTTTTGCAGATGCTGCTCTGCGGCAAATTTCAATCCAGCTTCCAGCACGTCCAGGCCTTCCTCCACTTCCGCGTTGGTGATCACCAGCGGCATCAGGGTGCGGATAATATTACCGAAGGTGCCAGCGGTGATAGTGATCAGGCCATGCTCGTAGCAGTACTTGGCGACAGTACTGGTTATTTCCTTGGCGGGCTTGCGCGATTCGCGGTCATCCACCAGTTCGATAGCGCACATGCCGCCCAAGCCGCGCACGTCGCCCACAATGGGCAAAGTCTTTTTCCACTGCCCGGCGCGCGCGCCGAACATATCTCCGATTTCCAGGCTGCGTTTGAGCAAAACGCCGCGTTCGAGCTCCTTTAGCACTTCCAGCGCGGCTTCGCACGCCAACGGGTTGCCGCCATACGTGGAGCCCATGCCCCCGGGGACGGGCTGATCCATCAACTCCGCGCGGCCGGTGACCGAGGCCAGCGGCAGGCCCCCGGCAATTGATTTTGCCGCCACCAAAATATCAGGTTCGACGCCAAACCATTCGCTGGCGAACAGTTTTCCGGTGCGGCCGAAACCGCTTTGCACCTCGTCGGCAATGAAAACGATGCCGTGCTTCTTGCAAATATCATGCAACGCGCGGAAGTAATCCAGTGGCGGCACCACGAAGCCGCCTTCGCCCAGCACCGGCTCGGCAATCACCGCGGCCACCGAATCGGCGGAGACCACGCGCTTGAACACGTCTTCCAGTTGATGCGCGCAGTGCAGCTTGCAATCAGGGTACGTGAGTTGGTACGAGCAGCGGTAGCAGTACGCATAGGGAATGCGGTAGACCTCGGGCAGAAACGGCCCGAAGCCGTCCTTGTAGGGCATGATTTTGCTGGTCAGGGATAGCGCGCCCAGCGTGCGCCCGTGGAACGCATCTTCGAAACAAATCACGGCAGGACGCTTTGTGGCATAGCGCGCAATCTTCACCGCGTTTTCGACGGCTTCCGCGCCGCTATTGACGAAAAACGTTTTTTTCGGGAATTTGCCGGGCGTGAGCCGGTTCAGGCGCTCAGCCAGACGAATGTAAGATTCAAAAGGCGTCACCTGCATGCAAGTATGGGTGAATTTGCCGGCCTGTTCGCGCACGGCATCGCGCACGGCGGGGAAGGCGTGGCCTACGTTGAGCACGCCGATGCCGCCGGCAAAATCAATATAGCGGTTGCCATCCACGTCTTCGATCACCGCGCCGGATGCCCTGGCCACAAAAATCGGCGTGGCGTGCGAAATGGAGCCCGGCAAAGCCGCCTGCCGCGCAGCCATCAACTCGCATGAGCGAGGCCCGGGGATTTTCGTGCGGAGGTGAATGCTGGCCATAGCAAATCTCCTGTTGGTCCGACATTCTAAGGCCGCAGACGGCGCAAAGCCAGCGGCCCTCGCGCTGCGCTCAACCTGCGAAACTCGGGCGACTACTGTGCTTGACACGCTGCTTGGCTCCCGCAAAAATGGCTGCTTGGGCTTTCCCTCTTGGGCGGTTCTGCTGGGCAAAACTGTCGCAGGGGACCGTTCGGAAACGGCGAACCGTGAAAAGCATCTGCGTACTTTTGGTGGACGACTCCGCGGTGATGCGGAAGATGATCGAACGCAACCTGCGCGAGGCCGGGCTGCAAATCGGCGAAGTGCTGGAAGCGGGCGACGGTTGGGAGGCGCTGGCTCTGGCCAAACAAAAGCCGCCGGACCTGATCCTGTGCGATATCAACATGCCCACGATGGATGGGCTGGAGTTTTTGCGCACGCTGAGGGCTTCCGAAGCAGCGCAGCATGTGCCCGTGGTGATGATTACCACCGAAGGCAGTGAAGCGCGGATGGCGGAGGCGGAGGCCGCGGGAGCCAAAGGCTATATCCGCAAACCGTTCACGGCCGGGCAAATCAAGGCGCAAATACTTCCCCTAGTGGAGGCGAAATGAGCGAGCCGTACTACCCGGATGGCGGCTGGACGCCTCTGATCGAAGCGGCGGCGCGAGAAGTGTTTGAGGTCATGCTGGCCACCAAGCTGGAACCTTTCCAGGACGATCCTTCGCTGGTTACCGAAATGATCGCCATGGTCGGGATCACGGGACGGGTGAGCGGAGTCGTCAGTTTCCACTGCACCGCGCAAGGCGCGCGATCCATGGCGGCAAAAATGCTGGGAGTCGCAGCCAGCCCGGAGGAAGAAGACGATACGGCGCGGGATGCCGTCGGTGAAATCTGCAACATGGTGGCGGGAACATTCAAGAACAAACTCGGACAGGTGGGGGACGAGTGCAAGCTCTCCGTGCCCACCATCATCAGCGGAGCCGAATGCAGCATGCAGACCAACCCGGGCGGCATGCACGTGCAAACGTCCTTCACCTATGAGGGCGCCCCCATCGCCGTGGCCTTAGACCTGCGCGGATAAC
>CAZCNH010000106.1:0-10679 GCA_964500065.1 uncultured Acidobacteriaceae bacterium
CTAAAGCCAGGAACGCCAGGGCAAGGAAAGCCAACAGCCTTCGAGTCATACACATTCCTCCTGTGATTTTATTGATTCCTACCCGAGGAATCGGGAGGGGCAACCTCCTGAACCCACAGGGCAATGTTGAGGTTTGTCGCAATCACCAAACCAACCGGTCTTAAGATGGGATTACCCTCTATCCGGGTGAAAACAAACAGACTTTCCGCACGCGAGGTTCTCAGGACAAAAGTGGAGCCAACTCTGCGCTTCAAAAAAACGTATCTATTTGCGGTAGTTCACATACGCTGACCAGAAACTGAGTTTTGCAGGTTCGGGTCATCCGAGTATTTCTTGCGGGCACCGACGATCCGGGCTAGGAATTTGGCTTCCTCTTGGCGAGCTGGTAAATGTGGTAAGCAGGGATGCCGCTGGCAACCGTGGCCAGCGCCACCACAGGAGGCAGCGGATTGCTGGCCAGCGATACAAGCATGACCCATCCCATCATCCCCAGGTAGAAAAGTGGAAGCAACGGATAAGCCCATACCCGGTAAGGCCGGGGGCGCTGCGGATCCCGCTTGCGCAGAAGAATCACGCCCAGAACGGTGAGCCACGGAAAAATCCCCAGCGCGAAACCGATGTAGGTGAGCAGTTGGCTGAACGTCCCGGTAAGCGCCATCACCGCGGCGCAAATGCCCTGCGCCACGATGGAAAACGAAGGCGTCTCGAAGCGGCGATGAATCTTTCCCGCGAACGAAAAGAACAAGCCGTCACGGGCCATGGCGTAGTACACCCGCGGCCCGATCATCATGAATGCGCTCATCGCGGAAAACAGCGACAAGGTAACCGCGGCCGCCAGCCAACGGCCCGCGGCCGGTCCAAACACTTCTTTTACCGCCACTTCGACCACGGGAATCTGGTTGACCAGTTTTTCCTGCGGGACCGCGGAAAACAGAAACAGGTTCAGCAGTAAATAGAGCCCCAGGACCACCGCCGTTCCGGCCAGCAGCGAACGAGGCAACGTGCGCTCCGGCTGTTCGACCTCCTCCGCCAAGTAGGCGGAAGCGTTCCAGCCGCTGTAGGCAAACATCACCCAGAGGAGCGGCGTGGCCATTTGAGTCCAGTTTCCGCGCGCCCAGAATGCGCTGCCTGAGCCGAGAAAAACCCAGCCCGATTTATCTATGGCCAAACCCGCCAGAATCAGGCCGACCAGCAGCAGAAGATTCACGCCCGTCAACAGCCGCTGCACGCGGGAGCCCAGCCGCAATCCCATCACGTGAATCCCGGTAAGCGCGGCCACCGCGGCCACCGAGGCCGTTTTTTGCGCCAGCCACGAATCCGGCAAAAGCCCGGCGGCGGCTGCGTAGGTGGCAAAGGCCACGGCGGAAGCGGCGACCGGCGCGGAAAATCCCACGAAAAAGCTGGTCCATCCGCTCAAGAACGCGGGCAACGGGCCATAGATTTCGCGCAGATAGACGTATTCCCCTCCGGCGCGCGGCATCTGCGTCGCCAGTTCCGCATAGGAAAGCGCGCCGGCAATGGCGATCAATCCGCCCAGCAGCCAGCACAGCAGCACGATCCATCCGCTATCGAGAACGCCCAGCATCAGCCCGGTGGTGGTGAAGATGCCCGTCCCGATCATATTGGCCACCACCACGGCGGTGGCAGTCTGCCAGTTCATCTGCCGCGCGAGCGACGCAGACGGGCGGCTTTCTCCGATCGAGTTTTCCAGCGAACTCAATGGGCACCAGAGGGCGGGCGGCAATTCGCGGCAGGTTTTTCAAAGACCAGGAAATACCAATCTTCGCGGTCCCCGGTGCGGAAGCCAGGTTTCTTGCCGGCAAAACGGAAGCCATTGCGTTCGGCATCGGAGCGCACCAGGGATTCGGGAATATCGTGGCGTGAATGGTAATCTTCGCGGCTGCGTCCTTCCGGCGCTTCGCCGTCAATGATGGCCAGCAGGCCGCAGGGCTTCAATCCGCGCAGCATGCCCTGTAGCATGGGATCAAACTCACGCATTTCGTGGAAGGCATTCACCACCAGGATGGCATCCAGCGATTCGAGTTCGAGTTTGGGATCGCTGGTGGTGCTCAACACGGTTATCACCTGCTTCAGGTTCTCGCGTTCAGCGCGATCCTTCAGCCGCGCCAGGTTCCCTTCGTCAATATCCACGGCGTAGACCCGGCCACTGGGGCCGACGCGGTCGGCCAGGCGCATGGTGAAATAGCCGCGGCCCGCGCCAATATCGGCAACCGCCGACCCCGCCGCCAGTCCCAGCGCGTCCATCACATCATTCGGGCGCTGCCAGCCATCGCGCCGCACCCAATCCGATTCATTCCTGCGATCCTGGGCAAACGAAGCAAGCGCCAAGCCGGTCGCCATAAGTGCCAACAGTACGAAACCAGCCTTGCGTGTGTGTCGCGGGTTCATCCAGAAAGCTCCTGTCGCATCCGCTTTGGGCGCGTTCCATTTTTAGACGGCGAAGGCGCCGCTTTTCCTCGGTGCATTTTGGCTGAATTTCAGGTGAATCTATGTGATCTCTGCTGTCTTCTAGAGCGCCTATTCGGTTTGCAACGCCATGATGCGGTTTCCTTCAATCTTTAATTCGATGGCCAGGGGCGGGCGAATCGTCGTGCCCTGCACCACGTCGCCGCGGGCGATAACGCCCCCCACGTCGCCCATGGCCAGGGGATTGAACACCGTCAGATTGCACGGGTCCACCACCATCGGGTGGCGGGCGCGATAGCCGTAGTCATCGGCGATCTTCTTCAAATCTTCCACGTACTCCAATTCGCAGCGGCCGTAGGGCGAAGTCAGCAGCAGTCCCCAATAGCTTTCGGCGCGCCCCGGCGAACCTCCAGGCAATCGAATAATCAATGCGGGCACCCGGCCGGTTACTTTTTGCAGCAGGACTTTCTTCACGCTCCAAGCCCGGGGGAACTCATCAATCGTGGCTACCATGCCCGGAAGGGAAACAATGGCGGGCGAAGGGCTTGCCGGGGCCGACGCAGGACTGGCATCCGACCCTTGCGCAGGTGGCGCCGCAGCCGCCTCCGATTGTGTGGCAGGTGCGCTCGACGTCGGTTCAGGTCGCGATCCTCCAAACAGCAGCCAACCCAGCAAAATCAGCACCGCCAAACCTATGCCGCCTCCGGCCATCACCTTGGGATCTTTGAAATCCAGTTTGAATCCCGCGGCGGCGCCTGCGGAAGGCGCTGCAGTCTTCCTCGGTACGCCGGGTAAGATGGGATCGTCGGCCTTGAAAGGATCAAACTTCGGCTTGGCGTCCGCGGTGCCAGATTCTCCCGGTTTGCCACCAGGTTGCTTTTCGTCGGCCATACGGCGGATTCTGTGCCAGTACCGATGCGGAATCAAGTGTCGCGGCTTGGAAGGAAGTCCCGGAGTTACTAGCCCCGGCGCCGGCTTTGGGCGAAAATCCCGCAGCCGGCACGGAGCGTGTGGGGTGTTTACTCGACGTAAATGCTGCCGGAGGATGTGCTCAAATCAAGCATCGGCCCGCCATTGCGCACCTTGCCGCGAATTTCCTTGCGGCCAAAACGACCTTGCACGGTCACCGGATGATCGGTGCTGATGCTGCCCGAACTGGTGCTGGCCGCCAAATCGAAGCTGGCCCCCGCGGGAAGACGAACGCGAATCGCGCCGGAGGCCGTTCGCACATTCCAATCGCCAGTCGGATCGCCATGCACGCGGATGCTGCCACTGCCGGTGCGCGCGCGCAGGCCGCCTTTGATTCCTTCGAGGGTGATTCCGCCCGAGCCGGTGGAAACCTCGACGTTGCCGGCGCTGACCTGCTCCAGTTCAATGCTGCCGCTGCCGGTGGTGGCTGCAATGGAGCCCGCGATGCCCGTGCCGCGGATCGAGCCGCTCCCCGTGGACGCCCGTAACGAACCTTTCACGCCGGTCAAGTTCACGCTGCCTGAACCCGTGTTCACCCGTGTCTCGCCGCCGATGTTGACCAGCGTGACGCTCCCCGAGCCGGTGCTGCCATCCACGGGTCCGGCAACACCCTCAACGCTCAGGCTGCCCGACCCGGTGGAAGCGCGCACGCGCGTGTTCGCGGGAACCACCAATTCGAAGCTGATGCCGATGCGGTTGCGCTCTTCACTATCCCAATCCCGCGATTCGAATCCGACGACAATCGAATTGCCATTTTGGGTAATGGGAGGATTCTTTTCGATTTCGGCAATGCGCGATTCCGCTTCGCTCCGGCTGTATTTCCGCGCCTTGATGATGCCCACGACCCGGAGAGTGGAGCCATCGCCCGCGCGTACTTGAATCCCGCCCCAGTTGGTTTTCACTTCCAGATCCACCGGGCCGCTAACGTTCAGCGTTTTATCGAACCGGCCTTCGGCCACCACGCCGCCATCCCACCATTGGGCGCCCGCCGCCCCCGCAAACGCCAGCGCAAATAGCGCCGCGAACAACATTCTTGATTTCCAGGATCGGCTCATTTTGTGTGACTCCCCTATTGACCTGCCTGACGAATAATACGGAGAAACCTTCCCACATGTTCAGACGCTGCCTGCGCTGGAAAGGTCATCCGCGCGAAAGCTGGCCGCGGGGGCGCGGGCCCCGCGGCACGGGACCCCGGTAGGCTATCAGCGTGTTAGAAGCGGTAAACCACCCCGGCCGCATAGCGGAAATTATGCTGGTTGGTATTGGTGCCCGAGACCGGACCGTCAAACCGGGTCAGAATGTAGTCGAACTGCGCGATGCGAACGGCCACGCGCGCGCCGCACTTCACGTCAATTCCGCCCCCCAAGGTCATTGCAAACCCGCTCTCCGAGGCTCCTCCGCCGCCCACATGGGCGCCGCCCACCGTGAAATGGGCAAAGGGTGTGACCTTCTCCTTGCTGCGATAAGAAAAACGCGGGCCAAACGTGTAAAAGTGCGCATGGACCTTGGTGCCCGACACACTTTTGTAAGCCCCGCTGACCTCGCCCACCACGCCAAACCAGTGGTTCACGTTCCCCGCCAGTGAAGCGGCCCATCCGTTGGCGTTCTCCCCATTCAGTCCTTGCCCGGGATTGATCCGGGTGAAGGCGTACCCTCCAAACAATTCCGCCTTGGGGGCGTCTTGCGCGAGACAAGGAATTACCCATAACACTAACAGGACTGGCATCATGAAAAGTTTCCTCATCGCATCTTCTCCTTTTGACGTCTCATCGTGTCCATACTCCAGAAATGCAGCACCCCCCTACCGCAGCATCCCTGTTCAGATGGTGCGATGAGGACTATCTGCATAGGGTTGTTTCACCATCAAGGCGAGCGGGGCGGAATGCGAGCCGTGGCGCCGAGGCATTTTCTGCTTTGGCGGGTTCTGGCCTCCGGGAAAGGGACCGGTATCAGACTTTGAGCGGCGGCGTGGCCTGGATCAACAGCATGAGGCGCTCGATCACTTTGTGTAGTTCAGAAAGCTCGTTGAGGTGGTCCTTCAGGCTGCCGGTTTCCATCTCCTGTGCTACGTCGCTGCACAACTTTGTCGCGCGGCGGATGCGTTCGCGCGTCAGCAGGGGCAGCACGGTGGCGGTGTCGCGGTGTTTCAGCTGGCGGTCGTGCCACTCGTACACCGCCCAGCTGGTTTTGCGGACGTAATCCACCGCGTCGCGGAAATCCCGCAGCACGCGCAAGTCGATCTTCCCCTCGCGCAGCACCTGATCCAGACGCATCAGCTCCGCGCTGGTTCGCTGCAGCCGGTAGGAGAGGCCCCAGAAGGTGTCGCTGGGCCACAGGAACTCAACGGCCACCCCGCGCACATGGCCTTCGCTGGTGCGGAGACCCAGGACTCGCGCGGAGCAGGACTCGCCGCTCACCCGGTTGGTGATTTCAATGGTTTCGCCCACAGCAGGATAGGCGTCCATTTGCAAGACGCCGCCGTGCGCGTTGGCCTCGATGGCTTGTCCGGTTTGTGAGACACCAGCGCCTGCTACTTGCCAGCGCGCTTCTATCGGAACGACGGAAGGGAAGCGATCGCTCCGCCGCGTGGCCTTGGGGGCCGGCGACGTAGACGGATCTGTCACCTCGCTATTGTCCATGCTGCTCCTCGCCTTTGTCCAGCAAGGAGTCTAGCCGGGGGTGACTCTTTCGCGCATTAAAGGTTTGTTACGGCGCGGTAAAAATTAGCAGCATATTGAAACTCCAGAGTATAGATTGAGGGGTAATCTTTTCCGTAGTCAGCTACGCGCCCATTCCGTGGCATTTCTTATACTTCTTGCCGCTGCCGCAGGGGCAGGGATCGTTGCGACCAACTTTTGCGCCGGCGCGAATCGGCTTGGGGGCCTCGGCCTGCTGCATGCCGCCGCTAATCATCTGCATTTCGCGCTCGGCGCGGCGGCGCTTGCTCTCCAAGGCGTCGAGGACCGGCGTGGGGGGCGTGCGCGGGCGCGCCGGCTCCGGGCCGGGCGCACCGTGCGGCTCTCCGCCGGGTACTTCGTTGCGTTGCACCTGCATCAGGAAGAGGAAGCGCACCGTTTCGTTGTCAATGCGCGTCATCATTTCTTCAAACAGCGTGAAGGCCTCTTTCTTGAATTCGACCAGCGGGTCTTTCTGCCCGTAGCCGCGCAGGCCGATGCCTTCCTTCAAATGGTCGAGCGAGAGCAGGTGGTCCTTCCATTGCGTATCCACCACGTCCAGCACGATACGCCGCTCGAGCCAGCGCACCGTTTCCGCGCCCAGTTCTTTTTCTTTTTCGGAGTAGCGCGCGTCCACTTTTTCGCACACCACTTTCTTCAGTTCGTCGTGGTTGAGCCGGGCGGCGTCAATGCCCGCGCCCTTCACGTCCAGCCCGAATTGCGCCAGCAACTCGTTGGCCAACTGCGTGGTGTTCCACTGGTCCGGATGCGTGTCCCGCGGGCAGAAGGTTTCCACCAGTTCCACGGCGATATCTTCGGCGATGCCCATCACATACTCGCGCTGATCCTTGCCTTCCAGCGCGCTGCGGCGAATCGAATAAATCGTTTCGCGCTGCTTGTTCATCACGTCGTCGTATTCCAGCAGGTGCTTGCGGGCGCCGAAGTTCTGGGCCTCGACGGCTTTCTGCGCGTTCTCGATGCGGCGCGAGATCAGGCCGGACTCGATGGGCACGCCTTCGGTCATGCCCAGGCGGTACATCAATTGCTTCACGCGCTCGCCCCCGAAAATGCGCATCAAGTCGTCTTCCAGCGAAAGGAAGAAACGCGACGAGCCGGGATCGCCCTGCCGCCCGGCGCGCCCGCGCAACTGGTTATCAATGCGCCGCGCTTCGTGGCGTTCGGTGCCCAGAATGTGCAGCCCGCCCAGCGCGATCACTTCATTCCGCTCGGCCAGGCATTGCTGGGTGTACTCGGCAAGGATGGGCTTCCACTTGTCCATCGGTACCTGATAGATGCGCCCTTCGTGCTGGAATAGGAACATCGGCGCGGCTTCCGGCGCCGGAGCCCCCTCATTCGCTGCTCCAATCACCGCGCCCGCTGGCTGGTAGGGCAGCGCCAGTTTTTCCTTGAAGCATCGTTCCTTGGCCATGAACTCGGGATTGCCGCCCAGCAAAATGTCCGTGCCGCGCCCGGCCATGTTGGTGGAAACGGTGATCGCGCCCTTGCGCCCGGCTTGCGCCACGATATTGGCCTCGCGCTCGTGCTGCTTGGCGTTGAGCACTTCGTGGGGGACACGCGCCTTCTTCAATAGCTCGCTCAGGTGCTCCGACTTTTCAATCGATATCGTGCCCACCAGCACCGGCTGGCCGCGTTCGTGATAATGCCGCAGGCCGTCCACGAACGAGTTATCTTCCTGCATGATTCCGTTCACCACCGCCTCGAATTTTTCCTTTTCGGTGCGGTACACCACGTCCTGATTTTCCTTGCGCACCAGCGGGCGGTTGGTGGGAATGGCCACCACGTCGAGGTTGTAAATCTTGGCGAATTCCGCGGCTTCGGTTTCCGCGGTGCCGGTCATGCCGGAAAGCTTCTTGTACATGCGGAAGTAATTCTGGAAAGTGATGGTGGCCAGCGTTTGATTCTCGCGCTCGATCTTCACGCCTTCCTTGGCTTCAACGGCCTGGTGCAACCCATCGCTCCAGCGGCGGCCGGGCATCTGGCGTCCGGTGAATTCGTCCACGATCACCACTTCGCCGTCTTTCACCACGTAGTCCACGTCGCGCTTGAACAGGGTATGCGCGCGCAGGCCCTGGTACACGTGATGAATCATGTCCATGTGCGCCGGGTCGTACAGGTTGCCCAGTTGCAGCAGGCGCTCGCACTTGCTCACGCCTTCTTCGGTGAGCGTGGCGGTTTTGTGCTTTTCATCAATGGTGTAGTCCATCTCCTGGACCAGCTTGGGAATAATTTTGTCAATGCGGTAGTACTTATCGGTGGATTCTTCGGCCGGGCCGGAAATAATCAGCGGGGTGCGGGCCTCGTCAATCAGGATGCTGTCCACTTCGTCCACTACGCAGAACTGGTGGCCGCGCTGCACGCAATCGGCCAGGTCGTACTTCATGTTGTCGCGCAGGTAGTCGAAACCGAATTCGTTGTTGGTGCCGTAGGTGATATCCGCGCCGTAGGCCGCGCGGCGCTCGGCGTCGCTCAAATCATGCACGATCACGCCCACGCTCAGCCCCAGCCCGCGGTAGATGGGCGACATCCATTCCGCGTCGCGCCGCGCCAGGTAATCGTTCACCGTCACGATATGCACGCCGCGCCCGGCCAGCGCGTTCAGGTAGGCGGGCAGGGTGGCCACCAGCGTCTTGCCTTCGCCCGTCTTCATTTCCGAGATTTTGCCTTCGTGCAGAACGATGCCGCCGATCAACTGCACGTCAAAATGCCGCATGTTCAGCTTGCGACGGCCCACCTCGCGAACCAGCGCAAACGCCATAGGCAACGCCGGCGCCAGCGCCGCCTGTAACAGATCGCGGTAGGTTTTTTCCGCGGGATCGGCGCTTTCCAGCGCCTTGGCTACCTGGGCCTTCAGTTCCGGCGTTTTCGCGGCCAGTTGCTCGTCGGAAAGCGGCTGCAACTCCGCTTCCAGCGCATTGATCTGCGCCACCAGCGGCATGATTTTCTTGATGTCGCGCTCGTGCTTGGTGCCGATAAAGCGCGCCAGCAGTTTGTTGAAGAAGACGTCAATCTGCATGAGATAAAGTGGCGAGTGGTTAGTGGCTAGCGGTCAGCACTGCCCAACTCCGTCAACCCCCGATTTCACCTTCCATTGTAGCGTGCAGGGGGAAGTTGGGCCAAATCAGCAGATGGAGGCGCAGAAGCCTACTTGAAGAGTTTCGCGGCCATGCCCAGCACATCGTCAACTGCGGAACCGTCACGGTTTTGATCCAGAAACGGGGTGAGCATACCCAGCAACCCCGAAGCGGCGGCCGGCGAAGCGGTGCCCGGCGAGGCTGCAACTTGCTTGCTCATCGCGCCCATGACCATCGTTGCGACCACAGGCAGCATCTGCTTCAGCATACCTTCGCCCAGGCCAGTTTGCTGAGCGGCCTGGCGCGCAACCGAGCGGCTGGCGTCTTTGCTTCCCAGGATGTGCCCGAGGATGCCGTTGCCATCCTGCACGGTTTCCGGCGAGCCCAGCAATTCCGGCTGTTCCAGATAGCGGCTGTGATTGCCACCGGTAAGCGCGCCCAGCAGGCCTTCCATGCCACCCTGTTGCGACGCGTTCTTGCCCAGGCCGTTTGCGAGCGCAGGCAGCAACGCCGAAATCGCGGAGGTGGCCTGATTCTGATCCAGTCCAAACTGCTGCGAAACCTGCTGGACTGCGCCGCCGTTTTGCGCGGAAAGAAGTTGCTCAAGAAGATTCATAGGGGTTTCCTTTCAAGGCGAAGAGCCGGCTGGCGCCAATCATAGCACAGCCGCGCTCTTGCATTCTGGGGCCGGTCCAGCCAAGGGCCGCTCGGTGAGCGTGGTAAAATAGCGTTTTTGCACAGGAGCCTCGATGTCATCCAGACCCGCAGCACCGCAGGGCATGCCCGACCGTCAGGGAATTCCCGGCGTAAAGAACATCGTGGCCGTAGCCAGCGGCAAAGGCGGCGTGGGAAAAACCACTGTAGCCGTGAACCTGGCCATTGCGCTGCAAAAACTCGGCCACACCGTCGGCTTGCTGGATGGCGACGTCTACGGCCCCAACGTTCCGCTGATGCTCGATTCCACCGAGCAGCCGCGCGCCCTCAGTGAACGCCGCATCCTGCCGGTGGACGCGTACGGCTTGAAGATGATCTCCATGGGTCTGCTCAATCCCGGCGATAAGCCGATGATCTGGCGCGGGCCGATGCTGCACAGCGTGGTGCAGCAATTCCTGCGCAGCGTGGAATGGGGCGAACTCGATTACCTGCTGGTTGACCTGCCACCCGGCACCGGCGACGTGCAACTTTCCCTGGTGCAAAGCGTGCCGCTGACCGGAGCGGTGGTGGTCACCACGCCGTCCCAAGTGGCCCTGGCCGATGTGCGCAAGGCCATCGAAATGTTCCGCCAGGTAAACGTGGAAGTGCTCGGCATCGTGGAAAACATGAGCTACTTCAGTTGCCCGCACTGCCACAAACGCGTGGACATTTTTGGAGAAGGCGAAGGCAAGCGCATGGCCGAAGCCTTCGGCGTGCCCCTGCTGGGCGAAATCGAAATTGACCCGCAGATCCGTATCGGCGGCGATACTGGCAAGCCGGTCGCCGCTCAGGCCAAGACCGATGGTTCCGGAGCGCCCGGCGC
>CAZCNH010000107.1:0-10588 GCA_964500065.1 uncultured Acidobacteriaceae bacterium
GCCAACCCGCTCTATCAAGTGCGGCTCAATTTCAAAAATTGGGACAGCACGCTGTGGTTTTTTGCCTATGCGGGAGGGCGTTTCCGCTACACCGGCGCCTTTGATTTCAAGCAGAAGGAACTGCGCCCGGCGCTCACCGAGGCGTTCCGCATCCAGCATGGTATCGAAGCCGTCGGGCCGCTGGGCGCTGGATTTGAACCGCCTGCGGTCACCCACCGCGAGCCGCCGAAATATCCGAAGGAAGCCAGCAAGCGTTTTGTCGAAGGCCAAATGGAGTTCTTTGTGGTGATCCGCAAAGACGGCACGGCGGGCGACGTGATGGCCATGAACGGGCATTGCTGGTTTGTGCAGGCCGCCGCCGAAAGCGTCCGGCGCTGGAAATTTCACCCCGCGCGGCAAAATGGCCAGCCCATTGATTCCATCACCCTGATCCAGTTCGATTTCGGCTTCCGCGCCCGCCAGTTCTGACGCGCCCTATCACTAGCGTCTAACCGCAACACAAGACTTACCGTAAGAAGTTGCTTGCCCGTTGTGTATCGCTCCCCAACCGCCTCAGAATGACGATGCCTACGGTGGAAACACAATGACCTGCCGTGGCTACGAGGCACCGCTGCGAAAAATGCGCCCTGGCCAGCCGGCCCTCTTGCCTTTGCAGTTGCCGCCTTCAGCCAAGTTCGGGCACCTGGAGAAGTCTTGAGGTGTCTTTCTCCCTGCAAGAAAATTCGGGTACCGCGTTCCAGGGGAGAAGGAGACGTTGATTGGAGGAGCCATGCGTACGTTTGCAGGATTGTGGTCGGTAAGGCCCCTTATGTTCCCGCTGCTGGCCAGCGCGCTTCTTGCGGCGGCTTGCACAAGACGGTCAAGCGAAATGGAAATCAAGTCTCCAAGCTCGCCTGCGGTCATGGTGTCATCTGCCCCTCCCCTTGCACGGTTTCGCACCGCGCCAGAGACCGTAACAGCCTATGACAAACCACAGTGGGCGATGAACGGTCCCATGGTGATCTACCGCGTGGAACTGGTGATCGTGGCGGAGGACTACGCCACCGTACGCGCGGCCCTCGACCGCATCCTGGCCGCGCAAGGGGGATTTGCAGCGCAGATGACGGCAACAGACACAAAAGGGGCGGCGCAATCGCTGGAGGCTACGCTGCGGGTTCCGGCGAAGAACCTTGCTGCGACCGTAGCCGAACTGAAGAAGATAGGCCGGGTTGAAAAAGAAAGCCACATCGGCCAGGAAGTGACGCAGCAATACACCGACTTGAACGCCCGGCTTTCCAATGCGCGCAATACCGAGAAGCGGTTGATCGCCGTGCTGAACGAGCGTACCGGCAAAGTGAAAGACATTCTGGAGGTCGAGCAGGAAATCAGCCGGGTGCGCGAAGAAATCGAAACCATGGACGCGGAGCGGCGCACCATGGAAAATCAGGTGCAATTGGCAACCCTCCGTCTGCAAATCCGCGAAGACTACAAGGCCGAATTGCAGGTGACCCAACCCGCCACGAGCACGCGCATCTGGAACGCCTTCGCTGGCGGCATTCGCGAGGCCGCTGATTCGGTGCTGGCGGTGGTTCTTTTCCTGCTGACCGCCGGGCCGGCCGTGGCGCTGTGGGCCATGATCCTCTTCTGGCCGGGCCGCGCTTTGTGGCGAAGGGTGCGCCTGCATATCGTAGCCGCGCCCAAGGCTGCTTGAGGGGCGGCCTCCAAAGGGATTACTATTTCTTGGATTCTGCCGGTCACATCCAAAAGAATGTATGGAAGTGTTATTAGTTGTGATAAACGGTAGAAAGACCCAAGCCGGCCGGTGGGAAATCCATAAGCCCTGACTGACTAAGTGCCTCTATAGCAACAACGTAAGCGATTACTACATTCTTCTTCGAGTCTGGAACGCCGCTTGCATCCAACCCATGTGCTTTTTCTGCTTCCCGGGGTGGCTCCGACACGGAGAGTCCGGTCGGAGTTGTGGGGTGGATAAGCTACAGGGGTCCCGCTTATACTTTTCATACGGGACCCCTTCTGTTTTTCCCTCATACAGTCAGTCAGGCGATTAGGGGAGGACCAAGTGTCCGGCTGCGTTTTGGGCACCCTCCCAGGCGAACAGGCATTCGCCTGCCTTTCTGGCAAGGGTTCGGCCGAAATGCGTGGTTCAACCCAGAAAATGTGGGTCCAACATGGCGCTTCCTCGCCGACAAACCCCCGCGATTCTGAGGAACGGGTTCGATTCGATGCGAAGCGCCGAATCGGGCGACGAAGAATCTCGATTGCGCACAATGCAGACCAGTTGGAAACCGAGATGCTTCGGCCAAAAGCGGGCCTCAGCGTGACGTTTTTCTCGCCGCCTCTCTACCGCGATGGTACGCAGGGCAGCGCTACAGGGGATGGAGTTGCCCGTTGCGCAACTCGTAGCGCCGCGGGAAGCGCGAAGCCAGCTCCGCGTTGTGGGTAACCACGATGAGGATCGTTTTCTGGTCCTGGTGCAGCTTCAGCAAGAGCGTGGTGACCGCTTCGGCCGAATCGCGGTCCAGGCTGCCGGTGGGCTCGTCGCACAGCAGCAGGGAAGGCTGTTGAATCAGCGCGCGCGCCAGGGCCACGCGCTGCTTTTCCCCGCCGCTTAATTCCGCCGGGCGGTGGTCGAGCCGGTCTTCCAGGCCTACCTGCCGGAGCAGCGCTTCCGCGCGGCCGCGAAAGCCTTTTTCAGAAGGCGCCACCAGCGTCGGCGCCAGCACGTTCTCCAGAACGGTCAACTGCGGCAGCAGGCAGTGATCTTGAAAAACAAACCCCACTTCGCGATTGCGGAACGCGGCAAGTTGATGATCCGGTAGTTCGTAGGGATTGCTGTGATCCAAGGTGACCGTGCCGCTGGTTGGGGGCTCGAGCGCGCCAATCACATAGAGCAGAGAACTCTTTCCAGTTCCACTCGGTCCCATGATGGAAGCGGCCTCGCCGCGTTCCATCGCGAAAGACACGTCGGTGAAGACGCGCAACGCGCCGCGCGGCGTGGGATATTCTTTGGTTAGTTTTTCAACGTTGAGCATAGTTTTGCCTTCCGTCCCGCGGGACAAGAGCCAAGAAGGCGGAAGAGGAAAGCGCCGGCGACGGCCGGTCAGCCCGCAACGCCAGCCGCAGCCCGCGGCAGGCCGCCTTCCGCCAGAAGTTTCTCATAGAGCGCGAGCGAACGTTCCGCCAGTTGCGCGGCGCCATAGTGCTGCGCGACGCCTTCCACGCCGCAGCGGCCGAGCGCTTCCGCGCGCGCCGGGTCCTGCCACAGCAGATGAATCCCTTCCGCAATCGCGCGGCTCATCGGCTTTGCCGCATCCCAATCCACCAGGATGCCGCCGCCGGTCTTCTCGACAATTTCAGGAAACGCGCCGCGCCGCGGCTGCACTACGGGCACGCCGCAGGCCATCGCTTCAGGCAGGAACATGGCTTTGGAGCCGGGCAAATCGAGCCCGGCGATTTCCGGGTCTCCGGGATAGGAGCCGGGCACGGAAAACACATCGAGCCGCTGCAGGAAGCGGATTTTTTCTTCGCGGTTGGGCGAGCCTGCATAATGGAATTCGCCGCCCAATCCCCATTGCTTCATCCTCGTTTCCACGCTCCGCAAATAGGCTTTCTGCTCCGGCCCCATCCACCCCGCGGCCAGCAGCCGCGATTTGGGCAAGCCCATTTCCTGTCGCAGGATGCGGTAGGCTTCGCACAGGGTGTGCAATCCCTTTTCCGGGGCGATGCGCGCCAGGTAGCCGATGGTGATATCGCGTATCGGGCCGCGCAGGGCTTCGGTGACCCGGAAACGCTCGCGCGGGGCAAAGCCGGAGAAGTCGAAGCCCGCCGGGATGGCATGGATTCTGGCGCGGGGCACGCGCAGCCACCCCGCCATAAAATCCGCGTAGTATTCGCTGACGGCGACGAACGCATCCACGTCCTGCACATGATCGCGAATCAATCCGATGGCTTGCGAGCGGTAGGGCTCCGGCATGCCCTGCATGAACAAATCTTCGCCTTGCAGCGTGCACACCACTTTGCACCCCAGGGCCTTCTTGGCAGGCGCCGCGAGGCGGATCAGCATGGAATCGTGAATGCTCAGCACATCGGGCTTCGGCTGTTCGCGCAGCCACGCCATCAACTTTTCAATTTCTTTGCGCTGGTAACCGTCTTCCCCGCGCAGCACCGAAAGCGTCATCTCCGCCAGCTGCTGGGGACTGCTGCTGATGGTGACTCCGCTCAACAGCTTCAGCAGCAGCGGCGAATCCCACAACTGATCAAGCCACGCCGGCGAGTTGCGGAAGAACGGAACGTACTGCTCGAGATACACGCTGACGCCCCCGAAGAAAATCCTGCGCTGGCTGACGTTTTCGTCGTCGGTCAGCGTGGGGGTGTAAAGCGGGACCAGCTGCACATCATGGCCGCGACGGATCAGTTCGCGCGCCAGCGTGTTATCGCGGAAGCAGCTCCCGCAATACATGCCGGCCGTGCCCGCCGTGATGTAAATGATGCGCATAAGGTAGGACAGGCTTTCAGCCTGTCCCTAACGATGGCGTTAACAAAAAGACTGCTTTTCGGTGACCCTGAACCCAGAACCCGGACCGGCCTGGAGACCTGTCCTACGCGGCCTGGAACGCGCGGCGCGCGAAAAGATGATCAAACAAGTTGCCCTCGTGCGGCTGGTCCCACGAGATTTGATACGTGGGAATCGCGCCGATGTTCAACCGCCCGACCAGGTGCGACGAAGTGAGCCGCCGGATCAGCTTTTCATCGCGGGTGATCGCGGTGACCACCAGCGTCGGCCCCAGGATTTCCGGAATTTCCCGCTGCTGCACTTGCACCACGCTGGCATAGGGGAACAGGAACTCGCGGTTGGCCGCCGGATGTTCCGGGGAATCACAATGGACAATCGTCGGCAGCAGATAAGTGCATCCCTCGAACTCGGCCACCCGGCCGGCGCCGCGCGTGGCGGCGGTCACGTCGCGCGCTCCGGGTTCGGCAATGGCGTCGTCCACCATTTGCGAAATGCGTTTGCCCACGTTGCCGTCGGCGAAAGGCGCGATTTGCGCCTCCGGGTCGGCGGCCGGGCGCGGGGCAACCGCGGCCAGCCGCTCGGCCAGCGCTTCGGCGATTTTTTCCGCATGCCGGGTGACCCACACTCCGGAAGCGTTCACGCAGGAACGCCCGCCGTTATTCAAAATCGAGGTGACCATCACATCGAGATACTTTTCCCACTCGTCGGCGCAATCCTCGCCCAGCACGACTTTGCTGTAACCCGGCCCGTGCAACTCGATGCGCGGGTCGTTCTGCCAGGCTTTCATCGAACTGGAGTCGCCGAAGAACATGCCGCGGCCGCACTGGCGCAGAATTTCGCCCGCGCCGGCATAGTCGGTGGGGTAATAGCAGAAGGCTTCCGCGGGGCAGCCGGCCTTCATCATGGCCTGTGCAATGCGGTACGGCGTCCACGGTTCCGCGCTGCCCGGTTTCAGCACCAGCGGAATCTTCAGCGCGATCGAGGGAACCCACAGCGAATGCACGCCGGGTGAATTGCTGGGCAGCACGATGCCCAGGTTGGGGGTCCGCGCAAAAAAGCTCATGGCCTGCCCGCCGGTATCGCCGAAGCCTTCATCGAGCACGCGCAAATCGAGGTTGCGCGTCAGCCCGGCCAGCACGGCGCGCATCTCCGCCATGACGTGCTGCACCTTGCTCATGTTCCTGCGGCACATCACGTGCGGCAGGCCGGTGGTGGCGCTCACCTGCTCGACGTAATCCTGGGGCGATTGCAGCGAATCACCCAGGGGAAGCGCGTCATTCGCAAAGTGCTGCGCCGCGCGCGCGCAAACGGCCAGCATTTCTTCGGTGCTGAAGCGCGCCAGAATTTCGCGGGCCTCGGCGGCGCGCAGGAAATCGCGCCGGATCAACCCCACATTGGCCTGGCTGATCTCGACAAACGGTTCCCTGCTACGGTGGTGTACCGCGCGCGCCACATCCACGCTTTGGTAGGGCCTTCCGTGACGCAAAATGGGAATGTGCAGCATGGTCTTTCACTTTCCCTTTCTTAGACGGCTGAAATCCGGCCCTCATTTTGAAATCGGATCAGCAAGCCATCGACAAACAAATTGCCCCGGGCCATTGGGAGAAATGTTCAATCCACCGGTCTCAGTACACGCCTTCGACCACGGCTTTCTGGAAGCGGGAGAAGGGGCGCACGTTGCGCACGCCATCCCACGGGTAAGCTTCGCAGGGAAGCTCGCGTTCGGCTTCGTCGCGTTCCAGGAAGCGCGGCATGAAGAATTCTTTGGTGAGCGTGGTCAGTCGCACGCGGCCGGTTTCGCCATAGCCCACGATGCGGTCGGTGTGATCCGGGTCCACCACTTCAATCATGGCGCGCGGCGTTGGCGGGTAATAGATGATGGCGTGGTTATCAGCCGGGTCGAAGGGTTTATGTACGGCCAGGCCCATCAATGTGTTGCCGTAGGTTGCCGCGAAGTAGGCGCCTTCAAGCAATTCCTCGCGCGCAAAGCGGTGGAACTGCGGGGTCATTTCCGTGCCGCCGCAGAAGACACCGGTGATGCCGGCCTTTTTCAATGAAATTTTTTCACACAGGGCTTCCAGCAGCTTTGGCGTGGTAAACAGACATTTCACATTGGGATGGGCGCGCAGGATGGTGAGTCCCTGCTCAATCACGTGCTGTTTGTAGCGCTCCATTTCCGCCATCTCGCCGCGCTTGATCAGCTTGATCACCCAGCGCGGATCCAGATCCACGCAGAAGCTGATGCCGCCGCGGAATTGCGCCAGGTGTTCGATGGCCAGGCGCAGGCGGCGCGGGCCGCTGGGGCCGAGCATCAGCCAATCCGAGCCCTTGGGGAAAAACTCGTCGGGCAGGGTGTGGCTGAATTGCGAGTAGTCGATGCGGAAGTCATCAATGTTGATGCGCGATTTGGGGACGCCGGTCGAACCCCCGGTCTCGAACACGTAAACGGGCTTATCCTTGTAAGCCAGCGGGACCCAGCGGCGCACCGGGCCGCCGCGCAGCCATTCGTCCTGAAAATTGCCGAACTTGGCCAAGTCGTCGTACCCGCGGATTTCCTTGCGCGGGTCCCAGCCCGCGGTTTTGGCCCATTCCAGCCAGAAAGGGGCGCCGGTGGCCGGGTCGAAATGCCATTGCACGATTTCGCGGGTCCAAGCGTCTAATGCCTGACGCACTTGCGTCGCTCTCTCGTTCAGGGGTGCTGTTGCGGTAGAATTCAAGGTTTCACTCGCGCTCGAGGATTGGACAGATATCTCAGAAACCGCCCAGTTTAGACGGCGGAGGCTCCAAAAAGAATACACGGCGATTCTGGCGCAGGCCGCGCACACCGTCAAGTTTTGTAAAGCGGCCCCACGGGCAATTTGGCCGCGAAAAGGAAAGCAAGAATGAAAGTTCGATATGTGTTGTTTGTATTTCTGCTGGTGGCTGCGACGACCCTGCCTTCGGCCGCCCAGACGGTCCGCGGCTCGATCAGCGGCGTGGTGAAGGATCAGAGCGGCGCGGTCGTGCCGGATGCCAGTGTGAAGGCCGTCGAGAAATCAACCGGTGCGGAGCGAGCCACAAAGACGGATGGAGAGGGACGCTACCTTCTGCCCTCCTTGCCCCCCGGCGAATATGAAATCATCATCGAACGGAATGGTTTTGCGGAGCAGCAGGCGAAGATTCAGGTTCACGTAAACCAGCAGGTGCGCTGGGATGCATCCCTGCAAGTGACCAGCTCGGCCAGCCAGAAAATCGTGATTGACGATACCGCCCCCGAACTGCTGCGCCCACAAGCGGCCACGGTGGGCACGGTGATCGATAACCGCCAGGTGGTCGGGCTTCCTCTGGACGGTCGCAACTTCTCCGAATTGAGCCTGCTGGCCCCCGGCGTGGTTCCTTCCGCGGAAGGCTCGGCGGTATCGGTGCGCGGCGGCTTCGCCTTCAGCGTGAATGGCGGACGCGAAGAGAGCAACCTGTTCCTGCTCGACGGCGTTTATAACGGCGACCCGGTGCTGAACGGTGCGGGCGTGATTCCACCGGTGGATGCGATTGTCGAATTCGAAGTGCTCACCAACAGCTACGACGCCACCTTCGGCCGCAACGCCGGGGGGCAAATCAACGTGGCCACGCGCCGCGGCTCGAATTCCTGGCACGGCGCCGCATACGAGTTCTTCCGCAATGCGGCGCTCGATGCGCGCAACCACTTCGCGCCGGCAGGCGAACCCAAGCCGAAATTCCTGCGCAACCAGTTCGGCGCATCCCTGGGCGGGCCGATCCTGCGCGACCGCACCTTCTTCTTTGCCGATTACGAAGGGCGCATCGCGCGCGAGGGCATCACCCGGCTCACCACCGTTCCCACGCAGGCTGAACGCAGCGGCGACTTCAGCGCGCAATGCCTGCCCGCGCCCGGTCCGGCATGCCCCTTCATCGCATCCTTTGGCGGATTTGTGCCGTTCATTCCGTCGGCGTTCCAGCACCCGGTTGGCGCCGCCATCGCGCAGCTCTACCCACAGCCTAACCGGACACCGAGCGCCGCGTCTGCGGTGAACTTCGTCTCTTCGCCCACCGAGCGCGATAACGAGCACCATTTCGATGTGCGGGTGGATCATCGCTTCTCGAGCAAATCGGACCTCGGCGTGCGGTACAGCTTCGCCAACCGCGACTTTCTGGAGCCGTTTTCCACCGCGGGGGGCGCGTCGCTGATTCCCGGTTACGGCAATGTGGTTGCGCCGCGCTCGCAAAACCTGATGGTGAGCGAAACGCACATTGTTTCGCCCAACTTCATCAACGAGTTCCGCTTCGGCTTCAACCGCGTCTCCACCGCCGTGACCCAGGAAAATCCCGGGAACAACGTGAACGCCGCCGTGGGCCTGCCTTCGCCCGGCAACGCACGCGACTTCGGCTTGAGCCAGATCAACTTGACCGGATTTGCCACCCTGGGCCAGGAAGTGAACAGTCCCAACGCCGCGGCAAACAACAACTGGCAGATTCTGAATTACGCCACCTGGGTGAGCGGACGGCACACCGTAAAATTCGGCGGCGACTTCAACAAGATTTCGCAGAACGCTTTCCGCGATGTGCAATCGCGCGGCTTCTTGAACTTTACCGGCCTGCTGACCGGCAACCCCGTCGCGGAATTGCTGCTCGGCCTGCCCACGGTGACCGGCCGCGCGATTGTGGATAACCCGCAGCGCCTGCGCGCAGAAAGCTACCACGTGTTTTTCAACGATGCGTGGCGGGTGCGCCCTGATCTGGTCCTGACGCTGGGCCTGCGCTACGAATTCCTCTCGCCGCCGGTGGATCCCGACGACCGCGCCAATACCTACAACCCGGCCACGGGCGCCCTGGTGCCGGTGGGTACAGGCGGGGTGCCGCGCGCAGGGTATGACGCCGACAAAAACAACTTTGCCCCGCGCGTTGGCCTGGCCTGGACGCTGCCCCGTAGCAACGGCAAGACCGTGATTCGCGCCGGCTACGGCTTCTATTACGACCAATCGCCGCTGGCGCCAGGCGAAGGCTTGTACTTCAGCCCGCCGTATTTCACGTTCAATCTGGCGTTCCAGTTCACCGGCTTGCCCCTGCTCACGCTAACCAACCCGTTCCCGGGCGCGGCGTTCCCGATTCCGACGCCGCCTTCGGCGCTCAGCTTCCAGCGCGACCTGCGCACGCCGTATGTGCAGCATTGGAGCCTCGGCGTGCAGCACGAGCTTGGCTCTTCGCGCGTGATTGAAGTGCTGTATGCCGCGTCCAAGGGCACCAAGCTGCTGAGCGGGCGGGACATCAACCAGCCCGCGGCCAGCCCCATCGTTCCCAACCTGCGGCCGAATCCGCTGTTTGACGACATCACCGCCATCGAATCGCGCTCCAGCTCGAGCTATAACAGCCTGCAGGTGCGCTTCCAGCAGAATTTGTGGCGCGGGCTTACCGTGCTGGGTTCCTACACGCTGTCGAAGTCCTTCGATGACGCTTCCAGTTTCTTCGCCAGCGCCGGCGACCCCAACTTCCCGCAGGACAGCAACAACGTCCGGCTCGAGCGCGGCCCGTCGAATTTCGACACGCGCCACCGCTACTCGCTCAGCTATTCCTACGATTTGCCCGGTCCATCCACGCAGAACGAATGGGCGCGGCGGATTTTCGGCGGATGGCAATCGTTCGGCGTGCTCACCCTGCAGAGCGGCCGGCCCTTCACTGTGGCGCTGCTCAGTACCGTGGATCAGAGCAATACCGGGCGCAGCGTGCTGGGTTTCGGCGCCAACGACCGGCCTAACCTGGTGGGCAGCCCCGTGCCGGCGCAGCGCAGCGAAACGGCGTGGTTCAATACGGCAGCTTTCGCGCTGCCCGCGTTCGGCACGTTCGGCGATGCGGGCCGCAATTCGCTCACCGGCCCCGGCCTGGCCACGTTCAATTTTTCCATGCTGAAGAACGTGCAGGCTGCCGAGTGGCTCAACGTGCAGTTCCGCACGGAGTTCTTCAACCTCTTCAACCGCACCAATTACAATTTGCCCGATAATTTCCTGGGCTCGCCCACCTTCGGGCAGATCACTTCTGCGGGCCAGCCGCGCCGCGTGCAGTTCGGCCTCAAACTGCTCTGGTAAA
>CAZCNH010000108.1:0-10585 GCA_964500065.1 uncultured Acidobacteriaceae bacterium
CCGGCGTACACTTCGGCCACCAGACCCGCCGCTGGAATCCGAAGATGAAGGAATATATCTTCGGCGAGCGCAACGGCATTCATATCATTGACCTGCAAAAGACGTTGAAGCTGTTCCGCGAAGCGGCTCGCTATGTAGGCGAGATGTCGGCCCACGGCAAAGTAGTGATGTTCCTGGGCACTAAGCGCCAGGCGCAAGAGTCCATCGCCGAAGAAGCCAAGCGTTGCGGCATGCCGTTTGTGAACCACCGCTGGCTGGGCGGGACACTTACCAATTTTTCGACGCTGCAAAAGTCCATCAAGCGCCTGAAGGACTTGAAGGCCATGAAGGAAGACGGGCGCATGGCGCAGCTTTCCAAGAAGGAAGCGGCCCGCCTCGACCGCGAAATGAAACACCTGGATCACAATCTGGCCGGCATCGAGAACATGAACGCGCAGCCGGACCTGATCTTCGTGGTGGATTCCAACGCGGAAGAAATCGCGGTCCGCGAAGCGCGCCGCATGGGCATCCCGGTGGTCGGCGTGGTGGACACCAATTCCGATCCGGACGTGGTGGATTGGGTGATCCCCGGCAACGACGATGCGTTGCGCGCCATTCGCCTGTTTACCCAGAAAATTTCGGACGCAGTGATCGAAGGCCGGACGGCGTTTGACCAGTCGCACATGGCCGAGCAGAAAGCCGCGGCCGACGAAGCGGCCCCCACCGAAGTGGTGGAATACGTGGACACCAGCGCGTACGAATCGTACGAAAAGCAGGAAGGCGACTTCGTGGAGCAGGTCGAACAGCTGGAATCGGTTCCTCCCGAAGAAATCGCGGAGAAGTAGACCGTTTTCAGGCCCCGCGCAGATTTGAAACGCGCGGGGCTTTTTGTAGCCCGGCCAATCCGGTTCTCAGAAAAAATTCATTGCAAGCTTATGCAAGGTGGGGAGGGGTTCGTGGATATTTCGGCTCAGTTGGTCAAGCAGCTACGCGAGCGCACCGGCGCCGGCTTCAGCGATTGCCGCACCGCCCTGGTGGAAGCGCAGGGCGACCTGGAAAAAGCAGTGGACATCCTGCGCAAAAAAGGACAGGCTGCGGCGCAGAAGAAGGCTGCCCGCACCACCAGCGAAGGGCTGGTGGGCAGCTATATTCACGCCGGAGGAAAAATCGGCGTGATCGTCGAAATCAATTGCGAAAGCGACTTCGTGGCCCGCACCGATGATTTCCAGAAGCTTTGCCACGAAGTGGCCATGCACGTTGCCGCGCTCGACCCGCGCTTTGTGCGCCGGGAGGAAGTCACGCCGGAAATTCTCGAACGCGAGAAGGAAATCTACAAGGCGCAGGCCAAGGCCACCGGCAAGCCCGACAATATCGTGGATAAGATCGCTACCGGAAAGATGGAGAAGTTCTACGAGGAAAACTGCCTCTACGAACAGCACTTCATCAAGGACGAAAGCATGTCCATCAAACAACTGGTGGATGCGGCCATCGCCAAACTGGGGGAGAACATCACCATCCGGCGCTTTGTTCGCTTCAAAGTGGGAGAAGGTGCGGCCGCGGCCGCCCAGCCCGATGCTTCGGCGGCAGCGGGGAATTGAACCATCCCCGCAGGGAACAAAAAATAACAAGGCGGCCCACGGTTGGCCGCCTCTTTTTCTTGCTCACCACTTACCAGGCACTTCGACCCAACCTCAAGTAAAGCCGGCTTCAGCGAGCTCTGCGGTATTCCTTTTGCCTTTTCCAGGGGTCTGCTAGAATGGCTCGCGATGAGTTCAGCCGACGCAGCCGCTGCTTCCGAACGGAAGCAGGAAGCAGCTTATACACGCTTTGTCCTGAAGCTTTCCGGCGAGTCTCTGCAGGGGCCCCTGTCTTCGGGGATTCATGCGGAGACCGTGCACTCCATTGCACACGAAATCAAGGAGGTACGGGAACTGGGCGTGGATGTGGCCATCGTGGTGGGCGGAGGAAATATTTTCCGAGGCACGCGGCAGAAATCCCTGGCCATTGACCGCGCCACCGCTGACCATATGGGCATGCTGGCTACGGTAATGAACGGCCTCGCCTTGATGGACGCGCTGGAAAAAATCGGCTGTTACACGAGGCTGATGAGCGCGGTGAGCATGCACCAGGTGGCCGAGCCGTTTATCCGCCGGCGCGCGACGCGCCACCTGGAAAAAGGGCGCATCGTGATTTTCGCCGCCGGCACCGGCAACCCGTATTTCTCGACCGACACGGCAGCGGCGTTGCGCGCCATGGAAATCAAGGCCCAGGTGATTCTGAAGGCGACGCGGGTGGACGGCGTCTATGATGCCGACCCGGAAAAAGTGTCCACCGCGAAAATGTTCGAGACGCTTACGCACATGGACGTGCTGCAAAAGGGCCTGGCGGTGATGGATTCGACGGCGATTTCCCTATGCATGGATAATAAGCTCCCCATCATCGTTTTCAATCTCGGCGTTCCCGGGAATATCCGCCGCGTGGTGCTGGGAGAAAAGATCGGGTCCATCGTTCGCACCTGAAGCTTCCGCGCGGGAAGCCGTGCGCCGCGCATCTTCCGCAGGAGACCAACAAACATGAGTCACATTGGCAGCACCAAAGACGCTTCTGTACAGGCCAAAACGCGCATGGAAAAAGCTGTCGAAGATTTTCGCAAGGATTTGGCGGGTGTTCGCACCGGGCGCGCGAATGTGGGCCTGCTCGATTCGATCCGAGTGGATTATCACGGCACACCCATGCCCCTGAACCAGCTGGGGACGCTCAGCACCCCGGAGCCGACCATGATCGTGATTTCACCCTGGGATCCGGGTGCGGTGTCGCTGATTGATAAAGCCATCCGCTCGTCCGACCTGGGCTTGAACCCGACCAACGACGGCAAGGTGGTCCGCGTGCCGATTCCTTCGCTGACCGAAGAGCGGCGCAAGGAACTGGTGAAGCACATTCACAAGGTGCTGGAAAACCACCGCACCGCGGTGCGCAATATCCGCCGCGATATCAAGGAAGCCGTCGAAAAACTTGAAAAAGAAAAGAAAATCAGCGAAGACGAAAAGAAGCGCTCGCTCGATGAACTGGAAAAACTCACTTCCGGCGAAGTGAAAAAGCTGGAAGACCTTTCCGCCACCAAAGAAAAAGAAGTCATGACCGTATAAAGGCCCAGGGCTCGGAAACGCGACAATTGAACCGTGCAGGAAATGTGGAGTTTGGAGAGAACATGAGAAAAACTCTGGCGGGGTATTTGTTTCTTGGCCCATGGCTCCTGGCGGGCCTCCCCGCTTCGGCGCAGACGGCTGATCTTGGCTCGCTCACATTCCCGACCAGTTGCGCCAAGGCAGCGCAGCCGCATTTCGAGCGTGGAGTGCTGGCGCTGCACTCGTTCTGGTTTGAAGAAGCGCTCGCAGCATTTCAGGAGACGACCAAGGCGGACCCTCGTTGCGTGATGGGTTATTGGGGCGAGGCCATGGCGCACAATCATCCTTTGTGGGCGGAGCAGGATACCGAGGCGGCACGCGCCGTCATGGCCAAGGTGAGTGACCTCGGCGGCATCACGCAAAAAGAACGCGACTGGTGGGATGCGCTCAAAGCCCTTTATGGCGACGGCGACAAGCTCGCGCGCGACAAAGCCTACTCCGCGGCGATGGAGCGCATGTATCGCGCCTATCCCGGCGACCTTGAAGTCGCCACGTTCTATGCGCTGTCTTTGCTGGGCACCGTCCGGCCGGGCGATAAGGGTTTTTCGCGCCAGATGGAAGCCGGCGCGATTGCCCTGGATGTGTTTGCGAGAAATCCAAACCATCCCGGTGCGGCGCACTTCGTGATTCACGCGTTTGATGATCCGGAGCACGCGATTCTCGCGTTGCCCGCTGCCTTCCGCTACGCCAAAATCGCCCCGGAAGCGCATCACGCGCGGCACATGCCTTCGCACATCTTCATCCAGCGTGGCATGTGGCCGGAAGCTGAAGCCTCGAACATTTCGGCGTGGGAGGCCTCGGTCAATTGGGTCAAGCGCAAAAACCTTTCGCCGGCGCGGCAGGATCTGCACAGCCTGCACTGGTGGATGTACGTCGCCTTGCAGGAAGGAAAATTCGTGAAAGCGCAGGAACTGCTCGACCTGCGCAACCAGGTTGCGGCGGCGGCGGAGAAATTCGGCAGCGATTCCGCCGGGCCGATGCGCACCGGGTCGGGCGCGCGCTACTCCGCGTACATGCACGCGGCATTGGTTGCGGAAACTGAAGCGTGGCCGCGCGCGAAAGAGCTTTTCCCGGTGACCGTGGCGAAAGCGCCCGCGGCCGCGGGCACAGAACACGTCCACGGCGCGGCGCCTCCGGCTTCGAACTACTCGCAGATGGAAACCTACGGCGCCTTTATTCGCGGCTTGGCCGCTGCCAAGAGCGGCTCACCCGAGGCCGAAAGAGAAATGGTTTACTTGAAGGAAGGCGCGCAGAAAAGCGCCCGGGAAGGCGATGGCTATTACGGCCGCTTTATGGAAGTGATGGCCCTGAGCGTCGAGGCGCAGTTGAACGCCACCCGAGGCTCCTTCGACCGCGCGATCGAACTCATGCAGCGGGCCACGAAGATTGAAGAAGGGATGTCTCCGCCCTCCGGCCCGCCAGACCTGATCAAGCCTTCTCACGAACTGTTGGGCGAAATCCTGCTTAAGGCAGGCAAGAGTTCGGAGGCACAGGCGCAATTTGAAATCGCCTTGCAGCGCCAGCCGAACCGCGCTCGCTCGTTGCTGGGCGCAGCGCGCGCGGCGAAAGCTTCCGGCAAAGTGGAAGTTGCCGGCGCCTATTATGAAAGGCTCTCCCACGTTTGGAAAGATGCCGACCAGAATCTAGCGGAGCTTCGCGAAGTGCAGGACGCAGTGAAGAACGCCGCAGTTCGCGCCGGGCAGATGTGATGCCCAAATAGCAGAGGGGCTAATCCACGCTGCTCACGCTATCGGCGGGGATCAACACGAACATGCACCCCGCGTTGGAAGCCGCGGTACACGACAGGATTCCGCGGCGCGGCAGCTTGGTTGGATTATCTTCCGGAATCAACGCCGCGAATCTCGACGACCGGATTCCCGCCTCGAACGGGCGCAGCTTTTCACTGCCTTTGACAAAACGAATGCCGGTGACCTGCGTTGCGCCCTGTCCATTCGCTTCGACCATCAGCAGAAATTCAGCGGATACGCTTTCCCTGAGCAACGGTCCCAGGGAAACCGTGCGCTGGCCCTGTGGGCCGGGGCGCCGCTCTTTTCTGACCTGCTCGGCAAGGACCTTATCCTCGGCCAACCGTTCAGCGCGCTCCTTCGTTTCCGGCACGGGACGAGTGGCCGCAAGGGCATCCCAGTAATAGCCGAGCGCGGCCGCGCGGTCGCCTTTCTTCTCCGCGATCTGTCCCAGGTGATCGCCCACTTCGCCGTGAAAATCGAGCAGCCAGGAAGCCCTGCAATATTTCTCCGCCTTGTCCAGGTCACCGTTTTGAAAATGGATCCACCCGAGGGTGTCCCAGTAGGAAGCGAGGGCGGAAACTTTGCGCATGTCGTTCATGGTGAGGCGCGATAGTTCCACGTTGCGCAATTCGGCAGCGGTGCTGGCCACCGCCGATTCGGCGTACCGTAGCGCGCGATCCAGGTGGGCCTGGTGCACCGAAAGTTCGTAGGCCACATTGTTCCACACGGTGGGGGAAGGCTCGAGTTCGACCGCACGGTCAAATGCCGTCAGGGCTTTTTCGCTTTGCCCGAGGTTTAGATAGGCTTGACCCAGGTTGACGTGCAACGCGGCATTTTCCGGGTCCAGGGTGACGGCTTTTTCCAGCGCCACCGCGGCTTCATCGTATTTGCGCCATTCGCGGTACACGATACCAAGCATGGATTGTGCCGCGCGGTCAATCGGCTTCACTTCCAATTGTTTCTTCAGGGCCTCCACCGCTTCTTCGTACTTTTGCTGGCGTTGATACACGAGCGCCAGATTACGGTAGGCGTTTTCGTCGTAGGAGTCGGTTTCGATTTGTTTCTTGAAAGAGGCGATGGCGTCGTCCCAGGATTGCGCGGAAAAGTACGCGAAGCCCAGCGTATTCCACAGTTGCTTGTGCTTGGGGTCCAGTTGCGCCACGCGTTTCAGTAATTCCACAGCCTGCGCGGGATTCTCGTTGCGCAAGGCGGAAATCGCGGCCTGGTACAGCTCATCGGGCTTGGCCGATTCAGGGATGGCTGCCGTTCCCGCGGTGCTATTTTCGATGCCGATGGTTTGCGCTTCGTCGGAGCGGACCGCCCGCGTAAAAGCGATGTAGTCGCGCGCGCGTTCCACCGGCAACTCGCGGGTCTTGAAACGAAGCACGCGCTCGAGCAAGAAGCTTTGCGCGTCGGCTTTGTATTCCGAGCGGTATTCCGCGTAGTCACGGACAATATTGACAGGCACCGGAACGCGCAGCTTGAATTTCTCCGGAAATTCGAGCTTCAGTTTCATGGTCACATCAACGGGCGTGCCCAGTTCCACCGGTTCCGCGTCGGGTCCGGGTTCCTCCGCAGCCGGCGGCAAACCCATGCTGGGGACCGGCAAGCCGACTTGGGCGCGCTTTTTGGCCCAGTCCAGAAAACTTGCCTGGTTGACTTGCAGTTCCATGGTGAAGGGCTTCGTCGTATCCGCGGGGTCGCTGCCCTTGATGTCATGCACCTGGCCACTGATGCCGTCGCCGACAGCAATCATCTGCGCCAGTTGTTTCCACTGGTTTGGGGGAGTGCGGCGGAAAGCGATGCGTAGCGGCAATTCGCCATCGCCGCGCATGGTATAGCGCAGCGTGGCATCCAGCTTGCCCAGTTCGCTGACCTTGCCTTCGATCTCCACCAGTTGCGTACTGGCAAAGGGCGGATCGGCGGGAGTTTCCACCAGGCGCGGAAGCCCTGCCTTGGCGCCGGCACGGGATGCAAGCAACGCCTGCTTCTTGCGCAGGTTTGCGCCGAGCATGCGGAACGGCGCCACTTCGGTGGTGGTGTCCATCCACAGCAACTGGCCCGCGCCCTGAACGGCGGTAATCACGTGGTCGAACTGCGAAGGGCTGGGAACGTCGGGATCAATCTTGCGCTGCGAATTGATCAGCACCGGGTAGGAATCGAATCCGGAGGCCTCCAGCAGCGCGGCCAGCAGCGTGTGCTTATCTTTGCAATCGCCATACTGGTTGGCGAGGACTTCGGCGGCGGCGTGCGGCTGATAGCGGCCAAGACCAAAGGAGAGGCTCACGTAGCGGAAATTCTTGGCGACAAAACTATAAAGGGCTTCGATCTTTTCCTCGTCGGTGGACTTGCCTTCGGTGAGTTCTTTCGCCTTGGCCACCAGGGCGTCGTTCAGCGTGATGCGCTCGCGCTCGAGCCCGGCATACCAGGTTCCCACCTCCAGCCAATTCTGAAACGTGGTCAACTGCACCGCGGGAATTTCCGCCTTCTTGCGGCGCGAGCGGGGCGGGTGCGGCTCGTTTTCATCCGGCTCTTCGCGCTTCAGGTTCTGGCCCCGCCAGGTATAGATCGTATTCTTGCCGGCCGCGGCCTGCACGGTTTTCAATTCCGGGCGGATTTTCAGTTTCACCGTGCGCGCAGTCGGAACCACGACGGTGAGCGTCTCTTCGAGCACGATAATCTGCTCGGTGAAGTCGTACATCAGCCAGAAATGCCCGGCGGCCACCGGGGTGTGCACCTGCGTGGTGACTTTGTATTCGAAGGTGTCGCCCGGACGCAGACCCGGCACGGTCACGTGCTTCTGGCGGAAATCGGTGTACACCGGGGCTTCGCGTTCCACCGGCGCGGAAAGGTCCTGCACCGAGTCCGGCCCCGCTTCCACAACAGAGCCATCCGGCTTGTGCACCCGTACGTAATCCACATTCATCTTCTCGCTGGAGGAGTTGTAGCCCAGCGCCAACTGGCCGAGTTGCTGCACGCCGGATTCGGTTTGCACTTTGGCCCGCATCAGCATCTCGCGCGACCCGGTGCCGTCCTCGTTGAAGCGCGCGGTGGTCTGAAACTTCTCGATCACGAAAGCTTCCTGGGAATAGTCCGGCTTTTCATTTGGCGCCGGCTTCTGCTCGATTTTCGCGGGGGCAGGCGGCGCCTTTGCAGGTTGCTGCGCGCAAAGCGCAACGGAAAAAAGCAGAGTGAAAGCGGCAAGCACGCGGGCGGAAAAATTCATGCATCTCCTCGGAAAAACTGCGCCCCTTCAGTCTAGTAGAGATAGGCAGGGAAGGGTAGCGTCCGCGGAGAAACGTGCTTGCTATACACCTCGCACTTTTCGGAATAATGATTGCAGAGCCGAGGCCCGGCGGATTTCCACCCGGTTTTTCCCCCAGCGCTTTGCATCGTAGAGAGCGGCGTCGGCCCGGGCCAGCACGTCTTCCGGTTTGTCCTTTGGGGAAAACTCTGTTACTCCGCAACTGGCTGTGAAGCTCAAGCGGTGCGGGAGGCCGTCGCGTTCAAATTCGTAGGAGACGGCAGCCATTTCGCGTAAAGAGGTGGAAAATTTTTCCGCCGCCTGTTCCAACGTGACCCCGTCCATCAGGACGGCGAATTCTTCGCCTCCAAAGCGAGCCACCATGTCGGAAGCGCGCACCACCCCGCGCATCGCCTTCACCGCCGCAATCAGCACGCGGTCGCCCACCGGATGACCAAAGGTGTCATTGATTGCCTTGAAGTTGTCGATATCGAAGAGTCCCACGACGAATCGGCCTTTCTCTGCCGCGGCACGCCGCGTCCAGCGCGCGAGAGCCGTATCCAGGCTACCCCGGTTGGCCGCGCGCGTGAGGGGGTCCAGCGCTGCCCTTTCCTCCGCCATCTCAACTTCGCGCTGTAGTTTTTGCACCTGGCCGAGCAGTTGCCCGCGAGCCTCTTTCTCCATTTCCTGATGCTCGTGGCTTTGCCGGGCGATGATTTCCGCTTCCTGGACGATTCGGCTCTTGATCTCCCTTAAGTCGCTTAGGGTGCTGATTTGCTGAAGCCGCGAGGTCGCTGCGGTCATTTTTTCGTGGAATTGCTGCGACCCCCGCCCCGCAGACAACAGGCTAGAGGCCAGCCTTTGCACCATCTCGCAAAAATGGTCATCTCGCTCGCGGACCCAACGGGGGAGCATGGACCAGGCTTCCCCAAGCAGGAGCAGGGCGGAAGCGAGGTCACTTGGCAAGGCGTCGTTAAGGTTAGTCGCCTTGGCGCTTGGCCAGACGCCTTCCAGGCGAGCCCGGATCCCATGCAGGTCGTCGATTGCAGATAAACTACTGTTATAAAAGGATTTAATCAAGCTCAGTAACGCGCCTTTGAGTTCGCCCGGGAGGCCTGGGGAAGGGGTAGCCACCGGGGAAGGCGCAAGCACATGGCTTTGTTTCTTGCCGAGTTCGAGTTCAATGATGTGCGGGTTCAATCGGGATACCTCTCGGTCCTGTGGTGATTATCGGGTTAAGGGTGGGCGGACTTTAGGTCCCCAGGGCATTGGATTTCCACAGAATATTGGTGTTTCCCATTTGACAGATTCAAGAGAATTTTCTATACTCGCAGGGTTGTAGAAGCCCTTCGGGGCGAGTAGGGAAGGGTAAAGTCTTCTCGTCCAGAACAATGCAAGACGGATTGGATGAGAAGAGCGGCCGGAATGGGGCGCCAGCCCCGCAAAGCCGAATGGCAAGCCTCTTCGTTGTACCCAGGTAGTTCCGCGTAGTCGGGACGGGTTCGCCCTTCGCCGCACGCATGTGCGGCTCAGGGTTAAGCGAAGTTCTTGTTCAGTTCACTCCGGGTTCGCAACTGTACCTTGTGCTGTCGGCTGTAGATGTGTCTGCGTGTCTTCGGGCGCGCAGAAATGCGAGCCGAAATTCCGCTCGTTGACGAGGTCATTGTGCCAACGTTTTCACAACTGGTCCGGTATGGACGCGAGCTGATCCACACCAAGACGAAGTCCCCGGCGCTGCAGGGTAGCCCGGAAAAGCGCGGCGTGTGCGTCCGCGTGTACACGCAAACGCCGAAGAAGCCGAACTCTGCGCTGCGCAAGGTTGCCCGCGCCCGGCTGACCAACAGCATCGAAGTGACCACCTACATCCCGGGCATCGGCCACAACCTGCAGGAGCACTCCATCGTGCTCGTTCGCGGCGGCCGCGTGAAGGACCTGCCCGGTGTTCGCTATCACATTGTGCGGGGCACGCTGGACGCCGCGGGCGTGGAAAACCGCAAGCAGGGCCGCTCGAAGTACGGCGCCAAGCGTCCCAAGGCCGCAGGCAAGTAAGGAGAGAATCAAGCAATGTCACGCAAAGGACAGGCTCCTCACCGGCACGTGCAACCCGATTCGGTCTATGGCGACGTGCTGGTTGAAAAATTCATCAATTCGATGATGTGGCAGGGCCGCCGCTCGACGGCGCAACGCATCTTCTACGGCGCGATGGAGCAAATCGCGAAGAAAACCAATGACGATGCGCTCAAGACTTTTAAGAAGGCGGTCGAGAACTGCAAGCCCCTGGTGGAAGTGAAGAGCCGCCGCGTCGGCGGCGCCAACTACCAGGTGCCGGTGGAAGTCCGGCCGGACCGGCGCACCGCGCTCGCCATGCGCTGGCTGCGCGAGGCGGCGCGCAAGCGCGGCGAGAAGAGCATGGGCCAGCGCCTGGCCAA
>CAZCNH010000109.1:0-5550 GCA_964500065.1 uncultured Acidobacteriaceae bacterium
TGTCTTTCTGCTTGGCGCGCGCGTCATCCAGCAGCGCCTTCAAATCCATGTTGCCGGGGAAAGAATCGAGGGCCTTATCGGCGGCGGCGGCGGCTTCGGCAAAACTGCCTTTTTCGAGCAGGCCTTCCACCTGCTGAATGGCGGCCTTGATCTTCGCTTGCTTGTCGCTCTGCGCTTTCTGGGTGCGCGCGTAATCCACCACGCGGGAAAATTCCGGCTCGTCCTGGAATTCCTGGATCAGCGGCTCGCCTTTGGCGACCGCGTCGGCAAACCGTTCTTCGCTGACCAGTTTTTTGAGCGCGGCCAGTTCCTTTTCCATGCGCACGCGCTGCGCGTGCACTTTGCGCTCGTTCTGAATGTGGTCGTACAGGCGGGTGACGGCGGTATCGTTCTTGTACTTCTGCGCCAGCGGCTCGAGCACGGTCAGCGCGTCGGCAAACCGCTGCTGCGCCAGCAGGTTTTTCGCTTCGGTGATTTTCGCGTGCTTTTCCTGCTCGGCGAAATCTTCCTGGACGGTTTCCAGCAGCTTGGTGACTTCCGCTTCGCCCGGATATTCCTGCAGCAATCCGTTGAGGATTTTCAGCGATTCTTCGTGCTTCTGCTGCGTCCACAGGTTGCGCGCCTGCTGCATGAAATCCAGCAGTTTCTGCCGCTTGCTGCGGCGCTTCTTTTCCTCTTCGAGTTGCTTGCGGAGCTCCTGCCCTTCCTTGCTTTCCGCATCGGCATCGAGCAGTTTCTTCAGGGTCTGGTCGGCCGCGGTGATATCGCCTTCGGCCAGCCGCTGCCGGGTGGTGCGCAGGTAATCCTTCACCAGTTGCTGGCGGTTGGCTTCTTCCTGGATGCGGACTTTCAGGTCCTGGGCGGGCTGGTAGACCGAATCGAGTTTCAGCGCGGCTTCCGCTTCCGCCGTCGCCTCGTTGACCTTGCCTTCCTTGAGCAGCGCTTCAGCCTTTTTGATGTGCTCCTGCGCTTCGGGGAGCACGGTCATGCGCTTCAGTTCGGCATTAACCCGCTCAAAGAGCGTCTTGGCGTGCTTGTGCGCGGTGTCAATCTGAATGGCTTTGCGCAACACGTCGCGGGCTTTGGAAAGATCCTTGGCGGCCAGCAGTTGTTCGCCTTGCGACACCAGTTCCGCCACCTGGTCTTTTTGCAGGCGTTTCCACGGCGCATCAATATCCAGCAGGAATTCTTCCAGCGTCTGGTAGCGCTCGGCCACGTCCTTGCGCAGGATCTTGTCCACCGCATCGGAGAGATCTTCGGGGCAGCCGGGCAGCACGTCTTTAAGGGGCTTGTGCGGCTGGCTGATGATCGCCAGCATGACCGCGGTGAAGTTGTTTCCCTGGAACGGGCGCTGGCCGCTCAGGAACTCGTAGCACATCACCCCGACCGAGAAAATATCGCTGCGGCCATCCACGCGTTCGCCGCGCACCTGCTCCGGCGACATGTAGTTCACCGTACCGATCAGCAGGCCGGTCTGGCTGCGTGAGGTGTCCACCAGGCGAGCGATACCGAAGTCCACCACCTTGATGGTGCCTTCCTTGGTGACCACGATGTTGGCGGGCTTGATATCGCGATGCACCACGCCGCGCTTGTGCGCGTAATCCAGCGCGCGCGCCACCTGTACCATGTAGCCGAGCTTCTGCGAGAGCGGCAGCGGCTCGCCTTCATTGATGATGTGCTCGAGGTCCACGCCCTCGAGAAATTCCATCGCGATGTAGGGAGTGCCGTCGGCGCCTTCGCCGAGGTCGAAAATGGTGACGATGTTGGGGTGCGCCAGGCTGCCCGCGGCCTGGGCTTCGCGGTAGAACCGTTGCAGCAGTTCCGGCTGATCCTGCAAGCCTGTGGTGATCGTTTTGAGCGCAACCATGCGCCCGATGAACGGGTCGCGGGCCTTATACACCACGCCCATGGCGCCGCGGCCCAGCTCCTCGATCACCTCGTATTTGCCTATCTTCTGCGCCAACGTCTTTTCTTTCCACCTTCTATCTTACGCCGTTGCCACGTGACACAAAATCACGCTGCAATTGTCCGGGCCGCCGCGTTCATTGGCCAGCGCTACCAGCCGCTGGGCCTTTTCCCGGGGGGTTCCGGAAGACCAGAACGCCGCGGCCATATCCTCCGGCTTCACCACGCGGTACAGGCCGTCGCTGCACAGCAGCAGCCAGTCGTCGTACTGCACATCGTGCTCGGTCACCACCACCTGCAAATCTTCCTGAGCGCCCAGCGCTTGCGAAAGCATGTTCTTCCAGGGCGCGTTGTCGAACGCGGCGTCCGCGTCGCCCGCGCCTTTCTTCATGCTTTCCCACACCGTCTGGTCGCGCGTCAATTGCGTGACGCTGTTGCGCCGGCCCAGGTACGCCCGCGAATCGCCCACCTGGGCGATCAAGGCATGATCCTCGCGCAGCAACATGGCCGTCATCGTCGTGCCCATGCCTTTCATTTCCGGCGACGATTGCGCGGTGGTGAAAATCCTCTTATGCGTTTCCCGCAGCGCCTCGCTCAACGCTTTGCCGCATTCTTCGCGCGTCCCCGAGGGGTGTTCGGCCAGCCACTTCACCACCACCTTGGGAAAATCCACCACGCACATGCGGCTGGCCAGTTCGCCGGACTTCATTCCTCCCATGCCATCGGCCACAATCAGCAGCGTGCCTGGGGCTTGCAGCGCCACGGTTTCTTCCCCCTGCGTGGCCAAGGCCTTCTGCGCGCGCAGGTCGAACACAACGAGGCTATCCTCGTTATTGCCGCGCACCTTTCCCTTGTCGGTGTGCGCGCCAATCCGCGCTTCCATCACGGGGCGCTGACTCGCAGCAGTGTGGGCTGACACTGTTGGCTCCAAAACCCCACCTCAGGCCCAAGCTTCCGACCCCACAAGCCGAAATACTCATGGCCCGCGAGACACACGTCCAGCGGCCACGCGCAAGCGTAACGACCTCAGATGGTTACAAATCGCTGGCAGGGGTGTCAATGGGAAAAGCGTTCTAGGATGCCCCGGCGATACCAGTACCGAAGTTTCGTAACCTATTGATGCATCGAACATTGTGCGATTTGTCCGGCTCCGTTCAACCGGCTCCGGCCTGCTGATTTCGACCCTCTGCGGCCGGTCAAAGATTCTTGAATATCTTTTGCCCTTTCTTGCGTATATAGAGGTACGGGGCACGAGTGTCCTGCAAAGGGATTTATGCGCGTTCATACCGGAATTGCCCTCAAAGAGACGGTTTTGCTGGCGCTGGATACTCTTCGTGTGCATAAGCTCCGCAGCTTCCTCACCCTGCTGGGCGTGATCCTGGCGGTCACCACCCTGGTCAGCGTAATTTCCATCGTCGAAGGCATGAACAACTACGTGGCCACCCGCATTGCCAACATGGGCTCTAACGTCCTGGTGGTCAATCAATTCGGCATCATCACCCGCTTCGAAGATTTCTTGAAAGCGCGCAAGCGCCCGCCGCTGACCCATGACGATTACCTGGCGGTGCATGAGAACAAGCGCATCGTGAAAGAAGTGGCGGCGGGCGGCAACGCGCTCAGTAGCGTGCGCTACGGCAACGAAACGTTGGAGGACGTTCCCGTCTACGGCACCACCCCGAATTTTGCCGAGGTCCGCGGTGTCAATGTGGGACTGGGCCGATTTTTTAATGAAACCGACGACGAGCATCGTTCGCCCATCTGCTTCATCGGCACCGACCTGGTCACGCGCTTCTTCCCCAACGTGGACCCGCTGGGCAAGACTTTGCGCGTTGGCCCGCAGAGCTACCAGATCGTGGGTGTTGCGGAAAGCATGGGCACCATCCTCGGCCAGTCGCGCGACAACTTTGTCTTCATCCCCCTGGGCACCTACCGCAAGGACTGGCTGCGCCCGCGCGATTCGATTTTCTTCCTGGTGCAGGCCCCGCAGCCGGAATTGATGGACGCCGCTTACGATGAAGTGCGTGTCCTGCTGCGCGCCCGCCGCCATCTGCGTTACCAGGACGAAGACAATTTCGGCGCGGTGATGCCCAGCGCACTCACCAGCCTGTGGTCGCAATTGACCGGCAATCTTTTCGCCGTGGCGATTGGCCTCACTTCGGTGTTCCTGATTGTCGGCGGGATCGTGATCATGAACATCATGCTGGCCAGCGTTGTCGAGCGCACCCGGGAAATCGGCATCCGCAAATCGCTGGGCGCGCGCCGCCGTCACATCATCATGCAATTCCTGGTGGAATCCACCGTGCTGAGTTGCGTCGGCGGGGCCGTGGGCATCGCCGCGGCTGCTTTGATCGGCGCCTTGCTTTCCGGTGCGATGAGCATGCCCATCCACATGCCCCTGCGCGCCATTCTTACCGCGCTGGCCATGTCCACCGGCGTCGGCATGTTCTTCGGCATCTACCCCGCCGTCCGCGCGTCGCGACTCGACCCCATTGAGGCCCTGCGCTTCGAAGTGTAGTCCCCATGCAGCCGGATCTTGCCGAATGTTCTTCCGTCGAAATTCAGGCGTAGCTGGCTGTAGCTCGGAGCATTTGTAGAAGCCGTATTGATCCGGCTTTGCCTCTTATTTGCTCTCGAGACGCCACAGCTTGACGGTGCGATCTTCGCCGCTGCTGGCGAGCCAATGGCCGTCAGGACTGAAGGCCACGCCGTGCACGTCGTCGGAATGTTCGGCGAGGGCTTGCTCGAGCGCGCCATCGTTCGCGCGCCATAGGCGCAGCGTGTAGCCTTTGCTGCCGCGCAAGCGGCCGCCCAGCAGTTCTTTCCATAGCGTGCCAAGGTTTCCCTTTTCGCGGCTGCCGCTGGCGATGAATTTTCCATCCGGACTGAAGGCCACGGCATAGACGTGTTCGGATTTTCCGGTGAGCGTGCGCAGCAGCGAGCCGTCCTGCACCCGCCAGAGCCGCACGGTGGAATCGTCGCCGCCGCTTACCAAGGTTTGCGAATCGGGGCTCAGCGCAAGACTCACGACGGCTTCGGAATGCCTGGCGAGCGTATGGACGAGCGCTCCGGTATCCGCGCGCCACAGTTTCACCGTCTTGTCGAAGCTGCCGCTGGCCAGCCACCGGCCATCGGCGCTGAACGCCAGCGACCAGATGGTGAGCGCGTGCCCGGTCAGGTCCTGCAGCGGAGCCGCGTCGGCGGCGTGCCACAGCTTGATGACTTTGTCCTCGCCGCCGCTGGCGATCCGCTCGCCATCCGCGCTGAAGGCCACGGCCCACACCGTGCCGGAGTGCCCGCCGAGCGTCCGCAGAAGTGCGCCATCCTGCACGCGCCAGATGCGAACCGCGCGGTCGTAGCTTCCCGTGGCCAGCAGCGAGCCATCGGGGCTGAAGGCGATAGCCGTGACTCCTTCGGGATGCTCCAGCGTGCCGGCTAAGGCGCCATCGCGCAAGTTCCACAACTTCACCGCCTTATCCGCGCTGCAGCTGGCGAGCAATTCGCGATTCGGGCTGAAGGCCACATCCCACACCACTGCGGCATGCCCGGTGAGCGTGCGTTCGAGGCTGGCTTGTATGGAGGGATTCGCACTTATCTCCGGCGCGGCAGGCGGCCACAGGCCTGCACCCGCGAACAAAATCAAAACCA
>CAZCNH010000109.1:5650-10510 GCA_964500065.1 uncultured Acidobacteriaceae bacterium
GGGGGTGGCCAGCCTAGGCTGTGCCCAGTCGGGGGCATAAGCCGTTTTGTAAGAAGTACTTCGCTCTCCCTCCTTCGTCGGCAACCAAGGAGGCATTGGGATAAGTCTGCAAGTAGAGCCACGCTAATTAGAGAAACCTTTCGGCCCCAACCGCCGTAGAATAGAGTACGGTGGCACGAACCGCCGACTTGGGTAAGCTGCGCTCAACCCGCTGGACGTGACGCATGAAGCAGAATTGGAAAGAGAACCTGGCGCTAGCGCTGGATACGCTGCGGGCGCACAAGCTGCGCAGCTTCCTCACCGTGCTCGGCGTGGTGATTGGCGTGGGCGTGATCATCGTGGTCGGGGCGCTGCTCGCCGGATTTGATTCTGCCGTGCAGGATTCCATTTCCGGCTTCGGCGCGGATACCGCCTTCATCAGCAAGTTCCCGCAGGGGCCGCGCTTCGGCCGCCTGACCAAAGCCGAGCGCATGCGCAAGGAACTGCTGGCTGAAGACGGTTTTGCCCTGGTCGAACAGTGCAGCGCGGTGCAGGCGGTGGCCATTTCGCTGTTCCCCCCGGCGCGCAACCCTGGCGTGCGCCACAAGGATGCCGAAGTCGTGGGCATCGATTTCCGCGGAACGTTTCCGGAATTCGTGGACGTGTACGCCAACGCGGCGATGAAGAGCGGCCGCTTCTTCAATAAGTCGGAAAACGAACGCAAACTGAAAGTCGCAGTGATCGGTGAAAATATCGCCGACGCGCTGTTCGGCACCCTGGACCCGCTGGGCAAGGAAATCCTGGTGGATGGCTCGACGTTCGAAGTGATCGGCGTGTTCGAAAAGCCCAAGGCCGGCTTCGATAATAGCGGCGAAGACCGCCGCGTGACCGTGCCCTACTACACGGTCAAAAAAATCTATCCCCAGGCCGAAAACGTGGGCATCCGCATGCAGGCCAAGCCCGGAAAACTGGACCTGGCGGTGGATCAGGTGCGCGACACGTTGCGCCGCCGCCGCGGCGATCGCTACAGCGATCCCGACAGTTTTTCCATCATGACCTCGCAGCAAGCCATCGAGCAGTTCCATTCGATTGTGGGGGCGATTGCCGGAGTGACGCTGGCCATCAGCGCCATCGGCTTGCTGGTGGGCGGCGTGGGCGTGATGAACATCATGCTGGTGAGCGTGACTGAGCGTACCCGCGAAATCGGCGTGCGCAAAGCCATCGGCGCGCGCCGCAGCGATATTACCTCGCAGTTTCTGCTGGAAGCGATGACCCTGACCGGCCTGGGCGGCTTGATCGGCATCCTCGCCTCTTCCTCGATCGTCATGCTGATTCCGTTGCTCACTTCCTGGAGCGCCACGGTGCCCGCCTGGGCGATTGCCGTGGGCGAAATCGTCAGCATTGGCATCGGCGTGGTGTTCGGCGTATGGCCGGCGATGAAGGCCGCGCGCCTGGACCCCGTCGAAGCTTTGCGCTACGAATGAGTCGCGCGGTTCCGCTATAATGTCCCTTCGGCCGGGTTGTTTGCAGACAAGCTTGTGCCGTATCGCCAAAAAAGCCATAGAGGAGAAAAAATGACCGCGCCCGCCCCCGGAAGTATCCCTTCGCCCGTTCGTCTGTTTGACACCCTCACCGCCTATCAGCGCGCGGAAGCGCTTAAGGCCGCGATTGAGCTGGATGTGTTCAGCGCCATCGCCGAAGGCAACACCAGCAGCGAGGCCGTCGCCAAGCGCTGCAACGCTTCGCCTCGCGGCGCTCGTATCTTGTGCGATTACATGGTGGTCTGCGGATTTCTCAACAAAGAGAATTCGCGCTACTCCCTCGCGCCCGATTCCGCGGCGTTTCTCGATAAGCGCTCGCCCGCGTACATGGGAGGCGCGACGGTTTTTCTGAATTCCCCGCTGCTGGCCGCACATTTCTCGAGCCTGGCCCAAGCCGTGCGCAAAGGAGGTACCGCCAGCGAAACCGACGGCACAGTGGAAGCGGATAACCCCGTGTGGGTGGAATTTGCGCGCGGCATGGCGCCCTTCACGGCGATGCCCGCGGAAGCCATTGCGGGCCTGCTGCGCATCCAGGAGGCCGGAGCCTGCAAAGTGCTGGATATCGCGGCGGGGCATGGCATGTTCGGCATCGCGCTGGCGCGGCACAATCCTCAGGCCACGGTGGTTGCGCTGGATTGGGCCAGCGTGCTGGCGCTGGCCAAAGAAAACGCCCAGAAGGCCGGCTTGGACGGCCGCTACCGGTTGCTGCCCGGCAGCGCGTTCGCTGTGGAGTTCGGCAGCGGCTACGACGTGATCCTGCTAACCAACTTCCTGCACCACTTCGATGCGCCCACGTGTGAATCGCTGCTGCGCAAATGCCACGCCGCGCTCAAGCCGGGCGGCCGCGTAGCGACGCTCGAGTTTGTACCGAATGACGACCGCGTCACGCCGGTGGAATCCGCAGGTTTCAGCCTGGTGATGCTGGCCTCTACGCCCGGCGGTGACGCCTACACCTTCGCCGAACTCGAACGCATGTGCCGCAATGCCGGCTTCACGCGCAACGAAATCCACGCGCTGCCGCCGGGCCCGCAGCACGTGGTGATTTCTCACAAGGGCTAACCCGCGTTTTCACCGCGGCGCCCCTCGACCATGGCGCATTATCGTGCTTTTCAGCAGACGGCGTCATCCTGAGGCCCGGTTTTGGCCGAAGAGTCTCGATGTCCAATCCATCTCGATTCTGTGCAACCAAGATTCTTCGTCACCCGATGCGACGCTTCGCGCCGAATCGAAGCCGTTCCTCAGAATGACGGGGGCAATTGAGGAAACAATTTCTTCGCCTTACTTCGCTTTGAACGGTTGCAGCAATGGATCGGACTCCAGTTGCTGGGGGAAGTTGCGGACGTACTTCTTGAGGTGGCGGAAGAACAGGCCGCGGAAATTGAATTCCTCCATTTCTTCAAGCGCCTGCTCCGGAGTCCACTTTTCAAAGGCCATGCGGTAGGCGGCGCCCATCACGCCGGTGCGCTCCGCGCCGCGCCGGCAATGGAAGAAGATTTTCTGGCTTGAGTTGTCCTTGAGCAGTTGCAGGAATTGCGCGACCTGCTGGTTATCGGGTTTGTCGAAGCCGCTCCAGGGAATTTCCACGTATTTCATGCCCAGGGCTTCGACCCGCGCCTGCTCCTGCTGGTTCCCCTTTCCCGATTCACGGAAATTGACAACGATAGCCACGCCCAGCTTTTTCAGTTCAGCATAGCCTTCATCCTTCGGTTGCGCCCCGCGGTAAAGATTTGGCGCGACATGTCCCAGATTCGGCAGCGCCTCGTTCTTGATTTTCTCCGCGGGCTGCGCGGCCTCCCGCGTGGTCGGCGCCGTGCTTTGCCCCTCTATCGGCAGGAGGGCAGCGCTTGCTGCCAGCAAAAAGACGCCCAGCATGGCGCGAAAAATTCTCTGTCGCATGCCCTTCAGTGTAGACCACTGGCTTTCTTCCACAAAGGAATGGAACCGCCTGGATAGCTTGAATTGACTTAAACTATCGTCGATGCTCCCAGACAGTGTTACTGCAAGTCTCCCGCGGCGGGCAACCTGCGTTGCAACGTGACCCCTACTAATAGACTCTTTCGATACGAGTCTCACAACATTTTGTTAGTTTGGGCTTGACAAAATTTCGACCCGCCGTATACTGCGGACTCATTCGGGGGAACGTGAAATCGCCGCTGCTCACCTGGAGGCGGCGAGGGAATGCTCCGACACCCGAAGTCAACCAGAAAAACTATGCGGTTCCCGGCGAGCCCTTCCGCTGGGTACGGCAAGCCCTTGTGGAAATTGCGCTTAGGGAGTCTTTTCCCAACTCGGGTCATTTTTCTGATTCTGCCGTCGCAGGCCGCATGCACCGAAGTCTGAAGGGGAGTAAAATAGGGGTTCCCTTTCCCCACCCCGGGAAGCGCATGGGAACCCGCCTGAGGGAAACAACATGGCGGAAACCAGGATGGTTTTGAACCCAACGACAATGGTCACCACGCAGACGCAAACCGGCCTCCGCTTTACCCGCTACTTCACCGATGGCAGCGCGCGCCCCTTCGACAGGCTCGAATGGGAAAAGCGTACCGCGCTGATCGGCAATGAAAAAGGCGTGACGATTTTCAAGCAGGAAGATGTCGAGGTTCCCAAGTCCTGGTCGCAGACCGCCACCAACATTGTGGCTTCGAAATACTTCCACGGAAAACTCAATACCCAGGAACGCGAAAATTCCCTGCGCCAGCTCATCGGCCGCGTGGCCGACACCATCGTCGCCTGGGGCGAAAAGGGCGGCTACTTCGACGGCAAGGAATCCCGCGATGCATTCCACGACGAACTGACTCACCTGCTGATTGAACAGAAGATGGCCTTCAATTCCCCGGTGTGGTTCAACGTCGGCGTGCAACCCAAGCCGCAGTGCTCGGCGTGCTTCATCAACTCCGTGCGCGACGACATGAGCAGCATCATGGACCTGGCCAAGACCGAGGGCATGCTTTTCAAGTGGGGCAGCGGCACCGGCACCAACTTTTCTTCCCTGCGCGGCGCGCATGAAACCCTTTCCGGCGGCGGCACCGCCAGTGGCCCGCTCAGCTTCATGCGCGGCTTCGACGCTTTTGCGGGGGTCATCAAGAGCGGCGGCAAGACCCGCCGCGCCGCCAAGATGGTGATCCTCAACGTGGATCACCCCGACGTGGTCGAATTCATTGATTGCAAGATGCGCGAAGAAAAAAAAGCGCACACGCTGATCGAAGCCGGCTACGATCCGGCCATTGACGGCGAAGCGTACTCTTCTATTTTCTACCAGAACGCCAATCACTCAGTGCGCGTCACCGACGACTTCATGCGCGCCGTGGAAGACGAGCTCCTGCGCGAGAAAGGCGCGCAC
>CAZCNH010000110.1:0-9785 GCA_964500065.1 uncultured Acidobacteriaceae bacterium
GCTTCTGGGAACGCGGCGGCTACCACATGTACGGGGATCCGTTCAAAGAGCAGCGCTTTTCGAACGACTCCTGACCCGGCGAGCCGATCCGCTTCCTGACTGCGTGTTCCGCAGAAATCGCTGAACCTCCCCGCCACAGAAGTAGGGGTACCTGCTGGGTGTGATCGCTGCCGGAGCGGGCGTCTTAGCACTGAATCTGCCCGAGCGAGCGTTCGGCCTGCACTTTTCAAACCTGCAAAGACTTCCGGCAGCGGGGATCGCTGTTTTGCTGTACTTCCTTTTCTGGATTCTGGTGCGGAAGGCTTACGTTGCCCTGAGCGCGCCGCCTGCCGGATAAGCGTACCCGGGCGAGACAAAGGAAAAGGCCTGATCGCTAGCCCGCCTGCCGCAGGCCCAGTGCCTCGAAGTCTTCAGCGGAGCGTACCCAACCAACCTTGCCGTCAATCCGCACCTTGAGCCACGGGAACTCTTCAAACTTTTCGTTCCACTTTCCGTCCCCGGTCATGATGTTGGTGGTGCGGGCGGCAAGGAACTCCACCTTCGAGCTGCGCTTCACCACGACATGTTTTGGGGTCGTCCTTTCGTCTGGCTCGGAGATGCCGGCTGCAAACACAGCTTTGGGAGAGCACGTGGTGCCGTATCGTTATTCACTGGTAAGTTAGCCTAAGAGCACCCAGGCGTTTGAACAATACCTGTGCGCGCAAAAAGCGACCGGGGGGTGGGAGGTCAGGCGCCGACGGCACAAGACCTGTGCGGCGCGGCATCCGATTGCAGGGCATTCTGCACAATCCGCTGCGTTTCGTGGGCGTCAATCGGAACACTGAGGCAATCGAACGCCCCGTGTTCCATGGCCTCCAGGTAGCTGTTGCAGTCTCCCGTGGCAGAAATCAGAAGCAGGCGTGTATCCAGCCCGCGCTCGTGGATCACCTGCAACACTTCGGGAAAAAGATCGGCGTGGCAACAGGCTACGGGAATCTGATGGGAAAGGGCGAGACTCGCTTCTTCCACGGTGAAGGCCAGGCTGACCTTCAAGCCCATCTGGTCCAAGGCCAGGACCAGCGGCTTGCAGCATTGCGCGCGGCTGGAAATTACCAGGACTTCCTGCGCTGCGGCCATAGGCTTTCTCCCAACCGGGCCGACGATCGACTTCTTGGCCTCAGCCTAGCAGCGGAGGAACAGCGATTCAAGCAAAATCGAAAAAAAGCGCCCGGGCAATTCCGCTCCCGGGCGCTGGGTCCTGAACTGACCTGCCAAGCGCTAGTGAATATCGTACTGCTCGAAGTGCAGGGTGGGGTCGCCCTGGATGATGACGCTCTTGCGCGTCCAGTTTTCGAGTTCTTCGATCAGCGCGGATTCGCGGGTTTTCAGCGCCTTGGCGATTTCCGGATTGACGCGCAAGGTGACGCTGGCTCCGTCCATTTCCAGGGCCATCTTGCGAGCTTCGGCCTGGATCTCGTAGCAAATGGTGGGCACGCTCTTGACCATGCCGGAGCCGGTGCAATAAGGGCACGGCTGGCAAAGCACGCGCTCGAGAGCCTGCTTGGTGCGCTTTCGGGTAATGGCCACCAAGCCGAACTCGTTGAAAGGAAGCACCTTGGATGGGGCGCGATCGCTGCGCAAGGCGTCATCCAACGCGTGCATGACTTTATCGCGGTTGCGGCGCTCTTCCATGTCAATGAAGTCCACCACGATGATGCCGCCCAAGTCACGCAGGCGGATCTGCCGCACCACCTCTTTGACCGCTTCAATGTTGGTGCGGACGATGGTGTCTTCCAGGCGATTGGACCCTTTGCCGACGAACTTGCCGGTGTTGACGTCAATCGCCACCAGCGCTTCGGTGTGATTGATGACGATGTAGCCACCGCTCTTCAGCCACACCTTGGGGCGCAGGGACTTGTCAATTTCCTGCTGGATGCCCAGCTCTTCGAAGATCGGCGTGTCCTTGGTGTAGAGCTTCACGCGATTGACCAGCGCGGGCTGGAAGCGCCCCACAAAATCGAGGACCTTGGTGTACTCCTCTTCGCTGTCAATCCAGATGGAGGTGTAGTCGCTGCTCAGGTGATCGCGCAGAATGCGCTCGACCAGGTTCAGGTCGCGGTGCAACAGCGCGGGAGCCTTGCGTCCTTCGCCTTTGCCGAGCATCTCCAGCCAGGTGCGGCCCAGAAAGTCAATGTCGGCCTGGATTTCTTCCTCGCTGGCGCCCTCCGCGGCGGTGCGGACAATGAAGCCGCCGGGATACTTGGTCTTGGCTTCATGCACCAGGTGGCGCAGGCGCGCCCGCTTTTCGCCGGAGTTGATCTTGCGCGATACGCCGACGTGATTCACCGTGGGCATATAAACCAGATACCGGCCCGGGAGTGCCACGTGGCTGGTGATGCGCGCGCCCTTCTTGCCGAGCGGCTCTTTCGCGATCTGCACGATGATTTCCTGCCCGGCCTTCAGCATTTCGGAAATGAGTTGGGTGCGCTTGGGCGCATGCGAGCGGTGCTGATGCTGTGGGCGCCCGCCGCGGCCACGGTCCCGGTCGCGTCCATGACCCTGGCGGCGTCCGCCACGGCGCATGGGTCGCTGAAAACGCTGGCGCGGGTTGGATTGAATGCGCGCTTCGCGGGGCTGGCGTTCTTCCTGCGGGGCGCTTTCAGCCGAATCATCGGCGGCGGCCAGGATTCCTTCACGAATTTCCGCGTCCTGCTCGTCGGATTCGTACGGGGCTGCGACTTCTTCCTCACCCTCCTCGGAATCGGAGGCCGCGCCTTCGTCATTCCCCTCATCTTCTTCCGGAGACTCGTCGGATTCTTCCTCCATCCCGGAAGCTTCGCCGGACATCGCAGCTTGGGCCGCTTCGTGTTCGACATCGGCCATTTGTTCGGCCAGATTCAGACGCTGTTCTTCGGTCAGGTCGGGTTCTCCAGACACACCGTTCCCGGGAGTTGGCCCCGCGGCCTCCGGCGGTGCAGCGCGGAAGGATTCGGTTTCCGCGGCTGGTTCCGGCTCGAAGTTCTGGGTTCGCGAAAGGGGCGTTTCCTGTTCCGAGTGGGCCGGCAGTTGCTGCGCAACCGGTTCAGGGGCCATGGCCACTGCCGCACCCGATTCGGTCACCAGACTTTCTGCGCGCTGCGCTTCCGCGTGCAACTCGTCAAAAGCTGCAGCGGGGTCGCGGCCGATTTGCAGATTTTCTTCCGCTGGACGCGCTTGGGCGGTCGCCTCGCGGTTCCTGTACTTGGAAAGCGATTCGCCCGGCAGAATGATGGGCTCGAAATTCTCGCCCGCATCCGAACCGCCGGGTTGCTCGGCGGGAGCTTCGTAGGGACGGTGCGGCGAAGCATATTTGGCAGAAGGGAAGTCGCGCCCGCGTCCGCCGCGGAAATCGCGCCCTCCTTCACGCGGGCCGCGGCTGTCGCGCCCTCCGCGTCCAAAGCGGTCTCGCCCACCGCGCCCGCCGCGACGGTCACGGTCACCGCCGCCGCGTCCAAAACGGCCCCGCCCGCGAAAATCGTCACGGCCGCGGCGCGGACTGCTAAATTCGGCAGGAGGCGGAGAACCCGCCGGACGCATCGAACGTGTTTCGCCGGGCAAATCTTCACTGCGCGGGGGCGCTTCCACCTGGGTTTCGGTTGGCTGCGCGGGATCCTGCAGTTCGGGGACATCGTCGGAATCCGAAGGCGCCGCTTCCGGCGCAGCCTCCGTTGCAGTCAATTCAACATCCTCTATCGCGGCTTCCGCCGGCGCGGGCGTGCCTTCGCTTGCTGCGGCAAATACGGCGCCGCCCTGCTGTTCCATTTTTTGGACTTTGGTCTCGACGGTCGAAACCTGGTCGTACTCTTCCAGGTCTTCGATAAAGTCGCTGACATAGAGGAAGGCGTCGGTATCGAGGCCGATATCCACGAAGGCCGACTGCATGCCAGGCAGCACGCGGGTGACACGGCCTTTGTAGATACTACCGACGAGGGCGAATTCCTTCTCGCGTTCTACATAAATCTCACAAAGCTGTCCATCTTCCACAATCGCGACGCGCGTTTCGTGCGGCGCCGCGGAAATAACCAATTCCTTCGGCATGAAAACTCCCCTGGGTCCACCGCTGTTGAGCCGCGCAGGGCAAGCCTGTGCGCAATCCGGCCCGCGGGCCGGCCAGTTTCGTCCACTGGTTTTGCTTGGACTCGTTCACGCGGTGGCAACCTCTTGATCTTTTCGTACAGCCGCAGGCCGATGGCCTGCGCGGCGCCGGGTCAATTGACGAAGCGGTTCATCCGCACATTCATCACCAGACCCAGGGCCATGAAAACAAACAGCGTGGCTGACCCGCCGTAGCTCATCAGCGGCAACGGAATCCCGGTGACCGGCGCATAACCGATCACCATCGCCACGTTCCAGAAAATGTGTACCCCCAAAATCGCCGCCACCCCCATCACCAGAAACATCCCGGAGCGGTCCACCGCTTTCTTGGCGTTTTGAACCAGGCGCAGCAGCAAAGCCAGATACATTCCCATTGCCAACAACACGCCGGCAAACCCCCATTCTTCCGCCAGCGTCGAAAAAACAAAATCCGAAGTGGGAACGGGCACGAACCCCAGTTGATTCTGCGTCCCGTTTCCAAAGCCCTTGCCCGTCAAACCGCCCGAACCCACGGCGATTCTGGCCTGCAAAGTCTGATACCCGGAACCCTGGGGATTCTCCTCAGGGTTCAAGAAGGTTTCAATGCGCTGCTTCTGGTACGGCTTCAGAAAATACCAGCCCACCGGCAGCAGCATCAGCCCGATCACCATGCCGGCCACGGCATGCTTCCAGTGAATCCCGGCCAGAAACGCGCCCATCACCAGCGCGGGCACCATCATCATCGCAGTGCCAAAATCCGGCTGCTTAATCACCAGCGCCACTGGCAATGCCGTCAACGCGGCGGCCTTGGCCAAGTCCGCAAGTGTCAGGCGGTCGGTGCGTACTTCGCTGAAGAACCGGGCCAGCACAATGATTATAATCAATTTTACGGGTTCAGCCACCTGCAATTCGAAGCCACCGATGGGAAGCCAGCCTCGCGTGCCGTGGCGAGTCCTGCCGAACACCAGCACCAGGGTTAGCACTGCCAGGCCCGTCAGGTACAGCGCTGGAGCCGCATCCATCAGCTTGTGGTAATCAATGCGCGAGGTTATCAGCAGCGCTGCCACACCCAAGCCGATCCATGTCAACTGGCGCATCTGGGTGTTGTCCCCCACACTGCCCTTTGTGGCGGAAATGATGGCCACCAGGCCGATACAGCACAGGCCCAGGGAAAGGCAGAGCAGCCACCAATCGAAATCCCGGGCTGTGCTGCGCTCTTTCATGGAATCTACCGATTGCCTCCGGGAACGGTTGCGGCCACCGCCGTGGGCACTGCCGGAGCCTGCCCCGCGCGAATCTGGCCCTTGTCGCTCTGCTCTTTCTTTTCGTAGTAGCGTTTGACGATATCGCGGGCGATCGGCGCCGCGGCGCTGGAACCATGCTCGCCGTGTTCAACCAGCACCGCAATCACGATCTCCGGATTGCGCACTGGGGCCAAGCCCACAAACCACGCATTATCGGCGAAATGCCGCGCTTTCCCAGCCTTCTTCAAGCCTTCGAAGCTGATCAGTTGAGCGGTACCCGTCTTGCCGCCGAAATCAATCCCTTGCAGGCGTGAAGCGGCGGCCGTGCCGCCTTCATTTACGACGCTCCACATCGCATGCGTGATGCGCTCGGTGGTTTCTTCGCTCAAAGGAACATCTTCCAGCGCCACGTCCTTCAACCCTTTCAGCAAATGCGGCTGATAAAACTTGCCGCCCATGGCGATGCCCCCGATGCTCCTGGCCAGTTGCAGGGGCGTGGTAATCAGCGCGCCCTGGCCGATGGCCACTGAAATCGTTTCGCCCGCGTACCATTTTTCTTTGCGCGTGCGCTGTTTCCATTCTTCGCTGGGCACCAAGCCGCTCTCTTCCACCGGCAGGTCAATTCCGGTCTTGCGGCCCAGGCCGAATTGCTTGGAATAGGCGGAGATGCGGTCAATGCCCAGCCGCATTCCCAGGTTGTAGAAAAAAATGTCGCAGGATTGCGCGATGGCTTTGTTCAGTTCCGCCACGCCGTGGCCGTGTCCCTTGCTGAAAATATGGCACTTGAAAACGCGGCCGTAAAACGGCGCGGAACCCGAACAATATGTGGAGAAATCGCCGGGCACCGCTTTGCTTTCGAGCATCGCCGTACCCATAATGACCTTGAACACCGAACCCGGCGCCAACTGCGCCTGCACCACGCGGTTCAGCATGGGTTTGTCGGGATCCTCCACCAGACGGCGCCATTCTTCGCGCGGAATGCTCACCGCAAATCTGTTCGGATCAGGCGAGGGCTGGCTGGCAAACGCCAGGATTTCGCCGCTGCGCGGATCAAGCGCCACCACCGCGCCCTTTTGCCCGCGCAAAGCTTCTTCCGCCACTACCTGCAAATCCAGGTCAATGGTCAGAGTGATGGGCTTGCCGGGGACGGCCTCCTTTTGCTCGAGGCGGCTGACTTCCTTGCCCACGCTGTTGACCACCACGCGGCGCAAGCCGTCAATCCCCATCAACGTTTCGTTGTACTGGCGTTCGAGCCCGGCTTTGCCGACGATGTCGCCGGCCTGATAGGCCCCATCGCTCTGCAGGATTTGTGTTTCGCTGACCTCGCCCACGTAGCCTACCGCGTGCGATAGGAAACCGTTTTCCGGGTAGCGGCGGCGATGCACCATCAGCAATTCCAGTTCAGGCAAATCCGCGCGGTGCGATTCAATAAAGGCGATGTCTGCCGGGCTCGCTTCCGCCTTGATTTGAATGGGATAAAACTTGGGCAAGCTGCGGAATTCGGTCAAACGCTCCTGGATTTGCTCCACGGTCATGTCCAGCCCGGCCGCGATTTCCGGGAGCTTGGCATCCAGCGCGGCCAGATCTTCGCGGCTGACGCGCACGCTGAATGACGGATAACTGGTGACTAGTTCGCGGCCTTCGCGATCCAGAATGCGCCCGCGCGGCGCCAGAATGGGAATGGTACGGATGCGATTGCGCTCCGCCATCGCGGCGTAGCGCTCGGTATCAATGATTTGCAGTTTCCAGAAACCGGAAAGCAGCAGCAGCGTGAGGCCGAGGATTCCCCAATAGATGCTGTTCAGCCGCTCTTGCGGCAGCCGCGCGTCGCTATCAAACCAAAGACCCAAAACTCACCACCGGTTTTTCCGGTGCACGAAATCCCATCGAACCAGAATGCTATCGAAACTCGGCGGCTCGCGCCTCGCCATGGAACGCCAGGACAGGGGGAAGGCGTTCCACAAAATTTCCACAAGCTATCTGCTTCGTGCCCCAGACTTTAGCCAATATCCACAGCCCGCCCCTCGGGCTGCATTTTGCCGCACCCAACCTACCACCCTCTCCAGCCCGGCGCAAGTTAATGCTCTGTAAAAGTGCCCCTTGTATATCGGCAGGATAGACTCGGAACTCAGGCGGTGGAAAGCTGCCAAACTGCCGAGCAGGCAAGCTAGTTTTTGCGCAGGCGGTCGAGCAAGGGGAACAGGGCCAGGGCCAGGACGGCGTTGACAACTGACGCGAGCAAAGTCTGCGTGGTGAAGAAACTTTCCGGTTCGTTCAGCAGGATGCGCTTGATTCCGGCAAAGACCAGCTGGTGGCCGTGATAGAAAACGAAGGCCAGGATGGCGCGGCTGAGGGGATGCTCCACGTCCAGCCGCCCGCCGATGGAAGATGCCACATAGCCCACCAGCGTTTTCGCGATGCCGTAGAGCCCGATGGGGTTCTTGCTGATGCCGTCTTGGAGCAGGCCGACAGCCAGGCCCAGCAGCAGGCCGCTGGCCGGATTGCGGCGGCTCAGGGCAAAGTACAGCGTGACCAGCAACGGCAATTCCAGCAAATACGCGCGGGGGAAAAAAGCCGGCAACGTCGCCTGCAACACCACCGCAAAAAATACGGTGAGCGCGGACGTCCACCAGCCGAACTTGTGGACTTCCACGTGCGGTTCGATTTGGACCCGAAGCGCCAACGGAACTCAGAACTCAGAACTCAGAACTCAGAACCACAAATCACCTTTGCCGTGTATGCCGCTTACTGCACGGGCGGCCGCGTTACCGGCGGTGCGGCTGCGGCGGGCGGCGTAGCCGCGGGAGCCGTCGCGGGAATGGCGGCCGGCCCTACATTCAGTTCTTGCCTGTTCTTCAACACAATCACTTCTTCCAAGCGATCCAGACGAGCCGCTGTGCGAATGCGAATCTGCTTAAAAGGATTCCCCGGCTTGATTTCCGCGACGGTTCCCAGCGGCAGGTCTTTCGGGAAGATGCGGTCCTGCCCCGAGGTGATCACCGCTTCACCGATCGCGACTTCTTCGTCATTGATGATGTAGTCGAGCACCGGATCCGGGTCGCCGGTGCCGCGGACCACGCCCTGGGTGCGCTTGGTGCGCAGCATGGCGCCGACGCCGCTTTCTTTGTCGGTGAGCAGCAGAACATGCGCTGTATCTCCGTACACGTCGAGAACTTTGCCGACCACGCCATCCGGAGTCATCACCCCCATGTTTTTCTGGATGCCGTCCTGCCTGCCGCGGTTGATGTAAAGGGTGCGCGCGCCGCCTGCGGCGCTGCCTCCGATCACGCGCGCGATCACCAGTTCCGCTTCCGGGTGCGCATTACGAAAATCGAGCAGCGCGGTGAGCCGCATTGCTTCAGCGGCCTGGCTCTCTAACTGGTTATTGCGGATTTTCAACGCGGAAAGTTCCCCCCGCAGTTGCTCGTTTTCCTTGCGGGCGTTGCGCAGATCCACGTAGCCGGACCAGGAACCGCGCAGGCCGTCGTACACATAGGTCCCCGCGCGCTGAAAAGGGGTGACTGCCCACACGGCCCATACGCGAATCAACCGCACGTCGCTGCCCGCGCGACGGATCTGAAACGCCAGCAGAAGGATTTGCGCCACCAGTACAGCGGCCAGCAGCGTGAGGGGCCGGATCCGGCTTGGAATGATGTCAAGCATGGTGCGGCGCGCATGGCGGGGAACTGCGCCGTCTGAAAACCCGGCGGCCGCATCGAGGGATGCAGACCGGCCGGATCGTGCGGCTTCCCGCGTGCGGCGACCTCCTCAGGTAATGCAGACCTGCCGCAGCAGGGCGAAATCTTCCAGCATGCGCCCGGTGCCCAGCACTACCGACGCGAGCGGGTCGTCGGCAATCGAAACGGGCAGTCCGGTTTCCTCGCGGATGCGTTTATCGAGATTCTTGATTAACGCGCCGCCGCCGGTCAGCACGATACCGCGATCGCTGATGTCCGCGGAAAGCTCGGGCGGGGTACGCTCGAGCGCCACGCGAATGGCGTTGAGAATCGTCGAAACGCATTCGGAAAGGGCTTCGCGGATTTCACTGTCGTCAATGGTAATGGTGCGCGGCACGCCTTCAATCAGGTTGCGGCCTTTGACTTCCATGGTCAGCGGCTTTTCCAGCGGGTAGGCCGAGCCGATTTCCATCTTGATTTGTTCTGCGGTGCGCTCCCCGACCAGCAAATTGTATTTGCGCTTCAGGTAGTGCATTACCGCTTCGTCCATTTCATTGCCGGCGACGCGAACCGAACGCGAATAGACGATGCCGCTCATGGAGATCACCGCAATATCCGTGGTGCCGCCGCCGATATCCACCACCATATTGCCGGAAGGCTCGCCGACGGGCAGGCCCGCGCCGATGGCCGCGGCCATGGCCTGCTCCACCAGGTACACCTCGCTGGCCTTGGCGCGGTACGCGGAGTCTTCCACCGCGCGCTTTTCCACCGG
>CAZCNH010000111.1:0-9761 GCA_964500065.1 uncultured Acidobacteriaceae bacterium
TCCGCATGCCGGCCTTCACCCTGGAGGGCCGCACGCTGCTGCTGGCCGTCGCGGCGTTGGTGGTGGTGCTGGTTGTTGGAGCCGGTTACTGGTATTTCCGCGGAGGCTCATCCTCCAGCAGCCCGGGGGCAGCCAGTGCCGACTTGCGATATGTGGCCATCCTGCCCTTCAGCCATCCGCAGGAAAGTGAAAATCTGAACTACGTGGCCAGCGGTATCGTGGACGGGCTGACTGGGCGTCTTGCTCAACTGACCGGGTTGCGCGTTTCTTCCCGCAGCGCGGTCGAGCGGGTTAAGCTGAACGATCCCATTCAGAAAATCGGGCGCTCGCTGGGCGCCAGCCTGCTGGTTCGGGGGAGCTTGCAGGCTTCGGAGAACGGCTTGCGGATAGTGGTCAGCGTGGAAGACGCGCAGACCGGGTCGCGTCAATGGACGCGGGAATTCACCGGCACCCCTTCCGATACGCTGGGACTGGAAGACCAGATTTACTCCGAACTGCTCACTGCGCTGGCAATCAAACCCTCCAATGAAGAACTGCTGCGCGGCACTGCGCATCCCACCGAAAACCTGGAGGCGTACGATTTTTATCTTCGGGGCCGGAACACCTTGCGCCGGGCCAAGGACGCCAAGGGAGTGGAGGAAAGCGTGGGCTTTTTTGATTCCGCGCTGAAGAAGGACGCCAATTTCGCGCTGGCTTACGCCGGACTCGCAGATGGCTACTTGCAGTTGTACCGCGATAAGAAAGATGTAATGCTGGCGCAACGCGCGCAGGGCGCGGCCGAGCAGGCCATCCGCATTGATCCCAACCTGGCTGAGGCCCATTTTTCACTGGGCAGCGTGCTGAATGCGCAGGGCCGCAGCAATGAGGCGATTGCCGCCATCCGGCAGGCCCTGCAACTGATGCCCAATTCGGACGATGGCTACCGGCGCCTCGGCAATTCACTCTATCTCAGCGGGCGAAAAGATGAAGCGGTGGTCGCGTATCAGAAGGCAATCGACATCAACCCCTACTACTGGCTCAACTACAACGTGCTGGGCGACACCTACCTGCAGATCGGCGACTTCGAAAAGGCCGGGGGAGCGTTTCAAAAAGTGACCGAGCTCGAGCCGGATAATCCCGCGGGCCACGAAAATCTCGGCGTGATGTATTTCATGCAGGGCAAATATGAAGAATGTATCCCCGCTTTTCAGAAGGCCATCCAGTTACAGCCGTTCTACGGCACTTACTCGAATCTGGGCACGGCCTTCTTCTATCTGAAGCGCTACGCCGAATCGGTATCCATGTTTGAAAAAGCGGTGGAACTGAATCCAAACCAGTCTGTCCCTGCGGGAAATCTGGCCGATGCCCTGCGCTGGGCCGGGCAGCCCGACCGCGCCAAGGCCGCCTACGAAAAAGCTATTACCCTTGGGCTGCAGGAACTTCGGGTGAATCCGCGCAACGCGGGCACGCTGGGCTTTCTGGCCACCTACTACGCCAAGCACGGCGAGCCGGGACGCGGGCTGGAATTCATCCGGCGCGCGCGGTCCATTGAAAAGAACGATCCCACTATTCCCTATCAGGAAGCCGTGGTGCAGGCGATTGCCAAGGCGCAGAAGGAAGCTCTGGCTGCACTGCGCGAAGCTCTGCAAAAAGGCTATCCGCTGAAGGAAGTCGAAAGTGATCCGGAGATGGCTGAACTGCGGACTCTCCCCGGCTATGTATCCCTCGCCGCAGAATTCGCTCCCAAAAAGTAAAAGGACGCGCACTACGCGCGTCCTCTTGGAAAAATCGGTTTAGACCGCTTCGCTCAGCCTTTGGGCGGAGCGAACTTGCGGCGAATCCACGCGCCGCCCAGTCCCAGAGCGAATAGACCCAGGGAAGCGGGCTCAGGAACCGGCGTCGCTGCAAAGCCAATGGCAGGAGCATTCGGGTCGAAGCCAATGAAGTCAATGTTCAACTCGCCGGGTGAGGAGAGCGGCGTGGTGAACGTAAAAGTCGCGATGGTAAAGGATGCGTTGGTCACCCAGGTTCCAAAGCCACTGGTGTTGTTCAGCGTCAATGGCAACTGCGCGGGAACAATCGTGAACGTGAGACTGTAGAGGTCAACGCCAGAGTTGTTTTCCACGTTGCACGTCATGGAGGGGACCAATGTGCTGGTTCCAGGAATCGGCAGCATGACCTGGAAACACCGCGGATCGGTAGGAAACGTGATCGTCGTGGTCAGGTTGCCCGGCGTCAAGTGAATGGTGCCGCCGCTGACGCCGCTGCGAATAATGATGGCTGGATCCTGGGTGTCGGCCCAGCCCGTGGCAGCGCTGAGCAATATCACTCCAAGCAAAATCCCCGCTCTTTTTGCAAACATGTCGGACACCTCGTCTGTCTTGCCCATGCATGATGTGGGCCAAAGAAAAGGCAGCCATGGTCGCACGCAACTATGTTTCCTGTCAATCACTTATATCGGGAGCGGGGCTGCCTCCGCCTCGTTATCCAACTTGCTGTGTGCAAGAAAGTTTCGTTTCTTTGCCCTGCTTTTGAACTCGCCCGCTGTACTGCGGAGCTCCTCCCCCGCGTTTCTGTTACAATCCAGCGTTCCGTGCGCCCCGAAGCGAACTCGCAGGCCCGGCGCTACTTCGTGTCGGGAACGGTACAAGGAGTCGGCTATCGCATGTTTGCGGCTCGTGCCGCAGCGCAACTTGGAATTAACGGCTACGTCCGCAACCTTCGCGATGGCCGGGTGGAAGTCCTGGCCCTGGGCGCGCCGGAACAACTGACGGCTCTGCAGGCAGCTTTGCGGCAGGGCCCCCGTTTCGCCTCGGTGGAGAGCGTGGCCGAGGAACCCGCCGTGTGGGATGAACGTTACGCGGATGAGTTTCATATCGAATCGGAGCGGTGATCGGCGCGCCGTATTTTCGAGTGGGCAACCAACAACAAGGAGAACACCTTCCCCATGGATGACTTGAAGAGATTGATCCGCGAAGTGCCCGATTGGCCCAAGACCGGGATCCTGTTCTACGACCTGACCACCCTGCTAAAGGACAGGGACGGCTTCCGCATCCTGATTGACAAGTTCTGCGACCATTACAAGAACAGCCGCGTGGACGTGGTGGTCGGGATGGAAGCGCGCGGCTTCATTTTCGCCCCGGCCATTGCGTACAAGATCGGCGCAGGCTTCGTGCCGGTGCGCAAACCGAAGAAACTTCCCTGGAAGACGGCGAAGGTGACCTACGACCTGGAATACGGATCGGACACGCTGGAAATCCACGAAGACGCCATCCATAAAGGGCAGAACGTGCTGATTTGCGACGACCTGCTGGCTACAGGCGGAACTGCCGCAGCTACCGTGGAACTGGTGCGCAAACTCGGCGGCACTGTGGTGGGCTGTGCCTTTGCGGTCGAGTTGCTTTTCCTGGTGGGCCGGGCGCGCCTGCGCGGCATTGATATCTTCAGTCTCATCCAATACGAAAAGTAGTCCGGTTTGGGATTCGCGGTGGCGGGTCTGTTACCATCCCCAGCGGTTTTGCCGCCGGATCCTTTTTTCTGGCAGGCAGCCGCTGGCCCGGAGCCATGCGACAAAGTCCGGTTCTTGCACGTTGCCGCCGAAGGTAAAGGCAATCCCCTTGCGCAGGTCGTGCTTCAGGGCAAATTGCAGATAGCGACGCAGGAAATGCCGGTCCCGCAGCTTGATGCGAATCGCTTTGGGGTTCCACGCGACTTCTTCGACATCCCGCCACGGAACGAACTGCTCGTCGCGGTAGCGTGTAAACGTGATCCCCCGCTCGTTGGCCGTGCCGCGCACGAACATATCGAACACCAGCATCACCAGCAACCCGACGGACACCGCCAGAACCGCATCGGTGGTTCGCGAGGGTGGCCGGATAATTCCAATCACGAAGGCAAACACGACGATCACGATCTGGTAGCCCCGGATCACAAACCAGAAGGGCCGCCAGCCGATTTCCTGCTTGCTGCTGTTCATGATTTTCGCGCGGCTCCTGCTTTGGCTCGTCGCTGTCGCACCGCTTCAAACAGCACGACACCCGCGGCCACGGAGACATTCAGAGAGCGCACCGGGCCCGTCGTGGGAATCGAGATCAGGTAATCGCAATTCTTCCGCGTCAATTCGTGCAGGCCTTTGCCTTCCCCGCCCAGCACCAGGGCCATGCGCCCGGTCATATCCACTTGCGTAAAATCCTGCGTGGCCCGTTCGTCGAGCCCCGCGAGCCAGAAGCCTGCTTCCTTCAACTCTTCCATGGCCCGCGCCAGATTGGTGACTCGGGCCACCGGCAAATGTTCCAGCGCTCCAGCCGAGGCGCGCGCCACGGTTTCCGTCAGCCCGGCCGCCCGGCGTTCGGGCAGCACGGCGCCCGCCGCGCCCGCCGCCAGCGCCGAGCGCAGGATGGCACCCACGTTGTGCGGATCTTCGACGCCATCGAGAAGGATGATCAACGCGTCCGGCGCGGGGTCGGCCAGCAAATCTTCCAGTGTCGCAGCGCGCTTGGCGCCGGCCAGGGCAATGATCCCCTGATGCTGCTCGCTGCCGGCCAGGCGCGAAATCGCCTCGCGGTTTTCAAAACGCACGGGCACATTCCTGCTTCGTGCCAGCCGCACGATTTCCTCGACGCGCTCTCCCCCACGCCCGCGCGCTACCACAATGCGCTCGATGGCGCGGCCGGCTTCCAGCGCTTCCCGAATCGCATGAATGCCCAGCAGTTTCACTCAGGCCTCACCCTTCGATCGTGGCAATGGCGTGCGTGGCGATGGCTTCGCCGCGACCGATGGCGTCCACGCCTTCGTTGGTTTTCGCTTTCAGGTTGATTTGCTCGGCGCGCAAGCCCAACGTCTTCGCAAGAATTTCGCGGATGGCCGGGAAGTGCGGCACCAGTTTTGGCTTTTCCGTAATCACTACGGCATCAAGGTGCACGATGCGCAGGCGGCGTTCATCCAGCAGCTTGCGCGCGTGCTCCAGGAACAGCAGGCTGCTCGCGCCCTTCCACTTCGGGTCGGTGTCGGGAAAATGGGTGCCGATATCGCCCAGCCCGGCCGCGCCCAGTAGCGCGTCGCAAATCGCGTGGCTCAGCACGTCGCCGTCACTGTGTCCTGCCGGGCCTTTGTCGAAAGGAATCTCCAGCCCGCCAAGAATGAACTTCCGCCCCGCTTCCAGCCGGTGAAGATCGTAAGCAATGCCGGACCGTGCCATCACTGGGTTACCTTTCCAAAGAGACGGGCTGACTGCCGCGCTTTATTTCCTTTTCGCGCTCCTGCGCCAGATAAAAGCGCGCCAAATCCATATCCGCCGGGCGGGTAATCTTCAAATTGCTTTCTGCGCCGGTGACGACATGCACGGCGTGTCCCAGCCGTTCCACCAGTCCTGCTTCATCCGACGCGTGGACATCGTCCTGGGCGGCGCGGGCGAAGGCTTCGCGCAACAGCGCTGTGCGAAACACCTGCGGGGTCTGTGCCAGCACGATACGTTCGCGAGGGATCGTCGTGCTGATCAACGCCATATCTTCCGGCAGGCTGCCGCGCTTCACTTCCTTGACGGTGTCAATCGCGGGGATGCCCAGAATCGCCGCACCGCGCGCGCGCGCTTCGCTGATGCAGCGTTCGACCTGCTCCGGGGTAACCAGCGGACGCACCGCGTCGTGCACCAGCACCAATTCCGAGTCAGCGGGAACTTCGGCCAGCGCATGTTGTACCGATTCCTGACGCGTGCCGCCGCCACGCACCACCCGAACTGGCTTCCCGAGCCCTTCCTTGGCGATCCGTTCGGCCAGCGGTTGCACGTCCTCCCCCCGGGTGGCCACCAGAAACTCGCTGATCGAGGGGCATGCGGCCAATCGCCGCAGGGTAAAGATCACGATGGGCATGCCGTCCAGTTCAAGGAACTGCTTGGGCATTTCAGCGCCCATGCGCGTCCCGAGTCCGGCGGCAGGCAATATGGCGGTGACTTTGCTCATAAGGGGCATGCAGTGTAACCCAGCGGCGCCGGAAAGGGGAGGCCTGCGGGTCAATCAAAGAGGTTGAAGCGAACAATCTGGTACAGCGCGCGGAATCCATCCTTCCAGGTAATTTTCTTGCCTTCCGCATACGTCCGGCCGGCATATGAAATCGAAACTTCGTAGATGCGCCAGTTGCCCTTGGCGATCCTGGCGGTGAATTCGGGCTCGAAGCCGAACCGCTCGGAGACCAGCTTCATGCCGTTGAGCACCTCACGCCGGAAAACTTTGTAGCAGGTCTCCATGTCGTTCAGGTTCAGGTTGGTGAACATGTTGGAGAGCAGAGTAAGGAATTTGTTGCCCACGTAGTGCCAGAAGTACAGGACGCGCTGCGGGCCGCCCAGGAAACGGCAGCCGTAGACGACATCGGCCCGGCCATCGAGGATCGGCTCGAGCATTTTGCGGTAGTCGCGCGGATCGTATTCCAGGTCCGCGTCCTGCACGATGATCACGTCGCACTTGGCTTCGGCGAATCCACGCCGCAATGCAGCGCTCTTGCCGGCGTTCCGCGGCTGGAAAACGATGCGCAGCGTGGTCAAGTCCAGCTCCCGGCCGTTTTTGATCGGGAAGAAGCGCGCGCCGGATTGCTGCCGGGCGACCACGCTTTCCAGCCACGGGCGGGTGCCATCCTTTGAAGCGTCATCCACAACAATAATCTCGCTGGCCACCCGGACGTCCTGCACCCGGAACAGGATTTCTTCAATCGTGCCAGCTTCGTTGTACACGGGGATGACTACGGAAACCGTCTTGGGCAGGGTCGTTGTGAAGTCCATTACCTGGGAACCATCCGGCGATATACGCTTTGGATTTTAGCCGAAAGGCCGCGGCGGCTCAATCGCGCGTCGGCTCCGGATGCAAGGGCCGGGGACTGCGTTCGCTCGGCTCGCTGCTGCCGGCGCGGACCGTGGCTTCGCCGGACCGTTCATCGAAGCGCCCGAAGATCATCTTTCCGGCAGGCGTCTGATGCACGGAGGTTACCGAGATATCCACGGTCTTGTTGATCATTTTGCGCGCGCCATCCACGACCACCATGGTGCCGTCGTCCAGGTACGCCACGCCCTGGTTGTACTCCTTGCCCTCGCGCAGGATAAATACGCGCATGCTTTCTCCGGGCAGCACCACCGGCTTCAGGGCGTTGGCCAGTTGATTCACGTTCAGCACTTCGATGCCCTGCAGCGAGGCCACTTTGTTCAAGTTGAAGTCGTTGGTCACGATTTTCGCGTCGTGGCGCTTGGCCATTTCGATCAGTTTCAAATCCACCTCGTGGATGGCGACAAAATCCTCAGAGGCGATTTCCACGTCCAGGTGGGACATTTTCTGGATGCGCTGCAGCACCTCCAGGCCGCGGCGGCCGCGCTGGCGCTTCAAGCCGTCGGCGGAATCGGCCACCAGTTGCAACTCGCGCAGAACGAATTGCGGGATCACCAGGGTGCCGTCGAGGAAATGAGCTTCGCATACGTCGGCGATGCGCCCGTCAATGATGACGCTGGTATCGAGCACCTTGCGCAGTTTATGGGCGCCGCGTTCGCTGCCGAACAGGCCGCCCAGCGCCTGCAAGTTCAGCATGTCTCCTTTGCGCGCGCCTAGGATGAGCCCGATATAGGCCATCACCAGCAGAATCGCCACGCCCAGGAACGACCGCGTTTCCGGGGGCAGCGACGTCTGCGCCAGCACCAGGCTGGTCAGATACGCGCCCAGGATTCCCATCACGCTGCCGATGGCCGCCCCGATCAGCCGTTTCAGGCTGGCCCGTTCCAGCCGCATTTCAAACAGGATCACTGCAAGGAACAGAATCAGCCCAGCCAGCGCAGCCCAACCGGCCTCCAGCCCGAAGGGCCGGAAGTGCCACGAGGCGGCGACGCAAACGGCAGCAAAGATGCCGCGCACCAGAAGCAGGTCATACCAAGTACCCAGACCTTTGCCATGGGCAGGATTCCGCTTTGCATGGGGAGGCGAATCCACCTGGGAACCGCGATTGCGGATAGGAGGCATATTACCCTCGAAGTTTATGAACTGATGAAGCTTATGAGTCGTCCTTATTTATGAAACACGCCGCCCGGATCAAAGTTTGGGCAAATGAATGAAGGGGCGGTACCGACCGTATGAGTATACCACCGGCGCGGGGCAACTAGGCAAATACCCGGGGCACCCTCCTTCCCACAGCGCAGAGCAGGTCGGAAGTGACCGTGCCCAGCTCACGAGCCACATCGTCCGCGTGGAGGGCACAGGTCTTCGGCGCGGCAGGGTCAGCCCCCAGGATAGTCACGACGTCGCCCACGGCGACGCCGGGGTTTCCGGTCACATCCACCATGGCCAGGTCCATTGAAATGGTTCCCACCAGGGGAGCGCACTTCCCTTTCACCACCACGCGTCCGCGATTGGTCAGGATCCGCACCACCCCTTCGGCGTAGCCGGCGGCCATCACCGCAATCCGCGAAGGGCGCGAGGTGACAAACCGGCTGTTGTAACCCACCGGCACCCCTGCGGGCACTTCTTTCAGCGACACCACCCGCGAGCGCAGCGCCAGCGCCGGACGCAAGCCAAGTGCTGCCTGCATTTCTGCGCGGCGCTCCGGTGGCTCGTAGAACTGGTGGTAGCCATAGAGCAGCGCGCCGGGCCGCACCATGTCGCGCCAGGTTTCCGGGCGCGCGGCAATCGCCGCTGAGTTGGCCATGTGGACCACGCCCGGCGCCACGCCCGCCGCGCGAAGTTGCGCCAGGCAGGCCTCGAACACGCGCTTCTGCTCGTCGGTCTGCGGCGAAGTAAAATCTTCCGCCGCGGCAAAATGCGTGAACACGCCTTCCAGCCGCAGGTACCGGCAATCCGCGAACGCGGCGATGAAGCGGCCCACATCCCCCGCAGGGATTCCCAGCCGGTTCATCCCGGTATCAATTTTCAAATGAAATCGAACCCCGGGCGTTCCGCTTTTTCCCCTGGCTCCTGCCGGAAGCGCCCGGCCGTTTTTCCCCACCCGGTGCCTGGCTCGCAGCCACTTGCCCGCAGCCTGGTCAAGCAGCTTCAAGTGCGCGACATCGGTGATCACCGGCGTAAGCCCGCATTCCAATTGCCGCTTTTCTTCACCGGGCCAGAATCCGGTGAGCACCAGTACCGGCTTGCGGATTCCCGCGGCTCGCAACTCCGCGCCTTCCTGCGTGCAGGTGACGCCAAAATAATCCGCGCCCGCGCGAGCCAGCGCTTTCGCCACCGGTTGTGCGCCGTGGCCATAGGCATCGGCCTTCACCACCGCCAGAATTTTCGGCCGCCCGCCGGTATGTTTCCGGATGGCGCGCAGATTGTGCGCAATGGCGCCTAAGTCAATTTCCGCCCACACCGGACCGCGTTTCGCTGCAAGGTTCGCCATGAATTCCCATCTTTCGCTGGGCCAATTTCCCGAATCATTATTCTATTCACCGGCTCCGCCGCGGCCCAAATCGCAAGCGGATGTGCGCTTCGGGTAACACACAGTGCACAACCTGCGCCACTCCCGCGCGCTCCAAAAAAACGACTTAGCGCGCGCGGCCCGATGCTTCACAGGGCGGAAACGACACGCCTGTGGCCAATGTTCCACGCCACGCGGCCGCCGGGCCGGCCTTGCTATCCCGTCCTGTACCTTCAGATCGCCTCGGAGGGCGAATCGAGTCGTGCTTCGACCGGAGCGAACATGCTTGCTCCGGGGTGCGTTGCTTGGCCAACTGACGCACGTTCTTCCGTGTTTGACAGGGCAGGCTCCCGTCTGCCCTTGCCGGGGTTGCCCGCGACAACCGGCGCGGATGCGTATGCGGGCTG
>CAZCNH010000112.1:0-9645 GCA_964500065.1 uncultured Acidobacteriaceae bacterium
CACTTCGTCATTCTGAGACCGCGAAGCGGCCGAAGAATCTCGATCCCAAGTCCTTTGCGATATTGAGCATCGAGGTTCTTCGTCCGCCTCGGCAGACTCAGAATGCCGGGGAAGTGCTTTTTCCGCAGCCTGCTAAGGATGGTTCAGCCCGCTAAAGACCCGCAGGAATAGTGCTTGACACCGTAGTGTCTTTTGGCTAACATTTTACCTGCATGGTAGCCGGAAGTTAGCCTCGGCCGCCAACCCTCCTCTACCCCGAGGGTGCCATGTCTTTATGGCTCGAACCTGCTGTTTTCTCCAGACACACAGCCGCTTGCCTGCGAGCGAAGCCTTCGATGCTTCAATCCCCCTACTTCATTCTGGCTGCATGGCGTTGGTGATGCCATCCCGACCCCCGGGGGGTCTTCGATGCCGTTCGCCCGGCGGGGATGCCATCGATGCTTCATTTCGCGCAAGTGCAATCGCACCCGTGTCTTAGGCGATGCCCGGCCGGCCCCCTCCCCCCATCGATGCTTCGCCATGCGCTGCGGTGGTAGCAACCCGCCGACCGCGCCATGCGTAGTACCATTGGAGGCTTATGGCTACAGACAATGGCACAGCCGTGCGCACCGTGGATGTGCGACGGCACTACACCATGGGTGAATCCCTGATTCGCGCTGTGGATGGGGTAACGCTCAGCGTAAACCCGGGCGAGTTCGTTGCCCTGCTGGGCAGTTCCGGTTCAGGCAAATCTACGCTGATGAACCTGATCGCCGGCTTGGACCGGCCCACCGGCGGCGCGGTCTTCACCAACGGGCGCAATATCGCGGAAATGAATTCGGAAGAATTGGCGCGCTACCGCCGCCACACCATCGGCATGGTGTTTCAGTCTTTCAACCTGATACCAACGATGACTCTGGTGGAAAACGTGGAATTGCCCATGCGTTTTGCGGAGTTGGATAAGCCCGAGCGGCAGGCGCGCGCGCAACAGGCGCTCGAGCGCGTCAGGCTTGCCGGGCGCATGCATCACCGCCCCAGTGAATTGAGCGGCGGCGAACAGCAGCGCGGCTCACTGGCCCGTGCCATGGTCAACCAGCCTTCCATCCTGGTTGCCGATGAGCCCACCGGAAATCTGGATAGCAAGACCGGCGAAGAAATCCTGACCTACATCCGCGAATTCAACCAGGCCATGAAGATGACCGTGCTGATGGTGACGCACGAACGTGCCCTGGCCGAAAGGCACGCTCACCGCATCGTCACTCTAGCGGACGGCCGCGTGGTGGACGATGGCCGTTCCTCCGGAGGTGCGCGATGAAGCGCCAGGACCTGCTGGAACTGGCCGGGCGCAACCTGCGCGAAGCGGCCCTGCGCAACTCGCTGACGGCGCTCGGCGTGGCCGTAGGCATCGCGTCTCTGGTGGCCATGCTTTCATTAGGGGTGGGTTTGCAGGAAATGGCGGGGGCGCGGCTGCAACGTTCGGGATTATTCGACACCGTGGTGGCATTTTCCCGCCGCGATTTCCGCGGCTTCAGCCGCGAAGAACGCCGCGCCACATCCACCGAGGATGGCCGCGTGCTCGATGAAGCGGCGCGCCGGGAAATGGAAAAACTGCCCGGCGTGGTGGAGGTCTATCCGGAAGTGCGCTTCCAAGCCGAAACGCGCTACAACGACAAATCCTACTTTGCCACCCTCGCCGGGCTGCCGCCATCCGCGAAAGACAACGACGCCTTCGACGACATGAAAGGCAAGTTCTTCAGCGGGCCGGACGCGGAAGAAACCGTGCTGCTCCTGGAATTTGCCAAGGAACTGACCGACAAGCCGGAAACCCTCCTGGGGCAGGATCTGACCATCCGCTACGCGGAAAAGCTGACGGTCGCGCCGGAGGCAGCAGAGAAAAGCTCTTCGGCGGAAGCGGGCAAGGCCGCCGGACAAGCCGGCGGCGCGGACAGCGAGGAGCCGGCGAGCATCTCCATCGTGCGTCGGCAGAAAAAACTGCGCATCATGGGCATCGTGGAAAGCGAACCGTTCGGCGGGATGCGCAATTTTGCCCGCGGGCGGGTCTTTATTCCCATCCGTCTGGCCGAAACCTTGAACGCGGTGCAAGCCTCGTCGCTGCGCGACGCGCTCAATGCGGGACAGGGCCAGCAGGCCTACCTCAGCGTCATCGTGCGCGCTGCTTCACCAGCGCAGGTACAGCCCATTCAGGATGCCATCAAGAAAATGGGCTTCACCACCTGGTCGGTGCTCGACGCGGCAAAAAATATCCGGCGCTTCTTCGCGGTATTCGACTTGTTCCTGGGAATCTTCGGGAGCATTGCCCTGGCTGTCGCGTCCATCGGGATCGTGAATACGCTGGTGATGGCCGTGCTCGAACGGCGCCGCGAAATCGGCATTATGAAAGCCATCGGCGCCAGCGATCGCGATATCAAGAAATTGTTTTTTGCGGAAGCTGGCGCGCTGGGTTTTTTTGGCGGGCTGGCGGGCATCGCCCTGGGCTGGACCATCGGCAAGGCCATCAACTTCGGCACCAGCGTGTATCTGGAGCGGCAGGAGCTGCCGCCGGAAACCGTGCTGGTCTCTCCGTGGTGGCTGCTGCTCAGCGCCATCGCGTTCGCCGTGCTGGTGAGCCTGATCGCCGGCTTGTACCCGGCCGCGCGCGCCGCCAAACTGGATCCGGTGCAGGCTCTGCGCTATGAATAGACTTGGAAATGCAAGAATGGAAAAGGCAAAAGAGGAGAACCGGTTTTGTCTGCAGCTCTTTTCTCTTTTCCCTTTTCCCTGTTCCCTGCCCGCCAAAGCGGCGCTTGCTCTGTTCGCCCTCAGCACCCTGGCTTCGCCCGCAAACGCCCAGGGGCGGTCGGAGTGCAGCGCGGTGCGCAGCGCGGTGATGGGCCGCGCGGTGAAATTCTGCGCCATCCTGCCTCCCAGTTACGATAAAGAAGCGACGCGCGCCTATCCGGTGCTCTACTGGCTGCATGGCCTGGGCGAAAACGAGCAGACCTTCATTGATTTCGGCGGCTGGAACCTGGTCGAGAATCTGCAGGAACAGAAGCGCATCGGCGAATACCTGATTGTGATTCCCGATGGCGGCCGCAGCTTCTACGTGAATTCCAAGAGCGGCCGCGTGCGCTACGAAGATTTCTTCCTGAAGGAATTTCTGCCGGCCATCGAGAAGAAATTCCGCGTCAAGGCGGGACGCGCCCATCGAGGAATTGCCGGCGTTTCCATGGGCGGGTTCGGGGCGCTGCGGCTCGCGTTCAAATATCCGGAAATATTTTCCGCCGTCAGCGCGCATAGCGCGGCGCTGCTGGACAAGTTGCCGCAGAATCTGCCCGCGCAGTCCCGCGGCCTGCAAGTGCGGCTGCTGGTCTTTGCCGAAGTGTTCGGCATGCCGGTGGACGCTCAATTCTGGGAGCGCAATAATCCGGTGGCCCTGGCGCGCACCGCGCCCGGCTTGAACAAGCTGAAGATTTACTTCGATTGCGGCACGGAAGATGACTATGGATTTGAACGCGGCGCAAAGGCGCTCTCCGAGGCACTCAAGGCCCGCGGCATCACCCATGAAATGAAGCTCTATCCCGGCGGCCACGGATGGGCCTACCTGGCTGAACACGCCCACGCCTCTTTCGAATTTCAATCGAGGGCTTTGGGTCTATCGTCACCTTAAAGGCAAAACAGAGAAGGGGCGACCTTGGCAGATCGCCCCGGGATTGGCCTGGGCAGGCTATAGCAAACCAAGAAGAAGGCCGGGACACAGTTCGCTGAGGGGCCAAATGGGTCCCGGCCTATTCTCACCCACCTCCGCAGGTGTGTGGGCAAGAAACTGGTTACGCAGCCGATTCGCTGCGCATGAACTCGTAGCGGTCAATGGCTACGGCCACCGACACACGATCGTCGCGCGGCTCGGCGCGCACCACGCGGCCCAGGCAACGCACCCGCACCGGGCCGGCATGAGTAATCTCGTGCGGCAACGTCATATGGAATTCAACCGACGTGCCTAACTTCACCTGCTGTTGCGTGTAAAAATGGATACCCTTCGAGCTGACTTCCGTGGTTTCGCCGGTTAGTTCACCGCGCCCCAGTGGATTGCTCCAATTGAGGGTCAGCGGGAGCCGCATTTTGAAGCGCCGCGCTGTGCGGCGGTCTCTCGGGGCCAACGGTGTTGCCTCCTGTAACACCGCCAGAATAGCGGCCGGTCACGGGGGCAACAATGGGAGGACGGTCACATTCGGCGCCATCACAATTTGGTACGCGAGTACTAGGAGAGCAGGGGGTCACTGGGGCGTGGGAGCGCGCTGCAACAATAGCCTCTCCCACGCTGCAGCCGCGTGGCGCGGGCCAATGTGTCGGCCAGCCGCATCGCACTGCCGCTTTCCTCCTTTTGGCGCCAAAGGGCCGCCTCCGGCGACCCCGGCCTGCTCGATCGCGGCGCCGACTGGGGGAACGTTTTCTCTTGACTCCGGAACATGTTCCCGGGCCTACAGTCCTGTTGAGCGAGAGGCGATTCGTTTCGCGCAGTCGCGACTTGATTGCGGCGCGCAAACGCCGGAGGCATCTCGCTCCGCCATCTCTTCGACGAGAAGGCGAATTCAAACCGAGGAGAAGAAGAGATGAAAACGTTCGCTTTTGTGAGTGCGACAGCGCTTTGGGTCTTTGTATCCGTAGCGCAAACCCAGGGTGCCGATAGCCATCGCGAAACCAGGATCACCCAGCACGCCCAACACGGTGAGCATGGTGAGCACGCGGCCCAGCAGACGCCTCAAAAGAACCCTTATGCGGGAACGTCGGCCGGACTAACGGATGCCCAACGCAGCCAGTATCTCAACGGGGAAGGCATGGGATTTGCCAAGCCGGCCGAGATGAATCACTACCCCGGCCCGCGCCACGTGCTCCAGAATGTGGAACGCCTGAAACTATCGCCGGAGCAAATTTCCAGCACGCAGACGCTATTCGATGCGGTGCAAAAAAAGGCCAAGGCGCTCGGCAATCAGATCGTTGACCGGGAAGACGAGCTTTTGCAGCTCTTCAGTTCCCAGAATGCGGACGAAGCCCGCGTCAAGCAATTGACGGCGCAAATCGGCAGCCTGCAAGGTGAACTCCGTGCCACCCACTTGCTCGCGCATTTGAAACAGCGCACCCTGCTCACTGCGGAACAGGTTAAGATCTATGATCGGGCCCGTGACTATATTCCAGGAGAAAAACCCGCTCCGCCAACGCGCCCGCAGTAAGAGCCATGACCGACCGCTGAAGAAGACCCCTTGCCGTCCTTCTGAGTTCGCCGAAGCCGGACGAAGAATCTCGATGCCCAATGTCGCCAAGCGCTTGTAATCGAGATTCTTCGGCCAAAACCGGGCCTCAGAAGGACAAGGTTTGCTGGTGACCTGTGCTGAGAGGGTTCACAACGCGCGTGTGGCGCAAACCACAAGCCCGCTTGAAGAACTACTTCTGGTCAATGATGCGGTGGTGCAGGGCGTAGAGGGCGAGTTCGAGCCGGTCGGAGACGCCCAGCTTATCGAAGATGTTGTGCAGATGGTTCTTCACCGTTTGCTCGCTGATAAAGAGTTTCTCCCCGATTTCGCGGTTGCGGAAGCCTTGCGCAACCAATGCGACGATTTCTCGTTCGCGGTCGCTAAGCAGCGGCTTTTCGCGGCGCGGGCCGGACTCGGAGGACTTGGTGAACGCGCGCATCACTTCCTGCGTCATGCGCTTATCCAGCCAGATTTCTCCGGCGTTCACTTTTTCAATGCTCTTCAGGAGCAGATCGGTAGCCGATTGCTTCAGCACCACGCCGCGCGCGCCCAGTCGCACGGCGCGCACCACGTCGTTATCGTCTTCAGTGGCGGTCAGCACGATCACGCGGGTGGAAAGCGTATCGAAGTTCACTTCTTCGAGTACGGTCAGGCCGTCTTTTTCCGGCATGCGCAGGTCCAGCAACAGAATATCGGGCTTGAGTTTGCCGAGCATCTGAATGCATTCGACGCCGTTCGAGGCTTCGCCCACGATGGTCACCGAATCATCGGACTCCAGCAGCTTGCGCACGCCATCGCGGAAGATCGGATGATCATCGGCCAGCAGAATGCGAATAGCGTTCTTGTTCGATTTCGCCATGTTCCTTCGCAGGGACGCGGACTTGCCGCGCCCGCCGTGCAACTCTCACCCGTCCAAATGCGGCGCCACAAGCGGGCGCCCAGCTAGCTGAGCGGCACTTCCACGATCAGACGCGCACCGTGCCCCGGATTAGACTCCACCGTCAACACACCACCCATGCTGCGGGTGCGTTCTTTGATGGAAATGGGTCCCAGGCGAAGCCGGTCCAGTTCGTCACTGGTGAAGCGCCCGGCAAAGCTGAAGCCTTTGCCGTTGTCGTCCACCATGAGGCAAACTTTCGCTTCGTCCTGCCATAGTTTTACCACAACGTGCGTCGCCCCTGCGTGCTTTTTTACGTTGTGCAGTGCTTCCCGGTAAATCTGGAAAAGTTCGCGGCAGATGCGATCAGAGGCCTCCGCACCGACGGCGTCAATCAGCAATTCGAGGGCAATCGCCGACTCCTCGCGGAAACGCTGGCCGAAGCTGCGCATCACTTCATGCAGCTCGGCGCTGCCCACGCGCGCCGGGCGCATGTCATTGACCATGCGGCGCAATTCCTGGCTTTCGCTCCGCAGGGCCTGCTGGATGCGGGCCAGCTCGGTTGCCGTGTCCGGTCCGGATCCGGCCAAGCGCCGGCGCAGAACCTCAAGTTGCAGGTTCAATCCGAGCAGAGTTTGCAGGATGCCGTCGTGCAGGTCGTGGGAGATGCGGCCGCGTTCCGATTCCATAGTGCGCGCGCGCAGGTAGCGTAGGCGAAAAATATTCTCCAGCAGCGGCCCCATATGCCGGGCGATGCGCTCCAGCCAGCGCAGGTCGTCCAGGCCGAATTTCTCCCGGCCGTTAATCAGAATCAACCGCCCGTCGGGACGGCCGGAAAATTCGAGCACCACGGAGAGCAGCGAGCGTGCGCCAAGCTCTGCCCGCGTGGGACCGGGCAGTCGTGGTATTTCCGGGAGACGGTCGCCGGTTTGCCGGTCCCAGGCAAACCCCCTCCCTTCTCCCTCCAGCGATTTCCAGCAGAGCGAAGCATCCGGCTGATCCAGGAAGAATGATTCGGCACGGCTGGCCGGAAGATTCTCTGGAACGAGTTTGCCGGCGTCGCCTTCTTTCACGCGCCACAGAAAAATCCGGCCGAGCTCGCGGTCCTCGAATGCCAGCAGAGCCTGCTCGCAATCAAATCCCACGGCCAATTCCACCAGGAGCTGCCGCACAGACTCCGCCAGCCCCAGGTCCACGCGCAACTCGGAAGCCATGCGCGTCAGGAATTCCTGCTCGGCGGCTTGACGCCGCTGCCGAGCTCCAAGAAAAGCAATCCCCGCGCCGGCCGCGAACGTTCCCGCCGAAAACGTCACCCAGAAGAACATTTCGCGCCATTGGAATGGCTCGCTCAGGGCGGTCTTGAGCAGCAGAGCCAGGGTGATAACTCCGGTCAGCGGAATGGCCCGCCGGATTCCGCCACGCATGCCCGCGGCAAATGCCACAAAAAGGAACAAAAACCAAAATGCCGCCAGCGAAGGAGTGATCACCAGAAACGCCGCAAGAAAAATCACGTCCACCACAATCGGCAATGCGGCATGACCGCGAGGCGCGAACAACTCCCGCAGCACCAGGCCAAGCGCCAGCAGCGCGTAGGCAGCCAGGATCGAAATAATCGGCAACTGTGTAGGCCCGGGATCCAGAATCACCAGATCCAGTCCCGCCATCACGATAAAGATCGGCCGCGCCAGAATGATCTGGCGTTCCAGGTGGCGAAGTTCTGCGGCATGCGGCTGCATTGCGAAAGCAGTCTAACAAGCTACGGCGCAAGAGGAAACGCGCCTGTTCCGCAAGTGTGCCTGAAAGGGACAACGAACGCGGGGAACAACCTCACGCGGAAGGAGCGCTGGAACGCGGCGAGCGGTGCGGTATCTCAGCCAGCCGGGCGCGCGCGTAATCCGCCCACGCGCCACGCGGCTCCAGCCGCAAATAATGAGCCCAATGTGGCCGCGCCGCGCGCTTGTTGCGCAGCTTTTCGTAGGCCAGTGCGAGATTAAAATGAGCGTCGGCGTAGGCGGGGGTCAACTCTACGGCCCGCTTCAGGTGCGTCACCGCTTCCTCGAAGCGCCCTTGCTCGTCGAACACGCATCCCAGGTTGAAGTGCAACGTAGCGTTTTGCGCGTCATGTTCCAGCGCGGCGCGGAAGTGCGCTTCCGCTTCCTCCATGCGGCCCAGTTGGTACAGGGTCGCGCCAAGATTGATGCGCGCCTCCAGCCAGTCGGGCGCAAGCTCTAGGGCCCGCGTGTAGGCTTCGGCAGCTTGTGGCCAGGTATCCGGGTTCGAATCGGACGCCAAGCCAATTTCAAACCACTCCTCCGCGGTACGCGCGGAAAGCGCGTGAACTTTTCCCGCCAGCGCTTGCGTGTCGAAATTCAGAACGAATTGACCGGTCAGGGGCTCGTGCGCGACTGCCGCCCGGGGCGCAAAGACTGCCAGTTCGCGGCCGTTGCTCATCACCCGCAACTCGGTGAGCGGGGCGCGGACGCCGTCCAGTTGCTGGTGCAACGCGGAAAGCGCCCGGCGCAACCGGCGCGCCGGAACGCGGTTTTCGGTCAGTTGGGCGATGGTCTTCAGCGCGACCAGATCGCGGAAATTGTAGAAAAAACCGCCGCGGCGCGTTTCCGGCTGCACCAGCCGCAACCGCTCCCAGTATCGAAGGCGGCCCACCTGGATGCCGAGAATTCGCGAGACTTCGGTCCGGCTGTAATGCTGATCCACGTTGCATGATTAAAACATGAACGCGCGTTGGCCGCTACTGCTCTTTCGCGAGCGCAACGTGTTCCCGCGCGCCATTTCGTCGTTGGGATGTGAATCGTGCGGAGTGGCTAGGCAGAGACTGCTCGCCGGCGCCAGGCCCAGATTCCCGCCAGCAGGAATAGTCCAGCCAGCACTATCTGGACAATCACCAGGGTGGCCAATTCCGGCGACTGGTATTCACCGCGGCCACAACAATGCTGAACCAAGTCGCGAACTGCTCCACCGGCGAGCGCGGCGCACCAGAACAGCCCGTAGCCGAGCAGGAGCGCGGTACCCCGCGGACGCTTGCGCCACATCAAAAGGCATCCCATCACCGCGACCAACGCCGCTGGCGCGGTAAACCAAAGTGCGCTGCGCCCCGTTGCTTGCACCAAACCCATCCCAAAGTTTTCCGTGGGATCCTGGATTGCTCTTGATGAGACGTAAAGCCACACGGCCGCAGTGATGAGGTTCCAGCCGTATCCACAGCCACTTCCGAAGATGCGTACTGCTTGCGACACTTCCTGCGTGGACACTATTATGAGATGCATCCCAACCCATCCTCGTGCGCTTGCTTTCGATCGGTCACACCGGCATTCAAGATGGTGGTGGCATTCGAACCGGGCACCGCGTTCAGGGATTCCGTGATTCGCCGCCAGTGCCTGTGCTAAAATACAACAATTCAAGCGCTGGCCGGCCACCGGCAAAGCTTGAGTGCATCCCTCAGTGGTGAGCGTAGCTCAGCTGGTAGAGCATCGGTCTGTGGAACCGAGGGTCGCGGGTTCAAATCCCGTCGCTCACCCCAAC
>CAZCNH010000113.1:0-9631 GCA_964500065.1 uncultured Acidobacteriaceae bacterium
GCATCCGGCATCGAGCGGCTGCGCGTGGTGATGGTGAGCATCGGCGGCCAGCCCTTGTATTCAAAGACGGCGTAGAGAAAGCCCGGGCCGCCGCACAGCCCGTTGACCATCGCCTCGGTATAGGGCTGACCGGTGAGGGGCGATGTGATTCCCGCGTGCCGGAGAACGTTGGTGATCACCGCGGTATCGGCCTGCACGCCGCCAAAACGGTCGTAGCCAGGCAGCACGCCCGGATAGCGCGGCGGTTGCGGGGGGGCTTCATTCTGTCTTTTGAGGATTTGCGCGCGGGCGGCGGTGTAGCTTTCACCGGTCTTCGCCATACGCTCGCGGACGAGCAGTTTGAATTCGCGTTGTTTGGTCACGGCCAAACTCCTTTCGGTTCATCCGACACACACGCGCCTACCCCGCGCGCCTGCATCGGCGCCGAACGGCACAACTGACCAAACAAAACGCAATCCGGAAAGGTCGGGCCTTCCTTTGCTCCTTGAGAGGCCCAGGGGTAGCAGGCCGGAAGGAGTTGGGCGGCGGATCACCGCCGCGAGAAGAATACGCGAGGCGCGGGCAGTTCGCAAGGGTGGCAGATTGTTACGCCAAATGGCCTTACACCTTTTGGCGTAATGAGCTGCCCGGCAGGCGCTACTTCACCGAAAGCGCGCTGCGGCCGGGGAAGCGGGCGGCGGCGCCCAGTTCTTCTTCGATGCGCAGCAGCTGGTTGTACTTGGCGATGCGGTCGGTGCGCGAGGCGGAGCCGGTTTTGATCTGACCGGCGCAGGTGCCCACGGCCAGATCGGCGATGAAGGTGTCCTCCGTTTCCCCGCTGCGGTGCGAGGCGATCGAGGAATAGCCGGCCTTGCGCGCCATTTCGATGGCGGCAATGGTTTCGCTCACGCTGCCGATCTGATTCAGCTTGATGAGGATGGAATTGGCGATGCCCTGGGCGATGCCCAGTTCGAGCCGGGCCACATTGGTGACGAACAAGTCGTCGCCCACCAGTTGCAATTTCGCGCCCAGTTCGCGGGTCAAGAATTCCCAGCCCGGCCAATCGTCTTCCGCGATGCCGTCTTCGATGCTGACAATCGGAAAACTCTTTGCCCAATTTTTCCAGAACAGCACCATCTGCTCGGAGGAACGCCGCGACTTGTCGGATTTCTTGAAGACGTAGGCTTTATCGGCTTTGTCGTAGAATTCGCTGGCCGCGGGGTCCAGTGCGATGGCTACCTGGTCACCGGGCTTATATCCGGCAGCGGTGATGGCCTCCATCACCGTTTCGATGGCTTCATCATTCGATTTGCAGTTGGGAGCAAAGCCGCCTTCATCACCCACGGCGGTGGAATAGCCGCGCTTTTTCAGGACGCTTTTCAGCGCGTGAAAAATTTCGACTCCCCAGCGCAGTCCTTCGCTGAAGCTGGGCGCGCCCACGGGCATCACCATGAACTCCTGGAAGTCCACGCTGTTATCGGCATGCGCGCCCCCGTTCAGGATGTTCATCATCGGCACGGGCAGCAGGTTGGCATCCTTCACGGTAGAGTATTCAGCAAGGTACTTGTAAAGCGGCTTGCCTTTTGCTGCGGCTGCGGCGCGCGCGGCCGCCATGCTGACGGCCAGGATTGCGTTGGCGCCGAGAATGCCCTTATTGGGAGTGCCGTCGGCTTCAATCATGCGCTGGTCGAGCGCGCGCTGGTCGGTGGCATCCATTCCGGCGACTGCCGCGGCAATCCCGGCATTGATATTGTGTACCGCCTTCATCGTGCCTTTGCCCAAGTAGCGCGACTTATCGCCATCGCGCAGTTCGAGCGCTTCGTGCTCCCCGGTCGAGGCGCCGCTGGGCACGGCTCCGCGGCCCACTACCCCGCTTTCGAGGATGACTTCGGCTTCCACGGTGGGGTTTCCGCGCGAATCCAGGATTTGCCGTCCCCGCACGCTTGCGATTTTGCTCGACATAGGTTTCCTCCCGGCAGCGAACGGGAATTCTAACAAGGTTTAAGCGATGAGAGGGAAAGAACACCAGGAAACTTTCCACGCGGATGGCGAAAAATAGCCGCTGACGACATGGCTTCATAACCCCGTGCGCGTAGAACGGGGTCCCTGTTCAGGCGAGGAAACAATGAAGACCTTTCGCTCCGCTTTCTACACCGGCGCAATCCTGCAAATCATCACTTGCCCGGTTCATTTGCTTGGACACTTCCAGAAGAAACTCCCGGCGAATGAGCAGGAGCGCACGCTGCTCGATTTGCTTTACAGCTACAAAACCGACTTTGGCGCGGGGTTCGTTCGCTCCCTGGGGGATATCATGAGCGGTTTAAGTCTGCAATACAGCATCTTCACGCTGATGATCGGGCTCATCAGCATCTTTGCTGTTCGGCAGGCGCCGGGCAGCCCGTTCTTGCGGACGCTATGCTGGATCAACTTTGCTTTCATGGCGCTATGCAGCGTGAACGCCTACGTATATTTCTTCCTGCCGCCGCTCATGCTGTTCGTGCTTCCTGCAACCGCGTACCTGATTGCGGCGCTGAACGCTGCCAGCGAATAAGGGGATTTCCAGGAGGCGCTATTCCGGCTCTTCGAGCATGGATTCGTCCCGAACCACAACGACCACGCCGTTCGGGGTCACGTGGTAGCGCTTGCGGTCGGCTTCCAGGTCAAAACCGATTTCGGTGTGCTCGGGAAGGTTCACGTGGCGGTCCACAATGGCGTTGCGGATGCGGCAGTGCCGTCCAACGTTCACGTGGTTGTAGATGATGGAACTCTGCACTTCGGCAAAGCTGTTGATGCGCACATCGTAACCCAGCACGCAATTGGTGACGCGCCCCCCGGACAGGATCGAACCCGGCGACACCACCGAGTCCAGCGCCACGCCCATGCGCCCGCTATCAGCAAACACGAATTTCGCCGGCGGGTAGTGCTGCTGGAAAGTACGCAAGGGCCAGCTTTTGTCGTACACGTTGAAGACCGGAGTCACCGCGGTCAAATCCATGTTGGCTTCGAAATAGGCGTCAATGGTCCCCACGTCGCGCCAGTAGAGCGCTTCCTTTTTGTTCTCGTCGATAAAGTTGTAAGCGAAGACGCGGTACTTGGAAAGGATGCGCGGCAGAATATCCTTGCCGAAGTCGTGCGTGGAACTGGAGTCTTCCGCATCGGCGATCAGGATGGGAATCAGCAACTGTGTATTGAAAATGTACACGCCCATCGAGGCGTTGCACTTGGCAGGATTGGAACGCGAAGGCGTGGGATGCTCGGGCTTTTCCTCGAAGGCCGTGATGCGCCAGTGCTCGTCGGTGACGATCACCCCGAACTGCCGGGAAGCCGCCTGCAAATCGGTTTCGAGGGTGGCCACGGTCACGTCGGCGCCTGAATCCACATGCTGCTGCAGCATGCGCTGGTAGTTCATCTTGTAGATATGGTCGCCGGAGAGAATCACCACGTAGCTGGAGCGCTCGCTGCCGATGGAGTAGATATTCTGGTAGACGGCGTCGGCGGTGCCCTGGTACCAGCTCTGCGAAACGCGCATCTGCGGCGGGATCACTTCGAAGAATTCGCCGAGCCCGGCAAGACTCGACCAGCCGTCGCGAACATGGCGGTTCAGGCTGAGCGCCTTGTATTGCGTGAGCACGAACACGCGGCGCAGGTCGGAATTGAGGCAGTTCGAAAGCGTGATGTCAATAATGCGGTACATCCCGCCGAAGGGCACCGCAGGCTTGGCACGGTCCCGCGTGAGCGGCCACAGCCGCTCGCCCTGGCCGCCGGCCAGCAACACGCCAATCGCGCTGCGCATCAGGCTCATGGTTTAGCGTCGCTCCGCCGTTTATTCTATAGCGATACATGGATGATGCGGCAAGGGAAAAGGGCGCAGGACCCCACCCCTGGCCGAGTTTGGCGGTAACTTTGTAATGCGCGATTTGCTGTCCTGCCATGAGCGTCGAAAGCAGGGTGGCATTCTAATGCAGAAGTGTAGGGGAAGACGCAGTCAACTATGATTAGGCCGGGATGGAGGCACTGGAATGGCCACGTACGTCGCGTTCTTGCGGAGCATCAATGTGGGCACGCACGGCCGCATCAAGATGGATGAGCTGGTGAAGGTGTTTGCGGGCGTGGACGCGAAGAATGTGCGCACCTACATCCAAAGCGGCAATGTGATTTTCGAAAGCGCGGAAAAGGATCTGGAGAAGCTTGCCGTCTCCATCGAAGCGGCCTTGCAAAGGAAAATGAAGATCGAAGTGGCCTGCTGCTTGCGCACCGGAGCCGAAGTGCGCGCCATAGCCAATGCCGACCCCTTCAAGGGCAACCGCCTGCGCAAAACTGGAAAATATTACGTGACGTTTCTGCGCGAAGCGCCGGAGCCCGCGCGGGCACAAGCGCTGGAAGGCTTCAGCAGCGAAATCGAGCTTTTCAAAGTGAAAGGCTGCGAGGTGTACGTGGTGTTCACAGCGGAAAAGAGCGCCAAGGTAAAATTTTCCGGGAATGCCGTGGAAAAAACTCTTGGGGTGCGCGCCACCGGCCGCAACCACAATGTGGTCTGCGAAATCGCGGAATTACTGGACGCGGAGCAGCCTGGCCGGTTGCAGAAAAGCCATTCGTCATTCTGAGGAGCGATTTGCTTGAGCCCGAAGAGCTCAAGCAGCGACGAAGAATCTCGATCACAAGTCCTTGGCGCCGTGAACATCGAGATTCTTCGTCGCGCGATTCGCCGCGCTGCGCCGAATCGCAAACGCGCCTCAGAATGACGGGTGCGTTGGAGAACGCGACCCTGCATCCCAGGCCGCCAGCCAGCGTTGCGAGAAATGCTGGCTAGCCCCAGGGCTTCGCGTCTCTAGTTTAGCTTTGCGGTGACGGAGATCTCCGCCTTGAACAGCTTTGACACCGGGCAGCCTTTTTCCGCGTTAGAAACTGCGGCGTCGAATTTTGCCCGGTCGGCATTGGGAATCTGCGCCACCAGGTCCAGATGGCTTTTGGTAATGGCAAAACCGTCCGCCAGCTTTTCCAGGGTGATGGTGCAGGTGGTTTCCAGGCGCGTGGCGGTCATTCCGGCATTGCCCAGTTGCGCAGAAAGGGCCATGGTAAAGCAGCCGGCATGAGCGGCAGCCAGCAGTTCTTCCGGATTTGTGCCTGCGCCGTTCTCGAAGCGCGTGCTGAAAGAATATTGCGTCTGTTTCAGCACGCCGCTATCGGTGGATAGCGCGCCCTTGCCGTCCTTCAACCCGCCTTGCCATACCGCCGAAGCTTTTCTGTTCATGGTAGCTCCTTGGTTGGCCTTCCATTCTAGCCTACTTGCGTTCCGGTTCTTGCTGGGTGGGGCGGCTAACCGCCGGATTTCGAATTATTTACTTGACTTGGGGGTGCCTGCTAGAATAAAAGCCTCTGAAAATCGCTCGTCCAGGGGTTGTCCAGTGGCAGTCCGGGGGTTGGCCGGAGCCGAGGTCGCTCAGGGGAGCCAGACCATCGAGAGAGAGTGGGTGAATTTCATTGGCAGAGGTCATTATCCAGGAAACAGAATCCCTGGAAAACGCTCTTCGCCGCTTCAAGCGCAAAGTGCAGCAGGAAGACATCATCAAGGAAATCAAGAAGCACAGCTATTACATGAAGCCCGGGGAGAAGCGCCGCACCAAGCAAGCATTGGCACGTAAGCGTGCAAGGAAGAAGCAGCGCCGGGACTCGGAGTAACCCGTAGTGCACAGGTTTTGCAGAGTCACGCCGAATTCAAGACAGGGGGAAATCGGGTAACGATAACCTTCGCTTGAATTCGGCGTTTCTGTTTCCAGCCTGCCAGCGCGCGGGAGATGCGGCTCAACCGCCGTTCCGCGCGGTGGAAGAGCCTACGGCCCGGGGGGCATCATGGAATATCACGATCGCGTTCTGAAGTGCGCTGACTGTGGCGGCGAATTCGTTTTCACAGCCGGCGAACAGCAGTTTTACGCCGACAAAGGCTTCAAGAACGAACCGAAGCGATGCAAAGGTTGCAAGTCCCGGCGGAATTCCGGGGATCGCGGCGGAGAACGCGGCGGGGGCGGCGGCTACGGCCAGCGCACCGAAACCAAGACCACGTGCTCCCAGTGCGGGAAAGAAACCACAGTTCCCTTCCGGCCCACCCAAGGGCGTCCGGTCTTTTGCCGGGAATGCTTCCAGCAACGAAGAACGTAGGCAAGGATCGAAATCGGAGCGGGTGAGTTGCATCGGGCTCGGCTCGATGGGCGGCTCATCCGCTCTTTCGCTTTTGAAGACTTAGCCCTGACTGAGCCGCATTCGATCACCGCGTCATGCCGCCTGGGCGCGCGCGGCGGGGACAATCTCGCGGAACGCGGCAAGAAATGCTTCCATCTCCGCTCGAGTACCTATCGAAATGCGCAGCCAGTCTTCCATCTTGGCGAATTTGCGGCCGATGAAGATGTTGCGCCGGGCGAAGGCTTCAATCAGCGGCGTGGCATCCATGCCCGTGTGCACCATGACGAAATTGGTGTGCGCGGGGATGTAGCGGCGGCCGTCTTTCTCGAATTCGGCGCAGAGCCAACGCCGCAGATCGTTATTCACCTTGCGCATGTTGGGGACGTGGTTCGGGTCTTCCATGCTGGCCAGGGCCGCTTCGGCCACCGTAGCGTTGACGTTGCTGAAGAAAGCGTGGCGGCGCATCGCCGCCGCCACTTCGGGCGTAGAAATGCTGTAGCCCAGGCGCAAGCCTGCCATGCCGTAAATCTTGGAGAACGTGCGCACGATGAACACGTTCGGATAGTTACGGATAAAACCCTGTGCCGTGGCATATCCCGGATCTTCCACGAAGTGGAAGTACGCCTCGTCCACCATGATTTTGACGTGCGCGGGCACCCGCGGAATGAACGCCGCCAGTTCCGCGCGCGATACGAGAGTGCCGGTGGGATTATTGGGGTTGCACACGTACACCATCCCCGTCTTTTCCGTGCACGCCGCGGCCATCGCCCCCAGGTCGTGCCGGAAGTCGGCAGTTTGCGGAACCAGGATGCCTTCGGCCTTGGTCACGCGCGTGAAGCCCAGCACGGCCTCGAACGTGGGCTGGCAGGCAACCACGTTCTGGTCCGGCCCGGTAAAAGCCATATCAGCCATGCGCAGAATTTCCGTCGAGCCGCACCCCAGCACCACTTGCTCGGTGCCCACGTTGTGCAACCGCGCGATGGCTTCGGCGATTTTCGTTTCCACGTCATCGGGATAGCGCCCGGCAATGTGCTGCGATTGCCACATGGCATCGCGCGCGTGTTGCGATGGCCCGTAAGGATTCTCATTGGAATTGATCAGGATGGCTTCGCTGGCCGGTTCTTCTGGCCGAGCGGGGATCCCCGGCAGGGTGGTGGCAGCGGCAGTGCGCGGCAACGCAGCGCTTCCCGCAAGCGCTCCCAGAAATTTGGCAAATGCGCGGCGATTCAAACTTGTGCTCATCGGCAAGCCTCCGGAAAGGTGGTGATTATCGGCTGCAACCGAATCTCGCGCAATGGCAAAATTCCTGTTCAACGGGCATCGTGCAAATATCGGATGCCTTTCGGGGTGCCCCTCTCTTCGTGCGGTTTGTGCACGAAGGGTGGGGTGGGCTTGGTGACATAGCCTAGTGCTCTGAATCTCCACGATCCCCGTGCGAGCCCACCCTTCCCGACCAAGAACGTCGGGAAGAGTGGGGCACCCCGAAAGGCCTCTGTTATTGGAAATCGAGCTAGCTGTGAAGTCTGGGTTGGGTATACTGCCAATCGTTCAACAACCCTATGCGACGGACTATTCTCGCGTTTGCTTTGATTTTTGCTTGCGTGCTGGCAATTCACGGTGGCGCTGCGCAGGAACCCCCGCCCTTGCTGGGATTTTCAGCCGCAACAGCGAAGACGCAGCGCGATATCGAGGCAAAGCTGCGTCGAAAGATTTCTGCGCAAAGCATTTCCGACTTGCACCAGATGATCACCGCGCGGCCGCACATGGCGGGCACGCCGGGCGGCAAGGCGATAGCCGACGCCATCGCCGAAAAATTGCGCAGCTTCGGACTTGCGGTGGAAATCGATAGGTATACGGTCTATCTTTCATATCCCAAACGCCTGCGCGCGGCACTCCTCGGCACGCCTCCGAATAAAATCCCGCTGACCGAACCTGTTCTGAAGCCCGACGAGCTTGCCGCTGGCAACCGCGGCCTCACTCCCGGATTCGTCGCCTATTCCGCCAGCGGAAAGGTGCGCGGCCCGGTGGTTTATGTGAACTACGGCCTGCCGGGCGATTACGACATCCTGAAGGCTGCCGGAGTGGAGGTGAAGGGCGCGATTGTTCTGGCGCGTTACGGACGCGTGCATCGCGCCGTAAAAGTGTTCAACGCCGAGCAGCGCGGCGCCCGCGGCATCATCATTTACAGCGATCCCGCCGACGATGGTGCAGGCAGGGGCGACGTCTGGCCAGCGGGGCTCTGGCGGCATCCGCAATTCATCCAGCGCGGCAATGCGAAATACAGTTGGTATTGGCACGGTGATCCGCTTTCGCCCGACTCCGCATGCCCGGCCGACGCCGCTTGCAAAATGCTTGACCCGCAAGCCGTGCCCACACTGCCGAAAATTCCCGTGGTAGCCATATCGGCAGCCGCAGCGGCTCCTATCTTCCGCAGGCTCTCCAATGCCCAATTGAATCCGACTGAATTTCACGGCGCGCCTCCCTTCCCTTATCACGTTCTGGGAAGCGGAACGGAAGTCGAACTCGATGTGGAGATGGACAACGGCCCGCGCCCGATTTACAACGTCGTTGCGCGCATCGAGGGCACCGCGGAAAAAGACCAGTGGGTGATTCTTGGAACGCACCATGACGCGTGGACCTACGGCGGCGTAGACCCGGGCAGCGCCGGCGCCGCACTGCTCGAATTGGCGCGCGTGCTGGGTGAAATGCACAAGACCGGCTGGAAACCAAAGCGGACTATCGTGCTGGGCTTCTGGGATGCGGAGGAGTATGGCTTGATCGGCTCGACTGAGTTTGCCGAACATTACGCGAAGGAATTGCGCGAGAAGGCGGCAGCCTACATCAATAGCGACCTCTACATGGCGGGTGGCTTGCGCGCGGGAGGCACGGCTTCGCTGCGCGATTTCGTCGTGGACATGGCACGCGACGTGAGTTCTCCGGCGGGTGGCGGTTCGGTGTACGACAAGTGGCGCGGCGACGCGTGGAACAAATTGCCCGCAACGCAAAAGCGCGGGGAAGCGCGGTCGTTTGATCCCGAACTCGACGTCCTCGGCAGCGGCGCTGACTTTGTTCCTTTCCAGACGCATCTGGGCTTGCCGGCGCTTTCTCTGGAATTTGGCGGCGAGAGTTATGGCAGTTACGGCGTGTACCACTCGAACTACGATACACGCTGGTTTATGGAAAAATTCGGCGATCCCGGCTGGCGCTACGGGCCCGCGCTGGTCGAATTGCTTGGGCGGACAGCGACGAGACTCGCCTCTGCCAACGTTCTGCCCTACCGCTATTCGCACTTCGCAGAATTGCTGGGAGAGTATTTGCGCCGCGCTGAGGAAACGAATATGGATACGCGCGGCCAGCCGCGCATCGCGCAACTTGGGTTCGAGAACCTGCGGAAACAAACGGAAGAATTTCGGCAGACGGCGCTGGCCGTGGAAAGCGCCATCGAAACCGCGCTTGCACAAAATACGTTGCGCGC
>CAZCNH010000114.1:0-9615 GCA_964500065.1 uncultured Acidobacteriaceae bacterium
CCCTGATCAAGGTGGAAGCGGTCAACTTCGAAGATCCCGAAGTGGCGCGCAACAAAATCTTCTTCGATAACCTGACGCCGCTGTATCCCCAGGGCCGGATCAAGATGGAGACCGCCAAGGAAAACCTGACCGGGCGGGTGCTGGACCTGCTCTGCCCCATCGGCAAGGGCCAGCGCGGATTGATTGTCGCGCCGCCACGCACCGGCAAAACGATGATGCTGCAAAATATCGCCAACTCGGTCACCACCAATCACCCTGAAGTCGCGCTGATCGTGCTGCTGATTGACGAGCGCCCGGAAGAAGTCACCGATATGCAGCGCACGGTGAAGGGCGAAGTGATCAGCTCGACCTTCGACGAGCCGCCCCAGCGCCACATCCAGGTGGCGGAAATGGTGCTGGAAAAAGCCAAGCGCCTGGTGGAGCACAAGCGCGACGTGGTGGTGCTGCTCGATTCCATTACCCGCCTGGGCCGCGCCTATAACGCCGTCACCCCGCCTTCCGGCAAGGTTCTTTCCGGCGGTATTGACGCCAACGCCTTGCAGCGCCCGCGCCGCTTCTTTGCCGCCGCGCGCCACATCGAAGAAGGCGGCTCGCTCACCATCATGGCCACCGCCCTGGTGGATACCGGCAGCCGCATGGACGACGTCATCTTCGAAGAATTCAAAGGCACCGGCAACATGGAAATCAACCTGGACCGCCGCCTGGTGGATAAGCGCATCTTCCCGGCAATTGATATCAACCGCTCCGGCACGCGCAAGGAAGAACTGCTGCTGCCGCCCGATGAATTGAACCGCATCTTCGTGCTGCGCCGCGTGCTCAACCCGCTTTCGCCGGTGGAAGCCATGGAGTTGCTGCTCGGCCGCCTGAACAAGACCAAGAGCAACGCCGAGTTCCTCAATTCGATGTCTGCGCCCGCCTGAACTGCGGCAGCGGCGCCTGATCTTCGACCTGGACCGCTTTCCGGGAGGCTGACCAATGATCAATCGCATCTGGCACGGATGGACCACGCACGCGAATGCCGACGCCTACCAGAATCTGCTGACCACCAAGATCCTGCCCGGCATTCACCGCGTGGCGGGATATAAGGGCGCATCCCTGTTGCGCCGCGATGCCGGCGCTGAAGTGGAATTCGTCACCATCACCTTTTTCGACTCGATGGCCGCGGTCCGCGAGTTTGCAGGAGCGGACTACGAGGTCGCCGTGGTGCCGTCTGAGGCTCGCGCCTTGCTGTCTCGCTTCGACGAACGGTCCAAGCATTACCAGGACGTATTCGGATCCCTCGCGCCGGGTCAGCCCTGACAGGCTGCGCGAAAAGCCATTTCATCCTTCTGAGGCGGCCAAGCGGCCGCGAGATAGCGCGGGAAAGGCCCGCTAAAGTTTCCGTCTGAAACACCCGATTGTTTTCCTGATGCAATCGGAGAGCCTTGCTTCGGTAGGGGAAGGAATCGAGCGGTATCTGGCCCGCCAGCCTATTTTTGACCTTAACCAGAACGTCTTCGGGTATGAGCTCCTGTTCCGTTCCGGCACACACAATTTCTTCGACGCGGTGGATGCCGAGATGGCCGCGCGGCGGCTCCTGGATAACGCGTTCCTGTTTGGACTGGGCCCGCTGCTGGAAGGCCGCAAAGCGTTCGTCAATTTCACGCGCGAGTCTCTGCTTAAAGGGTATCCTTCCCTGCTCCCCAAGGAAGTGGTGGTCGTGGAGTTGCTGGAGGCGGTCGCCAGCGACGCCGACGTGCGCGAGGCTTGCCAGCAGCTCAAGCAGCGCGGCTATGCCATTGCCCTGGACGACTTCCGCCCTTCCGGGCCTTCCGCGGGCCTGGCCCAGTTCGCCGACTACATGAAAATCGACTGGCAGGTCAGCCCCCCGCGGGAATGCGAAGCGCTGGTCAGTTTCTACGCCCCCCAGGGCATTCGGATGCTGGCGGAAAAAGTGGAAACCCCGCAGCAGTTCCGCCTGGCCCGTTCCATGGGCTACTCCTGTTTCCAGGGATATTTTTTCTGCAAACCGGAGATGCTGCAAACGCGCGACATCCCCGGATTCAAGATGAACTATCTGCGCATCCTGCAGGAAGCCAACCGCAACGAGCTGGATTTGGCGGCCATCGAGCGCATTTTCAAGCATGAGCCTTCCCTGCTGTTCAAGCTGCTGCGCTATCTGAATTCGCCGGTATTCGGATTGCGCGGCACGGTCAGCTCGGTACGTCATGCGATAACCCTGCTCGGCGTGGCCAACCTTCGCAGGTGGATTTCCGTGGTCGCCGTGGGCGCCATGGCCGGTGACAAGCCTTCCGAGCTGGTCATCACCGGGTTGGTCCGCGCCCGCTTCTGCGAATTGATGGCGGCTTCGCTGGGGCTGCGCGCCTGGGCCACCGACCTTTTCCTGCTGGGGTTGCTCTCCCTGATGGAAGCCATCTTGGACCGCCCCATGCCGGAGATTCTCAAGGAAATTCCCGTCAGTGAAGAGGTGCGCCAGGCCCTGGTAGAAGATCGCGGCCCTTTTGCCCACGCGTTGAATATTGCCGCCTCCTTCGAGCGCGGCTACTGGGATGGATTGGAGACCTTACTCCCCGAAGGAGCAGACCAGGACGACAATATCCCCGCCTTTTACAGAAGTTCGATTGCATGGGCCCACCAGATCTTTCACGGGTAGCGCCCCCCGATTAGCGGCTGCGCCCATTGCTGGTTTACAATCATCCCGTGAAAATCACCGGCATGAAGATTACCCTGGGCAGCCTGATCGGCTGCGGGCTGTTTCTCGCAGCCTTTTCCGGCAATCGCGCGCAGAATCTGGACCGCCCGGTGGCCGTGTCCGCGGGCGCGCACCGCGTCTTCGTGGATGAATTGCCCCCGGAAACCGCGGGAGAAATCGCGCAACTCAAGATCCGCGAGTACGAAATCAAGGTCCGCGCCTATCAGAACGTGATGGTTCGCCGCCTGCTGGAAGCCGAAGCGCAAAAACGCAAGCTGACGCTCGAGCAATTGATCGAGGCGGAAGGCCGCGCGCGCTCCCCGCAGCCCACCGATGAAGACCTGGCCTCCTTCTTTGAGCAGCGAAAGGCCAACTATGAAGCGCCGCTCGACAAGGTGAAAGACAGGGTGCGCGCGGATTTTGCCCAGGAACGCCTGCGCGATGGCCAGCGCCAGTACGTGCAGGAGGTCTGGCGCGCCGCCGCCGTGGAAGTGCTGCTTCCCCTGCCGCGCTTTGAGGTGGCCGCCGATCCCGCCCGCGTTCGCGGCACCCGCGGCGCTCCCATCCAGATCGTCGAGTTTTCCGACTTCCAGTGCCCGTTCTGCCGCCGCGTGCAACCCACGCTGCAAGCGCTGCTGGCAAAGTACCCCGGCCAGATCTCCGTGTCGTTCAGGGATTTCCCTATTATCGAGCTGCATCCGATGGCCCACGTTTCCGCGCAAGCCGCCAAATGCGCCGGCGACCAGGGAAAATTCTGGGAATACCACGATCTGCTTTTCGCGGAAAGCGCGGCGCCCACCCGGGATACGCTGGGCAAGTTTGCCGCGCAGCTTGGGTTGGAGGAGAAGTCCTTTGCCGCCTGCCTCGATCAGAAGCTTCACGCCAAGGCCGTGGATGCGGACCTGGATGCCGGGCAGCGCGTGGGTGTGAACTCCACCCCCGTCTTTTTCATCAATGGAATCTTCGTCAGCGGCGCGCAACCCCTCGAGGAGTTCACCAGGATTATTGACCGCGAACTGCAGGGCAGTGCCCCCCGCCACTAGCAGGCTCGGAGCAACTTCTACTGAGGATCCTGCGCGCGAGCCAATTGCGCGATCAGGCGGGCGACTTCTTCCGCACTCAGGGCGGTGCTATCCACCAACACGGCTTCCGGCGCGCGGGTCAGCGGGGCGATCTTGCGCTGGGTGTCGCGCAGGTCGCGCTCTTTGATTTCCGCCACCACGTCATCGAAGTTCATGTGGTCGCCGCGCGCCACGTGTTCTTTCAGGCGGCGCTCCGCGCGCACTTCCGCGGTGGCATCGAGATAGACCTTCAAGTCCGCATCGGGAAAAACCACGGTGCCGATGTCGCGCCCTTCCATCACCACGCCGCCGTGATGCCCGGCGCGGCGCTGCTCGGCCACCAGGATGCGCCGCACTTCCGGCACCAGCGCTACTTTCGAGGCGGCCTGGGAAACTTCCGGCGTGCGAATGAGGTCGGTCACATCGTCGCCATCCACCAGCACCTGCAAGTGCCCGGCGTTGCGGTGCATTTCGATCTGCGTTTCATCGGCGAGCTGCTCGAGCTTCTCGTCGCTATCGAGCGGCACACCGGTGCGCAGGGCCTTCAGCCCCAGGGCGCGGTACATCGCGCCGCTGTCAATGTGCATGTAGCCCAGCAAATCCGCCACGCGACGGGCCACGGTGGTCTTGCCGCTGCCGACGGGTCCATCAATCGCAATGATTCGTTTCTTCACGTCGCCTTTTTCCCTTTGTCCTATATCCTCTGAAACGCCTTCTCAATCTCGCGCAGTGAATAACGCAGCACCACCGGGCGGCCATGCGGGCAGCTCATCGGGCATTCCGTTTTCGCCAATTCGGTGAGCAACCATTCCATCTTGGTGAAATCGAGCGGCGTATTGACCTTGATGGCGGCATGGCACGACGTGGTGGCGGCGATGCGCGCCTGCAGCACGTCCATCGAAGTGCCGGCCACTTCTTTCTCCACGCCCTCGAGGATTTGCTTCAACAGTTGCTCGGCCTCGGTGGCGCCGATGCCCGAAGGCGTAGCCTGTACCGCTACGCTGCGCCCACCCATCGAATGCACATCAAAACCGTTGGCCGCCAGTTCGTCGCTGATGCTTTCCAGCGTGACCATTTGCTGCGGCCCGAGGTCCAGTATCATCGGCTCCAGCAGGCGCTGCCCGGTCAGCGCGCCTTCGCGTCGCGCCCGCAGGTGTTGCTCGAACAGAATGCGTTCGTGCGCCACGTGCTGGTCAACGATCCACAACCCCTCGCCATTCACGCAGATGATAAAGCTGTTGCTCACCTGTCCCAGGGGCTTGAGTGTCGCCAGGTTTGTGGGAGCATTTTGCAGCGCCGGAACGGTTTCTGTCCCGGCATTATGCGGAACTCCCGCGCCGGGGTGCTGCGCCGCATAGGAACCCGGGGAATTAGTTCTCGCCGCATCGCCGAAGCCAGGCCCCGGCGTAAACGCAAAGCGCTGCGGCTCTGGCTGTACCGGCGCTTCGGTCAAGCCAAATTCGGGGGCAGGGATCATCGCGCGTGCCGGGGCAACGCCAACTCCAAGGCGGTTTGCAGGCACCCCGCTGTCTTCGGCCGGGTATCCAGAAAAAGGCGGGATCGCGGCGACTGGCTGACCATCCGTGCGCGCCGGAGGCGAACCAAAGCTCGCCCCTGCACTTGCCGCGGCTGGCGCCGTAGCTCCGGCGAACGATGCAATCGGCCGCGCCTGCGAAAGCGCGGCGCGAATGGTGTCGCGCGTGCAATCGTGCACGAAATTGGCATGGCGGAAACGCACTTCGACTTTCGCCGGATGCACGTTCACGTCCACTTCAGTGAACGGCATCTCCAGAAACAGCAGCACCGCGGGAAATACGTTGCCGGGCATCAGGTTGCGGTAGGCTTCGTGAATGGCGTGCAGGATCAGCCGGTCGCGCACCAGCCGCCGGTTCACGAAGATGTAGATGCCGTTGCGGTTGGCGCGCTGTACCTCGGGCCTGGAAATGAACCCGCGCACCGTGAGCGTGGCGGCGGATTCTTCGGGAGAAATTTCCGGTTCGCTGAGGCTGGCGCGGAAGGGCGCGCTGGCCGGCGCCATTTCCATCAATTCTTCGAGCGCCTGCCGCCCAAATAATTGATATACGCGTTCGGCATGGGTGGCCACCGGCGGCGCGTCAATGATGACTTGCGATGGCGTCTTCAACTCGAATTGCTTATCGGGATGGGCCAGCGCGTAATGCGTTACCAGTGATGCGATGTGTCCCAGTTCGGTGGATTCCGATTTCAGAAATTGCCGCCGCGCCGGAACCGAGTAGAACAAATCGCTCACGGTGATGCTGGTGCCGGGTGGCAGGCCCGCAGGCTTCACGCTGAGCAATTTGCCTGCGGCAAATTCCACGCGCGTGCCATGTAGCGCCGGGACGGGTTCTGTCCCGGCACCTTCACCGGTCTCGCTATCCTGCCGGGACGAACTTCGTCCCGGCTCTACAGATGCGGCCTCGCATGTCTCCAAGACGAGGCGCGACACCGACGCAATGGATGGCAGCGCTTCGCCGCGGAAACCCAGCGTGTCGATCTCCATCAGGTCGTCGAGGTTGCGCAGCTTCGAGGTGGCGTGGCGCTCGAAGGCCAGCAGCGCGTCGTCGTGGTTCATGCCGCAGCCATTGTCGCTGATGCGGATCAGGCGCTTGCCGCCGGATTCGCACTCGATGCGGATCTGCGTCGCGCCGGCATCAATCGCATTTTCGAGCAACTCTTTCACCACGCTCGCCGGGCGTTCCACCACCTCGCCCGCGGCGATGCGGTTGGCAATGGCTTCCGGAAGTATGCGAATTCTGCTCATTTAAGTTCCACGGAACCACAGAAAGATGAAGCGGTGCCGCACGCGCAACGCTTCTGCCCTTCAGGGGGTCGGAGCTTTAGCTCCGACATTGAGGCATCTCCCCCAGCACGGGCTTCAGCCCCTGAGGCACTTCGTCCATCCGGTGTTGACCGCTTGCCGAACCAAAGCTCCAATTCTGAGGTTCAGTCACCAAGCCACGTTTCACGGGATTCTGCCAGACATAGTTGCGACGGGCTTGGTAATCCGCAGCGTCGCGGATGGTCCACTCATGAAATCCCGGTTGCCAGATGGGCATCCTGTTCCCGCGTTCCTTACGAATTGCAAAAGAACTTCCGCCCTTGATGAGTTGCATGGCTTTTTCAAGTGAGGCTGTCAGGCCGGGGGTGAGAATGAGGTACAAGTGATTCGGCATCAGGACAAATTCGTGCACCAGGTAAGCTCCCTGATCGCGGTAGTAGAATAACTTGGAAACAACAATCTCCGCCACTGCAGCGGCTTGAAAAACATTCCTGTTCATGGCGGCATCAGTGGTGACGAAATAGGTGCAGCCCGGTGCAGTTCTGTGTCGAAGCCGGCCCATTGGGCGTTGATCCTTCAGGGGCTGAAGCCCCTAACCTGGGTCATCCCGTAATGTCGGAGCTAAAGCTCCGACCCCCTGAAAACCAAATTGCAAAGCCTTGCTGGCCGTCACAACCATACTCAGGTTCTGTAGGGGGTCGGACCTTCAGGTCCGACAACAAAGCCGAACTGAATAAAGGGGCTTTAGCCCCCGAAGCGCCACCTCGCCCGCGGCGATGCGGTTGGCAATGCTTCCGGAAGTATGCGGATCCGGCTAATTCACACCTTATGGAACCACAGATAGACACAGATGAACAACCAGGTACAAATCCAAGCAAACACCGATTAGCGCAGGTTTTCCGCCCCCTTACTTCGCCGGTCCCTCAGTGAATACCAGAAGCAATAAAGGGCAAAAAGCCAAGCCAGTAAGACAATTGCGCCGCATATCCACCACAGCCAACCCGGACAAATCTCATTGAAGAGCCATAGTCCCAGGGGAAGCGCAAGCCCAAACAACGCCAGCGCTATTCCCGCGGTCTGCGGGGGAAAGTGCTTTCGAAGCCAGATCGAAAACATTACGTCCGTTGCCACGAACCAGGAAAGCGCCTCAAGCCATGTGGGAATTTCGTATCCTTCGTGCTTTTGCTTGTGCTCGTGCTCCCAAGTGAGGCCCGCCAATTGAATTATTGCTGCCACAGCAAACACCAAGCAGAATACCGCAAGGGGCCAGAATCCAATTATCCCTTCGCTTGGGCGCACCTGTATCGCGCCCAAAAACAAAAAACCTGACAGGATGGTGAAAAGCAGGAGTTTCCCGATGGAGTAGCGACGGCCAACAACCAAGGGACCGACCAGCGTCGAATCCAGCGTAGTAACAATCAGCTCCGCGAGTGTGCTCCACAGCGTCATGTCTCAAGTCGCCGTCTTCAGTCTGCGTTTATCAACGATTACTTCTACACCTTCTTTGCAATAGCGATGCCCAGTTCGGCCAGAGCGTCCTGGTCCACGGTGTTGGGCGCGTCGGCCATCAGGTCCACGGCTTGCGCGGTCTTGGCGAAGGCGATGACTTCGCGGATCGACGTTTCGCCGGCGATGAGCATGGCTACGCGGTCGAGGCCCAGCGCGATGCCGCCGTGCGGCGGCGTGCCGTAGGTGAGCGCATCGAGGAAAAAGCCGAAGCGCTGTTTGGCTTGCTCGTCGCTCAAGCCCAGCGCTTTGAAGACGCGCGCCTGAATATCCTGGCGGTGGATCCGCACGCTGCCGGAGCCGAGTTCGATGCCGTTGAGCACCAGGTCGTAGCCCTTCGAGCGGATTTCGCCATGCCGCTCCGCTTGCTCGAGCAGGTCGAGATCATCTTCCACCACGCCGGTGAAGGGATGCTGCGCCGGAAACCAGGCGTTTTCTTTTTCCGCCCATTCAAAAAGCGGGAAGCCGGTGAGCCACAGAAATTCCCATTTGCTGCGGTCAATCAATCCGAGTTTGTCGCCCAAATAGAGCCGCACCTGCCCGGCGATTTGCGCCGCGTGGTCAATGCCTTTGGAAAGGAGGCTGGCGTCTTTCGACGCGATGCACACCAGCAAGTCTCCCGCTTTTGCCCCCGCAGCCGCCGCCATTTGCCTGAGCGTTTCCGCGCCGAGCGTTTTTTCCAGGCCGGATTGCACGCCGCCTGTCCCGAGCGGAGCCGAGGGGTCCGTCAGAACTTTCGCCGTGTAGCAGGCGCGCGCGCCCAGCCCTTTGGCTTTCTCCACCAGTTCGTCCACATGCTTGCGGGAAAATTTCTCCGCCGCGCCGGGCGCCACCAGCGCATACACGTTGCCGGTAACCTGCAAGGTGGCAGCTTCGGGCCGCGTGAAGAACGCGGTCACGTCCTGCAATTCCATGCCGAAGCGCAGGTCGGGCTTGTCGCTGCCATAGCGGCGCAGCGCGTCTTTGTAGGTCATGCGGCGGAAGGGCGTGGTGATGGTGTAACCACCCACGGCCCACATACGCACCACGACTTTTTCAATTACGTCCCAGACGTCTTCCGGCCGCACAAAACTCATTTCCAGGTCGAGCTGGGTGAAGTCGGGCTGGCGGTCGGCGCGCAAGTCTTCGTCGCGGAAGCAGCGCGCGATCTGGAAATATTTGTCGAGGCCGCTGATCATCAGGATTTGCTTGAAGATCTGCGGCGATTGCGGCAGCGCATAGAACTTGCCGGGATGCACGCGGCTGGGCACCAGATAATCGCGCGCGCCTTCGGGCGTACTGCGCGTGAGCATCGGGGTTTCCACTTCGTAGAAACCCATTTCGTCCATTGCTTTGCGCAATTCGAGAATCACGCGATGGCGCAGCGCCAGGTTCGACTGCGGCTTGGGGCGGCGCAAATCCAGATAGCGGTAACGCAGGCGCGTCTCTTCGGTGGCGTTGATCTGCTCTTCGATGGGAAATGGCGGCGTCTTGGCCGTGTTGAGGATGCGCAGCGACGTGGCGATCACTTCGACTTCGCCGGTGGGCACCGCGGGATTGGCTTTCTGGCGGCGCGC
>CAZCNH010000115.1:0-8952 GCA_964500065.1 uncultured Acidobacteriaceae bacterium
TCGTCACTGGTCACTGCCTCATTCGTGTCGCAGCGCCACCATGGGGTCGACCGCGGTTGCGCGGCGAGCGGGAAAGTACCCCGCGCCCGCCCCAACCAAGGCAAACGCTGCGGCTGCGGCGGCAATGGAACCGGGATCGCGGGCCTCGATGCCGTAGAACTGGCTGGCCGCTACGCGAACGCTGGCCCACACCACGGGAATGCCGATCACCAGGCCGATGGCCACCAGTCGCAGACCTTCACCCAGTACCATCGCCAGCACGCCGTGCGGCGGTGCGCCCAGCGCCAGCCGAATGCCGAACTCGCGAGTGCGGCGCGCAACCGCATGAGCCATCAGGCCATAGAGTCCCACGCAAGCCAGCAGAAGCGCGAGCACGCCAAACGCAACGGAGAGTGAAGTCAGAGTGTGATCCTGCGTCAGCGAGCGATCAATCCGCTCGCCCATGGTGACCACGCTGCCCACAGGCATGTCCGGCTCCGCCTTGCGCAATGCCGCGCGAACCTGCTCCGAAAATGCCGCGGCATTCGCAGAAGTGCGCGCCACCAGGGAATGAGGATAGAGGCGAGAAACCCGGCTCTCCCCTTCGTCCAGCGGCGTCAGTTGCAGCAGCGGAATATAGAAAGTCGGCTCCACCCGCTCGCGCGCGCTTTGATATTTCATGTCGCTGACAATCCCGATAATCTCGTACAACCTGGTGGATGGCTGCGGGGTGTTAAGAAAACGGAAAGTCTGGCCGAGGGGATTGCGCCCGGCGAAGTATTCGCTGGCGAACGATTCACTGACAACGGCCACCAGCGGGCTGCCCGGACCATCCCGTTCCGAGACGTCGCGGCCCGCGAGCAGACGCATTCCCATGGTGTCAAAGAAACCGGGAGTTACGCGATTCCATCGTCCGTAGGCGTTCTGCTGGCCCGCGTAGCCGGATACTTCGAGACTCCACTGGGAATTATCGCCGCTGAAAGGCGTATAGAAAGAAAGGCTGGCGCTGCGCACTCCGGGGAGAGACTCGACGGCACGCAACAGGCGGTCACTGACCGCGGGCAGTTGCGCGGCGGTGTAATCGGTTCCCTCCACATCGAACCGGACATCCAGGACGGCATCGCGGTCAAAGCCAAAATCCTGCTTCTGCAAGTGCATGAAGCTGCGCGTGAACAGCACCGCCCCTGCCACCAGCGTCAGGCCGCAGGTGATTTGAACGACCACCAGGAGTTTGCCCAGAGTAAAGCCACGAAAGCCGGCGCCGCCGCTGCTGCCGCCCGGGTGAAGCTTATCGAACACATTCAAGCGCGACGACTTCCACGCCGGGGCCAGACCGAACAGCAGCCCGGTCAGCAGCGAAGTAGCGGCCAGGAACGCCAGAACGCGCAGGTCGGGCGTTGCGGACAGGGGAAGGTAGGTGGCGCCGCGGAAAGCCATCGCAAACAACGCTTCTGTTCCCCAGAATGCCAGCAGCAAACCCGCGGCCCCGCCGAGCAACGCGGTGACAATGCTTTCGGTGATGAGTTGCCGGAACAGGCGAAGCCGGGAAGCGCCCAGGGCCACGCGCATGGCAATCTCGCGCTCGCGGGATGCCGCCCGCGCCAGGAAGAGACTCGCCACGTTGGCGCACGCGATGAGCAGAATCATAGCGACGGTGAACATCAGAATGCGCAGCGGCTCGCGATAACGGCGGCCCAGGCGGGAAACTCCTCCCGCGGCTGACGTCAGTTGCACTGTGGACCGCTCAATTTCACCGCGGTCCTCCTTCTCGTACTGGCGCATCCAGTCACGCGCCTGCTGCGTCAGGCGGGAGGACGCAAGTTCAGGCGAAGCGCCCGGGGATAACCGGCCCACCAAGAACAGCCAATAGGTCGTGGTCGCCGGCAGCAAGCTGGAGCGCGCCATCACCTGGGGCTGCATGCTGAGCGGGAACCACAGATCGGCGGGGTCGGCCTGTATCGTCTCACCGAAAAACTGCGGCGGAGCAATGCCCACCACGGTGAACCCCTGCCCGTTGACATTCACGCTTTGACCCACAGCAGCCGGATCGCCGCGCAACACTCCTTGCCAGAAGCGGTAACTCACCACGGCAACGGGCTGGGGCGATGATTCTTCGTCAGGGCGAAAGCCGCGTCCGAGCCAGGGCTCCACGCCGAGCACGGCAAAATAGTTCGCCGACACCACCTTGCCTTGAGCGGCAATTGCCGCCGCATTGCCCACGCGAACCCGCACCGTTGAGTTCAATACGGTAAAGGCTGCCACGTCGGAGAACAGGTCCTTTTGTTGACGAACTTGCTGAAACAACGGGTAGGGGAATAGTTGGAACCTCTGCTGTACTCCACCGTTTACGCAGCAATTCGTGCCCCCGCCCACCAGCCAAAGCCCCGCGGGATCGCGAACCGGCAAGGACTTCAGCACCAGGCCGTTCAACAGCGTGAAGATGGCCGTATTGGCTCCGATGCCCAGCGCCAGGGTAATCACCGCCACCGCGGTGAAGCCGGGATTCTTCGCCAACATCCGCAACGCGTAGCGCACGTCCTGCAGGAATTGATTCACGTCCCTCTCCTGTTACGCGAAAGCAGTGGCTCAGTTTGTGGCGCTTCAACGGCGCGGAGTCTCAGGTTTCGGTAAAGAATACGACCAGCAACAGTGTTTTCATCAGTCGCTGGAATCTTCCGCCGCGTTATTTTCGGGGTAAGGGAAATAGAGTTGCCCGTGCGTTGTCAGTTCCAGCGCGCCGCCCGCCTGGTGGCGCACGACGCCAATCACAGTCATCCACGGAGTGCTCTCGCCTTCAATGCGCAGGCGGCGACCCACCGCTTCCTGTCCGGGCCACAAGCGTTGCGCGAGCGCTTCATCCACAATGGCCACCCGCGGCGCTTCCAGCGAATCCGCCGGCACGAAATAACGCCCTTTCAGCAGCGGCAAGCCCACCGCAGAAAAGTAGGCGGCGTTTACGATGCGCCAATCCGCCGAGGCATCCGGAACACTGTCGCTGGGAGAATAGCGAACCACGGCAATGGGCCCCAGTGATTCTGCCTTCGATCTCACCGCAACGGCGGCATTGGCCCGCGGCGTGGTGGCCTTGGTGACCGCTGACGCCGCAGGAGTAAGAAGCAGACAGAGCAGCCAGAACGCAACCGCCAGGACCGCAGAAATCAGTAACCGCAACATGGAACCCTCCCTACCTGCCGCAAACCCACGATACGGTGACTAGGGCACGGAGCATGCCATGGAAGGTAAAGGCAAGGTTATTTGTATCAATTACTTAGAGTCGAGTTGGCTGACTATCCCTGGGGGCTTTGTCCACTTCCGCGATTCCCCGTCGCAAAAGCGGACAGTCGCGGGCCGACACCCCACAGTACCCTTGTTGACGTGGGAACTACCCTACGGGTGAGCAACAACAATCGTATTCGCTAAAGGCATCCAGCATCAGCTATTATTATGGTTTGCTTCTTGCGTGGCAAAGGCTCCCGAGAGGCATTCACCGATTCCATGATTCCCCGCTACACCCGCGAAGAAATGGGCCGCGTCTGGAGCGACCAGAATAGGTTTCAGCGCTGGCTGGACGTGGAAATCGCCGCCACGGAAACATTAGCCGAAGCCGGCGAAGTGCCCCGCGAAGCCGCCGAAGCCATCCGCGCGCGAGCAAAAATTGACGTCGCGCGCATCCTCGAGAACGAAGCGCAGGTAAAACACGACGTGATCGCTTTCACCATGCAAGTGGGCGAATCCATCGGCGATCCGCACCTGGCGCGCTGGCTGCATTACGGTCTGACTTCGAACGACGTGGTGGATACCGCGCAGGCCTTGCAGGTGCGCGACGCCTCGAAACTGATCGAAGCTGCGCTCCAGAAATTCGGCGACCTGCTGGCGCAACGCGCCAAGGAATTTCAGCACACGCCGCAGATCGGCCGCACCCATGGCATCCACGCCGAGCCCATCACCTTCGGCCTGAAAATCCTGAACTGGTACGCCGAAAACCGCCGCAATATCGAACGCTTCCGCGTGGCGGCGGCGCAGATGGCGATTGGAAAGATTTCCGGTGCGGTAGGGAATTGCTCCCACCTGGGACCGCACGCGGAGGAAAATATCTGCCGCCGTCTGGGGCTCGCGCCCGCTCCGGTTTCCTCGCAGGTGATCCAGCGTGACCGGCACGCGCAATATTTGAATGCCCTGGCGCTGATCGCCGCCTTGCTGGAAAAAATCGCGCTGGAAATCCGCCATTTGCAGCGCACCGAAGTGCGCGAGGCAGAAGAACCCTTCGGCAGCCGGCAGCGCGGCAGCTCGGCGATGCCGCACAAGCGCAATCCGGTGAATTGCGAGCAGGTGTGCGGCCTGGCGCGGCTGGTGCGCTCGAACGCCTCCGCGGCAATGGAGAATATCGCGCTGTGGCACGAGCGTGATATTTCCCACAGTTCCGTCGAGCGTGTCATCCTGCCCGACTCCACCATCCTGGTGGATTACCTGCTGGCCCGGATGACGCACATCGTGGCAGAAATGCGGGTGTTCCCGGAAAGAATGCTGCGCAACCTGCTCAGCACGCACGGGCTGGTTTTTTCCGGACAGATGCTGCAGGACATTGTCGAGCGCGGCTGCCCGCGCGATGAAGCCTACAAACTGGTGCAGGAACACGCGATGGCCGCGTGGGAAACCGAAAGCGATTTCCGCAAGCGCCTGGAAGCGGATCCGCGCGTCACCAAATACATGGATGCGGCGGCACTGGATCGCGCGTTCGACCTGCAACGGCAGTTGCGTTACGTCAACCAGATTTTTGCCCGGGTACTGCAGTAGCCGTTTGTGCTTGACGGCCACGGCGCCCCACACCAAGATAGAACCGGTTCCCCGGCTCGCGCGTTTCAAGGATGCGCGGGGATAAGTGCTCCTGGTAACCACGAACGCCAGACTCATGGAAAAAGAAACGAAAACCATTCTCAGCAAGATCCTGGTGGTGGATGATGAACCCGCGCTGTGCGAGTTGATCGAAACCGTACTGGTCACCGCCGGGATGGAAGTGCGCGCGCTTACCACCAGCAGCGAGGCACCCGCCTATCTGGAGCGGGAAAAATACGACGCTGTTTTTCTGGACGTGCACATGCCCTCGCCCGACGGCGTGGAATTGGCTCAGAAAATGCGCGCCGGCGGCTTCAACATGAAAACTCCCATCGTGATGATTACCGGCGACGCCGATCCCGCCGTGCTGAAAAGAGGTTTTGAATCGGGCGCGAATTTCTTCCTGTTCAAGCCGGTGGACCGTCGCGGCATCCTGCGCCTGGTTCGGGCCACGCAAGGCAGCATCCTGAATGAGAAGCGCAGGTTCCAACGCATTGAGATCGTTTGCCCGGTGGCCATTGATGCGGGGGGCCAGAAGATTAGGGGCAAGACCATTGATCTGAGCCTGAGCGGCGCCCTGGTGGAAGCCATTCCGGCGCTGGCCGTCAATTCCCGAGCGGAACTGCACTTGCAACTGGGCGGCGGCCCTCCGTTGCGCGTGCGCGGCAATGTGGTGCGCAGCGCAGGGAACCGCATGGGCATTCTGTTCGAGGGAATGGGAACTTCCGAAAGCGGCAAGCTGCAGGAATTTCTGCTGCCGCACATTCTGGCCAATATGGAACGCGACGCGACCTCGCTCCAGTCCTGAAGACTCCGGCACGGCCCTCGCCCTACACCCGCTGGACGTACGTCCCTTCGGTTGTATTCACGCGAATCCTGTCGCCGATGTTCACAAATGGCGGCACCAGCACCACCAGCCCGGTTTCCATGGTCGCCGGCTTCATCACCGAGCTGGCCGTGGCTTTCTGGATGCCCGGCTCGGTTTCCGCGACCTGCAAATCCACCGTGTCCGGCAGGTTCACGCCCAGGGCGCGGCCTTCGTGAAATTCGATTTTCACCAGCATATCGGGAATCACATAGTCGGTGGTTTCACCCAGCACGTCCTTGCCGAGCTGGATCTGCTCGTAATTCTCGTTGTTCATGAAGTGGTAGGTGTCGCCGTCTTTGTACATGAACTGGAATTCGATTTCGTCGAGGTGCGCGCGGTCCACGCTATCTTCCGCGCGGAAGCGATAGTCCAGCATGGCGCCGGTGCGCAGGTTGCGCAGGCGAGTTTGCATGGCGGCGCGCTTGTTTCCCGGCGTACGGTGCTCGACACTGAACACCGAATACAAGTCGCCTTCGTGCTGGATCACCATCCCCGGACGCAATAAGGTTGCTTTCACGGCTCGACTCCTCACCCGAGTGCTTTGGTTTTACGACGCTCACCACATGCAGGTCACAGCGGGGTGACGACGCACCAAGCGGAAACGTCATTATACGAAGCTTCCCGCGGCGCGGTCAAATGAGCCTTCGGGGCCGCCCGCCAGGCCGGATTTGTCGCTGGAAAAGGGCCTGTGTTACGATGGCCCGCGATGAAAGTTGTGGAAAAATCCCAGCTGATGTCCGCGGCGGAAATCGACCGCACCCTGCAGCGCGTGGCCCACGAAATTGTCGAAAAATCCGGCGGGACTTCCGAAATCGCGCTGGTGGGCATCCGTCGCCGGGGCGTACCGCTTTCCGAACGCATCGCGAAAGCAATCCACGGCTTCAGCGGAGTGCAGGTGCCGGTGGGGGCGCTGGACATTACTCTGTATCGCGACGACCTTTCCACCATTGCCCTGCAACCGGTGGTTCACGGCAGCGAGATTCCCTTCGGCGTGGATGGCAAAGTGCTCATCCTGGTGGACGACGTGCTCTACACCGGCCGCACCGTGCGCGCCGCGATGAACGGCCTCTTTGACTTGGGCCGGCCCAAGCGCATCCAGCTTTGTGTATTGATTGACCGCGGCCACCGCGAGTTGCCCATCGAAGCCAGCTTCGTGGGCCGCAACGTGCAAACCAGCGACCGCGAAATCATCGAAGTGCGCTTGCAGGAAACCGACAGCGAAGAACGCGTGATGCTGGTCGAACGGCAGGATTAGGTTTGCACGGAGCCCGTCATTCTGAGGGAGCGTTTCCCGCGACCGAAGAATCTCGTGGTAAACGAAGCACCGCAATGTAGCCATGTCTTCGCCATTCCATGATCTGCTCGGACTGGAACCACTGACCGCCGCGCAAATCGAATTTATCCTCGATCAGGCCAAGCCCTTTCAAAAATTCAATAAGCAGCCGCTGAAAAAACTCGCCACGCTGCGCGGAAAAACCGTAGTCCTGGCCTTCTTCGAAGCTTCCACCCGCACTCGCGTGAGCTTTGCCACCGCCGCGGCCCGCCTGGGCGCAGACGCCATGAACCTGCAAGCCGAAGCCTCCAGCCTGAAGAAAGGCGAATCGCTGCTCGATACTGTGAATACGCTGGACGCCATGAAGCCCGATCTGTTCGTGATGCGGCACTCCTCTTCCGGGGCGCCGCACATGGTGGCCGAGCATCTGGCCATTCCGGTGATCAACGCGGGCGATGGCATGCACGAGCATCCCACGCAGGGCTTGCTGGATGCGCTGACCATTCGCGACCACAAGGGCCGCCTGAGCGATTTGAACGTCACCATCCTGGGCGATATCCGCCACAGCCGCGTGGCCCGCTCGAATATCAACTTGCTCACAAAATTTGGCGCGCGCATCACCCTGTGCGGCCCTGCCATGTGGGTGCCGCGCGAAATGGAGCAAATCGCGCCGGGCATCCGCGTGGAACCGAATCTGCGCCGCGCCTTGCAGGGTGCTGACGTCATTAATGTGTTGCGCGTACAGAAGGAACGTCTGAACGAGCCGGGCCTGCCCATCGAGGATTACATTCTGGGCTATCAGCTCACGCCCGAGCTGCTGAAATTGGCGAAGTCCGATGCCATCGTGCTGCATCCCGGCCCGATGAACCGTGGGCTGGAAATTGACCCCGCGGTGGCAGATGGGCCGCAGTCGGTGGTGCTGGAGCAAGTCACCAATGGATTGGCGGTGCGCATGGCGCTGCTGTTCCTGATGCTGAGCGGCGTGGCCACCGAAGACGCGCCCGCGGTGCTGACCGAGGCAATGCGCGCGGCCGGGTAGCAAAGATTGATCCCTGGACAGGCGCAGGCCCCTGTCCCACACAAAATGAAACTGCTCATTCAAAACGGACGCATCCTCGACCCGGCAACAAAAACCGATGCTGTGCGCGACGTGCTGATCGACGGCGGCAAAATTGCGCAAGTCGGCGAAAAGCTCAGCCCTAGCGGCGCGGAAAGTTTTGATGCCAAAGGACTGTGCGTATCCCCCGGCTTCATTGATCTGCATTGCCACCTGCGCGAGCCGGGCTTCGAGCTGAGCGAAACGATTGAGAGCGGCCTGCGCGCGGCGGCGCGCGGCGGCTTTACCGCGGTATGTCCCATGCCCAACACCAGGCCCGTGAACGACAATGCGTCGGTTACGAGCGCGATGCTCGACCGCGCGCGCAGCGCCTGCGGCGTGCGGGTGTGGCCCATCGGCGCCGCATCGAAAGAGCAGAAAGGCGAAAGCATCGCGGAGATCGCGGGCATGAAGCAGGCCGGCATCGTCGGCGTGAGCGACGACGGCAAGCCCATCGCCACCGCCAAGCTGCTGCGCCAGGTCATGGAGTATTGCCGGTCGCTGGATCTGCCGGTGATCGACCACTGCGAAGACCCGTCACTCTTTGCCGGTTGCGTGATGCGCGAAGGCCGCCGCTCCGCCGAACTCGGCCTGCGCGGCATGCCCGGCTGCACCGAATCCATCGCCGTAGCCCGCGACATTCAAATATGCGAACTGACCGAGGCGCGCTTCCACGTGGCGCATCTTTCCGCGCGGGCGTCGCTGGAAATGGTGCGAGCGGCGAAAGCCAAGGGCTTGCCGGTGACCTGCGAAGTCACGCCGCACCACTTCACCCTGACCGATGAAGACGTGCGCTACGATACGCGCTACAAAATGAATCCGCCGCTGGCCGCTACCGGCGACCGCGCCGCGCTCATCGAAGGCCTGCGCGACGGCACCGTGGACGCCATCGCCACTGATCAC
>CAZCNH010000116.1:0-3899 GCA_964500065.1 uncultured Acidobacteriaceae bacterium
CAGCTCGTGTCGTGAGATGTTGGGTTAAGTCCCGCAACGAGCGCAACCCTCGTCCTGTGTTGCTAACCGAAAGGTGCACTCTCAGGAGACCGCCAGCGATAAGCTGGAGGAAGGTGGGGATGACGTCAAGTCATCATGGCCTTTATGTCCAGGGCTACACACGTGCTACAATGGACGGTACAGACCGCCGCAAACCCGCGAGGGGGAGCAAATCGGAAAAAACCGTTCTCAGTTCGGATCGCAGGCTGCAACTCGCCTGCGTGAAGCTGGAATCGCTAGTAATGGCGCATCAGCACGGCGCCGTGAATACGTTCCCGGGCCTTGTACACACCGCCCGTCACATCACGAAAGTGGATTGTACTAGAAGTCTGCAGGCTAACCCGCAAGGGAGGCAGCGGCCCAAGGTATGATTCATGATTGGGGTGAAGTCGTAACAAGGTAGCCGTAGGAGAACCTGCGGCTGGATCACCTCCTTTCTAAATCAACGTGGCATCGCAACCTGTGAGAGTGTGCAGGATTTGCGTGGATGGAATTTTCTCTCCGCAATGTACCGGAAGAAAGTTCGCGCGTCCTTCGGGACCTTCCACCCAATGTTTGACGATGCCCATCTTCCCGCCCCGCGCCTTTGGCCGGAGCGGGAGGCGCTGCGCGCTCGACACCTCGAGCCGCAGCTAGACTCGATTACTCTGCGAGCGGATTCTGACAAGCGTCACTCGGTGTCAACTGAGCCTTCAACGAAAAGCCCCGCGATTCGTCGCGGGGCTTTTTCTTTTTTGCCGCGGCCTGATTTTGCTTTTCTTAGTATCTGCGCATGCAAATTGCTGGCGGGCGTTACTCGAATGCCATACAGCTTACTGCGGCATCGCCGGCTTCCAGCCGGCTCCGGGGACATGCCAGCAGGATGCTGGCAGTACAAGAAGCCCGGCGCGAATTCACTCTCGCCGAAATTGGCGAAGCGTCCTCCAGCCAACCGCAATGTTCAACCCAAGATCCGGCAGCAACTGCAAGTTTTGCGCGACATGGGTTTCGTCGAGTTTCTTGGCGCTGGGCGCTACCGGCTTTTGTAGCGCTGGGACGAGTTTGGTCCCGGCAGGGGTTGGTTTGGTTTGCTGAGAAACCTGCCGGGACACAATCCGTCCCGGCTCTACAAATGCAGGCAGTCTGCAGGGACGCACATCGTCCCGGCTCTACAAATTCTTTTTCCAGGGCGGAATCCACCGCGCCCCGGCGGGTTTGTGAATGCTTTTCATGATGGTTAGCGAACCGGAGAACGGATACTGATCGGTCCGCTCACAAATCCCTTTTCGGACGGGATTCAACCAGAGATACCAGGCCACGGCCTCTGGCGAATCAGTGTTGCGGAGGATGTGATCGTAATATTTGTGCTGCCATAACCTGAACGGGTTCTTCTTCTCCCAGACTTGTCCCGTGCGTCTCTTGAACTGCCTGACAAATCCAAGAAGGTCGCTTGTATCGGATGAACCCTGCACCAGCAAATGCAGATGATCGGGCATCACGCAGTATGCGTGGAGGAAGAAAGAATATTCCGCACATGCCGTGCGCGTCTCCCTCAGGATCCATTCAGATGCTCGCGGCTCGCCGAAGACAGGCCGCCGTTTTGACACGCAAATTGTAAGGAAATACCAGCGCGGCCCGAGATAATTCACAGCCGGCAGCCGAATGTTCTTCCGCCGAAATGCAGGCATGCGCAATTGTACCGTGGAATCTTTTGTAGAGCCGGGACGGGTTATGTCCCGGCAGGTTTCCCAGCAAACCCAAACCAACCCCTGCCGGGACATAACCCGTCCCGGCGCTACAAAAGCGGGCGGTATGCCGGGACATAACCCGTCCCGGCTCTACACGAGGCTGCACGGCGGCCAAGCGTGAGCGGACACACGTGTTCGCCCTTGCCCCGCGGGAGCAGCGGCTTGGCGGCTACCTTTTTGGCCACAGGGTTAACCTTTGTGCTGCGAGCACCTTGAATTGGGGTGGGGCTAATGTTAGCCTAGCCGCGATTTCGCTCCTGTGTCCGGGGATTTGTGTCGAGCATCGAACCAGCGTTGCGACCGGCGGCTAGGCTGGCGGGCGAGGAAACGTGCGGCTAGACGTATCAGGACGTACCGATGTGGGGCGCGTCCGCGGCAATAACGAAGACAATTTCAAGCTCGAGCCCGAGCTCAACCTCTTTGTCCTGAGCGACGGCATGGGCGGCGAAGCCCATGGCGAAGTGGCCAGCCAGATGGCCGTGGATACGGTCGTTGATTACTGCAAGAAAGCCATCAATGGAAAAGCTCCCGCGCCGCTGGGCGCGTCGCAGCCTGACCTGCAAGCCAAGACCAATCACCTGGTAAACGCGATTCGCCTGGCCAACAAGACCATTTTTGAGGCCTCACAAGCCGATGCCGAGAAAAAAGGCATGGGCGCCACCGTGGTGGGCATCTGGGTGGATGGCGAGCGGCTGTGCGTGGCGCATGTGGGCGACAGCCGCGCCTACCTGCTGCGCGGCACCGATTTGCAGCAGATCACCGAAGATCACTCGCTGGTGGCCGAGCAGGTGCGCCGCGGCATCATCACCCCGGAGCAGGCCAAGAACAGCAAAATGCAGAGCGTGCTGCTGCGCGCGCTGGGCATCGAAGAAGACGTGGAAGTGGACGCCAGCGAGCACCTGCTGATGGATGGCGACGCCATTCTGTTGTGCTCAGACGGCCTGGATCGCATGGTGACTGACGAAGAAATTGCCTCGGCCCTGCTGACCACCCCCGGTGCTCAACCGGCTACAGCGCGGCTAATTGAATTGGCGCTGGAGGGGGGCGGGGAAGATAATGTTACCGTAGTGCTGCTGCGCGTGCTGCGCTCCGAAGGCGGCTTTTTGCTGAAGTTGTGGCGCTGGCTTAACGAGCCGGTGGGGTCGAAAGTCCTCTGAGGGAGGAACGTGAAATGCCGAAGCTGGTTTTGAAATTCGAGGAACAGGTGCTGAAGGAAATCGCCATCGGCAACCATCCTGTGACCATCGGCCGCGGCCCGGATAACGACATCCACATCGACAACCTCGCGGTCTCCACCCACCACGCCAAGATTTATCAGGATGCCGGCCGCGTCATCATCGAAGACCTGAACAGCCTGAACGGCACGTTCATGAACAATCAGCGCATCACCAAGTCGTTCTTGAAAACGGGAGACAAGGTGCTGGTGGGCAAGCACCACATCCTGATGGAAGACACCATTGACGGCGAAGCGCCCGCTGCCGCTGCCGCTCCCAAAATTGCCGCCCCGAAAATTTCCGAAACCGTGGTGCTCGATACCAAGCAGCGCAAGGAACTGCTGGCCGCCGCGCTGGCCGCGCAACAGGCCGCGCAGGGCGGCGCCAAGCCGGCCGAGGTAGCGCGTCCTTCCGGGACCATGATGTCTGCGCCGGCCCCGCCGCCGCGCGCCAAGGTCGGCCATTTGACGGTGATGGCCGGCGGCACCAATCAGCCGGAATATTCGCTGACCGGCAAGCTGGTGATCATCGGCAAATCCGACATGGCCACCATCAAGCTGACTGGGTGGTTCAAACCGAAAACTGCGGCGCAAATTACCAAGAAAGACGATGGTTACTACATCGGGTCCGGCGAAAAAACGCCCAGCGTCAACGGCATGCCCATCAGCGGGCCGACCAAGCTGAGCGATGGCGACGTCGTCGAAGTCGCTGGCGTGAGGATGAACTTCTCGCTGCGCGATTAGGCGCAGGACGGACGGTCACGTCTGTCCAGTATTTGGTTCCAGGTTTTGCCAGGGCGGCTCCACCGAGCCGCCCTCTTTTTTTTGCGCGCGCCCCGGCTTGAAAAATCACCTCGTTATTCTGAGGCCCGGTTTTGGCCGAAAAATCTCGATGTCTCGCGCGCGCAAAAATGACGAAC
>CAZCNH010000116.1:3999-8809 GCA_964500065.1 uncultured Acidobacteriaceae bacterium
GAAGTACGGGCTAGTTGCCGGGCAGCAGTTCGAAGGAAGACGAAAGCTGGATGGCTTTGTGCAGCGTGCGGTAAAGCGGGCAATTCATGGCGTACAGGCCATGAACGCGGTCCACGGTGGCGCGCGCCGTTTCCGGAGCGAACAGTTTGTAGAGGACGTGAATGCGGCGAATCACCAGGACGTTGTCTTCGGCTTCCACTTCTCCGGTCACTTCCGCGGTAAGTTTTCCGCCGCTGGCGGGGATTTGACGCGCTTCCAGCGCGCCTCCAAAGGTGCCCAGCATTCAACCGGCGGTGGCGGCAATCACGTAGTCGAGTGTCGCGGCGTGCGGTTCGGTGATTTTCGAGGGATCTACTTTGTAGTGCTCGGCAATGGCCCCATGCACGCTGAAGGCCACCGGCTGCGGCTCCCCTGGCAGGTAGGCAATGCGCAGCGGTCCCGCTTTGCGCTCAAGTCGCACCTTGGAAACGTACTTCACGTCGCCCATGCATCCTCCTGTCGCGATTCGATACGAAGCCTAACGGTTCGCTTCCTGGGAAAAAAGGCCCATTTTGGCGGGGTCAACCACACAAATTGCGCCTGGGCATTTTTGCTTTCTTGTCTCGGCATTATCCGCCGACGGCCTTCCAGTCTTCGGGTGGGAAGGAAATGCGCCAGAAATTGGGGGAAGGCTTGAGGAACTCGACGCCGATTTGCGTCTGGTCGCCTTGCTTAGGTCCGAGGAACACCACTTTGCACTCGATATCTTCCTTGGTGGTGACGTTGGAGAGCACCAGGCGCTGGCCGTGGGCGACCACCTGCTTCATCAGCACCAGGGCGCCGTGCGCGTTCACCGCCTGCGTAACGGTCTCTTCCTGAAATTTCGCGCCAGCCGCGGTTTTGCCGAACACCGTTACCTTGGTTTGAATGAACACACGCTGGCTACGGCGCCGTGCCGGACCTGCGGGAGTGGATGGCGATGAGCCCATAGTTCCGTGCGTCTCTCGGACCTGCAAAGATACCTGCGTTTCTGGGCGCTGGCAATCGAAGGGAATGCGCCGTCGCCGTAAAAGGCAATGCGCTGGCTGAAGATCATAGCAGCCTGGCTCCCCGGCAAGTTCAATTTCGTCACGGTTGTGTCGTTTGCTCAACCAGAGAACAAACGATGTGGCCGATGGTGATATGCGCCTCCTGGATGCGCTGCGCGTTTTGCGAAGGAACGTTGACCAGCAAATCAGCGTGCGCGGCAAGGGTTCCGCCCGTCTCCCCGGTCATGGCCACCACAAACGCGCCGCGGGCGCGCGCGGCCTGCGCCCCGCGCACCACGTTAGGGGAATTGCCGCTGGTGGAAATCGCCACTACCAGGTCGCGTTTGGCGACCAGCGACTCGATCTGGCGGGAGAAGATCTGCTCGAAGCCGAAATCATTGCCCGCCGCGGTGAGCACCGAGGTGTTGGTGGTCAGCGCCAGGGCGGCAATGCCGGGGCGATCCATCTGCATGCGCACGGTAAATTCAGCGGCGAGGTGCTGCGCGTCAGCAGCGCTGCCGCCATTGCCGAAATACACGATTTTTCCGCCGCCACGGATGGCCGCGGCGGCGCGCTCAGCAAACACGGCAATGCGCGCCAGCAATTCCGGTGAATAGCCCTGCTGGATGCGGCAGGCTTCGTCAAGCTGGCGGCGGATTTCGTCGAGAGCGTCGGACATGGGATGCGTGAATGCTGGTTTTGCCGGCTGGCGAAGGATGGTGCATCGCGATCCTTCGTCGCTGCACGTTCCCGCCTCCGGCGGCAACTTGCGAATTGCTCCTCAGGATGACGGCGCGAGCAAGCCGCGTGCTTACGTCAGCACAATCTTTTCGCGGCCCTCGGTGATGCGCCGGGTCGCGTTGCGCGTGTCCACCACCAGCTTCGAGCCGGCTACGATCGCCGCGTAATCGTAACTCGAATGATCGGTGGCGATCACCACGCAATCGTATGCGCCCAGGTTCTGGCCGTTCAGCGCCACCGACTTCATGCCGGAAAAATCAAAGTGGCGCATCTTGTGCAATTCCGCAAAGTACGGGTCGTTGTAGTCGATTTTCGCGCCGCGTTCCCGCAGCAGTTGCATAATCTTCAGCGTGGGCGATTCGCGCAGGTCGTCCACATCTTTCTTGTAGGCCACGCCCAGCACCAGTACCTTGGCGCCTTTCATGGCCTTGGCGTGGTCGTTCAGCGCCCGAGCCACCGAATCCACCACGACGTACGGCATATTGGTATTGATTTCTCCGGCCAGCTCGATGAAGCGCGTGGAGAAGTCGTACTCCCGCGCCTTCCAGGAAAGGTAGTAGGGGTCTACCGGGATACAGTGGCCGCCCAGGCCGGGACCGGGATAAAACGGCATGAAGCCGAAGGGTTTGGTGGCCGCGCTATCAATCACTTCCCACACGTCAATATTCATGCGCATGCACAGCAGCTTCAGTTCGTTCACCAGCGCGATATTCACGCAGCGGAAAATGTTCTCCAGCAGCTTGGTCAATTCCGCGGCGCGGGTCGAGCTGACCGGCACCACGCGGGCCACAATCTGCGAATACAGGTTGACCGCGGCGCGTCCGCTGGGCGGGTTGATGCCGCCCACGACTTTGGGGATTTGCGCCAGGCCATACTGCTTGTTGCCGGGATCCTCGCGTTCCGGCGAAAAGGCGCAGTAGAAATCCGTCGAAATGTTTTCCGCATCCGCGCCGGCGGCGATGGGGCAGCGCAGGCCGCTCTGCTCCAGAATCGGCAGCATCAATTCTTCGGTCGTACCCGGATAGGTGGTGCTCTCCAGGATGATCAACTGGTTGCGTTGGAGGTGCCGGCGGATGGCTCGCGCGGTCTGGTCCACATAGCTCAGGTCGGGCTCGCGGCGCTCGTCCAGCGGCGTCGGCACGCAAATCAGCACCGCATCCATCTGCGCAATGTGCGCGAAATCCGTGGTCGCCGAAAATTTCTTCTCCTTCACAAACTGGGCGATTTTTTCGGCGGGAATGTGCTGGATGTAACTCTGGCCGGCATTGAGTTTTTCGACTTTGCCGGGGTCGGTGTCGAACCCCATCACCACCTGGCCGACTTCGGCAAACCGCAGCGCCAGCGGCAGACCCACATAGCCGCACCCGACGATGCCGATCTTGATCCCTTTACCCTGAAAGAATTCCGGTTTGCGCTCCGTGGCCATGCGAGAAGGGCTCTCCTTTGCGGCTTCCGCAGCGGAAGCAAGGAAACGATGATAGCAGGATTCAGAAAGGCGGCAAAACCTGGCAAAGAAAATGCGGCGTGAAAATAAACAGCCCTGAATGAATGGCTTGCGCGTTCCTTAACTTTCCCGCAAGATGCCAAGCAGCAACACGGAGCCATTTATCGTGGAAGCGGTGGGTATCGCGGGTTTTGTGGCGCTGGGGCTGTTTGTTGGGGTCGTGGTGGGATTGATGGGCGTGGGCGGGGGCATTGTGCTGGTCCCTGCGCTGGTGCTCTTTGCGGGGATGTCGCAACACCTGGCGCAGGGGACTTCGCTGCTGCTGCAACTGCCGCCGATTGGCCTGGGCGCGCTGCTGATTTACTGGCGTCGCGGCAACGTGGATCTGCGCGCCGGGTTGACCTGCGCCGCGGGGTTCCTCACCGGGGGCTACTTCGGCAGCTATGTGGCGATTACCAAGTTTTCGTCGCGCGACTTGCGCGGCCTGTTCGGAATTTTTCTGATGATCGCGGCCGGCATGCTCTTCCGCCAGACGGCCAAGACGGCGGCCAAACCATGAGCGCCCTGCCGAACCGCTTGCCGGCAGTTTTTGCGGTGGCCACGTTTGTCGGCGTCATGGGCGGGATGTTCGGCGTGGGTGGCGGTATCCTGCTGGTGCCGCTGCTGGTGCTGCTGTTTGATTTCGAGCAGCACCGCGCGCAAGGCACCAGTCTGGTGGCGCTGGTGCCGCCCACCGGCTTGCTGGCCTTTTGGAACTATCATGACGCCGGGCAAGTGAACTATCTTGCCGGGTTGCTGCTGATGCCCGGTGTTTTTCTGGGCGGGATGGCCGGCAGCCACTGGGCGCAGAAACTTTCTCCGCGCGGTATGCGCCGCGTTTTTTCGGGGATACTCTTTATTCTCGGCGCGTGGCAGGTGTGGAGCGCCTGGGGCCGGGGATAAGGCACGAAGCCATGGTTGATATTCACTGCCACATTTTGCCGGGGCTCGACGACGGGCCGGCCACGCTGGCCGAATCGGTGGAAATGGCACAAATGGCCATCGCCGACGGCATTACTCACGTGGTGGCCACCCCGCATTCCAGCGACCGCTACAAGTTCGAGCCGGAACTGATCCGCGCCCGCCGCGATGAGCTGCAAGCCCTGGCGGGAGACAAGCTGCAACTGGCCACCGGCTGCGACTTCCACATGAACGTGGAAAACCTGCGCGCCTTGCGCAAGGATGCCTCGCAGTTCACCATCAACCAGAAAAACTACCTGCTGGTCGAGTTCGCCGATTTTGCCATTCCGGCCATGCTGGACGACGTTTTGAAAGAGCTGCTGGTGAGCGGCACTACGCCGATCATCACCCACCCCGAGCGCAACCCGCTGCTGCGCAGCCGCCGCCAGCGCCTGGACGACTGGGTGGCGCAAGGCTGCTTCGTGCAAGTGACCGCGCAATCGCTGCTGGGCCGCTTCGGACACAGCGCGCAGCAGGCTGCGGACACCTGGCTCGATGGCGACCTGGTCCACTTTGTCGCCAGCGACGCGCACAACCTGACCTCGCGCCCGCTGCAATTGAAAGCCGCATACGATAAAGTGCTGCGGCGCAAAGGCCGCACGGTGGCCGAAGCCCTGTT
>CAZCNH010000117.1:0-8319 GCA_964500065.1 uncultured Acidobacteriaceae bacterium
GTCCCACTGGCCGCCGCCTGCGGAGCCGCAGCGTTTGCGTTGCTGCTTACCGGCGGATGCAAGTCATCCCCGGGCCCTGACCTGCCAGCTCCCATCGAATTTAGAATCGCCGCCGGCGAAAAGCTCCGCTTCCCAGCGTCGGACGCGCCGCTGCTGGCCCTCTCGCCCGATGGCGCAACCGTGGTCTTTTGCGCGGTAGGTCCCGCAGGACTGCAACTCTATTCGCGAGCCACGCGCGGAACCAATTCGACCGCATTGCCTGGCTCTGAAGGCGCTTCTTCCCCGTTCTTTTCCCCGGATGGGAATTGGGTTGGATTCTTTGCCGAGGGCAAGCTGAAGAAAATCCTTCGCAACGGCGAAAACCCCGTGGTGCTCGCCGATGCTCCCACTCCTCGGGGTGGCGCGTGGACGCGCGACGGCCTGATCTACTTTGCCCCATCCCACGATAGCGGTCTGTGGGTTGTTCCGGCCGCTGGCGGCCCTGCAAAACAGGTCACCATGCCCGCGCGCGATAAGGGTGAATTCACTCACCGCTGGCCCGCCCCACTGCCCGGAGGCGAAGTCATCTACACCGTCGGTCACTCCGCCAGCCCGGACTTCTTTGCTGATGCGCACATTGACATTTACATCCCGGCGCGCGGCTCCTCGATGCGCATGAACATTTATGGCTCGTCGGTGCGTTTCAGCCCACCAGGCCATCTGCTGGTCGCGCGTGCCGGCGACGTGTTCGCCGTCCCGTTTGACCCGGGAATTCTTTTCAATACCGCGGTAGGATTCCCGCTCCTGCGCCGCGTGGCTGGAGATTCCTCCGGCGGTGCCGCGCAGCTCGACGCCGCGCGCGATGGCAGTATTGTCTATGTTTCCAGTCAGGCCGCAGCAATTGCCGCAGCCCCCGCGCATTGATTGCGCTTGTCCGGCGCGCTGCTATAATCACCCCATGACGCTGCTTGAAGTTGCCTATGAATTGCGCGCTCCCTTGACCCGGCAGCAGCTTGCCAGCCTTGGCAAGTTCGCCAACACCTATGGCATGCGCAGATTCCGGCTGGACGACGCGCGCACGGTGCTCACCTTTGAATATGACGCCTCGCGCTTGCGCGAAACGCAGGTGGCTCACGCCCTGGGCGCCGCCAAAATCTCCATCAAGCGCAAACTCGAAGCCGCGCGCACCTAGACAACAGCAACAAGCGGCCCGCCGGTCGGTCTCGCTCAGAGCTTTCTTACAACGGTTTCACAACCGCGGGCATCGTGATGTTCTGCAACCGGCGTGGTCATTCCTGAGGCCAGGCATTGGCGAAGAATCTCGATTGCCCACGCGGAGCCGAACTACAAAAAGAAAAACAAAAGGGGCCCTCGCTTGGGATCGAGAGCCCCCAGGTTCGTTTCCGATTCCGGCTAAGGCAAGCCGAAATGTGGGATCCATCCTAGCTTCCCTCTCAGAGGCAGGTGGGTAGCAGTTTGGCGCCCCTGCGCAACCCCTTCCAGATTGCGCACAGGCAAGCCAAACCGTGGAAACGAACAACACGGAAGTGAGCAAACCGGTTGCCAATGCTTAATGCTTGACAAGTCTCTGTGCAATGAACAGCTTATGCGTCCAAGGTAACTAATCTAAAGCCACGTTAATCCCATAATGGCGCTCTAGTCCCATTCCGGGAAGATCCGCAACTGCCAGCCGGCCCCGCTGCTGTTCCCTGTTTTCATTTTTCTTGCTTGACACGGTACGTTTAATATGTGACCCTAGGGTCACGTATGCGCCGCGACGACAACCGTATTTGGAAAGCTCTGGCCGAACCGGCGCGCCGCCGCATCCTGGACCTCCTGCGCCAGGCCCCGCGCACGACCGGCGATCTTTGCCGGCACTTCGAGTTTTCCCGCTTCGCGCTGATGAAGCATCTGAAGGTTCTGGAATTGTGTGGATTGGTCGCAGTCCGCCGTCAGGGACGCCAGCGCTGGAATCATTTGAATCCCACCCCGTTGCAGGAGATTTATGAGCGTTGGATGACGCCCTACCAGGCTTTGTGGAGCCATCATCTGCTGGATTTGAAGCAAACCGTGGAACATCGCGAAGCCAGGAGAAAAGAGAGGAAGCATGCCGAGCAAGCCCCTGCAGCACGTGTTTGAGATTCGCATCAAGGGTTCGATTCACACCGTCTGGGAAGAGATCACCAAGCGTGGCGCGGTGCAACGCGCGGTGATGGATACGGTGCTGGTGAGCGATCTGAAGCCGGGCAGCCCCTTTCGCTACACCTCGCCCAACGGAAAATACACCATGGTCAAGGGCGAAATCCTGGAAATCGAGCCGCCGCGCCGCCTGGTGCACACCTACCAGTTCACCATGAATCCGGATCCGCCCTCGCGCGTCACCTGGGAACTCGAACAGGTGGGCGACGAGGTGCGCGTCAGCTTGCTGCACGACCAGTTCACTTCCGAAACCAAGACCTACAAATCGGTGCAGGGCGGGTGGAAAGGCATTCTGGCAAATCTCAAGCGCTGGCTGGAAACCGGTGATATCGGCTTGGGCACTAAGTTGATGTACCTGGTGATGTACTCCACGTTGCCGCTGGTGGCGAAAAAGGATCCCGGCAAGTAACGGTAGGTACTTTCGCGTGGTGAAAAACGTCCGTGCGCACGACACTGGCGGAGTCACCCAGCGGCGGCCGCAGATTCATGGCGAAAAATTCCATTTGACGGCATTTTCAAATCAGGAGGCGAATGATGAATTGGGGACGAATCATTGGGGGAGGGCTGTTGGCAGGCTTGGTGATGAATATCGGCGAGTTCGTTCTGCACGCGCAGGTGCTGGCGCAGGATACCGTGGACTTGTACACGCGCTTCAACATGAAGCCGGTGGAAGATCCCATGGCCATTCTGCAACTGGTGCTGGTCACCTTCGGAATGGGCATCGCCATGGTGTGGACGTACGCTGCGGCGCGGCCGCGCCTCGGTCCCGGACCGGGCACGGCGATCTGCGTCGCGCTGGCTGTCTGGTTTATGGCTTATGTGAATACCTCGGTCTATTTGCATTCCGGCTTCCATGGCATTTTCACCGCCAGGCTGGCTTGGCTGCCGGCCGCCTGGGGCTTTGTGGAGTTGCCCTTGGCGTCGCTGGCCGGGGCGTGGCTGTACAAAGAATAGGCGCAATACCAGAAATCGCTTTTCAACTTCGCGGAGGATTCCGATGCAGAGAGCTGTCGCAACTCTTGTCTTTGCGGGATTTTTAGCCGGGCCTGGCGGCGCGGCGCAATCCCAATTCTTTCCCAAGGCGGGGGACGCCAATCCCGCCAGCGGGTCGGCCAGCGCGTTTTACGCCATCGGGAAGCGCAACGTCGTAGCCGGGGCGGAGAAAATGCCGGCGGAGTTCTATTCCTACCGCCCGACGACCGACGTGCGCACCTTCGGCGAAATCGTCGCGCATATTGCCGATGCGCAGTTCATCTTCTGCTCCTCGGCGCGTAGGGAGCCCAACCCCAATGGGGAAAACCTGCAATCCGGCGCGGTCGCGCAGACCATCGAGAAATCCGGCAAGCATGGCAAAGACGACTTGGTCGCCGCGCTCAAGAAATCCTTTTCGTATTGCGATCCGGTGTTTGCCGCCGATGCCCCGGATGCCAATTGGTCAGACACCGTAAAGCTCAATACCGCCGACCGGCCCAAATCCGTTCCCGTGATTTTGGCCCTGATCCACTTGTGGGAGCACTACGGCAACATAACCACCTATCTGCGCTTGAAGGGCATCGTGCCGCCCTCGAGTGAGCCCGCTCCGCAGCCCGCGGCCAAGCCGGCGGAAAAGCAGGACCAACCGCCCCCGGATAGCAAGGACGAAATGCCGCCGGGCTGGAAGATGCGTCTCGACAGCGAGAATCACGACAAGGCCGCGCCGCGCTTCTGGACAATGCCCCCGGGCTGGCATATCACTTCCGGCCCGGCCGCCATTTACTACGACCCGCAGCAGACCGTCAGCGGCGATTTTCGTCTCGATTCGGAGAGTTTTCTGTTCCCGCCGGGCGAACTCAACGAAGGCTACGGCTTCTTCTTCGGCGGCAAGGACCTGCACAACGAGAAGATCGCCTACACCTATTTCCTGATCCGCCGTGACGGCAGCTTCCTGATCAAGCAGCGCACCGGCCAGCAAACGCGTGACCTGGTGCCGTGGACCGCGCACCCGGCCATCGTCAAGCACGAGTCGAGCACCAACGTCACCGCCCGGAATCAACTGGCGATCGAAACGCGTGGCGACCAGGTGGATTTCTTCGTCAACGGCCAGCGCGTGCACACCCTGTCCCGCGCCCAGGCTCCTACGGAAGGAACTGTGGGCTTGCGCGTGAATCATCGCGTCAACGCCCATATCACCTATCTCACCATCAAGCCCCGCGGGACCACTGCGCGCAAAATCGAGCAGGAAGCGACCGTGGCCGGCTCGCTGCAGGAAGTGTGGAATGCGTGGACAACCGTCCCCGGCGTCACCAGCTTCTTCGGGCCGGGGGCCGACCTGGAATTGAAACCGGGCGGCAAGTATGAAATCTATTTCGACATCAACGAGAAAAAGATCGGCTGCAACGGCTGCACGGTCATTTCCTTCGATCCGCAGCGGCGCCTGCAATACACGTGGAATGCGCCGCCGCACCTGAAAAACCTCCGCGCGCAGTATTCCCGCGTCACGCTCACCTTCTCGCGCGCGGGAACGAAATCTACCCGCGTCAAAATGGTGCATGACGAATGGGGCACCGGCGCCGAATGGGACCAGGCATACGCGTATTTCCAGCAGGCCTGGTCCGCCGTTCTTGCCAACCTGCAATACCGCTTCGCGAAGGGCCCGGTGGAGTGGAAAGACGGCCGCTTCACCCGTGCCACGCTGACGCCGCAGCCCTAATCGCTGCCCGCCGGGCCGCAAGCACGCCAAATTGACTCTGGGGCGGGCCAATATGACTCCGCGCGCCGCAATTCCCGGCGTGATTCTGAGATGACAATTCTTGCACCGCGCGCTAGCGTGGAAGAATCATGAACCGTCATTTGCGTGATTTCGAATCCGCGCTCGACATCGCTCGCGCCGCTTCTCTTGAATACATCGCACAATTGGACCAGCGCCCTGCTGGTCCCGCTGCTGACCTGGCCACCTTGCGCGCGCGCCTGGGCAAGGCGCTCACCGACGACGGTGTCGCCCCCGCGCAGGTGGTGCAGGACCTGGCGCGCGACACCGCCGACGGGCTGACCGCCAGCGCCAGCGGCCGATTTTTCGGCTGGGTGATTGGCGGCTGCCTGCCCGCAGCCCTCGCCGCAGACTGGCTCACCTCCGCGTGGGACCAGAATGGTGGGATGTACGCGACGGCCCCCGCCGCGGCGGTCGTGGAAGAAGTTGCCGGCGAATGGTTGAAAGAAGTTCTTGGACTTCCTGCGAGTGCCAGCTTTGCGCTGGTCACCGGATGCCAGATGGCCCACGCTACCTGCCTGGTAGCCGCGCGCCGCCGCGTGCTGCTGCAAAAAGGCTGGGACGCGGAGCAACAGGGCCTTTACGGCGCCCCACCGATCCGAATCCTCACCAGCCGGCAGATGCATGGCTCGTTCAAGCGCGCGGCCCGTTTCCTTGGCCTGGGCGAGAACCAGATCGTGCAACTCGATTCCGACGACCAGGATCGCCTTCTGCCCTCCGCGCTGGAGCAGGAACTGGCGCGCGACGCAGGCGCGCCGACGATTGTCCTGTTGCAGGCGGGCGACATTAACATCGGCGCATTCGACGATTTCGCCACGCTGATTCCCATCGCTCGCAAGTACGGCGCGTGGGTGCACGTCGATGGCGCATTCGGCCTGTGGGTCAATGCCTCGCCGCGGCTGCGCCACTTCACGCGCGGCGTCGAGCGGGCCGACTCCTGGGCAACCGATGGGCATAAGTGGCTCAACGTGCCTTTCGATTGCGGCTACGCGTTTGTCACTGACCGGGAAGCGCATCATGGGGCGCTTTCCCACCGCGCCGTCTATCTCACCCATGCGGAAGATGCGCGCGACCAGGTGGATTGGAACCCGGAATGGTCGCGCCGCGCGCGCGGCTTCGCCACCTATGCGGCGCTGCGCCAGCTCGGCAAGAAAGGCGTGGCGGAGTTGATTGACCGCTGCTGCCGTTGCGCGCGCGACCTTTCCCTGCAGATCGGCGCGCTGCCCGGCGCGCAACTCATCTGGGAAGCGACGATCAATCAGGGGTTGGTCCGTTTCCTGGATCCGCGACCCGGCGCCAGCGAAGAAGATCACGACCGCCGCACCGATGAGGTAATCGCCGCGGTGCAGGCCGGACGCGAAGCCTTCTTCAGCGGCAGCGCCTGGCGCGGCCGCCGCGTGATGCGCATCAGCGTCTGCAACTGGCAGACGCGCGACGAAGATGTGCGCCGCTCGGTTGCCGCTGTAGCCGAAGCGATGATGCAGCAGCAGGAGCGCGTTCCCGCCCGTCCCTGAACGGCGCCGGAGAAATCAATTCGCCGGGTTGGAGAGCACGGTTTGCGCGGTGCTCGCAAACCGCCTTCCTGAGAAATACGGGCTACGCAAGGTTCTGACCGGGATTGTCCTTTTTCAGATTGCTCCGCGTGTCCCCCCAAAACGGCAAGCAGCCCGCGGCCAGCGCAATCGCCGGCAAGATTGCCCAGGCCAGCCAGTGCGCGCCGGCGGTTTGCAGGCACTCGATGGGCGCGCCACAGTCCCCGCGCAATAAGTCTGCGCTGGTGGTAACGGCCAGCACCAGCGTCGGAGCTGCCGCCGGAAAAACCGCTGCCGCAATACGCTGCGCTCGCGAACCAGCCACCCTGCGCGAACGCCACGCCGCGGCTGCGCCCACCAGCGGCAGCCCGCACAAAATCCACGGCCAGTTCACCAGGGTCTGTCCCGCGCCCAGGGACAGGCAGGAAACGCGCGTCACCCGCATGTGGAAGAGCCACAACGAAGCGCCGAAGTAGAGCAACCCGGCGCGGCCCGGCAACAGCACCGCATCTCGAAAACTGGCCATCAGCCCTCGCATGGTGCGGGCACGCCGGTCTTACTTCACCCGCACGAACCGGATATTGCGCACGCGCCCGGCTTGCACGTCGAAGTGCGTCACCGCGCCCGCCGCGTTGCGCGCGAAAACCAGTTGCCCCATGGAAAACGAAAACGCATCGCGGAACAGCGGCTCGATAGCCATCTCCGTGTACCTGCCGATGCGCAGATGCAGCTTCCCTTCCTTTTCGAAAATGCTGTAGGTCACATCGGCTTCGCTGCTGTAGTACGCGCCCAGGAACGCGCGCTGCTGCGCCGCCGTGGGCGCGAAGGGCTCCACGGCTTCGTACGGGGTCGAGGTGCCTTCGGAGTTGAGCCGCACCATGCGGAATTTTCCGGCCGCGGCGGGTTCGAACTTCACCCGGAAGTTGGTGCCAGGCTGCAACAGTTGGAATTCGCCTTCGCCTGCCGGCGAAATCTCGAACGTTTGATTTCCCGCGCGCACGCGCAGCTTGCCATCCTCGTAGGCCACGCGCAGCACGCTGCCTTCCTTCGCGCTCCGGTACATCCCTGCATAACCCGCGATCTGTGCGCTTGAGCCACCGCCGGTGCTCGCCGGCGTAGCCGCATTTTCCGGCTCTTTCAGCAAGCCGGCCAGATAGGCTTCCGCCACCTGGTGCGCGCGGCGACCGGGATTGGCGCTGGCGGCATTGCACAGGCACACCACGGAGAGTTTCTGCTCCGGAAAGCGCGCATAGTGCGCCCGGTATCCCGCCCACGAGCCGCCGTGCTCCACGATGGGCAAGCCTTTGTACGTGGTTACCTGCAAGCCAAAAGCGTAGGTGATTTTCCTCCCGCTGTTCAGCACGCCGGGGGTTTGCAGCCATTGCAGGCCCTGCGCGCCCAGCACGCGGCCCTCGGTGAAGTTGCGGTCCCAGTGCACGAAATCTTCCACGGTGGTCTGCACGGCGCCGTCGCCGGTCTGCTCGAAGCCGGACATTTCGATTTCCCAGCCGCCCGCGCGCCTGGGCGCATAGCCGGTGGCGCGGCGCGGAACGATCAGGGTGGTGTCGTCCAGGTACTGCGTATCGCCCATGCCCAGCGGCGCGAAAATATTTTCCGCGGCAAATTCCCGCAGGGTTTTGCCGCTGGCTTTTTTCACGATTTGCGAGAGCAGGAAGTAGCCGCTGTTGCTGTAGAGATAGTCATCGCCCGGCGGGAAATTCAATTCCTTCTGGCGGGCGATGATGTCCATCGCTTCCCGGTCGCCGGTGCGCCCGCTGAAGTCCACCGCGGCCAGAGCCATCAGCGTGTCGTAATTGCGCACGCCGGCGGTGTGATGCAGCAGTTGCCGGATGGTCGGGTTCT
>CAZCNH010000118.1:0-8067 GCA_964500065.1 uncultured Acidobacteriaceae bacterium
GCCGCGACGGCCAGCAGCAGCGTGCGGCCCTCCAGGGTGAAGGCCGGCATGCGGATGGAAACCGAAGGCGCGTGCTGCGTTTCCAAATCGTTCAGTAATTCGCGCGCGCTCTGGTAGCGCTTGCCCGGATCCTTTTCCAGGCATTTCAGAATGATGCGCGCCAGATAGTCCGGCAAATCGGCGCGGATTTTGCGCGGGTCCTTCGGCGGCTCCTTGACGCGCTTGAACATCACTTGCAGCGTGGAATCGCCGGTAAAGGGCACATCGCCGGCCACCATCTCGTAGAGGATCAGCCCCAGCGAGTACAAGTCGCTGCGGTGGTCAATATGTCCGCCTTCGACCTGCTCGGGAGACATGTAACGCGGCGTGCCGAGAAACTCGTTGGTGCGGGTCATGCCGATGGCCCCGGCTTCCAGCGATTTGGCCAAGCCGAAATCCGTCACGTACACGTTGCCGGCTTTATCCACCATCACGTTGTGCGGCTTCAGGTCGCGGTGCACGACGCCTTCGGCCTGCGCCGCTTCCAGTGCCCCGCACAACTGCTTGGCGATCGTGATCACCTTGTCGAAGGGCAGCTTGCCTTCGCGGTTCAGCATGCCGCGCAAGTCTTCGCCGTCCACGAAGGCCATGGAAATGAACTTCAATCCATTCAAGTCGCCCAAGTCGTGGATGCGCAGGACGTTCTTTTGCGAGATTTTGCTGGCCAGCAGCAACTCCTGCTTGAAGCGTTGCAGCGCCGTGGGATCCGCCACCATTTCCGGCCGCAGCAGCTTGATGGCCACCGTGCGGTCCAAATCGCGGTCAAAGGCTTTGTAGACCGCGCCCATTCCGCCTTCGCCGAGCTTGGACTCGATCCGGTATCGCGTGCCGAATTCGCTTCCCGGCTCGAGTTGCGTCGAGCCGTAGCCATAGGTGGGCGAAGAAAAGCCGCCGCCGAAAGACGGAGAAGAACTTGGGGGAGGGGTCAAGACGCCGCTGGCCACCGAAGGCGGTTTAGGCGCCGCCGCGATTTCGGGCGCAACGGCGCCACCCATCATCGTTTCGCCGCTGTCTTCGGACGCAAACGACAGCCCGCAGCGCGCGCAACGGGACGCGGAGGTTTCGTTTTCGACTTTGCAAAACGGGCAGAGCACTGCTTCCCCTCAGACACAACTACGCCTACATTATCCGGCAAGAACACGGGAAGCGGCAAGAAAAAGCGCCATTTACAGCGCACCCGACAACTAACGAAAGCGTACAGACCCTGCTCCGAGTGGCGCATGGCTTGGAGGTCGTGCAAGAATCCTAGGCTTCATGAACCGCGGCGGCAAAACCTGGATTGCAGGGTGCGCGTTATGGTTCGCAGTGGGCAGCGCTGGCGCGCAAGGCAGGGACACCCCGCCTCCGGAATTGCGCGGGGCTCGTGTTGCGCAAGCGGGGGGGAAACCGCAGTTATTGGTAGATGGCGCGCCGTTTTTCGTCCATGCCGCACTGTTTCCCTATTTCCGTTTACCCGCGGATCTGTGGGAACGCTCCCTGGGGGAATACCGCGCGCTGGGAATCAACACCGTCGAACTGGCCGTCCCTTGGAATTGGCATGAGCCGCGTTCCGGCGAAACGGACCTGGATGGGCGCAGCAATCCTCGCCGTGATTTGCGCAAGCTGCTGCGGCTCATCGCGGAAAAGGAATTGAAAGTGATCGTGCAACCTGTGGCGCGCATTCCGGAATGGGAGCGGGAAGGAATGCCCGGCTGGCTGGATGCGGATGCCTCGCGAGTCAACGACGCGCGAAACCGGTTTCTGCGGGTCGTGGCCGGTGAGTTGCTCCCCTATCTGCCTTCCAAGGCGTTGAACATTCCCGATCGCGATGCAGGCAAAGAGGGCGTGCAAAAAACGGTGAGCGGGCCATTGCTCCTGTTGGCCCTGCCGGACGCTTCGGCCGTGGAAACCATTCGCGCGGCCGGGATTGACGTGCCCGTGTTTTCGCCCGACGCATTGCCCGGCACGGGAGCGTTGCCGGACGTGGGTCATTTGCCGCAGCTCGATCTGCTGCCGCTTCGGCCCCCGCCCGGGCAGCCGCCCGACCCGCGTGTCACGGCAGAAACGGCAATCGAAATCGCGCTGACCGCCGCATTTCTTTCAACGCAGGAAGATTTCCCCAGCTACCTGTCAGGCGCGTCTCTGGGGGCGCGCGCCCCGGAAGGAGACGTCCGGCCGGTGGAGGTTTCGCCCGCGGATGGATTGCTGCTGTCGCGGCTGGCACTGGCGCAGGGCGTTTCTGGCATCAGCTATGGCGCCATCCAAGACGCGCTTGATCCAGCCGGATTCACTGCGCAAGGCACAAATCCCTTTGCCCGCATGGATGCTGCGCTGGATCTCAACGCCGGCCGCCAGGCCCCGTCGCAGACCTTGCTGCGCAATGGAATGATGCTCGATCTCTGGGCCGAGTTTCTGGCCGCGTCGGAAAAGCGCGCGGACGCAGCGCTGGTTATCGGCGGAGTTTCCGAGGAAATTCGCGCGTATGCCCGGCTAGTGTTTCGCGCCGGATTGCGCTCGAATGTGTCGCTGGGCGCGGTGGATCCGTCGCGCCAAACCGTGGAACGAATGCTGCGGTTTCCGGTCCTGCTCTGGAATACCCGCGCGGCGGGTAACTTGCCGCAACCCGCCCAATCGGCGCTGCTGGAATATGCGCGACGTGGAGGGATGCTGGTGATCTTTCCTGAACGCCCGGCGCCGGGAGCGTTGGATAGCGTCTGGGCGGCGCCGGAAACTTCCCGCGGCCTGCGGGGAGTGGGAAGCGGAAAAATTGTCGAGCTCGAAAACGACCCCTTTGCTGGGATTGACCTGATCGCTCGCGGCGACGTTTCGCCCGATGCGGCGCTGCAATCGGCAGGCGAAGCGCTCCAGAGATGGATTCGGCTGGCGGGGTGCACGGCGGTAATTCGCCGAACAGGCCCGGCGGAAGTTCCCCTGGTGATTTCGGAGTTGCTGCGCGACGGAGAGCGCCAGGTGGGCCGCCGCCCACCCGGGAGTGCGACCGGGCTCTTGAGTGTCACCAACCTGGGGAGCGATACCGCAGAAGAAGAAATCGAAGTTCTCTCACCCCGGGTCAGCGCCAGAACTCGCGGCGAGACCACCCTGGGCATTCCGATCACCGTGGCCCCGCAGGAGTCGCTGCTGCTCCCGCTGCACGCGCCGCTCTGCGCGGATGCCGGAAAAGAGAAATGCGACGACGAAGTGATTTTCGCCGGCGCGGAGTTTCTCTACGCCGAAAGAGATGGCAAGCAACTGGAACTTACCTTTTACGCCCCGGCTCGCGCAACTGTCCGCTTGCGCTTCGCGCGCCAACCCTCCCGCGCGCGCACCGACGAGATGAGTGTGGACGGAGTGTGGACTCCGGTGACGCGCACCTTTGACGTGCCGATTCCCCGGGGGCCTGCGCCGCACTATTTGCGCGTACTGCGTATTCAACTGCCCTATGAACCGCACGTTCCCAAGAGACCCGACCCGGACAAAATTGGGCGCCGCGATTACGACTACGCGATCGCCGACGGGGCGCGCTTCCCCCTGGCGCCCGACGCCGCCCTGGAAACGTATCCCCCCCTGGTTATTTTGAAGCCGGATCACACCGGACGCATGCTGGTGCGCGGGACCAACTACGACCGCATGGGGCGCGGGATTGATTTGCGCGTCTCCGGGCTCATCAAAGGCAGCGGGGAACTCAGCCTGGATGCAGGCGAACTGGGTTTTCGCCGCATGGATTTGAAGCCGGATAACGGCAACGAAGCGCGCCCCGGCTTGCTCGATGGGCGCATGGACGTCAAAAGCGGGCGCGACCAGCGCCACTTGCCGCTGGCTTTCGTGGCGCTGGATGAAAAGCATCCCACGCCGTATCAATTTGATTTCGATCGCGACGGCGCTCGTGAATGGGTCCTGGAAGACGAATCCCTGCGGCTGGCTGCTTCTCCGGAAAACGGCGGTCGCGTGATCGCTCTGGTGGACAAAGAGTCCGGCCTGAGTTTGACCAACATTCTCGGAATGTTCCGCGATTTCGTCACAGATGAAACTGCGGATGCCCTTCCGCCCGCGGACTTGGGCGCGGCCGCGTATGCCGCCGAGTGGGTAACCAGCGATGAAACGCCCGCCCTGCGTTTGACCTCCCCCCAGCGAGGCGCCTTACGGATTCGCAAGAACTTTGCCATGGCAGGAAAGCAGGCGTTTTCTGTGGAATACCACTGGGAAGGACCCGGCCTGGCCGCGCATTCCGTTTCAACGGCACTTTCGGTTCCGGTCACCTGGCACGGGGAAAACACCACCCGCTTTTGCTGGGAAAAGCCCAAGGCCCCCGGCGCGCCGGAGAACAGACTGCCGCAAAGCGCGCCCGAGATGCAGTGCGAAGTATTTCAACCGCACGGTAAGTCCGTTGCTGTGCCGGAAGGAATCCAGCACCTGGAGGTCCGCACCCCGGGAAGTTTTGCCTTGCGTTTCGAGTGGCCGGCCGGGCAGATGCGTGTGCAAATGATGAATTACTCCGCGCAACTACTTTTCGCGTTTCCGCGGCCGGAACCAGGCGCGACGGAAGGCAGCGGCCGGCTCAAAGTGAGCGCGGTGGTCGTAGAATAGGGAAGCTATCGCGGAGAGATCAAGGCGCATCTAACCCACTGCAAAGCCATGAAGCGAAACATACAGCGAATCGGGTATGGTGTGTCAGCGATGTGGGTGGCAATTGTCTTGGGCGCCGGCCCCGCCAGCGCGCAGAGCCAGGGACCCATCACGCCTCCGCCTGCCCGGCGCGATATCAAACGCATTCCCGCGGAGACCAAAGAAGCGACCCCGCCGATTCCTGCGGAGGAAATCATCAAGCGCTTCAGCAGCAAAGAGGCGGAGTCGAAAAAGACCTTTGATTCCTCCGATTACCATTTCTCCCTGAAGGTGGTGGAATACGACCCCGACGGCAGCGCCGCCGGCGAAGCGCAACTGGTGAGCCGGATCTACTACAAGCCCGATGGACTGCGGTACGGCGGCATTCTGGAGCAGCCAGACCCCTCGATGAAGCGCGTCAGTTTCTCCCTGGTGGACTTGCAGGACCTGGCGGCGCCGCAGCTCTTTCCACTCACCCCGGATAAGCTGGAGAAATATGACATCACCTACATCGGCCCGGACACCGTGGACGAAATCACCGCGTTTCTCTTTTCCATCAAACCCCGGCGCCTGGAACGCCGCGAGCGTTTCTTCGAAGGCCTGGTGTGGGTGGACGACCGCGATTTCGAAATCGTGAAGACGTACGGGAAATATGTTTCCGAAGTGACTCACGAAGAATTATTTCCGATGCTGGAAGCCTACCGCGAAGTCGTCAATGGGGTGCGCTTGCCGACTTTTGTGCGCGGCGAAGGTTACGTGCGCACAAAGGATGTGGAAAGCAAGCTGCGCCTGACGCTGCGCTTTGGCGAATTTACGCCATCCCCCAACGTCCCCAAGAAATAGTTCACCCGCCCGTTGTTCCTGACGCAACGTCATCATGAGGTGCGCAAAGCATGCGGGGCCGGCGCGCGCCGTCCGACGGGCCAATCGGGCACCGGCGGGTCATTGGCGTTACCAGCGGCGGATGGCTACAGGCAACTGCGCGATGGACTCCAGCAAAACCGCCGGATGCGACGCGCGCAGGCGTTCGTGATTGGGGAAAGGCCCATAAATGCCGACGGCGCGGGCGCCGGCCCGGCGGGCCATCTCTACGTCCTCTGGCGAATCTCCCACGTAGATAATCTCCGTGGGACGCAGGTGCAGCCGCGCCAGGGCCAGCAGCAGCGGCGAAGGATGCGGCTTGCGCCGGGGTGAATCTTCGTTGCAGATGCAGCATGCGAACCGGCGCGTCCAGGCGAAGCGGCGCAACTGCCTGCGGATGCGGCTGCGCGTTCCGCTGCTGACGATTCCCAGGGTGAAGCGCTGCGCCAGTTGATTCACCGCGCGGCGGGCATGCGGCATCAGTTGCGGGCGCTGCCGAGCGTAGGCGGCGCGCCACATGCGGTCGGCATCGCGCCACTTCGCTTCCGGGATTCCCGCGGCCACGTAAACCCTGTGCCAGTCCGGCGAGTAATGCTGCTTCAACTCTTCGCGACCCCAGGGGATGCCGATTTGCGCGAACATTGCCTCATAGGCCGCCGCATCGGACTGGAATGAATTGAGCAGCGTGCCATCCCAATCGAAAAGAATGGCGCGGGTGCTTCCCCCCATTTTCTTCCGCTGTGACATTTGTTGCGATGACCTTAACACAGAGGACGGCGGGACACGCAGGGGAGACCCGTGCGCAGGACTCGGGGCGATTGAGATCCCTTGTCGCTGAAACCCCGCCGCTGGCGGAGTTTCAAGGCGTTCCTCAGGATGACGCGCCTCGGTGGGAGGCTGAAATCCATTGCTGAAGCTAGCTTCAAAATAAAATGGGGTTTCGCTCCTCGCAAAAGAAAACGCCCCGGTGGGATGAACCACCGGGGCGGCTGAAACGGAACCGGCTTTACCCTACCATTCGAACTTGATGGCGATTTGCGCCTGGCGGGGGTCACCCACACCCTGGCGGAGGAAGCCATCAAAGTTGAACAGAATCGGAGCTGCGCTCGATGCGACGTTATTGCGATTGTTGAAGGTGTTGAACATCTCGATCAGCGGCGTGAACTTGAAGCGCTCCCCGAACTTGAAGGGGCGCTGCAAGCGCCAGTCGAACGAGAAGAACTCGTTATCCTTGCGCAGCGTGTTGCGGTTGCCCGCGGTGCGCGTGGTGGGCGAAGTCGGCTGAGCCGAGCGCGCCTGCATGCGCACGTTCACTTCGATCGCCCACGGCAGTTCGGCGTAGGTGAAGAAGTTGAACTTATGGCGGATGTCGCGATCGCTGAAGCCGTAATCGGCGCGGACCGGCAGGCCGGAGTTCAGGACGCCGGTGCCGAAAGCGCGGTCGGTAAAGGGATCGCGTTCGTTGGAATCGTCATCGTAGTCGCCTGCGACCACGTAGTTCCATTCCAGTTGATACTTCTGGCTGAAGCGCTTGCGCATGCCGATCGTCCAGCCGCGGTAGAGCGACTGGCCGAAGCTGGTGGTGGTGAACACCTCGCCAAGATTGATGGCGAACAGCGCGCCCAGTTCGTTGCGGTTCCAGTTGATGAAGCGCGTCAGGTAAACACCCTTGGACCAGGTGAAGTCGGTATAGATGGACCAGTCCGGCGCGATTTCCTGCTCGAAGGCCACATTCGACGTGTAGATGCGCGGGTTGCGGTAGTCGCGGTGGAATACGCGCACGCCGCTGAAGCACGGGAACGGGTTGGTGCCGCAGGTGGAAGCGGTCGGGGTGACCAGGTTGGGCCACGTCGGGAAGATCGGCGCGGCAAAGGCCCCGCCCGCGATAGTCTGCTGTTGCACGCCGTTGGTGGTAATCGAACCGACCTGCGAGAGCATATTCTGGCGTGCATTAAAGATGCCGAAGTTGGCGCGGAGAACCGACTTCTGGTTGCTCATCACGTCCCAGGCAAAACCGATGCGCGGTTGCCACATCCGCTTGTCGCTGGGCAACGTGCCATCCGACGGGAACGCCGGGTTGGAAAGAGCAAAGCCGTATGCCGTGGCTGATGGCGCCACGCTCATCTGCGGGAAGATCTGCGCATCCCAACGCAGGCCGTAGTTCAATGTAAAGTTGGGTCGGATCTGCCACTTGTCCTGAATGAAGAGAGAAAGCTCTTCGTTGTCAATATTGGAAGCGCCTGCGGCGTCGGTCGCCGGGCCGCTGGGACCCGCGCCCTGCAGGAAGAGCAGCAGGGGCGAACCGGTGTTGGTGGTGCCGGCCGGGCAAGCCGTCGGCGCAGTCACGTAAGTGCCGTTGGAGCAGCCCTGCGTGTTGGGACCGAAGCCGCCGGCTGCAGCGGGCGAAGCGTAGCGCAGGAAGCCCAGGGTATCGAAGAAGATGTAGCGACCCTGGAAGAAGCCGCGGAAAACCTGGTTGTTCAGACTGTGAATCCATTCGCCGCCGAACTTGACGGTGTGTTTGCCGGCCACCCAGGTGAAGTTGTCGCGGATCTGGGTGCGCCAGAAGAGCTCGTCAATCGAGGG
>CAZCNH010000119.1:0-7787 GCA_964500065.1 uncultured Acidobacteriaceae bacterium
GAGCGTACAACGAGCTGAACCGCGACTCCAAGTATTTCACGGTGCTCGAGCGCCTCTTCGATATTTATTACGAGAAGGGCGACATCCGCAAAGCCTGCGAATCGCTCGACCGGCTGGTGGATATTGACCCTTACGACTTCCACAATCAGGACCGGTTGAAGCGGCTGGAAGGGAAAGTGGACGCGGCTTACGCGCGCAACATCAGCATGCGTATGGCCAAGGCCGCGGCAGTGAGCGGCCCGGTTGCGCCCGCCGGCGGGGAGGCGGCTGCAGCCCCGGCGTCATCGGGGCCCGCGGATGGCGCGCGCGCGCGTCACGCCCTGGAAGACATGCTGGTGCAGGCCGAAATTTTCCTGCAGTACTCGCTGCCCAACAAAGCAATCGAGTGGCTCCAGAAAATTGCCGATTCTTTTCCGGGAGAAGAGGACCGCAACGAACGGCTGCGCAATCTGTACGGACAGGCGAATTGGTGGCCGCCGAATCGCCCGAAGCCATCGGCGGCGCCCGCTCCGGCGGCCCCGCCGGCGACTGCGGCGATGCCTTCGCCCAACCAATCCGGCGTGTTCAGCACGGAGACCATGGGCGACCTCTCGAAGATTTCGGAAATCACCCGCGCCATCTATCGTCAGACCACGCCCAAAACCGTGCTCTCGAATGCGGTAAGCGAAATCGGCAAACACTTGAACGTGACCCGCTGCTTCGCTGTGGTGGGTCCGCCGGGCCAGCCGCCGCAAATGGCTTCGGAATGGGCCCCGCCGGGCGTACCGGCATCGGGTGGCCCGCAGATTGTGAAACTGCTGGCGCAATTAAGCCGCGCCGTGCCCGATGCGCTGGGCGGGATTCAGTTGCGCGGCGCTACCGTGCCGGGCTTGAGCGATATGGGCCTGGAAACGGCGCTGGGTGTGCAACTAGTGGACAAAGAAACGCAATCGCCCTCCGGCATGCTGGTGGTGGGCAGCGCCACCCCGCGCGAATGGAAGCCCAACGAAAGCTACTTCCTGCAAGCCATCGGCGACCAGGTGTTGTTGTGCGTGAATCACACCAAGCTGCGCTCGCTGATGCGAACCCTGGGGGCCACCGATTCGAAGACCGGCGTGCTGGGCCCGGGCTCGTACCAGGATTGCCTGATGGCCGAAGCCGGGCGCGCCAAGGTAGATGCCGCGCAATTCTCGCTGGTGCTGCTGCAAGTGGATAGCGGGCAGGACGTGCTGCGCAAGCAGGGCGAAACCATGCTGGAAAAGCACATGGAGCAACTGGCCGTGGCCATGCAAGCGGGCCTGCGCGCCAACGATATCGTGGTGAAATACACGGCCTGGGCGCTGGCCTTTGTGCTGCCCAATACGCCCATCGCTTCGGCGCGCCAACTGGCGGATAAGCTGCGCAAGGTCGGCGTGAGCGTGCGGCCCGCGTGGACCGCTGATGCGGTGAAGCTGAGCGCCGCGGCTGTCGAGGCCACAGTCCGGCCCGATTACGAAAACGAAGATATTGTGACCGACTTGATCAACCGCGCAGAGTTCTGCCTGGAAGACGCCCGCAAGCAGGGCGGCGACGTGGTGGTCGCCCCATGAGGGCGTAGAGGTTCAGCAGGCCGTCATTCTGAGTCCCGGCCTTGGTTGCCGGGATGAAGAATCTCGATGGGCAATCCAGGCAAGCCTATCGCACCGGGATTCTCGTCCGTTCCGGCGGACTCCGAAGAACTTAGGACCATACCGAGGATGCCATGTTTCCCACCGACGTTGTGATTATTGCCGGAGCCCGCACACCAATGGCGCGCTACACCGGCGCGTTCAAAGACACCACCGCGAACGACCTGGGCGCGGCCGCGGCTCGCGAAGCCGTTCGCCGCTCCGGCGCGGATCCGGCGGAATTCGACCACGCGGTGTTCGGCAACGTGATGCAGACCAGCGCCGACGCCTTGTATGGCGCGCGGCATGTGGCCCTGAAGGCCGGGCTCAAGACGGAAACGCCCGCGGTCACCGTGAACCGGCTGTGCGGCTCGGGCGTCGAAGCCGTGGCGCAAGCGGCGCAGCGTATCCTGCTGGGCGAAGCCACGCTGGTGCTCGCCGGAGGCATGGAGAACATGACTCAGGCCCCGCACGTGATCCGCGGCGCGCGCAACGGCTTTCGCCTGGGCGAAGGCAAGCTGGAAGATTCCCTGATGAGCGGCCTGCTGGACAGCTACTGCGGTTGCACCATGAGCGATACCGCGGAAAATCTCGCCGCCGAACACAAAATTTCCCGCCAGGCGTGCGATGAATTTGCGCTGCGCAGCCAGCAACTGGCCGAAGCGGCGTACAAAGCCGGGCGTATGCAGGAAGAAATGGTCGCGGTGGATGTAAAAGCCGGACGCAAGGTCACGCCGTTTGCCGAAGATGATCACCGCCGCCCGGACACCACGATGGAAATTCTCGCCGGGCTGCCCGCGGCGTTCCGCAAAGATGGCGTGGTGACCGCCGGCAATGCCAGCGGCATTGTGGATGGCGCCGCGGCCGTGGTGGTGACCAGCGAAAAAACTGCGAAGCAACGCGGGTGGAAACCGATGGGCCGCATCGTGTCGTGGGGCGTCACCGGCGTCGAACCGCGGTTGATGGGCATCGGTCCGGTTCCTTCCACCCAGCAGGCGCTGCAACGCGCCGGCTTGAAGCTTGAGCAAATGGACTTGATCGAAGTGAATGAAGCGTTCGCTGCGCAATATCTGGCGGTGGAAAAAGTGCTGGGCTTGAACCGCGACAAGGTGAACGTCAATGGCGGCGCCATTGCCCTGGGCCATCCGCTGGGCGCCAGCGGTACCCGGCTGCTGCTTACCTTGCTGTACGAGTTGCGTCGCCGCGGAAAAAAATATGGCCTGGCCACCGCCTGTATCGGCGGTGGGCAGGGCATCGCCATGATTGTGGAAAGCCTGGCCTAGCATGCTGCGGAAAAAAGTCACTTCGTCATTCTGAGGCCCGTTGTTTGGCCAGTGACGGCAAGGGCGGATTTTTCCGCAGCCTGCTGGAGTTTTGCAAAGCGTGATTTGCGGTGAGTGATTGCCGCTCGCCTGCCGGTGTGGCCGCGCCCCGGCCGGAGAAATCGCAAAGCACGAAGCAACAATGACAAATCCCCGGAGGAAGGAAATGACAATTTCAAAAGTAGGCGTAGTGGGTTGCGGGTTGATGGGGTCGGGCATCGCGCAGGTTTGCGCGGCGGCGGGATTCCCGACGGTGGTGCGCGAAGTGAATGATGCACTGGTACAAAAGGGCTTGGCGGGCATTGAGAAGAACCTGGCGCGGCTGGTGGAAAAGGGGACGCTGCCGCAAGCCGATGCCGATGCCGTGCGCGGGCGGCTGCGCGGAACTACCAGCCTCGATGATTTGAAGGACTGCGACCTGATTATCGAAGCCATTATCGAACAGCTCCCGGCCAAGCACGAACTCTTCGGCGCGCTCGACAAAATCTGCGGCCCGAACACGATTTTTGCCAGCAACACGTCGTCGCTGCTGGTCACGGAAATGGCCGCGGGCACCAAACGGCCGCAGCGCTTTGTGGGTCTGCACTTCTTCAACCCGGTGCCGGTGATGAAGCTGGTAGAAGTGGTGCGCACCATCGCCACCGACGCGGCGGTATACGAAGAGATGGTCGAGTTCGGGCGCAAGCTCGGCAAGGTGCCGGTACGCGCGGGCGACAGCACCGGGTTCATCGTCAACCGCCTGCTGGTTCCATACCTGCTCGACGCCATTCGCGGCTTCGAGGAAGGCATCGGCTCGATTGAAGACATCGACAACTCCATGAAGCTGGGCTGCGGCTACCCGATGGGCCCGCTGACTCTGCTGGATTTTGTCGGGCTGGACACCACCTATTACATCGCCAACATCATGTTCGACGAGTTCAAGGAAAAGCGTTTCGCGCCGCCGGCCCTGCTCAAGCGCATGGTGCTGGCAGGGTGGAATGGCCGCAAGAGCGGCCGCGGGTTCTATGATTACAGCGACCCGAAGAATCCGAAGCCGGTGAGCTTGAAGTAAAGGAGAATTTCTCGCGCCCCAAACGAGGATCCTATGGCATACGAAAATATCAAGTACGAAAAACGCGACGGCATCGCCTACATCACCTTCAACCGTCCGGACAAGCTGAATGCCCTGAACCGCAAGACGATGGAGGAGTTGGAGTCCATTCTGATTGACGCACGCGCCGACGATTCGGTGCGCGTGCTGATCCTGACTGGGTCTGGTGAAAAAGCGTTCATCGCCGGCGCGGACATCAACGAACTCGCGGTGCAGTCTCCGGTGAATGGCAAGGAATATTCGCTGTGGGGCCAGAGCGTGCTGCATCGCCTGGAAACCATGGGCAAGCCCAGTATCGCGGCCATCAACGGGTTCGCGCTCGGTGGCGGCTGCGAAATGGCGCTGGCGTGCAGCATGCGCTTCGCGGCAAAGAATGCAAAACTCGGCCAGCCCGAAGTGAAGCTGGGCATCATTCCCGGCTACGGCGGGTCGCAACGCCTGGCGCGGCTGTGCGGCAAGGGCGTGGCGCACGAGTTGTGCCTTTCCGGGGAAATGATCACCGCCGACGAAGCCGCGCGCATCGGCCTGGTGAATCGCGTGGTCGAGGCGGCGGAGTTGATGGCCACCTGCGAAGGCGTCGCCCGGAAAATCATCGAAAAGGCGCCGCTGGCGGTGAAGTACGCAATGGAAGCCATCGAACGCGGCGTGGAAATGCCGCAAGAAGAAGGCCTTTTCCTGGAAGCCACTTTGTTCGGCCTGTGCGCTGCCACCGAGGATATGCGCGAAGGCACCCGCGCATTTCTGGAAAAGCGCCCCGCGCAGTTCAAGGGCAAGTGAACTAACCACAGAGGGTACAGAGGACAAGATGGAAAAGGGAAACAGGAAAAGAGAAAAGGGGTTTTGCGCTACCCGGCGCTGGACTCTTTTCCCATTCCCTTTTCCTTTTTCAGTTTTCCAATAGCCAATGGGCGAAAAGCCAAAGTCGATTGCCGGCGGGCTCAGCGCGGCAGGATTGCGCTTCGGTATTGTGGTCGCGCGGTTCAACAGCTTCATTACCGAACGGCTGCTGGCCGGCGCCACCGACGCGCTTTCCCGCGCGGGCGCCGAAAGCGGGGCGGTGGAAGTGGTCCACGTGCCGGGCTCGTTCGAAATTCCTATTGCTGCGAAAAAAATGGCGCAGACGGGGAAGTACGATGCGCTGATTTGCATCGGCTGCGTGCTGCGCGGCGAAACCACGCATTACGACTACGTGTGCTCGGAAGCGGCGCGCGGCATTCAACTGGCGCAAATGGATACCGGCGTGCCCATCGCCTTCTGCCTGCTGACCTGCGACACGCTCGAGCAGGCCATTGACCGCGCCGGACTCAAGAGCGGCAACAAAGGATATGACGCAGGGCTGACCGCGGTGGAAATGGCGAACCTTTCGCGCAAGCTGCGCGCAGCCCCGGCTGGCGGCGATGCCGGCAAAATGCAAGATGTAAAATTCAAGAAGAAGAGTGACGCCGCGAAACATGCCGCTCGCGCGCCGCGCAAAGGGCGCAGGTAATGGCCCTGCGCCGCAAATCCCGCGAATTTGCCCTGCAAATGCTGTATCAATGGGACGTGAGCGGGCAGAAGCCGGCCGAAGTGGAATCGCTTTTCTGGAAAGGGGCGCGCGCCGAAGCCAGCACGCGCAAGTTCGCGAACCAACTATTCGAAGGCGCGGCGTCGCAAACCGCCGAACTCGATAAAGTGATCAAACAGCATGCCAAGAACTGGCGGCTCGAGCGCATCGCCGCCATTGACCGCAGCATCCTGCGCCTGGGCATTTACGAATTGAATTGCGGCGGCGACGTTCCCGCCAAAGTGGTGATCAACGAAGCCATCGAGCTGGCCAAGAAGTTTTCCACCGAAGAATCCGCGCCGTTCATCAACGGCATTCTCGACGCGGTGCACAAAAAAGCGAACGATTAGCCACAGAGACACAGAGAACACAGAGGAAAGAAATTTGTTTCTCTGCGTCCTATGTGCCTCTGTGGGTAAATCCTTTACACCTCGATGTGGCCTTCGCAGATGCGCACGGCGTGGCCGCTGACGCGCGGGACGAGCTTGCCCTTCTCCTCGAACACGGTAACGTGGATCTGGCTGGGCCGGCCCATTTCGTAGCCCTGCTTGATTTCCAAATGTTTGCCCACGCCCAGCTTGCCGTGCTTCACCAAGTACGCGCCGAGCGAGCCGCCGGCAGAGCCCGTGGCCGGGTCCTCCCCCACCTCCCACGGCATCATGCCGCGGGAAAACGCGTAGCCAGCCGGGCCGACCGCGAAGCAATAGGCCACCACGCCGCTGTCTTTCAACACGCGGCGCAGTTCGGCGATGTTCAATTCAATTTTGTCCAGTGCCGCCCGATTGCGCAGGGGCACCATCACGTTGAACACGCCGGTAGAAACAGATTCAACGGGCAGCGTTTTGTCAAAGTCCGCGGTTCTCAGTCCCAGCCCTTTGGCCAGCGCCGCTTTGCTGATGCGCGGGTTCTTGAACTGCGCGTGCTTCTGGGTCATGGTCACGCGGTGCGGGCGCCCGTTGTGAAATTCGATTTCCACCGGCAGCACGCCGGCGCCGGTTTGCTGCATCACGTGCACGCTGCCTTCCTGCGCGGGGACCACGCCCAGTTCGGCCAGCAAAAACCAGGTGCCCACCACAGGGTGTCCTGCCAGAGGCAATTCGCGCGTGGTGGTGAAAATGCGCAAGCGGGCCAGCGCGCGGTCGTCGGTGGGTTTCTGGATGAAAACGGTTTCGCTCAGGTTCATTTCGCGGGCCACGGCCTGCATGGCCGCGGTGCTCAGACCGTCGCCGTCGGTGATGACGGCCAGTGGATTGCCCGCAAAGGGCGTATCGGTGAATACGTCGAGTGTGTATAGGCGTCGTTTCATTTCTTCTCTCAGTTCCGGATCGAGTTCACTCTTCTCATTTGCAGAACGCTTCGTTCCCAGGGGCGGGGAACTTCGCGTTGGCCTGCGGCAGCGTGGTACGCGCTGCGCGCTGTCGTTGTCAACCCAGGGCTTGCGCCCTGGGCTGTTCTCTCGCGCCCCTTGCGGGGCTTCCGGGCATGCTGCCGGGCCGATCCAAAGATCGGGGGCTACAACCAAGAAACCGGGCGCGGGTCGGCGCTACAGTTTCTGCGCCAGGGCGCTGACTGCACTGAGCACGCGCTGCGTGGTGGCGGCGCTCGCGGTTTCGCTGTAGATGCGCAACATGTTCTCCGTGCCGGAGGCGCGCACCATCACCCAGCCCATTTCGCCGAGATAGACCTTGACGCCGTCCAGGGATTCGCGCCGGGTTACGGACCAATCGAGCAGCCGTGCAAGTTTTTCATCCGCGAAGTACTCAATAGCTTTCTCTTTCTGCCCTTTCTTCAATTCCAAATCCACGCGGCCGTAGTGGTGCTCGCCGAATTCGGCGCTGAGCATGGCCACCAGCTCTTCCAGCCGCTTGCCGTGCCAAGCCATCACCTCGGCCAACAACAAGGACATCACAGTGGCGTCTCGCTCGGGAAGATGCAATTTGGTGCCAATGCCGCCGCTTTCTTCGCCGCCCAGCAGGATGTCGCGCTCAAGCATCAGTTCGCAGATGTATTTAAAGCCGATGGGAGTCTCAAAAAGCTTGCGGCCATGCTTGGCGGCAATCTTGTCGATCATCTTTGTGGAGGAAAAGGTCTTGGCCACATCGCCATCCAGCTTGCGCGCGCCCGCCAGGTGCCAGAGCAGGATCGAGAAAACCTGGTGCGGGGTGACGAACACGCCTTTTCGGTCCACCGCGCCGATGCGGTCGCCA
>CAZCNH010000120.1:0-7764 GCA_964500065.1 uncultured Acidobacteriaceae bacterium
CTTACGACTGCGTGCCGAAGGGCAGCAGAGCGATATTGCGCGCGCGCATGATGGCCGTGTGCAGCCAGCGCTGGTGGCGCGAGCAGGTGCCGGTGATGCGCCGAGGCACTATCTTGCCGCGATCCTGCACGAACTCGCGCAGCTTGTCTGCCTTCTTGTAATCGATCCAGTCCTGCCGCTCGACGCAGAACTTGCACACTTTGCGCTTGCGGAAGTATTGCCGCTTGCCCTTGCGGGGGCCTCCGGGGCCGCCGGAGCCTTCACGACGCGGCCCGCCGCCTTCACGGTCGCGGAACGGGCGTGGCCCGCCTTCCCGGCGTGGCCCGGGCCCGGAGGGCGCCGCAGCGGCGGGAGCCGCCGGAGTATCGGCCTTGGGTGCTTCAGGTGCTGCTGGCTTCACGTTCTCTTCCGACATAGTGTTCCTTTCCTTCTCGAAACCTTTCATGAAATCAGCCGGACTCTACCGGTCCGACCTCGCAAAAACTAAACTTGGGCCGCGTTCGGTTCCGGACCGGCTGGAGCGGCCGGCGCCGCAGGAGCCGGCGCGGGCTTGCGGGGACGGCGTGCGGCGCGGCGTTCGCGCTTGGCCGTCAGTTTGTGCAAGCGCTTCAGTTCTTCGTCGGTGCGCACGGTCTGATACTTGATCACCGTATCCGATACCTTCAGCCGGCGCTCGAGTTCTTTCACCATTTCGCCCTGCGTTCCGGAAAGCGCGGCATAGACGTAAATGCCCTCGCGGTGCTTGGCAATCCGGTAGGCCAGCTTGCGGGTGCCCCACTTTTCGACCTTCTCGACCTTTCCGCCTTTTTCCGAACTGGTTTGCTCCACCATGTGGACCAGCTTATCCACCTCTTCTTCCGGCGTCGCCGGACGGCAGATGAAAATCAGGTCATACGTTCTGTGTTCCATGTCGCTTCCTTTCGATTCCCAGTTCCCTAATTCCAAAGACCCGGCCTTGCGGTCCGATGCAGGGCGCTCCTCATCCTCAAACTTCTTCCGGTGGCGGTTCCACCTTGCGGTTGTACCGCGTCATCGCGCGGCCTGCGCCTTCCGCCAGAATCATCTCTACTGCGTCAGCGGCCCCATCCACCATTTCCGCGGCCTGCTCCAAATCTGCCCTGCGCATCGGCCGCAAGACATAGTCGCCCAGGCTGCCTACCGGATGCTCCGGCTGAATACCCAGCCGCACCCGGACAAATTCATTTGTTCCCAGCGCGCCGATAATGGACTTCAGCCCATTGTGGCCGCCGGCGCTGCCGCGCTCCCGGATGCGCAGCATGCCCCATGGCAAAGCCACCTCATCGACCACCACGATGGTCTGCTGCGGCTCGAACTCATAGCGCGCCGCTAACTCACGCACCGCCAGCCCGCTGGCGTTCATGTACGTTTGCGGCTTGGCCAGCAGCACTTCCGTTCCGGCCAGCTTTCCGAAACCGATGAACGCTTTCGCTTCCGGCCGTTCGATCCGGACCCCGGCACGCTCTCCCAACCGGTCCAGCACAAGGAACCCCAGGTTATGCGGCGTCCATGCGTATTCCGCGCCCGGATTGCCAAGACCCACGATGAGCCGCATCGCTGCCATCTGCCCATTTCCCCATCGTGCCATCGAACCATCGCACCGCGGATGGGCCGATCCTGGTTACTTCTTCTTCTTTTCCTCGGGCGCTGCTTCGGCCTCGCCCTCTTCTTCCTTCTTGCCCTTCTTGATGACTTCCGGCTCGGCAGGGGCCGCAGTGGCTTCGGCTGCCACGGCTTCCGGCGTGGCCACTTCTTCCGCCTTCAGCGCAACCACGTGCGCGATCACGCGCTGCGGGTCGGTAACCAGGGTGATCTTGGTGGTGTCGAACGGCAGTTCACCGGCGCGCAGGTGCTTGCCGATCATCAGCGGGCTCACGTCGACCTTCACTTCTTCCGGAATATCCGCCGGCAAACATTCGATTTCCACTTCACGGGTCACCATTTCGAAAATGCCGCCCTGTTGCTTCACGCCGGCAGCTTCACCAAAGGTGTGCACGGGAATTCTCACGCGCATCTTCACGTCCATGGCCACGCGCATCATGTCCACGTGCAGCAGGGAACCCTTCACCGGGTCTACCTGCCAATCCTTCAGCAGCGCTTTGACTTCATCCTTGCCGTCCACGGTCAGGGTGAAAATCGTGTTGTGGCCGGAGTCGGAGCGCAAAATCGCAGAGACATGCTTGGCATTCACCGATACCGAAACCGGCCCGCCCTTGCCTCCGTAAATGATTCCCGGCACCTCGCCGGTCAGCCGGGTGCGCTTGGCTTCGTTCCGCCCGCGCGTTTCGCGCGTTTTTGCTTCCACAGTGACTTGTTGCATGACGTTCCTTTCCTTCATTTCCTCAGATAAATAGCTCGCTGATCGACGTTTCTTCGTGAATCGAGCGGATCCCGCGCGCCAGCAATTCCGCCACGCTCAGAACGCGAATCTTCTTGAGCTTGGCTGCTTCCGCGCTCAGCGGGATCGAATTGGTCAAAATCACTTCTTCGATCGGCGATGCCGCCAGGCGCTCGACCGCCGGCCCGGAGAGCACTGCGTGGGTCGCCGCGGCATAAACTTTGGACGCGCCCTCTTTGAGCAGCGCCTCCGCCGTCTTCACCAGCGTGCCGGCGGTATCAATCATGTCGTCAATCACCAGCGCCGGACGGCCCTTGACGTCGCCGATCAGGTGCATCACTTCCGCGACGTTCATATCCACGCGACGCTTATCCACGATGGCCAGCGGCGCATCCAGCTTTTTGGCAAAGAAGCGCGCACGCTCCACGCCGCCCGCGTCGGGTGAAACCACGGTGACATCTTTCAAATTTTTTTCGCGGCAGTATTCCACCAGCACCGGCGATGCGTACAAGTGATCCACCGGCACGTTGAAGTAGCCCTGAATCTGCGGCGCGTGCAGGTCCATGGTCAGCGCGCGGCTGGCTCCCGCGGTTTCCAGCAGGTCGGCCACCAACTTCGCGGAGATTGGGACGCGCGGCTTATCTTTACGGTCCTGCCGGGCATAGCAGTAATAGGGCATCACCGCGGTGATGCGCCATGCCGAGGCGCGCTTGAACGCGTCGATCATCAGCAGCAGTTCCATCAGGTGGTAATCCACCGGATTCGAACAGGGCTGAATCACGAAAACGTCTGCCCCGCGGACGTTTTCCAGCACTTGAAAATAAATCTCGCCGTCGCTGAATTTCGAAAGCGCGGCTTGCCCGAGTGGCGCGCCCAGGGTATTGCAGATTTGCTCAGCCAGAGGCCGATTGGCGCTGCCACTGAAAATCTTGAACTTCTCGTCAACCAACGGAGTTTCCTCGAAGGGTGGCCCGCCCCGCCGCCCTGCTCACGTCATTCTGAGCCCCGATACATCGGGGCGAAGAATCTCGATGTAACAAGCATTGAGATCCTTCGTCGCGGCATCGCTCGTTCCGAGCAATGCCAGGCGCTCCTCAGGACAACGATAGACAAACCTAAGAACGCAGTCCTACCAGCTTGCGATATTCCGGTCGTGAAAGAGTTTCAACAACGAACGTCTGCTCGTGCAGAAAACTCTGCGCAGCCCGGCGCGCCGTCGCTGGGTGTTGATAGATTCCAAACACCGCCGAACCGCTACCCGCCAGCGAGGCTTCTTGCGCTCCGCTTTGGAGCAACCGGCGCTTGAGTTGCCTCAAGCGCGGGTGCTTGGCAAATACGACCGGCTCGAAGTCATTCCCGAGCGGCCCCACCTGCGAGCTCCAACAAAGAGCGCAGAAACTATGCATTGTAGGGGCTTTGGCTCCTTTTGTCAAACGCAGGGATGGATGCTTGCTGCGCCCCCTTCCTTCTCGTTCCGCCGCCACCCACCCATAAGCTTCCCCGGTATTCACCGCAATATTCGCGGGGGAAACCACCAGCACGCTGCGTTTAGGGATGTCCGCCAGGGGATAAATCTCGTCCCCGCGGCCCACGCCAAGCGCACGGCCGCCTTCCAGGAAAAAGGGGACGTCTGCCCCCAGGGAAGCGCCAATTTCATGCAGTCGCTCGCGCGGCACGCGCCAGCCCGTCAACCGCTGCGCCGCAATCAGCGCCGCCGCTGCATCGGCCGAGCCGCCACCCATCCCCCGGCCCACGGGAATGAGTTTCTCCAGCCGCGCATGGAACCCGCCACGCATGTGCAATTCACGCCGCATGGCATCCAGCGCCCGCCACACCAGATTTTCGCGCCCCGTGCTCAGCCCCGGATCATCACACTCCAACTCAATCCCGCTTTGCCCCCTAGCCCCCAGCCCCCAGCCCCTAGCCCCTGCCGTCAGAGACACCTCCAGAGTGTCGTGCAGCGATATCGTCTGAAAAATCGTGCGCAACTCGTGATACCCATCCGCGCGCCTGCCGGTAATGTGCAGCCGCAGATTGATCTTCGCGCACGCTGGCAGCCGAACCGTCTTCATGGGGAGGAAATTGTACAAGCCTCAGGTGCTCGGTGCCTAGCGGTTGAAGAAAAAACTACTCCGTCGTTCTGAGGAACGGTTCCGATGCGGCGCGAAGCGTCGAATCGGGTGACGAAGAACCTCGATCACCAATTTGCGCGCGCGGGACACTGAGATTCTGAGGCCCAAAACGGGTCACAGAATGACGGGGTTGGTTGGAGAGCGCGATCGAGTGCCCAAGCCGCGAACCACCGTCGTGAAGAATCCGAACCGCTTCAGCTATTGCTTGGTCTCGCCGGGCGGCTTCTGCTGAGCCAGTTTGTTTTTGAGTTGTTTGAGTTTGGTTTCCGTGGCGACGATTTTATCTGGCTCGACTTCGGCGGGTGTGGCGCGCTTCCATTCTTGCAGGGAGCGTTCCCACGCGGCGGCAGCCAGGTCGCTGCGGCCTTGCTTGGCGTACACGTCGCCCAGGTGATCGTGGATGGTGGGGTCGAGGCGGTGCCGTTCTACGGCGCGATTCAGCGTTTCTTCGGCTTCGGCAAGTTTGCCTTGCTGGTAGTAGGCCCAGCCCAGGCTGTCAAGATACGAGCCGTTGAAGGCTTCTTCGGCCAGCGCGCGCTTGATCAGCTCAACCGCTTCATCCAGCCGGATGCCGCGTTCGGCCAGCATATAGCCGTAGTAATTCAACGCGCCGGCGTTGCGCGGGTTCACTTCGAGTGTCTTGCGGAAAAGTTCTTCCGCGCGGTCAAAATGCTTCTGGCGCTCGGCCAGCGCGGCGCGCAGGAACCAGACCACTTCTTTTTCGGCCGGGCGCGGGGAGAGTTTATCCGCTTCGTCCAGGGCCTTTTCTGCTGCGTCGTAGAGCTTGCCGCGCTCGTATACCTGGGCGAGGGTCAATTGCACCTCGCGGTCTTCGCGTGTTCCCGTCAGCAGTGCGCGCAGGCGCTTTGCCGCGGCCTCGGTTTCACTCCGATCGGCCAGCAGGAGCGCATGGGTCATCTGATATCCGCGATCAGCGGGCTCCGCGGCCAGTCCTCTTTCAGACTCGGCGAGCGCCTTATCCAACTGCTTGGCGGCGCGATAGTTTTCCACCAGCAGCACCCGGCCCTGCCGCTCTTCCTCCGCGCCGAGCGACATCATCTCCGCGTAGGTTCCGGCGGCTGCCGTGTAGTTTTCCACTTCGCGGTACAGGCGGCCCAATTGCTCATAGAGAATGGCCAGGCTGCGCCGCTGCTGCGGGGCTGAGCCATAGGTGCGCCGCGCTTTCAAGTTGGCCACGGCGCTGGAAAGGGAACGGATAGAATCCTCGAAGCGGCCCTGCGCCTCGTAAATCAAAGCTTCGTTGTAAATCACTTCGAGACTGCCGGGAGAGCGTTCCCGGGCTTTCACGATGTTTTCTTCGGCGGCTTGCAATTGGCGGGTCTGCCGGTAGATTTGCGCCAGGCGAAGATAGTTTTCGCCCTCGGCCGGCTGGATTTCGATCAGCCGGTTGTATTGCGCGATAGCCTCCTGATTTTTTCCCAGAGCCGCCAGCGAACGGGCCATCTTGCCGCGCGCGTCATTGCGCCGCGGGTCCCGTTCGAGCACCTGCGCATACACCTCCGCCGCCTTCGCATGGTTTTCGATTTGCTGGTACGCGTCCGCTTTCAGCGCCAGCAATCCGGCCGAAGCGGAATCGCCGGCCGCTTTTTCCAGCATGGCGATGGCTTCCGGGGCGCGTCCCTGATCCATCAGCAGTTGCGTCATCTGCTCGAGCGCAGTTTCGTTGCGCGGCTGGCGTTCCAGCAGTTTGCCCAGCACTTCGCCGGCGCGGTCGTGCTGGTTCTGAATGCGGTAGAGCCGGGCCAGCCACAGGGTCGATTCCTGGTCAGAGGGTTCCAGCCGCACGACTTCCTTCAATTGCTCGACGGCGCGGTTGAGAGTCTCGCTTTGCGCCGCCCCCGGGCCGGCATTGCCCAGGGTGCGAATGTAAATGCGAGCCAGAAGGCGCCGCGCTCCAACATTCGCGGGGTCACGCTTGATGATTTCCTGCGCCTCAAGCACCGCATCGCGGATGCGCTGCGACTTGGCATACATCTCGGCCAGCCGTTCGCCGATTACGTCAGAGCCCGGATCGAGCGCGTAAGCTTTCTTGTAGTTTTCAATGGCGAGATTGGCCAGGTCGGAGCGCTCACCGGAATCGTACTGCGCCTCGTACATGCGCTCGTACAGGTGCCCAAGCGAAAAGTAGTAATACGCGTCGCTTTGCAAATCGGCGGCAGGGGGCGACGCTTGTGCTTTCTCCTTCGAAAGTTGCGACCCGGATTTCTGGGCGGGCTTCTGCTGGGCGAAAGCGGCCGAGGCCGCTCCGGCCAAAACCAGGCAGAGCCAATACCGGCGAACGTTCAAGAGTCCCGCCTTTCTCCCTAGCAGCGACTTCGCGCCCATGAGTGCAATCAATAATTATCTCCCACGGTGCCGAGCGTGGTCAAAGGAATTGGCTGCCGGGTACTGCATCAGTCTGAACGTTTGATGCATTACCGGATGCCTACGGGCTTGCCAGGTTTGCGTCGCAAGAGCGGGTTCCCGGCCTCCGCCAGCGCTGGGAGGAGCCCATTCTTCGGGCGGGTAGCGTTTTGTATTAGCATGATTTGCTCGCTTGCCCCCAGGTGCTCGCTTGGGAGCCGGCGGCTCGCCTCTGACAAGAGTTCATGCGGCGGAAACGCCGCCGTCAAAATTCCAGCAATCCAGGAGAATGATCCTATGAAAAAGAAAGCTGCCAAGAAGTCAAAACCTAGGGCGAAGGCAAAACCGAAAAAGGCACAGCCGATTCCTGCCGGCTATCATACGGTGACCCCCTACCTGGTTTGCAATGGAGCAGCCCAGGCCATTGATTTCTATAAGAAAGCCTTTGCCGCAAAAGAACTCCTGCGCATGCCGGGGCCGGATGGCAAGCTGATGCACGCGGAAATCAAGATCGGCGATTCACATGTGATGTTGGGAGACGAAGTCCCCCAAATGGGCGCTACGTCCCCGGCAACCCTCAAGGGCACCGCGGTCCACTTGTTCATTTACTCCAAGAACGTGGACAAGGCTTATGCGCAAGCAACAGGCGCCGGAGCCACCGGCGTGATGCCGCCCGCCGACATGTTCTGGGGCGACCGCTATTGCAAGCTCCAGGACCCGTTCGGCCACTGCTGGTCCATTGCCACGCATATCGAGGATATGACTCCGAAGGAGATGAACCGGCGCGGCGCCGAGTTCATGGTTCAGCAGGCTAAGACGGCCGGAGCCAACTGAAGTATTTCTTGCTGGTTGCAAATCTCGGAGAGGCGGCAGGACCCCGCCTCTCCTTCTTGCTTATGCGCGCAGCGGTCA
>CAZCNH010000121.1:0-7518 GCA_964500065.1 uncultured Acidobacteriaceae bacterium
CACTCCGTGCTGAAGCCCCTTTCTCGGGCGGGCTGAAGCCGCGCCCCTACAAAGCTCCGTGATTGCGCCGGGGGCGATTCGCCCCGCACACGATTACTGTAAGGGAACCGTCGCTATTTTACTACTTCGGCGGAAGAAGGGGCCGGCGAATCGCCGGCCCTTTCACGGGAACTTGCGGAAGCTGCTTACGGGCGCGGGGTGGCGGCGGCCGCGGTTTTTTCCGCTGCTTTTTCCGCGAGCTTGATGCTGAATTTTGCCGAAGGGGTGATGGTGGATTTGGCGACGTGGTCGGTGACGGCGACTTCCAGGGTGTAGTCGCCCGGTTCGAGCCGGTCGAGGTTCACCATTTTTTCGATGGTAATCTGCTCGCCGTTGACGTCCATTTGCTCGGATTGCTCGGTGAACTTGCTGATTTCCTTCTTGTCCTTCAGGATGCGGTATTCGATGGAGGCAGAAGGCTTCTTGGTGGTTTCGTCCACTTGCAGGTTGTAGATCTGCATGTACACGCCGAGCTTGTCGACCGTGGTGAACGCGGCATCCAGGCGCGGCCGCACCTTGGAGGCGCCCAGCACAAACTGGCCGAGACCGATTTGCCGCGCCGGCACTTTCTCGATCACGTCGGCAAGAATCAGCGTGGAGGACGCCAGTTGCGTTTCCTCGTAGCGCGGCACGGCCAAGCGCGTGTTTACGGTGCCGACGTCGCCGCTGTTCACATCCTTGATCACGATATCCAGCTTGTAGAGGCCCGGGCGCAGCGGCACAGCCTTCTGGTAAATCGAGCTGCCCTTCAAGGCCTCGCGCAGCAGCGATTCGGGGATATCGCGCTGGATGATGTCTTCGAAGGTCTGCACGGTGCGCCCCGAGGGCGTGGTGATGCGCGCAAAAAGATTCAGGGTAGCCGAATGCACGCCTTCGCGGTTCTGGAACGAAAGCTGCTTGTTCGGGATTTGCACGGTCACCGGCACGAGCACCGAATCTCCGGTGACGCGCAGGAAGTCGAAGCGGTAATTGAAGGCGATCTGATCGCGCACGATGCGCGCGGTGACCAGTTGCTCGAGATCCTTGTATTTGGCTGCCGGCGGGCGCTGCACCTTGGCGAAAAGCTCCAGCCGCTCGAACTGGTTATCACGCGCGCGCTGCCCGCCCTGCGTAACCGGCAGGCGCGTGCCATCACTGCGGGTGAAGCGGTCGGTTTTCGAGGCCAGGCCCATGGCTTCCAGATCGCTTAAGCCGGCGCCGGGCACATACAGCAGGGCGTCTTTTTCAGAAGGATCCATGGTCAGGCGGTATTCGCCGCTGCCGGAGGGATCCACAAATTCCAGAATGATGTCGTTGCCCAGGCCTTCGAGATAGCGGTAACGCCACTTTTCGAAGGGAAACGTGGAGGTGCTGCCGCCACCTTCTTCGTACGGCCGGTTATAGCTGCCGCCGGAAGGGTGCGATTCGATCTCGTCGGCGGGGCCCCAGATGATGTAGATGCGACCGCGGTCGGTCTTCCAGCCGGGGATGCCGCTGGCAAAGCGCTCGTTGGCGTAGGCGATACGGCGATAGTGCTCTTCTTTTTCTTCGTTTTCGATGGTGTCCGGAGTGGGGTCGCGGCGCAACCAGAAGTTTTCGATGAACTGTTCACGTTCTTCGTTGGTGGTCAGCCGGTTGAAAACAGCTTTTTCTTCGTCGGTGATAATGTACGCGACTTCGTTATCCAGCCATTTCTTGTAGGCGCTGCCGACTTCTTTTTGCAGGCGCTCCTGCTGCTTCTTCTTCTCTTTGTCTTCCTTCTTCTGGTCCTTGGACTTGTCTTGCGCCAGCCCGGCCAGCGGGGAAAGAAGCAGGCCGGCGGAAGCAATCACCGAATAAAATTGCCGAATCGCCTTCATAAGACACCCTTCCTGACTCAAGAAAACCTTGGAACTGATAGTTTAGTCCCCCAACCCATACAGGTCAATTTTATTCGAGGGACCCGCTGCTGGATTAGAGAAACAAGATGCGGCGAAGGTTGCCAAAGCGAGACTCGCAAAAACACATTGGAGTCGCCAGGCTAAACGGTTTGCTTTGTTTTGCATTGGGCGAACAAGCTTGCGGGCTACGGGTTCCGGGCCGGGCGCTGCGGGCCAGGCAGCGAAGCGGCCTTGGCGCGGGCCCGCGCCGCGTCGTCGCTGCGCCCTAACTGCTGGTAACAATCGCCCAAAAAGCGGAAGGCCTCGCGCGAATCGGGACGCAGCAGGGTGGCCCGCTCCAAATAGGGCAAGCCCTGCTGGGGTTGGCCTTCCACCGCCAGGATTCTTCCCAGCAGAAGGTGCGCACCGTAATGACCCTGATCAAGTTGCGTGGCAATTCGCAATTCATCCATGGCCTTTCCTGGTTGGCGCAGGCCGGCGTAGGCCGAGCCGAGCAGGAAGTGCGCCAGAGCCCACTTTGGCATGCGGCTCACGGTAATTTCAAAATGCCCTGCGGCGTTTTGTACATCGCCGGTGGCCATCAGCGATCGAGCCAGCGAAAAATGCGCTTGCCCCGAATCCACTTGCAACTCCGTAGCTTTGCGCAAATGCGGGATGGATTCGCGAGCTTGGCCGGTTTCAAACAGAGCGCTCCCCAGCATCATCTGTGCCGCAAAGATTTGCGGATCGGAAGAAACAATCTTCCGCAGAATCGGAATGGTTTTTTCATGTTCCCGGTCTTCGTTCAGAACCTGCGCGGCGTGCAATTGGTTGGAAATTTCGACCTTGTCTTTCGGATCGGCGCCGGTCAAGTTCTTGTTTCCGCCGCCCGCAGCCACATAACCCAGCGCCGAAAGCTTTTCCACAAGGCGAGGGTCCATTTGCGCATCCGATTTTGCGGGCGCGCCCTGGCGGTAAAACTTTTCGAAGTTTTCGATTTGCTGGGCAATGCGGTCAGCCAGCGCTTTATTGGCGAGGGCCAAATTGTTTTTTGAATCGGCATCGGCTGCCAAGTCGTACAACTCGCGTCGCGGCGAGCGAATATACAAGTACTTGTCTGTGCGCAAAGCGGCGGTTGCGCTCCAGCCGAAGGCGTTAGCCGGATAGGAAGTTTCACTATAAGAGGGTGATTCCTGCTCCGGATTGCGCGCGAGCAAGGTCAGCAAGGATTGTCCGCTCATCTGCTTGGGCACCGGTGCACCGGCCGCTTCCAGGGCGGTTGGCGCCACATCTACCAGACTCACGCGGCCGCCGGCGCGCTTGCCGGCAAAGCGCCCGCGTGGAAACTTGATGGCCAACGGCACGCGGATGGTCGAGTCGTACAGAAACACGCCGTGGCTGCGCTCGCCGTGTTCTCCGAGAGACTCGCCGTGGTCGGCCATCACCGCGACCAGAGTGTTGTCCCACATTTTGCGCGCCTTCAACTCTGCCAGCAGCTTCCCGATGGAATCATCGGCGTAAGCGATTTCTCCGTCGTAAGGGTCTGCGAACTTGGCGCGGAATGCGGCGGGGGGATCGTACGGCTCGTGCGCGTCAAAGACGTGTACCCACAACAGGAACGGATTGGGACTGGACTGGCGCAGCCAGCGAATCGCGCGCGCGACGACATCGGCGGCGCGGCGCTCGAGCGTTTCGTACCGCGGCTCGCCGCGACGAGCGCGCACGCGGAAGCCTGCTTCGTACACGTCGAATCCGCGATCAAAGCCGGGCGCCAGCCCGTTCACCGGATCGAGAATCATGGCGCCCACAAAGGCGCCAGTGCGATAGCCGCGCTGGCGCAGCAAATCGGGCAGGGTGGGAACGCTCGTAGGCAAGGCCACGCCGAAGCCATCTACGGTGTGATACAGCGGATAAGAGCCGGTGAGAATACTGGCATGAGAAACCGTGGTGATCGGCGCCTGCGCATAAGCATAAGTGAAGACGGCGCCCTCGCGAGCCATCGCATCCAGATTCGGCGTCAGACCTCTCTTTGACCCAAGGAACCCCATGCGATCCGCGCGCGTGGTATCGAGCGTGATGATCACGATATTGGGCTGCTGCGCCCGAACGCCCGACGGGCACACGGCGAAAAAAACCGCAGCAAGAAGGAAAAATCGTTTCATGGCAAGCCTGATCATTATGCCCGAACAACTGCCGCTCGTTAACCCGGAAGGGCAACAGGTACGGTACGGCACAACGGGACCAATGCGCACAGGCGATAAGCCTGTGCTACCAAAGAAAACGGGGGAGGAACTTGCATTCCTCCCCCGGCTGAAAAAGGCTTGCGAAATGCGCTTTTAGAAGTCGAAGCGCAACGCGAGTTGGGTCACACGCGGCCCGCCGATGGTGGCCGTGGACTTCCCGAAGTTCGGGCTGGTCATGTTGCCGACCGGCGGAGCAAAGTTCGAGTGATTGAAGATGTTGAAGAAGTTGGCCTGGAATTCCATCTTCAGGGCTTCGGTGAGCTTGAACTTCTTCGCCACGCTGAAGTCGAAGTTGGCAAAGCCGGGCCCAATCAGCTTGTTGCGGCCAAGCGCGGAATTGCACCACCAACGCGTGGCGCTGATGACGGTGCCGCCTGTGCCGAAGCTGGCGCAGTCTGAACCGTTTGACGCAAACGTGCGGAAGCTGGTTGAACTAAAGTAGCCATCCGCCGGGCTCAGGTTGTGTTGCACCGCATTATTGATGTCACCCGTGCCGGTGAAGATCGGACGGTCGGTGCGGTAGCCATCCCCGTTGGGGTCTCCGGCCGAACTGCTATTGAAGATCGGGAATGGCACGCCGGTCTGCAGCGAGGTGATGCCCGTCAGGGTCCAGCCGCCGATAAAGCGGTTGTTTTTCATCCACGGCAGTTCATAGAAGTAGCTGATCACGAAGCGATGGCGGATATCGAAGTCCGCATTGCCGCGGTCGAGCGCCGTATTCAGGTTGTCCGTGGGCCGCAAGATGTTGCCGCGCGCGCCGTTGAAGGCGTCGCTCAACATGTCAATGGCATGCGACCAGGTGTAGTTAGCGTTGAACTGCAGGCCGTTGGCGAAGTTCTTGCGCACCACCAACTGCAGCCCGTGATAGTTCGAACGGAACGCGTTGCTGCGGAAGTTGTCGCCGGCAATCGTCGGATTCGGACGGCGGGTGTTGCCGCCGCGGACGCGGCCGTTGAACGTGTTTACGTCAATCACCCCCAGTAGTTTTTCACCCAGGGTGCTGGTGTAGTTCGCTTCGAAGACGAAGTCCTTGGCGAACTGCCACTGGGTCCCCAGGAAGAATTGCTGCGAGTAGGCGGTGACCAAATCCTGGTCCATGTGCCGCGGGCTGGGAGTCGCAACGCCCGAAAGGAACGGAGCCAAGTTGGTAAACGGCACGCTCAAAATGCCGGGGGTTGAAAGCGGGCCGATGGTCTGGCCGTTGCGGAAAATACCAATCGTCGGGTTCGAGAAAAATGGCGCGTTGAAGCGGATATTCTCGAACAAGTTGTTCCACATGCGGTCGTAGGTGATAGCGTACCCGCCGCGGATGACGAATTTGGAGGTTCCGAAGGTATCCCAGGCGAACCCGAAACGAGGCGCAAAGTTGTTCAGGTCCTTGTTCCAAATAGCGTGGTCGCGCTGCTGGAATGCGCCAGTAGAAACGCGCGCGGCCAGAACGCTATTGAACGGGAAGAACGGGTTAGTTGAGGTGCTGATCACCGGCGTAACCGGATTGCCGAAGTAGAAGTTCGAGTCAATGCCGGAGCGGAAGTTGTGCGGCGGCCCGAAGTATTCATAGCGCAGACCAAGGTTCAAGGTCAGGCGGGGATGAATCTTCCAGTCGTCCTGCACATAGGCAGCATATTCGTTGGCGCGGAAGCCACGATAGTATTCGGGCTTGGTGCCGCGGGTGGGATCTACCGACGCTTGCGCGTAGTAGAAGCCGCCGTAGTAGGAATAGCCCAGCACAGCCTGATCCGCTTCATCACCGAAGAAGCCGTCGGTCAGCAGTTCTTCCACACCGTAGGGCAGGTAAAGCCCGTTCTTCCAGGCTTCAAACGCTGAGCCGTTGCGGGTGCGCCGGTATTCCGCGCCCCACTTGAAGGTGTGCTTACCCTGAACCTTGGAAATGTCGCTTCTCACCTGGAACTGGTTCTGGGTAAAGAACTGGGGCAAGGAGCTGCTCATGCCAAGGCCGACGCCGAGCGGGTCAAAGGCGGTCACGAGGGAAGGAATACCATCGTAGCCGCTCACCGTCGGAAAGTCGCTGCGGTCCCGCAGGTAGCCGAAGCGGAACTGACCCAGGAGCGTGGGGGTAAAGGTGTGCTGCCACGTGATACCGCTGTTGATCGTGCGGCCCGGGTTCAGGCTGGGCGACCCCAGGGTGGCATCGCCCCCGTTGTTGCTGTTGGTAGTGTCGTGATCGTGGAAGTTCAGCAAGTAGGCAACGGTATCGTTTGTGCCGAAGCGGTGATCAAACTTGAAGCTTATCCGGTTTTCATTGAACTTGGTGGCGCTCAAGTCGGTAACCTGCCCGAAGATAGGTACAGGATAAGTGACCGCAGCAGAGAACGGCCCGCCGCCCACAAAACTGAAGGTCGTGGGGTCTGTGGCCAGCGGAAACCTCTGCAACGCTGTCAGTTGCCGGAAGACAGGACCCAACGTGCCGGAATTCACGAAAGCGCCGGGGCAGGTCGCGCCAGTGAGCACAACGCAAACACCGTTGGGACTGGTTTCCATGAAGGTGCGGAACGCGCCCGTACGGACGAAGTCCAGGAATTGCTGCGTGGTGCCCGTCGTGGTGACCGGAGCCGATTGGCGTTGCAAATGACCTTCATAGGAGCCAAACGCGAAGGTCTTGTCTTTCGCGATCGGGCCGCCAAACGAACCGCCGAACTGGTTGCGCACCAGGCGGTCCTTGACATTGTTCTTGTTGGAGAAGAAGTCATTAGCCGCCAGCGCCTGCACGCGGTTGTACCAGAAAGCCGAACCGTGCCAGTTGTTGGTGCCGGACTTCAAAACCATGTCGTTCACGAAGCCGCCAGCCTTGCCATATTCCGCGGCAAACACGCTGGTGACCACGCGGTATTCCTGAATCGCGTCGGGCGAAACGGAAGTAATGCCGCCGGCCACGACTGCCGCGCCGCGGCCACCCTGGCCCTGGTCGTTGTTGTCAAATCCTTCGATCATAAAGTTGCCTGAACCGGGACGGATGCCGTTGACGGCCGCGCCGCGGGTGGTGCCTCCGAAAGCGTTGGGAACCACGCCCGGCAGGTTATTGATAAAGGTGTTGGAATCGCGGAACTGCAGGGGCAGGCTTCTCCACGCCCGGCTATCCACCAATTCGGAAAGTTGCGATTCGCTGGTCTGCACCTGTTCAGCGCCAGCTTCCACCGTGACGGTTGCCGAGGACGCTCCGACTTCCAGTTTGACGTCCTCGGTGGTCACACGCCCCACGCTGAGGACGATGTTTGCGAGCTCAACAACCTTAAATCCTTCCACGGCGACTTTGAGTTTGTAGGTGCCCACGATGGGGAGGGCTACGAATCGGAAGGTACCCGCATCGCTGGTTTCGGTTGTGCGGACCACTCCGGTCGCGGTATTGGTCAAGGTGACTTTGGCCTTGGGGACTACTG
>CAZCNH010000122.1:0-7344 GCA_964500065.1 uncultured Acidobacteriaceae bacterium
CGGCTGGGCGAAGACAAAATCCGCGAGCGTTACGGCAATTTGTTCGACATGTACGAGCGCATCACCGACGAAAATCCCTACCAGGTGCCGATGCGCATCTACCCGGCCGTCCACTACACCATGGGCGGCCTGTGGGTGGATTACAACCTGATGACCACCATCCCCGGCCTGTTTGTGCTGGGGGAAGCGAACTTCTCCGATCACGGCGCAAACCGCCTGGGCGCCAGCGCGTTGATGCAGGGGCTGGCCGATGGCTACTTCGTGATTCCGTACACGCTGGGCAATTACTTCGCGTCCGGCAAGTTCGAGAAACTCGGCGCCGACCATGCGGAGTTCAAGGCCACCGAGCAGGCTGTGAGCAGTCGCACCGCCAAGTTGCTGGGCATCCAGGGCCAGCGCACGGCCGATTCGATTCACCGCGAACTGGGCCAGATCCTGTGGAATTACTGCGGGATGGCGCGCAACGACGCCGGGTTGCGTACCGCGCTGGAAAAAATTCCCGTCTTGCGCGAAGAGTTCTGGAAAAACCTGCGCGTGCTGGGCGCGGGAGAGGAAGTGAACCAGTCCCTGGAGCGCGCGGGGCGCCTGGCCGACTATCTCGAACTGGGCGAACTGATGTGCCTGGATGCGCTCGAACGCCGCGAATCCTGCGGCGGACATTTCCGGGAAGAATTCCAGACCGAAGAAGGCGAAGCCAAGCGCGACGACCAGAATTTCTGCCACGTGGCCGCGTGGGAATACACCGGCGACGGCAAGAAACCGGTGCGCAACGTCGAGCCGCTGGAATTCGAGCACGTACACTTGGCCACGCGAAGTTATAAGTAGTTTTGCGGCGCCGGGCGGCGGCCATGGCGCGGTCACGCGCTTTCGCTTTTGTCATTCTGAGCAGCGAGCAGCGGTTGAAGAATCTCGATGGCTGGTCCGTGGCGGCTTGAACATCGAGGTTCGGCGTCCGCCAGGAAGGCTGCGGATTGAGAATGACGGACCGACAAGGAGTCCCATGGGCGGCAGTGGATCAGGGAAGACGATGAACTTGAAATTGCACGTCTGGCGGCAGAAGAACCGCGCTGCGACCGGCGGGTTTGTCACCTACGACGCACCGGGGATCAGCCCGGACATGTCGTTTCTGGAAATGCTGGACGTGGTCAACGAGCGCCTGGTGGCCAAGGGCGAAGAGCCCATCGCCTTCGACCACGATTGTCGCGAAGGCATCTGCGGGCAGTGCGGCGTGGTGGTCAATGGGTCGCCCCATGGCCCGCGCAAGGCCACGACCACGTGCCAGCTCCACATGCGCAGTTTCAAGGATGGCGACGAACTGACACTGGAGCCCTGGCGCGCCAAGGGCTTTCCCGTTTTGCGCGATTTGATGGTGGACCGCAGCGCGTTTGACCGCATCATCGCCGCCGGTGGCTTCATCACTGCGCCTACCGGGAATGCTCCCGACGGCAACGCCATCCCGGTGCCCAAATACAATTCCGACAAAGCCATGGATGCAGCGCAATGCATCGGCTGCGGCGCGTGCGTGGCCGCCTGCCCGAATGGCTCCGCGATGCTCTTTGTTGCCGCAAAGGTTTCACACCTGGGCCTGCTGCCGCAGGGCCAGCCCGAGCGCGAGCGCCGGGTGCAGGACCTGGTAGCGCGCATGGACGCGGAAGGTTTTGGTTCCTGCACCAACCACGCGGAGTGCGAAGCCGCGTGCCCAAAGGAAATTCCCATCGAATTCATCGCGCAGATGAACCGCGACTACCTGAAAGCCCTGCTGTTCGCGCCTGCGCCGCGAGCCGCTTCCGGCGGCGAGTGAGCCCGGCTTCACGAAAGGGGTCTGCATGAAAAAGCGGTTCCGGGCGATGGCCGCCCTTTCGGTTCTCCTGTGCGCCGCGGGCCTGCTGGGCGCGCAGCAAAATAAGCTGGGGATCAGCCCCGCCGCGGAGCGGCTGCACCGCAGCGCATTGGTGATAGACCTGCACGCCGATACCCCGCAGCGTTTCCTCTTCGACAAGACTTTCGATTTCTCGAAGCGCAACGATACCGGGCACATGGATATCCCGCGCATGCGCGAAGGCGGCCTGGATGCGGTCTTCATGTCCATCTGGTGCGAGGGAAGTTACACCGGGCCGAAGGCGGTGAAGCGCTCGCTAGATCTGATTGATTCGGTCTACGAAGTGGCCCGCAGGAATCCGCGCGATTTGATGGTGGCTACCACCGCCGCGGATGTCCGCCGCGCCACTGCGGAAGGGAAGATTGCCCTTTTGCTGGGCGTCGAAGGCGGCCACATGATTGACGATGACCTGGCCATGCTGCGCTCGTTCGCGGCGCTGGGCGTCCGCTACATGACGCTGAGCCACTTCCTGAACACCAACTGGTCGGATTCTTCCACCGACAAGCCGAAACACAACGGGCTGACCGCATTCGGCAAAGACGTGGTGCGGGAAATGAACCGGCTGGGCGTGATGGTGGATATTTCGCACGTTGCCGACAAGACTTTCTACGACGCCCTGGAAGTGAGCCGCGCGCCGGTGATCGCCTCGCACTCCTCTATCCGCGGCATCAGCAACCACCCCCGCAACATGAGCGACGATATGCTGCGCGCCCTGGCCAAGAACGGCGGCGTGATCCACATCAATTACCATGCCGACTTCATCAGCCAGAAATACCTGGATGCCAACCGTGCCCTTGGAAAAGAAGTGCAGGATGCGGATAAGGAAATGGAAGCCCGCTGCGGGGATGACGAAGCCTGCAAGATCCTGGGCAGCGAAGCCCGGCACAAGAAGCTGACCGCAGAAGGCAAGCTTCCGCGCGTTTCGTGGCAGGAAGTCATCGAACACATTGACCACGCCGTGAAAGTAGCGGGGGTGGACCACGTCGGGCTAGGCTCGGATTTCGACGGCGCGAACATGCCGGAAGGGCTGAATGACGCGTCCATGCTTCCGCGCATTACCGAGGCGCTGCTCAAGAGGGGGTACAAAGCCGGGGACATCGAGAAGATTCTCGGCGGCAATACCCTGCGGGTCATGGAGCATGTAGAGCGCGTCGCCCGGGAAATGAAAACGCCGAAGCAACCGTAGTGATGGAATGACCGCCAGGTTGATACAAAAGGAGCCATACGGGGTGGGCATCATGAAAAAACCTTTTCTGGCACTGCTGCTGTTCGCATTGGTGGGGATTTCCGCGGCGCAGCAAGGCGCGCGGCCGGTGGACCAGGTCTCTGAAAAGGCGCGCAAGCTGCACTATGCGGCTATCGTGGTGGATACGCATGACGACACCACCGGGCCGATGCTCTCCGGCGAGGACGGCTTCGACCTGGCCAAACGCAATGCGAAAGGCCACATTGATATCCCCCGCATGCGCGAAGGCGGGCTGGATGCGATTTTCTTTTCCATCTATATCCCGGCGACAGTCACCGGCCCCGAAGCCATCAAGCGCTCGCTGCGCTTGATTGATACCGTGCATGAACATGCGCGCCGCCTGCCCAACGACCTGATGCTGGCCACCACCGCCGCCGACGTCCGCCGCGCGCACAAGGAAAAGAAAATCGCCGCGCTGATGGGCATGGAAGGCGGCCACATGATTGATGAAGACCTGGCCGCCCTGCGCATGTATGCCCGGCTGGGTATCCGTTACATGACGCTGACCCACGGCCGCGGCACCAGTTGGGCGGGCTCCTCGGGCGACACCGACAACAGAGGCTTGAACGATTTCGGCAGGCAGGTCGTGCGGGAACTCAACCGGCAGGGAATCATGGTGGATATCTCGCATGTTTCCGATCAGACGTTCTACGACGCAGTGGGGGCCAGCCTGGCTCCGCCCATTGCCTCGCATTCTTCCTGCCGCGCCGTGGGCAACGCGCCCCGCAATATGACCGACGATATGATCAAGACGCTGGCCAAAAAGGGCGGCGTCATTCAGATCACCTTTGTGGATTCCTTCATCAGCCAGGAATTGCGCGACGCGCAGGAAGCGGTGCGCGACGAGCAGCAGAAGAAGATTGAGGAGGCACAGAAATCCTGCGCCGATGGCGATAGCGCCTGCCGCCGCGAGGCCGCGCGCAAGGTACGCGCCGAATATTCTTCCCGTATGCCCAAGGTGAGCTGGGAGAAAATCATCGAGCACATTGATCACGCGGTGAAGCTGGTCGGCCCGGACCATGTGGGCCTGGGTTCGGATTTTGACGGCGCCACCATGCCCGAAGGCATGAACGATGTGACCTACCTGCCGCGCATTACCGATGCGCTGCTCAAAAAGGGTTACAAGGAAAAAGACATCGAGAAAATTCTGGGTGGCAACCTGCTGCGGGTGATGGAAGAAACCGAGCGCGTCAGCAAGCGGTTGCAGGAGCAAGGGAAGTAATCGCAGGCGCAAACGGGAGTTCTGGGGCCGAACCACGGGATTCGGCAAGGTCGGGGGTTAATTCATCGGGGTTCGAACGGGAGGAATTATTCATGAAACGTTTTGTAATCGTGCTAGGGGTGGCAGTACTGGCGTGCGGGTCAGGGTGGCCGCAAGCCAAGAAGCAGGAAAGCGCAGCGCCGGCAAAGAAGGCTGCGGAAGGCAAAGCCGCTCCTGCGGCGAAGGCGCCGGCAGGCGCGGCTTTCAATCGCGCACTGCTGAATCCGGCTGCGCTGGTGGCCAAGGCGCCGGCCGAGTACGAAGCGAAGTTCGTCACCAGCAAGGGCGAATTCGTGGTGAAGGTCACCCGGGCGCTGGCTCCCAAAGGCGCGGATCGCTTCTACAATCTGGTGAAGAACGGCTTTTACGACGGCGCTTCGTTCTTCCGCGTGGCGCCGGGATTCGTGGTGCAATTCGGCGTCAGCCCCCATCCGCAGGTTTCAGCGGCCTGGCGTGAAGCGCGCATCAAAGATGATCCGGTGGCGGGGAGCAACAAGAAAGGGTTCGTCACTTTTGCCACCGGCGGGCCGGATACCCGCACCACGCAGGTGTTTATCAGCCTGAAGGACAATTCGCGTTTGGATGGGATGGGCTTTTCGCCCTTTGGGGAAGTCACGCAAGGGATGGAAGTAGTGGAGTCGCTCTTCTCCGGCTATGGGGATGGCCCGCCATTTGGACCCGGGCCCGACCAGGGCAAGATTCAAGCCGAAGGTCGCAAGTACTTGGAGGCCAACTTCCCGAAACTGGATAGCGTTACCAAGGCGACGGTTTCTGCCGCTGCCACTGCGGCGACGCCTGCGCCACCGGCAAAGAAATCGCCGGCGAAGAAAGCGCCCGCGAAAGCTTCTTAACTCGTTTTTCTTAGCAACGGCGGGCCCCAAGGCGCAATTGCGTTTTGCCAGGGCACTCCGTCATTCTGAGGCATCGAGATTCTTCGGCCAAAACCAGGCCTCAGAATGACGAGGCGTTTTGTGGAAGGAAGGAATTTCTGATGCGATACTCACTCACACTTGTAATTGCAGTTCTTTCTCTTGCGGCGTGTTCCGTTCCGGAGAAGCAGCCCGCGCCATCCACCACCGCGCCTGCGGCTTCCGCCGCAAAAGCGCCCGAAGCGGGCGGGCCGCTGTATATGGTGCTGGATACCGACAAGGGCGAAATCCGCTGCCGCTTGTTTGAAAAAGAAGCGCCGGTCACCGTGGAACGAATTACCGGCTTGGCCAAAGAGGGTTTCTACAATGGACTGACCTTTCACCGCGTGATCCCGCGCTTCATGGTGCAAACCGGCGATCCCACGGGAACCGGACGGGGCGGAGCAGAGCGCCCGGGGTTTCCCTTCAAGGATGAATTCAGTCCGAATTTGAAATTTGATGTGCCCGGACGGCTGGCGATGGCTAACATCGGCCAGCCCGGCACCAACGACAGCCAGTTCTTCATTACCGAGGCCGAAGTCCCCCACCTGAACAACCGGCACACGATTTTCGGCGACTGCACGGGTCTTGCCGTAGTGCGGCAAATCGCCCGCGTGCCCACCCGCGAGGAAAAGCCGGTCACGCCGGTGCGCCTCAAGAAAGTCACCATCGCGCGGGGAAACTAGAGCAGCAGCCATGAAATCGGAGAGCTCGACCCCACTACCTGCGGTTGCCTATGGGTCACTGCTCCTTGTGGCAGCCGCAAAACTCAGCCTGCACCTGCTGGCGAACCGCAACTATGGTTTCTTCGTGGACGAGTTGTATTTCCTGGCTTGCGGGGAACGGCTGGATTGGGGCTACGTGGACCAGCCGCCGTTCATTGCGCTTGCCGCTGCCGTCAGCCGCAACCTGCTTGGCGAATCGCTGCCCGCAATACGATTCTTTCCAGCCGTGGCTGGCGCCGCTCTGGTTTTCGTCAGCGGCCTTCTGGCGCGGGAGATGGGCGGAGGAAGATTCGCCCAGATGCTTACCGCGCTTTCGGTGTTGATCCTTCCTGTTTTTCTGTACACCCACACGGTGCTCACCATGAATGCGTTCGAGCCGCTTTGGTGGACGCTCAGCGCGCTGGTGCTCGCGCGCATTCTTCGAACCGGAAACCAGCGGTTATGGCTCTTCTGGGGCTTGGCGGGCGGGGTCGCCCTGCAAACCAAAATGTCGTTTCTGTTTTTTGCTGCGGCCAGTGTGGCGGGAATTCTGCTGACCGCGCAGCGCCGCATGTTTCTGCAGATATGGATTTGGTGCGGCGGGACGCTCGCGCTGGCCCTGTTTTCACCCTGGATAATCTGGCAGGCGCAACATCATTGGCCGCAGATTGAAATTCTGCGCAACGTTACGGAGATGGGAAAGAACTTTCCCTTCTCCGTGGCCGGTTATCTCGGGGGGCAGGTCCTGGTGGCCCATCCGTTGAACGTTTTGCTGGTGTTCGCCGGACTTTGGTTTTTCTTCCACGCCGCGCAGGGCCGCAACTTCCGCGCTCTCGGCTGGACGTTTGTCCTGTTCCTCGGGCTAATGCTGCTGTTGAAAGGCAAGGTCTACTACCAGGCTCCGACCTATCCCCTGGCCCTTGCCGGAGGCGGGGTGATGATAGGCGCGTGGATTGAGAGAGCCGGCCGAAACTGGCTGCGGCCAGCGCTGGTGACGTTGTTTCTCGCGGGAGGCGCAGTCACTGCCCCTGCCGCGCTGCCCATCCTGCCTATCGAGAGTTTTCTTAAGTACGAAGCGGCTCTCGGTTTGGCCGGCGCCGTGAAAATGGAGACAAACAAGATCGGGAAGCGCCTGCCGCAACTCTATGCCGATATGTTTGGCTGGCGCGAACTCACCGAGCTGGTTGCCCGCGTATACCACTCGCTTCCCCCGGAGGAACAGAAGCGCGCGGCGATTTTTGGCAGCAGCTATGGAGAGGCGGGAGCGGTGGATTTTTTCGGCCCGGCGATGGGGTTGCCCAAAGCCCTCAGCGGCCACAACAATTATTGGTTGTGGGGGCCCGGTG
>CAZCNH010000123.1:0-7324 GCA_964500065.1 uncultured Acidobacteriaceae bacterium
CCAGCCACTCGAATCACGCGCACGGTTGCCCCGGCGGGAATCTCCGCCTCCGAGGTGGCGCGCCAGAGTTCGCTCTGGAAGAACACCAGACCTTCTCCGCCCGCCGCAATCGTCTCCCGAACTTCGCCTGTCGCTCCCACCATTTGCTCCGCGCCGATTGCCGGTTTGAGCCGCTGGGTGCGCAGAACCAGTTGCATCAGAAAAATGCTGATCAGCGCAAAGGGCAGGGTCACGCCCAGCGCCACCCCTGCGCTGACGCCCGCTCCGGTCCACGGCGATTTGATCAGGATCATCGCGCCGAAGAACATGGCCACGGCACCGCCCAGGCCCAGCAAGCCATAGCTGGTGTACTTGGCTTCCAGGATAAACATGGCAATCGCCGCCGCAATCAACAGGAATCCCATCACGTTAACCGGCAGGATGTTCATCGCAAAGATCGCCAGCAGGAGGCAAATACCGCCTGCCACGCCCGGCAGGATCAGCCCAGGATGAGTGAATTCTACATAAAGCCCGAGCACCCCGACAATCAACAGGATGAAGAAAACATCGGGAGAAAGGACGTTGGCGCGAAAATTCTCGCTCGCCGTCATTTCGATTTTGATGATGGCCGCCCCGGCCAGCGCCAGGGTTTGCTTGCGTCCGTCAAAACGCGTGATTTCGCGCCCCTCCAGCGCCTTAACCAGGGCCTCTGGCGTATCCGCCAGCAGATCAATCAGGTTGCGCTTCAAGGATTCCTCGGCGGTATAAGCCCGCGCTTCGGTAATCGTGGATTCCGCGTCGGCCACGTTGCGCCCGCGCTTGGACACGATGCTGCGCATGTAGGCCGTCGAATCGTTGAAGATTTTCTTCTTCATGGTGTCGTCCAGCGGCACCACTGTTCGCGTCAGGATATTGATCAGCACCGGCGAGGCCGCGCCGGCGTGCGTCCCGGGGGCCATGGCCGCGATATCCGCGGACTGCAAAATGTAGAATCCGGCCGAAGCTCCGCGCGAGCCCGATGGCCCAATGAACACCGCAACCGGAATGGGGGAAGCGATGATGTGCTGGATGATGTCCCGCATCGAGTTGTCCAATCCGCCGGGCGTATCCATGCGGATCAGGATGAGAGAAGCATTGGCAGCAACCGCTTCCTCAAACCCGCGGTTCAAGTATTCCGCGGTGATGGGTTGAATCCCGCCGGTGATTTCCAGCAGGTACACACTGGCGGCCGGCGGCACGGCCTTCGCCGCAAACTTCGATGCAGGGGACATGCCCCAACAGCAAATCGCAACGAACAGGATTGCCCGCAAATGCCGCCTGGTCAGAGGCCGGATGGAATGTTTCATGGAGGGCTGCCTCCTCGGGTGCTAAGCGAATCCTGCAACCGCCGCGCGGCAACGTGGCCCGGTTCGGCGCGCAAGGCCACTGCCAGTTCATTCCTGGCTTCGGCAACCATGCCGCGCTGCACATAAAGCTCTGCCAGGCGCAGCCGCACATCGGCATTTTCCCGTCCCCATAGCGCCGCGCGTAATTCCCGTTCGGCCTCGCTGTAGCGCTTCGAGCGGCGGTGCACATCGGCCAGGGCCAGCCGCGATTCCACCGAATCCGGCGCGAGCAGAACCGCTTCAGAAAAATCCCGCCGGGCCTCCTCCACATTTCCTTCTTCCAGCGCTTTGCGTCCCCGTGCCAGATGAATCTCGAAGTGTTCCCGCGGCCGGGAGGTCCCGCCCTCTGCTTCTTGAACCGAGCGCGTGGCAAAAAGGAGCGCCCCGGCATCCAGGTTGAGGGAGATCCGCTCCAGTTTCGCAAAACGGTCCGGTGCCCCGGGCCGCGGCGATTCCGCCGGATCCTTCAGGACCGCTGGGAAAGCCGCCGATGCACCGCAGTTCTCCGCGGAACACTCCTCCCGCGCGGCAGTGGCTTCGGTGGCGCGACCAGCTTTTTCCAAGGTGGCTACCAGGAGCGCGCGGGTATCGCCGTCTTCAGGGTTGCGTTTCAACGAATCGCGCAGGACGCGGACGGCCGCGCCATACTGGGCGGCACGAACGTAGCCCACCGCGGCGTTGAACCAGTAATTCAGTTGCCCTTCGTCCGCTTGTTGTGCTCGCTGCCAGTTCTCCGCCGCTTCCTGGGCCAGGCCCCGGCGTGAAAGCGCGATCGCCAGATTATTAAGCACTTCCGCGGGGGGCGCCACGCCCGGGTTCTTCCGGTTCAGCGAAAACAGAACTCCTTGAAACGCCGACTCCGCGCGCGCAGGATCATTCCGCAGCAGGTGGCAAACGCCCGCCTGAAATCCCGCATCCACGCCGTGACGGTGCCCCGGTGGCACGCGGGACAGCCAAATCAGCGCGGGCTCGCAATTGCGCGCGGCGTAATAGGCTTCCCCCAGGGCATAGGCCGGATCCACCCATTCCGGATCCAGGCGCGCGGCCTCGCGCAGCAGACGAAGCCGCTCCTCCTCTGCAGCGGATAGCCCGCGCACATATTGCTCAAACGCATCCACGCGTGGCTTGTAGAATCTCTGCGCGTAACTCGCTTGATTCAGGTGATAGGTGGAGTCCACAAAACGCATCACCTGCCAGGCCGAGCGGGCCTGCAAATCCATCAGGCCCTCGAACGCGCCTGCCTCGGTGAACGGCGGCGAGAGCCGTCCAGGTGAAACCTGCAAGACGCGGGTGGTCAAGGTCAGGCTCTTACCGTCGCTGTTGTATTCACCGAAGATCACGTAGTCCGCATCCATTTGCTGCGCCACCCTGAGCATGGTGGCCCGGGTGAATCTTGTCGAAGGAGGCAGCCCGAGCTTTTCCAAAGCGGCGATCCAGTCGCTGCGCGGGAAGACCAGGCGTCCATCTTCGGCCAGCCGGGAGGAAAACAATTCGGCCAAACCCTCTCCCAGCCACGACCGTTGCGGCATGCGGGCTGCCGGCTCGAAGGGAAGCACCAGGAAAAGGTCGCCCGGGTGCAAGCTGGCCGGAACCTGGGCCGCTTGACCCCAGCCTGAATGCCAGGATAGAAGAAAAACCAGAAGGAAGAATATCCCGGAATGGAACCGCCTGCGGGTCTTCATCTCCCTACCAGTATAGCAAGCGCGGTTGCCGGGGCGGCGGAAACGAGAAAGATTGTTGCGGCCGGCTTACTGACGTGGCGCGGCGGCCAGGGTGCGAGATTGCACCAGAAACTCCTGGATCACGGGGTCCTTGATCACCCCTGCGAAGGCCGGGTCTTTGTCGATGGCCAGGACGCCCTTGTGGCCCTCGTCGCGAGCCTTCAAAAGGTACAGCGCGCAGCGCTGCACGTCGCCAATGCTGGCAAACGTCTTGGCCACGAAGAAATAGTAAAGTCCGCGATCTTCCACGGAACGATCCTGCAGAATCGAGCCCGTACTGCTGTTCTTGCGCTCCAACACTTGCGGGTCCAGGGCCAGGGCTCGCCCAAAGGAACCAAAAGCTTCGTCATATTTCTTCATGGCAAACAGGGCATGACCCAGGTTGCTGTGGACGGCGGCCAAATCCGGGTTGACCTCCAGCGCGCGGGAGAACTCTTTGGCCGCATTCTTCCACTTTTTCTTGTGGTAGTGGACCATGCCCAGATTGTTAATGGCGTAGGCGTAGGTCTTATCGGCCTTGATCGCCCGCTCGTAGTACTTCTTCGCGCTGTTCCATTGCATTTGCTGGTGATACGCGATGCCAATCTTGTTCAGCAAGGTGGCGTTGCGCGGCTCCACTTGCAGCGCCTTCTGGTAGGAAGCAATGGCATCGGCGTAAAACTTCTTGGCCATGGCAATATCGCCGCGCAATTCATCCATCTTATGCGGGGGCAGATCGCGCGAGGCCGTCGTTTCAGAGGGCGGCGCTTGTTCAGATTGTGCCAAGACGGGGGCGAGCGGCGCGAGCAGGAATCCAAGAAGAGAAATCCTCAACCGGGCAGAACTCATTCGACCCAACATGGTCAACCTCTTAGCGGGAAGGCGGCTTGGGTGCGGGTTCCGGTTTCGCCTTCTCCTTCTTACTTCCAAAGATACCAAAAATCCTGCCGAGGACGCTCTTTTTCTTCTCCTCGTCGGCAGCCTCGGCGGTAGCCGCCTTTTCTTTTTCCTTCCCCGCTGCCTTCGAAGGGCCGCCCGCCGGCTGGCTGGCGGACACAGCAGGAGGTTGTGCGACGGGCGCAGAACTTCCCTCTTGTTTAGACGCCACCGGCGCATCTTTTGTGCCTGGTTCCTTGCCTTCTTTTCCTCCAAAGATGCGGGAGAGCCAGCCGACCGGAGCTGCAACCGCGGTGCGCATGCCGCCACCGTGCTTCGAGCACGTCTGCATGGGTTCGCTACCGCTGAGAAATACTTCCTGCACAGTGGTTGGACATTGCGTGGTGGCTACTTCCAACGTATCGGGGTCCAGAGAAACCACGCTGATTCCCTCGGGCGGGGTGAACTCCGCCGTGTCCCGGTAGCCGGGAAACTGAATCGCGCGCTTCATGAACTCGGCCCAGATGGGAGCAGCGGAACTGGCGCCGGAAATTCCCAGTTCGCGGTTGTCGTCGAAACCCACCCAGATGACGCATACCAGATTCGACGTGAATCCGGCAAACCAGCCATCGTGTGATGTGCCGGTCTTGCCTGCGGCGGGCGCTGCAAAACCACGGGAGCGCACTCCGGCGGCCGTGCCGCGGTTCACCACATCTTCCAGAAGATTGGTGACCAAATACGCCACACGGGGGTCGAGGACCGGGCGGGTTTTCGGCAAGTTGCGTTCCACCTGCGAACCATCGCCGCGCATTACGTTGCGGATAAAAAGCGGCTCCGCGCGCGTGCCGCCGGTTGCATAGATGGTGTACGCCGCGGCGATATCCACCGGCGACATTTCGTACGCGCCCAGTGCGACAGCCGGCGTAGCCTTGATGCTTTGATCGAGGCCCAATTCGCGCGCTTTTTCCACCACCCGGCCATAGCCCACCATTTCCGCGACCTTCACCGTGGCCACGTTCAGCGACTGGCGCAGCGCCGACCGCAACGTCACCAAGCCGTGGTACTCCGCGCCGTAGTTGTTCGGGCTGTACTCCTGATCCTCAAAAAGGAAGGTGGTGGGCGAATCATCCACCGTACTCACCGGCGTAAGGCGAGGCTCGACGTTGTCCACCACGCTTTCGAACGCCGCGGTATACACAAATGGCTTGAAAACCGATCCCGGCTGGCGGCGCGCCAGGACTCGATTCAACTGGCTCTGCCCGTAATCGCGGCCACCCACCAGGGCCTTGATTTCTCCGGTGCGCGGGTCCAAGGCCACCAGGGCCACTTGCGCCAGCGGCACGGGCTGCTTGGCTTTTCGCCACCGGTCATACTTTTTGGCTAGTTGTTTATCCACTTCCTGCATGCCGATGCTGATGGCTTCAGCGGCCGCGCGTTGCAGGTTGGGATCCAGCGTGGTGTAGATGCGAAAACTCTGCTTGGCCAGTTCGCTTTCGTCCAGCTTGGCCAGCAGATGGTCGCGCACCATGTCCACGAAATAAGGAGCGGCGCTGGTCTCGCTGCCGGGATTGGTGAATTGCCAGGGAGCTTTCCTGGCGGCCTCCACTTGCGGTTGCGACACGACTCCATTTTCCAGCATCTGCGCCAGCACCCGGTCGCGCGCGCCCGCCGCGCGGTCCGCATGCCGTTCCACGTTCGCATACCGGTTGGGCGCGCGGATAATCCCGGAAAGGAACGCCGCTTCCGGCAGCGTCAAATCGCGAACGTCTTTGCCGAAATACGCCTGCGCGGCCTCCCCGAATCCATGAATGGCAAACGTGCCGCGATTGCCCAAATACACTTCGTTCAAGTACAGCTCGAAAATCTGTTCCTTATTGAAGCGCTGCTCCAGAAGCAGCGACATGAACAGCTCGGCAAATTTCCGGCGCCACGGCACATCGTTGCGCATGTCAAAGAAAAAACTGCGCGCGACCTGCATGGTGATCGTGCTCGCCCCGCCCTTGATGTTGGCCCCGCGCAAATGAGCCCACCCTGCCCCCACCACGCGCAAGGGATCGAATCCGGGATGCTCGAAGAAACGCTTATCCTCCGCCGAGCGGACCGCATCCACCAGCACCGGCGGCGCGTCGGCAAACCGGACAAAGCGGCGCTTCTCCCGGGTGCTGTCGAAAAGGCTGGTCACCAGTTCAGGCTCGATCTCCGCGGCCGCCAGAACCTCTTTGCTCTTCATATTCCGGATGCGGGTGATTTCATTCCCCTGGAAATCCACGCGGAGGGTGCTGTGGTCGGAAAAATACGATTGGGCCAGCGGAGTGATTTCAACCGAGTTTTTTGCCGCGCTATACCGGCCCACGTCGCCGGAAACTTCCGAATCGGTGTAGCCCACCCGTTGCAGGTAGCCCGCCAATTCCGCGGCGCTCATGGTTTGTCCGGTGAAAATCCGCGGCGGCGCGGCAAAGACGCGGGAGGTGGTGGTGAACACTTCCCCGCCCAGCCGCTGCTCGATCATGCGCGAATACTGGACGTAGAAATAGGCGAATGTCCCCGCGCCGGCCAGAAAGAAAAATCCCGCGACGCCGAGGATAAACAGCCCCAGGCGCGAGGTCCAAAATCCACGCGAAAAACGGATGCGCACAGCGCGATTAACTCCAACTTTATTCTACTCTCGCACCAAGGGATTGCTACCGGTTTTCGAGTCAATCTTCAGAGAGGTTTACGTAACTGAAATCTAGCCCTGCTGCCTGGGGACTTCCTGCACGCCGGCGCGCTTCATCTCTTCCGCGTAATATTTGCGGTAGAGCACGTCCCATTCGGCGCTGCCTTCCAGGATTTCCTTCTTCTTCTGAGAGGCGATCTTGGCCCGCGCCGCGGCGTCAATCTGTTCTTCCTGCTTGAGCAGGTTCAGCAGGATGGTGACGATTTCCTGTCGGATGGTGTCGCGGTCTTCGACAAAATCCAGATCCGCGGCTTTCACTAAATGGTCAATGATTCGATGGGAGAGGCGGACTACTTTTTCTCGGGTCAAACGCATCGGTTCGTAAATTCCCTCAGTGCTGCGTCAATCTGAGCCCGCCGGTGGCGGACAAAACTCTCGATTCGGCGTGCTTCGCGCGAAGGCCTTCCTTACCGCAGGATCAATTTCCGTTCGCGCGCCAGGTGCGCCTTCACCTTCTTGAACATCTCCTGGTAGGAAACTCCCGTGCGGCGCATTTCCTCCTGCTTATCGTTCAGAATATTCCGGACTTCTTCATTGATGCGGTCTTCGACGGTCAGTTCATCGGCCATCACCAGCCGCACCTGCTCGGCCAGCTTTTCCTGCGAAGGACACTCCAGCATTTCGCCCTCGACCAGTTTCTTCACCACTTCCTTGGCCATATGCCCGAC
>CAZCNH010000124.1:0-6903 GCA_964500065.1 uncultured Acidobacteriaceae bacterium
GACTCCCGTCGCCGGCATCCTCACCATTTCTTCCGCCGAAGTAGTAAAATAGCGATATTTCCCTTGTAGTAATCACCGACATCTTTCGGTCACGTTGATCGTGGCTGTTCCTCGCTGAGCAACTGCGCCTGTTTTTCGCGCACCCAAATGCGTGAATCGTCAGCGCCCTGCATGCGTTCCGCGTGGATGGAGCCCACTGCGCAAAAGGCCAGCACGAGATCAGGCTCTTCCCTCGGAACGAGAGTGGTTCGCGTGCAGTCGCCTCCATATAAGAATTTTGTAATTTATGATTGTGTTCAACACACCTCTTTTGTTCGCGCGGTGTTCCGGTCTCGCTCGTTGACATTCGCCTGCTTCAATTACAGAATCCGACGGCTGGTTCGAAAACGCTTCCTTCCCAAGGAGAGCACGGTCCATGCCATCACCGATTCTGGTCAAGCAGACTGCAATTGCAAAATTTCAGAGCTATCGCATTCAATTGCCACCGCAATCTTCCGTGACACCTGGTGGACTGAAACTTGTCCGTGCGCCCGCGGGAACCGTGGCTGCAATCCGCCCGGCGGGCGTATCGGCCGGAGCCGTGCGTTCCGGGATCAGTATTGGATCGCATCGCGCGGGCGCGGGCGCCGGCGCGGGGGGCAGCGCCGCGCCCACAGCGACTCCGATGCAGTTGCCTCCGGCACTTTTCCTTTCCGCCTCGAACAGCGTTGACGATGTCAACTTGCAGCGATCCATGCACGACGGTTATACCCAGCTGATTGAAAAGCTCGCCGATGCCGTCAGGCACGCCTGGGATATGTTCCGCGCACAGTCGTTTTTCTCCGGGATTCGCATCATGGGCCCCACGGCCACCGGAGGTCCCGGCTGTCTTGCCGGACCCACCATGGACCAGCAGATTCGCATTGCTCCGTCGGTAGCGGGCTGGACGGGCTGGTGGGCCACCGTTCGTGACCAGTTCTCGCACGGTTTTCAGAATAGCTGGCAAGACTGGCAAAAGTACGTGACCGTGCCCGGCCTTCCCTGGTATCCCATGTTTACCGCGTTTCCCGGACCGATGGCTCCGCCGATGCCCAATGTACCGACTCCTTTGCTTGCGTGTGTTTCGGCCGGCGTGGCCTCGATGGCAGGTCCTGCCCTGAAGACTAATCTTGCACAGAAACTGGACGGAAAGATGGATTATCACGATCAGTTCAGTGATGCTATGGCGGTCATGATTGCGCCTGCATTCACAACATGGTTGGCGAGCCAGCAGGTGATGCGCGTGATGGGGCAGGGCAGCATTCCCTCGTACGCCCCGCCATATGTTCCGGTTGGCCCGGTGGTGGGCGGACACGTTCTGCAGACCCCGGGCTGCCTTTCGGCCTGAGAGCATGCTCGCGTGCGATTTCTTCTAATCAATCCGCCTTCGCCCGTGCAACTGGGCTCGCCACTGCTGGGCCAGCAGTATGTGGCTGCGGCATTGCGCCGGCATGGCTGCCAGGTGCGTGTGGTGGATGCCTCGGCGCGCCGCGCGCGCCTTGCCGCGGACGAGATCATTCGCATTGCCGACGACTTTCAACCGGACATCATCGGGATGGCGTTGTTTTCGCGCTGGGTGTATCACGCCTATGAACTGGCGAAGCAGCTTCGCGGCAAGGCGCGGTGGCTGGTGGCGGGAGGCGCGCATGCAACCTCGTGTCCCACCGAGCCATTGCAGCACGGATTCAATGCGGTGCTCACGGGCGAGGCCGAGCACTCGGTAACGCAATTCGTCGAGTTTGTCGCGGGACAGCGTGCTCCGGAAACAATTCCCGGGTTGCTGCTGCACGATTCGCGCGGGCGAACTGTCCTCGGGCCTCCGGCGCAGTTCATCGAAGATCTCGATGCCCTGCCCTCGCCGCTGCTGGCGCAGGAACTCTACGACTCGGATTGGTACAGCGATTCCGGCCACGTGGCGATCCCCGGCGGAATGCTGACCAGCCGTGGCTGCCCCGCACGTTGCACCTTCTGCGCAAATTATGTGACCGGCCGGCGATTCCGCCACCGCTCCACTGCCAACGTTCTGGAAGAAATGGAAGCCATGCACCGGCTCTACGGAACGGCATTCTTCCCCTTCTGGGACGATGCGCTCACGGCCAACATGCAGCGGTTGCGCGAAATGCTCGGCGCGTTCGAAACCAGGCTGAGTTTCCCGGTTTCGTGGTTCGCCATCACCCGCGCCACTCATGCGCGGCCGGACATCCTGCGGGCCATGCGGCGCGCGGGTTGCGCGGCGATCAATTTCGGGGTGGAAAGCGGCGACGACAACATCCTCCGCGCGATCAAGAAAGGCGTCACCACGGCGCAAGTGGCGCAGGCGCTCGAGAATGCGAAGGCGGAGGGTTTTATCACCGCGTGCAACTTCATGCTGGGCTTCCCGCAGGAAACTCCGAAGGAAATCGAGAATACGCTGCGTTTTATGCAGCGGATTGAGCCGCTGGTGGATTCGTTCAGCACCCTGGGCGTCGTGGTTCCCTTTCCTGGAACACCGCTCTACGATGATTTTCATTTCCAATACGGATTTTCCCAGTGGTGGCTGAAGGAAGGGTACAGCCGCTGGGAGGATCCGGCTGGCCCGGAATCCGACTATTACCCCCGGCAGTATATTGATGATGCCAACCTCGACTTGGACTTCTTCCGCTACACCGAAGAACACCGAGCGCTCATTCGTGAATGCCTGCGGTTCAAGGCGGAACACAATTTGCGCCGCATGGGCATCAGCCCGGCATCCGCGATCGTCGCCGAGCCCGTGGCCGCCTGACTGCCATGTACGGATGGGACCATCCCGAAACCGCAACCGCCTACGAGAATTTCTGCAGCCGTCACACCCGCTACCGAATTGCGAATGAAGCGCTCATCGCCGCGGCGGGCCTGGCCCCCGGGCAGAAAATCCTCGACCTGGGAGCCGGTACCGGTCGTACAGCGGATCAAATCGTGAACCAGCTCCGGGACGATTGTGAAGTCACCTGCCTTGAACCCGCGAGGGCCATGCGCGCCGTTGGCGAAAAGCGTGTCCTGCAGGCGCGATGGATCAGTAAATGGCCGAATGGAGAGAAATTCGACCGCATCTTGTGCGGGGCCGCCATCTGGCAATTTCCTTCCCTGGATGATTTTTTTGCGCGCGCGGCGCAATCCCTGCGTCCTGCTGGCGCCCTCGTTTTCAATATTCCCGTTCAATACTTGTGCCAGCCCGATGAGCCGGGCGGCGGCGAAGATCCGTGGCTGACGCAGATGATTGGCCACCTTGCAGAGGGCTTGCAGGCGGAATACCGGGATTCCACGGTGCCGCGCGAATCGGAGGTCGAGGCCAAACTGCGCGACGCTGGGTTTCGCAGCGTGGGCTGGGGCGTCCGCGGCAAGCTGACGCAGGAGGAATATCGCGACTGGCTGAAAATTCCGGTGTTGACGGACGCGTTGCTGGGCCATTGGACAGCGGCAGAACGCGCCGAACGCATTGACGCGGCATTTTCCAAATCCGATGCCGCAAGCTGGCGCTGGGAAGCGTGGCGGGGTTGGACCGCATGGAAATAAGCCGCGCCGTGGCCATCGAGCAGGGGTATTTCTTCGTGCCCCGTTCCATTGACACCGCATTGGCGCGGCAACTGCGCGAATCGGTGCTGGAGACGTGCGCGCGGCGCGGCTGGATGCCGCCCCAGCTAGCGGGCTTCGGCTACGATTCGCAGGAATACTTCGAATTGCAGCGCGAAGCGCATGCGTTGCCGGAATTTGCGGCGCTGCGGGACGCGCCCTCAACGCGGCGCATCATCGAGCAGCTTCTGGGAATGGACTACCATGCCCGGCAAGGCGAGGTCTGCCGGGTGGTGTTTCCGCGTAACCCTGAATTCACCACGCGCGCTCATCAGGATGCCGCTTTCCTGCGCAGGGAGGACGAAATCTGGTCGCTGTGGATTCCTTTGAGTGACTGCCCGCGCGCCATGGGCCCGCTTGCGGTGTGGCCTGAATCGCACAAGAAAGGCCTGCTGCCGCATCACCCGGCCGAAGGGTGCAGCGCCTCCTGTAAAGACGCCGAATGGGCCTGTTTCGATTTTTCTTGCGGGGACGCGCTCCTGGTTCACAAGCTCACCGTGCACCGCGCCCTGGACAATGTCAGCGATCAGATCCGGGTATCGGTTGATTTTCGATTCGCCCGGTAAGGTTCATTCACCGAGCCCGGTTAGGTTCCTTAAAGTGGAACCTGGACGCAGCAATCGAACAAACCGGCGGGCGGCTATTTTTGCCGCAGGGCGATCAGGTGGCCGGCGGTGCGCATGTACAAGGCGCCGTTGATGATGGCCGGTGTGGCGCTGGTGGATTCGTTCATCGAGTTGCGCGCCAAGACTTCGAACTTCGATCCGGCGCGCAGCACCGCCACCTCGCCGTCGGTGTTGATGACGTAAATCTTGTCGCCGGCAATCACCGGAGAGGAGTAGAACTCCCCGTTGCCGGCGCGCTCTTGATAGATCAAGCGGCCGTCACGCAGGTCGTAAGCGCTGAAAACTCCGTTCACGCTCAAAACGTACACTTGTCCGCCGGCGATCAGCGGCGTGGGAATCTCCGGCCCGCCGCGTTGCGTACGCCACGCAAGCCCGGATTCCGGCCCTCCAGCCGGCGAGATTGTGCCCGTGGAATTCGTGCGCACAGCGTAAATCGGTTTGTTTCTTCCCCAGCCCCCGAAGACCACCAGGTCGCCGGCAACGGCAGGAGTGGCCACCGCAAACTCCAAGTCCACGCTCATGTTCCATACCTCTTTGCCGGTTTGCGGCTCAAGCGCCCGCAAAGACTTGGGGCCGCCGACAATCAGCAAGGTGCGCTCACCGGTAGTGGCCAGGGTTGGGCTGATCTGGGCCTGACCTTCGTTGTGTTCAAGTTTCCAGACTTCGGCGCCGTCCTTCAAGTTATATGCCGTCACATGGGAGCCTTTTTCACGGTCGTTTTGCAGAATGGCCAGGTCGCCCACAATCAAGGGCGAGCTGCCGAAGTGCCCGCTGTTGGGCCTCACCCCTTCCTGATTCAGGTCTTTCTTCCACAGCAGTTTGCCGCTGGCGCGTTCAAAGCAGGCAAAGGCGTCTGTACCAAGAAGCGCCACAAGGTAGCGACCGTCGGTGGCCGGCGTGGAATTGGCATAGGACGAGACTGGGTGGCGGTCCATATGCGGCGTCCCCCGGTGTGCCAGGGTCTCCCACTGCAACTTGCCGCTGGCAAGGTCAAAACTCATTAATTTCCATTCGTGGGGGCCGCGGAAATTCTCTCCCTTGGGCGGTTCGAGCGGCACCGAAGTGATCAGATAAATGCGATTGTCCCAAACAACGGGACTGGAGAGGGCGATGCCCGGTACCGGGGTCTTCCAGGCCACGTTTGTGGACGTCTCGATATTCCAGGTCGCCGGGGCAGCACCCTTGCCCGCCGCTACGCCGCCAAATGCACGGAAGTGGGGCCAGTTGTTCTGTGCGCGGGACGCCGGGGCGCAAAATGATACGAAAAGCACTGTCGCAATAGCTGCGGATCGAAGCCGATTGGAAAACATTTTCCCCCCTTGGCGGCCAGGGGTTCCCCCGGCGCCAGCCGTCTGGTTCAGACGTTTGAAACGCGGAAAAGCTTCGCCTTCGAGGAGGCAAAATGGCTGAATTTCACCTTATTTGCACAATCGCACCGGGGATATTCTGGCGGGAATTGCAGGTCTTGCGGCTTCCTGAAAAGGCGGGGGGACGGGCAGGTCCGACCCCGCAGGTGATAGTTTCTTTGTCGCCATTCGTAAATCTCTATATGAGACAGTTGCCCTCCATCCCGCGGGACTGGCGACAGCGTTTGCCCGGAATTCTATCCACGGGCTTGATGCTGCTGACTACGTCGGTGTGGACTTTCTGGGGCATGTTCGAAATGTACTGGGAAGCCTGGTGGGGTCCGTGGGCCTTGCGGCTGGCGTACTTGATCCCTGCAGGGAGTTGCTTTGCATTGCTGCTGCTGGCGCTGGCCTGGCCGCGCGTGGGCGGCTGGCTGGTGATCGCCGCGGGGGCCATCTTCACGGCTTGGTGGTGGTCGCTGCAAATCGCGCGCGGGGTTTTTTCCCTGGCAGGGGCGCTGAGCATGTTTCCGGCCAGCGCGATGCTGATTCTGGTCGGCGCACTTTTTCTAAAGGAAGCCACGTATCGCAGGCGGCGCAAAGAATCGGGCTGGCGCCCGCCGGCGCAATGGTGGCGGCGCAATTTCCGCTTCGTCGCAGGGCTGGGCGTGCCGTTGCTGATTGTCGTGGGCGTGAGCGCGTTTTGGGCGCCGACACTTATGGCCCGCGTAGACGACGGCCGCCGCGATGCGCGCTTGATTGAAGGCAACGGCGTGCGCTTAGTTTGGGCGCCAGAGGGCCCGGGCTGGGCCAGCGGTTCGCACCAGGACGACCCCTTTGGCCGGGTGAAGCGCGGCTACCATCCTTCGTGGGACATGATCGCGTTGTACGGAGTTCCGCCCGCAGGATGGGAACGAAAGGCCGGTTGGGAAAAACGCCATGCGACTGCGGAAGACATGCGCGCCACGGGCTTGTGCCGCTACCTTGCAGCGGACGGCCTGACGCTGGCAACCGCGCCGCAAGATATCTGGCGCATGCCTACGGCCGATGAGATCACGCGATCACTGGGGCGCCACGGGAAAAATGCCGGATGCCAATGGACGGGCCGGGAAGGCCCGCAACCCTGCGGTTCGATGCCGGATAAGGAAACGCCGCTGTGGGTGCCAAGATGGTCTCCCATTTACATGTGGGCCGCGGAGGAGAAAGGCGACGAAGCGCTCTACGTTGGGTATAACGCCATGGTACAGAGCCAGCGCAAATCCTGGGGCAATCCGCGCCACGGATTCCGCTGCGTGCGTGAACCGTAGAGAAATACACCTTTCTGG
>CAZCNH010000125.1:0-6491 GCA_964500065.1 uncultured Acidobacteriaceae bacterium
AAAACCAGATCATCGAGATCGGCAAGGGGAACGAAATCCTTAATCATGGGGGAACGGCCTTCGTCGCGCTTGCCGAGGCGAACCGTGCCCATTTGCGTAAGCGAGCCGATGGGGTCGGCCAGTTTGCGGCGCACCAGTTCAGTACCGGCCATGAAAGTGGTGCTCACCGCGCCCATGCCCGGTGTGAGCACGCCTAGCCGTCCCTTGGCCGGTGCAATCGTCGCAGGTCTGCGCATATTCATCCCCCGGAGTGGCCGCTTGGCCGCCACCAAAAAGCAAACAGGCCGCCGGCTGCAAAGCCGCGGCCCTTTGAAACCGGGAAATTATGGCTGAGAAGGCAGAGTTTTGCAACTCAATCTGCAAGTATGTGAAGACTGGTGCAGACTGCAACGAACCGCATGGTGCATAAGTTACATGCGTTCTATGGTGATGATGCCGTCGCCCGAGCGCAGCCGCAGCGCCGGGCCGCCCCCGTTCATCCGTCCGCGGATATCCGACCGGCTGACCCGCCCGACAACTTCCACCGGAATATCCAGGTGAATGCGGCCATCGCCAGTGTGAGCTTCCAGGTCCGCGCGGGTCTCGCTGGGGAGGCGCAAACGGATGTTGCCATCGCCCGTGCGCAGGGTCCAGGCCGAGGTGAGTTTGGAGCCATTATCGACTTCCGCCTGGATGCTGCCGTCGCCGGTGCGCAGATCGAGGGCGTCAAATCGTCCAGAAACACGGATGCTGCCATCGCTGGTTTGCGCGTCGAGCGGGCCATCGAGGCGGTCCCCATCAATGCGGCCGTCGCCCGTGTACAGACGCATCGGACCGCGGATGCTGGTCAGAGTAATGTGCCCATCCCCGCTGCGGAGGCTGAGGGTGCCTTCCAGGCCGGAGACCTGCATGTGTCCATCGCCACTGGTGGCTTCGAGATCGGTCTGGCGCGGTACGGAGATTTCGATTTGCACAGAACGTGATTGTATGTTGATGCCCCAGCCTGACCGCGGCGCGCGCACGTCAAGGTTAATGCGATTCCCCTCCTGCTTTTCCGTGATGCGCACATCCTTTCCACCCGCGCCGATGCCCACTGACCATCCGCGCACAAAAACTCGGACCGCCACTTCGTTGCGGTCCCAGGCGTCCACGCGAATATGGCCGTCGTTGGTATCCACGTGCAGGTCGGGCTTGCCCGTCACCGCGTAAGTCTTATCCCAGCGATCGGAATCGCCTGTAACCGCGGCCACCGGCAACGCTGCCACAAGAAAAGCCGCGCAGAATAGGCATGCAAAACCCCAGCGTCTTGTTGAAAGCATGAGGATCTCCTCTTCTCTTAGACGCTAGCTACGCGAAAAAGTCAGAGGAAGTTCCCGCTTGGTTGGGCTGCGGCTGTTTGGTCCTGACGCAAAGCCCGCAGAGAGCGGGGAAAGAACGATCCAGAGGGGACACGCAGCGGCTATCGCCGTTTATGGCTGAAACCTTGCAAGGAGAAGGCCGCACAGAAGAAAAGCCAGCCAATCACCAGTCCGAATTGAAGCGCTGCGTGCATGACTTAGTCTCCACAAAAGTAGATGCAGCACGGAGAAAAAAGATGCGAACAAACTGCAGCCCGCGCCTTCAGACGCGGGCCTTTGCTTTACTATTTGCCCGGGCAGCTAATCCGCACGCGGCAAGACCGGTCGGCAGATGGGAGAAATTTGAGCGGCTTGGTGGCCAAACCCGCCTCTGAAGGGGCGGGCTACAGTGCGATAGGGCGGGCATAGAGAAAGCTGCCGGCACAACCCCGTCGGGCGCTGCAAATCCAAAGGCGGCGCAGCAGGGAAATGCTGTTAGGGCTTGGGGCGAAGCGAGGCAAGAAACTTGTCGGCGGGCTGAGTGTTCAGCACGTGGCGCGGTTCGAGCCAGGCGCGGCGAGCGGTGCGCACACCATATTTCATGTGAGCCAGGTGAGTGGTGCTATGGGCATCGGTGGAGATGACGATTTTGACGCCGCGGTCACGGGCCATGCGCAAATGCGTGTCCTTCAAATCGAGCCGGTCGGGGAAAGCGTTGCATTCCATGGCGACGCCGCATGTTGCCGCGGCGTCGAGAATTTTTTCCATGTCGTAATCCAAGCCGTCGCGTCGCAGCAGGACGCGGCCGGTGGGATGGCCGATGATCTGGCAGTAGGGATTCGCGATGGCTGCCAGCATGCGATCAGTCATGGCCGCGCGGTCCAGACCCATGAAGGAGTGAATCGAGCAAACCACCACGTCGAGCTGCGCGAGGACTTCGTCGTCCAGGTCCAGTTTGCCGTCTTTCAGGATGTCCACTTCGCTGCCGGCGAAAATGCGGAAGCCGTTCATCTTCTTGTCGGCGGCGCGCATCAGTTTGATTTGCGCGAGGGTGCGTTTTTCGTCCAGGCCATTGGCGACGGTGACCGCCTTGGAGTGGTCGGTGAACGCAATGTAACCGTAGCCCATGGCCTGGGCGGCTTCGGCCATTTCTTCAATTGAGTTTTTGCCGTCGCTGGCGGTGGTGTGCATTTGCAAGTCACCGCGGATGTCGGAAAGCTCGATGAGGCGCGGCAATTTGTCTGCGGCGGCGGCATCAATCTCGCCGGTGTTCTCGCGCATTTCCGGCGGGGGTGCGGCGAGCTTCAGTTTGGCGTAGATTTCCTCTTCAGTGCCGCCGGCCACGCGCTTTTCGCCTTTGAGCGTGGTCAGCGCGTATTCATTCAGGGTGTAGCCCATTTTCAGCGCCCGGCTGCGCAGGGCCACGTTGTGTTCCTTCGATCCGGTAAAGTAGAGCAGCGCGGCGCCGAAATTTTCTTTTTCGAGCAGGCGCACATCCACTTGCAAACCGTTTTCCAGGCGGAAACTCACTTTGTTTTCGCCCTTCACCAGCACCTGGTCGATGCCCTGGAATTGCAGGATATGTTCGGCGAGCGCCTCCACATCTTTCTGGGAATGCTTCGCGGGGGAAAGCGTAACCAGCAGGTCCAGGTCGCCAATCGTTTCCTTGCCGCGCCGCAGGGACCCCGCGGGCATGACCGATTCCACCAGCTTGCCGCGGGCCCGCATGTGCTGCATCAGGTTCGCGGCGATTTCTTCCACCACATGGATATGAAAGCGCCCGGTGACTTTCTTGAAGACCTCGATGGACTTGAGGATGTTCTGCTCGGTTTTTTCGCCGAAGCCCGCCAGGTCGCGCAGTTTTTCGTCGCGGGCCAGTTTTTCCACCGCGTCCACGGTGCTGGCCTTGAACTGCTTCCAGAGGATGGCCACTTTCTTGGGGCCCAGGCCCTGAATGCGCAGCACCTCGAGCAGCGTGTGCGGATATTTCTTCAACAGCTTGGAGCGCAGGGCGTACTGGCCGGTTTTCAGAATTTCCCGGATGTGTTCCGCCATGCGCTCGCCGATCCCGGGTAGTTCCTCAAGCGCGCCTTCCTTGTGAGCCAGATCGGCGATGGACTCGCCGAGATTTTCAATCAGCTCGGCGGCTTTCTCATAGCTGCGGTATCGGCCGATGATGGCGCCATCAATTTGCAGCAGGTTGGCTGTTTCGCGAAGGATGGAGGCGACTTGCCGGTTTTCCATGACGCCGACGATTTAACCACAGTTGCGCGCCGGTGAACATGAGAGGCGCGGTGAGGCGCAAACAAAACGGCCGCCCGTGGGGACAGGCGGCCGGCAAAAAAAGAGGGGAGAACAACTACCCGACTTTCATGACGTTGGCAGCTTGCGGGCCTTTGTTCCCCTGAACGATTTCGAATTCGACGCTATCGCCTTCCTGAAGCGATTTATAGCCGTCGGCAGCGATGGCAGAATAGTGTACGAACACATCGGCGCCGTCATTGCGGCCGATAAATCCGTATCCCTTGGAGTTATTAAACCACTTCACTTGACCGGTAACTTTCAACTTCGCGTCCTCCTTCAGCGGAAATCGGGCACACCCACGGCGCGGCTTCCCCGCCATGCGGGCGGGAGTCTATCAAAGGAGATAGTAGTGTCAACAGGAAAACGGGCGGCCGGTGATGGCGGAGCAGGCGCCGGCCAAAAACGGCATTTCACCACCCAGGAAAGGAGTTATCCGGGTTTTTCGCCCCAGGAAAAAGCTGCCAGGCTCCGAAGTACGGGATTCGCGCCTGAACGGCCTACGAAGCTGTTTGCGGGAACATCCGCCAGAACCAGTTGATCAGAATGCTGTAATAGACCAGCACGATGACGGCGCTGATGGCAAACGTGGGCCGGGCAATGCGCAGGCCGGAAATTTCGCGGCGCCAGTGACGCATGCAGGTGATGAACATCGCGATGCCCAGCACCGCAATCAGCAGAGCCATCGGGCCCGTGCGGTTGGTAACGCCTTCCCCGCGCAAAAAGCGAAGGACTTGTTGCAGGGCGCCGCCGAGCAGCCCGGTACCGAAACTGGTCAGCCCGATCCACACAATCGGAACCTGCATGCCCATGGCGTAGGCCCAGTGATCTTCGAAATAAAACAGCAGCAGAATAATCACCAGGTAGATCAGGGCTTGATAAAAGTGCAGCAGGAAAAACTGCGGATCCCAGGTCGCCAGAAGAAAGAAGCACACCATCAACGCGCCGGAAAGCGTCGCAATTCCTCGATGAACCATTGGCGCTCCTCAGGGCGGCCGGGCTGGCAGGTCGTTCAATCTCAGTAGAAACCCGCAGGGGGAGGAAAGTCAAGACAGGCGCGCGGGTAGTGGGTCAGTTTGAAATAGGGGGTCGGAGCTTTAGCTCCGACAAGGGCCTTGCTTCCCGCCTCCGGCACTCTCCGCGCGAGAAATGCGCTGTTCAGCGCATTTCCCGCGCGGAGATACCAGAGCAGAGTCCGGGGAATCTCGGAGCTAAAAGCTCCGACCCCCTAAGTCTGTAATTCAAACTGACCCACTACCCAGGCGCGGGGGGGAGGAAGCAATAAGCAGCCTAACGACGCGCGGCCAGGAATCTTTGATAGTAGAGAATACCGGCAATGGATTTAGCGTCGCGCAAGACGCCGGAGCGCATCATGGTTTCGAGCTGGCGAACGGTAAAAGCGCGCGTGGTGATCACCTCGTCTTCATCCGGCTGCGCCGCGCCGCGCGTCAGGCCGGTGGCGGCATAGACCAGCATGAATTCCTGGACGAAGCCGGGGGTGGGGTAGGCCTTGAATAGTTTTACAAGGCGCCGCGCGCGGTAGCCGGTTTCTTCCAGCAGCTCGCGTCGCGCCGCGGGCAGCGGTTTTTCTCCCTGATCAATCCGTCCCGCCACCAGTTCCCATAAGGTTTCGCCCACCGAGTGCCGGTACTGGCGCACCAGCAGGATGCGGCCATCGGGAAACACCGGCAGAACCACCACCGAGCCGTTGTGCGTCACCACGTCGCGGGTGGCACGCACACCGTTCGGCTCCTGCACCAGGTCGCGGCGCACGGCAAATACCGGACCGCGGAACATTTCCTGTGTCTTCAAAATCCGCGAGCGCGTGGGCATGGATCACCAGTGTAAGGCGCAGCGGGCGCGAATTCAAAGTGAGGGGCTGTCACGTCCCGGGGGCGCGCGAACCCTGTGGCGGAGCCGCGGACTGTCCCACTGGTTTCCCCCCGGGCCGCGGCATCCTTTATACTCACTGCATGCCCATCAATACCATTCTGGTGGACGACGAAAAACCGGCGCGCGAGGAACTGACGTTTCTTCTGAAAAGCTTTCCGGAGATCAATCTGATCGCGCAGGGAAAAAACGGGCTGGAGGCGCTCCAGTTGATCAAGGATCATTCGCCCGACCTGGTGTTTCTCGACGTGCAGATGCCTGGCCTCGATGGCTTCGGCGTGATCAAGAAATTGATGGACCGCAAATCGAAAATGCCGCACATCGTGTTTGCCACGGCGTTCGACCAGTACGCGGTGAACGCATTTGACGTTAACGCAGTGGATTATGTGCTGAAACCCTTCGACAAGGGGCGGCTGGCCAAGGCCATTGCCCGCGCGAGGAAAGCGATGGAGTCGAGCACGCCGGCGGTGGAAAAGCTGGAGGCGCTGGTCAACGAACTGGGAGCCGGCGCGAAAGCAAAAAGCGCGGGCTCGGGCACCAAACTGCTGGTGCGCACGCAACAGCGCATGCTGCTGGTGGATTCCAGCGAACTGGTATACGCCTTCATCGAAGATGGGCTGATCACGCTGGTAACGAAAGACCAGGAAGGCGGCTCCAGTTATCGCACCATCGAAGAACTGCAAGCGGCGCTTGATGGCGAGGTCTTCTGGCGGGCGCACCGATCGTACCTGGTGAATATCAACCAGATCCGCGAAGTGGTGCCGTGGTTCAAATCCAGCTACATGCTGCGGATGAACGACAAAAAAGCCAGCGAAATCCCGGTGAGCCGGGCGCAGACCCGGCGCCTGCGCGAACTGCTGAAGCTGTAGCAACCCCGGCCAAGACCGGACCCTGCGCCATGACAGCTCGCCGGGCCGCCGGCTATTTTTTGAAATGAAAGCGAGTGTGTTAGCATTTCCACTTACGCGATGGATTTTTCCCTCA
>CAZCNH010000126.1:0-6274 GCA_964500065.1 uncultured Acidobacteriaceae bacterium
CGCGCACCGCCCTGCTGGAAACCATCGTCCGCTACGTCACGCAGGATCTTGAATCACGCTCGACCAACAATCGAGTCCCTTAACTACTCCTGGCGCAAGGCCGACACGGGATCCATTCGCGAAGCCTTGTACGCAGGCAGGAAACTCGCCGCGAGCGCCACCGCAGCCAGTTCCGCTACCGCAAGGCTCATCGAAATCGCGTCGTAGGGTTGCAACCCGAACAGCAGCGATGAAGCAGTCCTCCCCGCCGCAAGCGCCAGCAAAGTACCAATTGCCGCGCCAAGAGCCACCAGCACCCCCGCTTCACCGAAAACCAGGCGCAACACGGCTTGGCGGTCCGCGCCCAGCGCCATGCGAATGCCAATCTCGCTGCGGCGGCGTTCCACCATATACGCGATCACGCCATAGAGGCCGATCGCGGCCAGTGCGGCGGCCAGCACGCCAAAGAAAGACGAAAGCGTGGCCATCAGGCGGTCCTGCAACAGCTTTTGCCGGACCAAAGTTTGGAAGACGGAATACTCCACGCTAATAAGCGGGTCCATCTCTCGCAGCACCCGCGTAATTTGCGAACTGACCTTGCCCAAGGGCAACGTCGAGCGGATCATCAAGTCGTCGCCGGGAAACGATCCCTCCTCTTCCTGGCTTGCCGGGAAGAACATGATGGGGGACCGGTCGTCACGCACCGCCCGGTACTTCATATCGCGCACCATTCCGACGATTTCAACCACGCGGTGAATATCCGCGCGGTCAGTCTCCATACGAATGCGCTGGCCGACGGGATTCGCGCCGTTGAAGAGCCGCCGCGCGAAAGCTTCGGTGACGATGGCAACTTTCGGAGCCGTCAGCGAATCACGCGTTTCAAAATCGCGTCCGGCCAGAATCGGAATCCCCATGGTGGAGAAGTATCCATCGCTGATGCGACTCATCCACACCAGCGACCTCTGCTCGTAGGGCTTGCCGTCAGGCCAGACGAAATTGTTCCATCCGCTGCCACGGAGGGGAACGATAGTCGTGGACGCGGCTTGAAGGCCTGGAATCGCGCGTACTTTTTCCAGGAGTGAATGACGAAATTCGACTCGCCGGTCGGGTGGCATTTTCAGCGCGTGGAAATCCACTCCAGCCACCAGCAAGCCGTCCTGCCGAAAACCGGCATCGTCGGTGATGAGTTTCTGGAAGCTGCGTGTAAAAAGCATCGCACCCACCACCAGCACCAGGGAAAGGGCAACTTGCGTGACCACCAGCGCGCGCCGCAGTGCGAAGCGGTCGCGGCCCCCGGTGACGCTGCGTCCTCCAGACTTGAGCGATTCGCCCGGACCACAGCGTGTAGCGCGAATCGCCGGCGTCAAACCGAAGAGAAAGCAGGTCAGCAGGCTCAAGCCGGCCGTGAATCCCAGCACCCGCCAGTCCATTTGCAAATCCACATACCAGCGGTTGGTCTCCGTGCCCACCAGGGTAATCATCAACTGGCTCAAATTTTGCGCCAACAGCAGGCCGAGCATGGCTCCAGTTGCGGCCAGCAAGAAACTCTCCGAAAGCAACTGTCGCACCAGCCGCCAGCGCGAAGCGCCCAGCGCCATGCGTACGGCGATTTCGCGCTCGCGCGCGTTGGCGCGGGCAAGCATCAGGTTGGCCAGGTTGGTGCAGGCAATCGCCAGCACCAGCCCCGCGATCCCCAGAAGCAGCCATAGTGATTTTTCGAAGCGCCGGCGCAGATCCGAAATGCCGGTTGCCGCAGGATACACGCCGAATCGGAAGGCAAGATATGCCTTGCGGTCGGTTTCGTTGTACCCACTGGGCAGCGTCGCTTCGAACAGGCCGGGAGAAACGGCCGCGAGCTGCGCGTTCACCTGCGAGAGCGGCGTGCCCGGCTTGACCCGAGCCATAATGGTCAGCCACCACTGCGCCCGACCTTTCAGGCGGCTGCGGTCGCCGCTGAGCGCGTCTTCCATGCACAACGGCACGGCTACATCGAATTGGCGGCCTACTTCCACCCCGTAAAAATTAGGCGGAGTGATACCTACGATTTGGCCCGGAACACTATCCAGAGAAATCTTCTTTCCTATGGCCGATGCCTCCCCGCCAAATTCTTTCTGCCAGAACGGGTAGCTAATCACCACGCCGGGATTGCCGCAACCGGGCTGGTCGTCCGCTTCGGTGAAGAAGCGCCCCATGTGCGGCTGCACTTGCAACGTTGAGAAGAACGACCCGCTCACCATTAGGCCGCGGGTGTTGCGCGCTTCTCCGCCATTGGAGAGGTTGAACGTTGTGTCGTTCAACGCCAGCAGGCCGTTGAAAGGGAGCATTTGCTTGCGCAGATAGTCGAACTGAAAATAGGTCGTTTGCGGGTTCCAACTTGTAAATCCTCCAGAAGCTCCATCCAAGTCGTTTGTGGTTTTGATTTCGACCAACTCCTGCGGATTCTTGACGGGTAATTCCCGCATCCGAAGTGAGTTGAGCAACTGGAAGATCGCTGTGTTTGCGCCAATCCCCAGCGCGAGGGAAAGCACCGCGGCCGCAGTGAAGCCGCGGTTCATGCGCATCATGCGCAGGCCGAAATGGAAGTCTTTCATCAAGTGTTCGAGCCAGGTCCAGCCCCAGGCTTCGCGCGACACCTCTTTCAAACGTGTGGCGTTCCCGAATTGCCGCTGCGCCGCATAACGCGCTTCTTCGGCGTTCATGCCTTCGGAGCGCTTTTCTTTCTCGCGCAGTTCCATGTGCAGCCGGATCTCTTCGTCCAGGTCCGCATCGAATTTTTCGCGGTGGACGAGCATCCCCATGCGGCGCAAAAGCTTCTTAAGAGTTTCCATCGCTTCCTCCAACCAGATGCCTTCCCCGGAACTAGCATTTCCTGCAAATCAAACCGCCAGAACACGCTCGATTGCCCCCATCACCCGCTCGAACTTGGCCACTTCCGCTTCCAGTTGTTTGCGACCGGCGGCCGTCAACTTGTAATAGCGCGCGCGGCGGTTGCCGTCGGTCACGCCCCATTCGGCGGTGACGTAGCCCTTCACCAGCATCCGCTGCAGCGCCGGATACAGCGAGCCTTCTTCCACCTGCAGCACCTCGCGGGAAATCCGCTGGATGGAGTTGGCGATTTCGTAGCCGTGCTGCTCGCCATTCCGCGCCAGCGTCCGCAGAATCAGCATGTCCAGTGTTCCTGGCGGTATCTCGTCGCGCAAAGGAGCCTCCCCACGCCCGCAACGGGCGCCTACTTCTGCTTTGCCATAGCCAGTCTATGCCATTTGCCCTAGTTAGACTATGGCAAGGCCAAAAAGGTTAGGAGTCTTTTTTGCAGCTTGTTGAAAAACGGTTCTGGGTGTCATGCCGAGCGAAGCGAAGCATCTGCATTACGCAACAATCCTAGAACAATGCCGGTTCCTCGCCTCGGCAATAATCGCGGGCTCGGAATGACACGATTTCTTGAGTTTTTCAACAAGCTGTTTGAGTGAAAAATAGAAGGTCAGCAAAAGGTCGGCTAGATCGGCAGGTTGCGCTGCACTCGGCTATGGTGGCGGCCGTACACAAAATAAATCAGCAGGCCCACGGCCAACCACACCAGCAAGCGAATCCACGTATCAAGAGGCAGGCTCAGCATCATCAGCAGCGAAATGGCGATGCCCAGCACCGGCACCGCCGGGACAAACGGCGTGCGGAACGGGCGCGGTAAATCCGGACGCCGTTTGCGCAGCACCAGCACCGCCGCGCACACAATCACAAACGCCAGCAGCGTGCCGATGCTGGTGAGTTGCCCCAGCGTGCTGATGGGCACCAGGGCCGCGAAAATTCCGACAAACAATCCCACCAGAATGGACGAAATCCACGGCGTGCGGAAACGCGGATGCACCCGGCCGGCCCACGACGGCAGCAGCCCGTCGCGCGACATGCTGAAGAACACGCGCGACTGCCCCAGCAGCATCACCAGCATGGTGGTGCTCATGCCGGCAAACGCGCCGGTCTTCACCACCAAGCTGCCCCAGCGCACTCCGGTGGCGTCGATGCCCAGCGCGATAGGCGCGGCCACATTCAATTGCGAATAGTGCACTACGCCGGTAAGCAGCGCGCCCATGGCGATATACAGCAGCGTGCAGATCCCCAGCGAGCCCAGGATGCCGATGGGCATATCACGCTTGGGGTTGCGTGCTTCCTGCGCCGCGGTGGACACCGCATCGAAACCGATGAACGCGAAGAAAATCGCCCCGGACCCGCGCGCGATACCCGACCAGCCGTAATGCCCGAATGCGCCGGCGTTGGGCGGAATGAACGGCGTCCAGTTGGATGTCGCCAGGTTGGGATGCTTCGAGAGAAACGCGCCGGCGATGACGATGAACACCAGCACGGTGCCCACTTTCACAAACACGATTGCCGAATTGAGATTGGCCGATTCCCGGATGCCGAACACCAGAATTGCGGTGACAAACATCACCACAAAGAACGCCGGAAAGTCGAACAGGCCGCGCGCGTGCGGCAACGTGCCGGGATCGATCCCGGCGGCCGCAAGAGCCTGCGTGACTGAAGCCAATGGCTGCCACCGGCCGGCGTGAAAAACCATCTCCACGCCCGGCGTGGCCGTGAGTTGCGGCGGAAACTGGAGGCCGAAGTCCTGCAACAGGCTGATGATGTTGCCGCTCCACCCGGAAGCCACAGCCGCCGCGCCAAAGGCATATTCGATGATCAAGTCCCACCCGATCACCCAGGCGAATATCTCACCCAGCGTTGCGTAGCCGTAGGTGTAAGCCGAACCCGCGATGGGAATCAGTGAGGCAAATTCCGCGTAGCACAGCCCGGCAAAGATGCAGCCTACTCCCGCCAGAATAAACGACAACACGACTGCCGGGCCCGCGTTCTGCGCCGCCACCGTTCCCACCAGCACAAAAATGCCCGCGCCGATGGTCGCGCCGATGCCCAGGGCGATCAGGTTCACTGGGCCCAGCGCGCGCTTCAAGCTGTGCTCGCCTTCGTGCTCGGCTTCGCGCAGCAGCGTATCCAGCGGTTTGGTCGCGAGGAGTCCCATGTGTGCCCCCGCGCAAATCTAGCGGCAAGCCGCGGAACCGTATTGGAAGATCAGCGGGATTGGGATTGGATTAGCGGTGCGGGCTAAAACCGTCATTCTGAGCAGCGCTGGGGATTCAGCAAGCAGGGATGAATTCCGCGGCGAAGAATCTCGATGCCACACATTGGCAGCGGATTCGATCTGCGGTGGACTCAGAATAACGGAACAGGTCAGCGTTCGCGGTTCAGGTTGCGGTATTCCACCGGCGTAAGCCCGGTGTGACGCTTGAAGAGCTTGCAGAAATGGCTCTGGTCGTAGAAACCTGCGGCCAGGGCCAGTTCGCTGAAGGGAAAATCGGTGGCCCGCACCTGCTCGCAGGCAAAATCCAGGCGGAGCTGGCGCACGTAATCGCCCAGCGTGCAGCCATAGCACTCGCGGAAAGCGCGCGCCAGATGCACCGGGTGCACGCCCACGGTTTCGGCGATCCCGGTCAGCGTCATCCGCTCCTGAAACGTGGCGTGCAACATTTCCCGCGCCTGCTCCAGCCACATCGGCGGGCGGCGTTCAACGCGCGCAACGCGGCGCGAAGATTCCGCTACCATGCCCAGCAGGATGGCTTCGATAGCCAGCGGCGCCACTTCGTCGCGTTTCAGAAATTCGCCGTGCAGCCGGTATGCCAGATGCAACAGTAATCCGCCGCGAAACAGGCCGGGCTGGTCCAGCGCCGCGCCGTGTTCGCGAGCTCGCTCCAGCCAATCCGCCGACATCTCGACCAGGAAGCACGTTGCTCCGTTTGCCGAAACCGCATTGCGGTGGGCTACGCCTGCGGCCCGGAAGAGCAGCGCGCCGGAGCGCACGTCGCTTTCCCGCAGCGACGTGCCATCGGTGAAGCCGCCACGCAGCACCAGGTTGAACCGCGCCAGTTCATGCGCGTGCGTGCGGATCTGCAAGGCCGGTTCGTATTCGCATTCGGCCAGCAGCACGCCGGGCACGCGTCGCGCGCGCTGAACCTCGCCAAACGTGAATCCCCGCGGAAACTTCACGGCCCATGCACCCCATTCCTTAGACGCCATCCGCGTTCGGAATCGCAGCAGGCCGGGTTCCTGCCCGGCCGCCCACCACGCGATTCATGTTCCCAAATACACAACTCCCCGGGCTCAACTTTGCCTCAACCCGTCACCAGCCGTCTTGTACATCCTTAACATGGTGCAGACCCTTTGTGGCCCCGGCTCAGAAAATGGAAAATTTCACGCGGAGGAACTTTTTCGGGTTTTGCCGGAATTC
>CAZCNH010000127.1:0-6261 GCA_964500065.1 uncultured Acidobacteriaceae bacterium
TCTTGTGGCGCTTGAGGATTTCGGCGACCTGGCTGACTTCGATTTTGGCCATGGGGAAGGAGGGAAGGGGAAGACGGATTGCAGGGATGCGGCCCGATGAGAAGAGAAATATGGAAAGCCGGAACATTATCGCCCGGGTCGATTTGCTCGATCTTGAGACCCGGGGAATTCTTGAGCGCAAGAAAGCGAGCCGTCCGAATATTTTCCGGGTGCCCAAGGACATTTCAACTCGGCTGCGCAAGCTCGAGAAAAAAGCCCGCGCGTGAGCCACCTTGCCGGATTCATCTCCGAAGACCCCGTCAGGGTTGGAAGCACGAATAGACACGAAGCGGCATGAAAAAATGGGGTCGGGGAGCAACTGCTGCCGTGCGGCGCGGCGGGCGGGCTGACATAGAGTAAAGTAAAGACGCGTTTGAGCCACTGCTGAGGCAAAAGCAGAAACCGCCCTTGCGACACCGACTCCAACCAGCCAATGCTCGCTCAACTCTTGGCGCGCGCGGAACCTCTGCCCTGAACGCGTCGCCTTTGCGCGAACGAGTGCTCACCGTATAGACAATGAGAGTGATCAGGCGGTCGGGTGCTTTCCATTTCATGGCGAGCCACGCACCATCCATCACATATTCAGCTATCACATCCTTTAACTGTTCCAAATCGAGGCTCCCTAGTTTTTCACGCAAATGTGTTTCTCCGGGCGTAAACAACGCATAGGGGTCAAGCACCGCTTTGGAGCGGCGATTCGGCTTATTGGGCGCGCGCCGCGGTCGCTCGGGCGGTGTGAGCAACACGCCTCGAAGAGGGCGGCGAGATTGACGGAGGTAGGATAATATAATTTCCCACCGCAAATTCCTAACATTCAGGTATTTTCATTTTGTATTAAAGAAGCCACCTTCTTTATGCTTGTAATGTAACTCAAAATCACTTTTCATGTAGGCATAACCTCACGAGACCGATGCTAATCCAAATACGCATTACAAATCACCTTAAAGATAAATTAGACCGCCTTGTTTCATCCGGTCTATATCCCGACCTCAATACCGCCGCTGTTGTGGCTCTTGAGAACTTGGTCGTGGCGGAGGAAGAGCATGCCAACGCACCAGCAGGTGCTCCCGTCAGCGGACCGACGCCCCCGGCACGCTCGCGACCGGAAGAGCCGGTTGTTGCTACGCCCTCAAGCCAATCGGCTGCGCTCGCAGGCTGTTTCACTTGGTCCGGCACGCCCGCCGAGGTCGTTAAGTTGACACATGACTTCCCCCCGGACCGCTATGGCAAGGGAGATGTGGTGCCGGTGGAACGGTGGCTATTCGGACAACAAAATCGCATCCTTCCCCTCAAGGCGAACGCGAGACTTTTGCTGGCCTTGTTCACGGAGTTGGAAGGTGAAGCCTTGCTGAACGTGGTTGCGAACCGTTTGAGCGAACGCGCTGCGCCCGTCGGAGATATCCTGCGTCGCATCGACACGGAGCGAAGCCACAAGAAAGAGGACCTCCTGTCCACCGCGTTCCCCGCGCCGGATTCGGACAAGTCCCGGCAGCGCTATGCGGACCAGTTTGTCGCAAGCGAAAACAGCGCGGGTGAACTCAGCGGCATGTTGATCGACTGGAAGCTGGCGACCGTGGAGCGCAAGAAGGGCAAGGCGTATCTCTACCCCACCGCCGCCTGCGTGGCTTTCGCCGACCTCCGCAACCCTCTTTTCGATTCTCCCGTTTCGGCCGGCCAGATCGTCCGGTTTAGCGAGGATGAAATCACCTGGGCGCTCCGGCATGTGGTCGAGCATGTCCACGTCGAGTCGTTTGCTTACGCGGCCCTGCTCAAGGGGATCAAGGGCGGTGCGGTCGATCCCAGCTCGCTTGACCGCCACCTCCGCGAAACCGGCGCCGTCGAACACAAGAAAACTTCAGACGATTTCGTTGCAACCCAGCGCGCCGGCACGCTTTCCCGCATGGCGGACTTGGATCTCATTCGGCGAATCCGTGACGGCGTCAGAATCAGTTACGCGATCACGCCACGCGCTGACGCATGGCTGGGCAATTTCAACTAACCTCAACCCAAATTCCCGATGGCTACATCCAGCAAGACGAACCCCAAGGACCTCTTCGACCGCCTGCTCAAGGCGGAGCATGAGGACGAAGTCACCAAGATCCTGCAGAACGAGAACCTCCTCGCGGACGCTAACTGGCGACCGCTCGGCGACATCCAGAACAACTGGTCGATCGCAGGCAACCAGCAGGCGGAAGCCGCCCAGGCCGTTGCGGAAAAGATCATCAATTGCATCGATGCGGTGCTGATCTACGAATGTCGCAAGCGGGGCATCGATCCGGAGTCGCCCGGGGCGCCGCAATCGATGGAGGAAGCCGCGGAGAAGTTTTTCGGTGTCCGCGAAGGTAGCCTGGAGACTGTGGACGACCAGAATGCGCTCCGCGCAATGGCCGAACGCATCCAGTTCGTTGCGGTGGGCAGCAAATCGGAGCCCAGCTACCTCATCGTGGATACCGGCGAGGGGCAAAGCCCGGCCGCCTTCCCCGACACGTTCCTTTCCCTGGCGAAGTCGAACAAGTGGCGCATTCCCTTCGTGCAGGGCAAATACAACGCCGGTGGCACCGGGGCGCTGCGGTTCTGCGGCAATGAAAACTACCAGTTGATCGTGTCCCGACGTGCGCCGGAGCTCGCGAGCAAGACCGATCCGACCCGGGACCAGTGGGGTTTCACGCTGATCCGCCGTTCCCGTCCGCAGGACGGGGACAATCGGCGTAGTTCCATGTTCGTGTATCTGGTCCTGGGCGGGGTGATTCCGGCGTTTAAGGCCGACGAGCTCCCACTTCTCCCCAGCGGCGCCGAATCGAAGAAGCAGCCCGAACCCTATGCTCGCAGCATCCGGTTCGGCACGGGAATCAAGCTGTATTCCTTCCGCTGGCGCGCCAACAGCAACGCTACGTTGGAAGCCCGCTTCGCGCTGAATTCCGCCCTGTTTCGTCCGGTTCTCCCGGTCCGCGTTACCGAAGCCCGCAAGGGGTTCAAGGCGAATTACTACAGCACCACGGTGCGCGGTGGTGCGGTCGATGACAATCCGCCACTGGACCTTGGCCCCACCAGCGCGTCGATTCCGCTGCCCAGCGGCCAGGGCACGTTGCCGGCCGAGCTGCGGGTCTTCAAGCAATACGCCCCCGTCAAGGAAGGAGACGATGAAAAGGACGACGAGAATGCCGAGCCGGAGGAGCCGCAGGCGTCCAAGAAAGTGCGCAAGCGCAAGAAGCAGTCCACGGGAGTGATCTTTACCCTCAACGGCCAGCGGCACGGCGATTTTTCCAAGAACGAGGTAAAGGCCAAGACGAACTTCGACTTCATCGGCGATGACATCTTGTTGGTGGTCGATGTGACCAACATGCCCGCCGGTATGCGCGAGGACATCTGGATGACCTCGCGGGACCGCGTGGCGGACACCGAGGAAAAACGGGCTATCGAAAAGGAAATCTTCACCTTTCTGAGCGAGCACCCCGGTTTGCGCGCCCTGGAGAATCAGCGCAAGCAGCAGTGGGTCACGCAGGAAATTGAAGAGGACGAGCCTTTGGATGTCCTACAGGAACTGGTCAGCGACGATCCGGCCCTGGCCGAGGTGTTTGGTCTCGGCGACAAGTTGAAGAAGATCGTGCCCGGCCCCGGAGTGAAGACGTCCACGCCGTTCGCGGGTAAACGCTTCCCCACCTTCTTTCACCTGAAGAAGCCAGTCGCGATCAAGGAATGCCCGATCAATCGGCTGTGTCGGCTGGAGTTCGTAACGGATGCAGCGGACGACTATTTCAGTCGCGGACGCGACAAGGGCACGATGGTGGTGGTTCCGCCGCTGATGGACGGCGGCTACAGCCTCTTTGAAGGCATGTGCGCCATCCGCTTGAAATTGCCCTACAACAGCAAGGTCGGCGACTTGTATAACGTCGCGGTGGAAGTGACGGATTCCACCCGAGTCGCTCCTTTCGTGACCAAGCTGCAGATCCGCGTTACTGCCGCGGAGGTCACGCAGCCTGGTCAGGGCGGCCGCCGGACCCGCGAAACCGGCGAAGCCCCCGGCTTGAACTTCCCGAAGATCCACGAGATCACGAAAGACCGTTGGGAGGGATTCAAATTTGACGACTACTCCGGCATCCAGTTCGGCGGCGGCGTGGACGGGAAACCACTGGAGGCTTACGTCAATATGGATAATCGCTACCTCCAGCACGAGAAGACCCGAGCCAAAGATGCGGCGGACCAGAAGCTTCTAAACTACTACTACAAGTTCGGCCTGACCATTCTCGCCCTCGGTCTCATCCATGAGGCCATGCGTAACGGCCACCGCACCGGAGACGGCAGTGGCGAGGCGGCTAAACTCACAGCACGCGATGCCTACCAGAAACTCAACCCCGTGCTGGGCGGACTGGCGAGTGTGGTTATTCCAGTCGTGCGCCGGCTCGCGGCGACGGCACACAAGGCCCTCAAGTGACGGCGGGCCGGTGGATCAGAACGACTTCTTTGCCGGCTGCTCCACCGGACCGCGTGGCAACATACCACTTGCGTCCTGGCACAGGCCGCCAAAGGCGGCCATCGACGACACAGCCCCCGGTTGCGGCAACCGGAACCTCCTGATAGCCGGCAGCGTTCATCGCGGCCAAATAGGCTGAAAGCTGCCAGTCAGGCCGGTTGAAAGCAACCATCTGCACGACCAGTGCATCGGAACGAAGCTGATTCCGGACGGCCGAGAAAACTTTCTCGATACGGTCGAAATATGACGTGAGCCCCTTTGCATGCCGGCCACCAAGGCAATAGTGCGCGATGCCATCCCCATCGCGGCAGTTGGCGAGGAGAAAGGGAGCTGGCGTTTCTCGCCGGCCGAGCAACTGCCAGCGATGATAAAGCATGTGCACGCCCGGATAAGGTGGCGATGTGACCACTAGCTTGGCCTTGCCCCATTGCCGTGGATATCGACCGTGCTCAGTGACCTCGGTGCTCGAGGCCGAGATGATGCGGCGCTGGCGTTCCAGCAACCGGTGCTGGACGCCCAACTTTCGGGATAGCTGCCAGGTGTAGGAGCGGAATGCATCTACCGAGGCGGGGATCATGGCGCAGAATTCGGCGTGGAGACGATCGGGCTCCGGCAACTTGGTGCGGCAATCGAGTGCCGTCTGGCCAATTGCCAGCAATACCAGTCGGGCAAAGCGTTCCTCCCGCGGATTGCGCAGTTGCTGAATCGCGTGCAGCAGCGCACCGAACGTGCCCGCAAGCTCGTCGGGCAGATTGCGTTGATAATATCTATCTTCGGTATCCGCGTCTTTCCAGTAGACCAGGTCGCGAATAGCCGGAGTAACAGCCAACGCACTGGCCCATCGCCGAAGGTTTCTGGCGTTATGCACGGAAAGCGGAGTCGATTTGGCCCGCGCCAAGAAGCAGGCCAAGGTGCTGATGTCGAAGCCCACCGCGCGGCGCTGCAAGGCCACGGCCTCGATCAGAGTTGTGCCGCCGCCGCTGAACGGGTCGAGGATCAAGTCCCCCGGAGCTGAGAATTCGCGGATCGCCTCGCGGGCAAATTCCGGCGCGAAACGGGCTGGATATTTGTAGAGACTGTGCGGACATTGGGTAACCTTTTGCTGGCAGGACACCGCCTGAACGAAACCGTCGGACAGCGTGCGGGCCGCTGGCACCGGCGATGACGTCAGCCGCTGGGGTCCGGTAATTTCCGTTGACCTGATCATGACGCCACCCGCCGACCCGAAACCGAGCCCGCTTTCTTGTCCACATACTCCGCCACGGCAGTCCGCACGACAAATGCGACGGAGCGGCCCTCCTCATCAGCGATCCGCTCCAAGCGGCTGCGCTGCTTTGGGGCAAAGCTGATGGTGATACGTTTCTTCAAGTTTTTACTTCGCTTCTCGGGTATCATATGGTGAAGACTTCACCACATTGGTGCAAAGTAGAATTACTGACAAGGTCAAAGCTTTTACCGTATGCAGAAGAAGATGTCTGGCTGCGTATGTTGATGTCAGGTTCGGAAAACCGTTAGCGATCGGTGATGAGCTTTCAGCTTAAAGCCCAGAGCTTATCGCTTAGCTCCCTACATTTATTTCTGTAATCTGGAGACTGGCGGCGGGGCGGACGTAATGGCTAGGTTCACGGCAACCCCAACCCCTTCCTCCCATGCCCGACCTCGGCGCCCACCAGTTCGACATCCATGTCAGCGATTTCTACCCGGCCAACAACCCGGCCGATCCCTCCGACGACCTCAAGGTCAGCGTCGAG
>CAZCNH010000128.1:0-6241 GCA_964500065.1 uncultured Acidobacteriaceae bacterium
GATTACTACCGCACCACGCGCGATGGCCGCATCGCTTTCGGCAAAGGCGCGGGCCGCGTGGCTTACGGGGGAAATATCGGCGCGGAATTCGACCGCAACGCGCCGCGTGTCCCCGAAGTGCTCGCCGATTTTCACCGCTACTATCCGACGCTGCGCGATGTGGCCATTGCATACGATTGGTCCGGCCCGGTGGATCGCAGCGCCGACGGCATGCCGCTGATTGGCCACTTAGGCGCGCGGCCCGGCAGGGCATCGAGCGGTTGCGAGCATATTCTGTATGGCGTGGGCTGGAGTGGAAATGGCGTGGGACCGTCTGTGGTCGGCGGACGCATCATCGCCAGTCTCGCCCTGGGCCGTCGCGACGAGTGGAGCGCGTGCCCGCTGGTGAACCGCGCCATTCCCACATTACCGCGCGAGCCGCTCCGCTACGTGGGCGCGTGGCTGGTGCGCAATGCTATCAAGCGCAAAGAAGCCGCCGAAGCTCGCGGCCGCAAGCCCGCCGCTCTCGACGTTAGGCTCTCCCGTTTCGCCCCTTCCGGCTTGGAAGATCACTGATGCGCTTCAACACTCCACCCGGCGCTATTTTTGTTCTTCTTTGCTGGCGCGGATTTCCTGCCAGCGTTTGGGGCGGCGCGAGCAATCCAATACTTTCTTGCGCAGGCGGATGGACCTGGGCGTGACTTCCACGAATTCATCATCGGAGATGAACTCGATGGCTTGTTCGAGATTCAACTGGCGGTGCGGGATCAGGCGGATGGCCTCATCCGAGCCGGAAGAGCGCATGTTGGTGAGTTTCTTTTCCTTAGTGACGTTCACGTCCATATCCTGCTCGCGGGAATTTTCGCCGACGATCATGCCCTCGTAGACTTCGGTGACCGGCCCGACAAACAATTCGCCGCGTTCCTGTAAATTCCAGAGTGCGAACGCCGTGGAATGGCCAGCGCGGTCGGAGACCAGCGCGCCGGTGGGACGCATGGCCATGTCGCCGCCATAGGGCGTCCACCCTTCGAAGAGCGAGTGCAGCAGCACGGTTCCGCGCGTATCGGTAAGCAACTGGCTGCGCAAACCGATTAATCCGCGTGACGGGATCTTGAATTCCATGCGCACGCGCCCGGAGCCGTGGTTGACCATTTTGGTCATTTCGCCGCGGCGGCTGCCCAGCGATTCCATAATGATGCCCAGGAATGTTTCGGGAACGTCCACGACCAGCAGTTCGAGCGGCTCGTGTTTCTTGCCGTTGATTTCCTTCAATACAATTTCCGGCTTGCCTACCATCAATTCGTATCCTTCGCGGCGCATGGTTTCAATCAGGATGGCCAGTTGCAATTCGCCCCGGCCCAGCACGCGGAAGGCTTCGGTGGTTTCCGTTTCTTCCACGCGAATGCTGACATTGGTGAGCAACTCGTGCTGCAAGCGGTCGCGCAAGTCGCGCGAGGTGACCAGGCTGCCTTCGCGCCCAGCCAGCGGGGAAGTGTTCACGGTGAAGACCATGGCCAGTGTGGGCTCGTCAATGGCCAAGGTCTTGAGCGGCGCCGGGCGATCCACTTCCGTGATAGTTTCGCCGATCTGGATGCCTTCGACGCCGGCAATGGCGACGATTTCACCGGCGCTCACCACCTCGGTATCGGTGCGCTCCAGTCCCTGAAAGGTGAACAGCTTGGTGATGCGCGTGGTGGCAATGGAGCCGTCGCGCTTGCAGATACCCGCATCGGCATTGCGGTGCAGCGTGCCATTGAACACGCGGCCCACGGCGATGCGGCCGAGGAAGTCGCTGTAATCGAGGTTGGTCACCTGAATTTGCAGCGGCGCTTCGGGATCCCCCACGGGCGGCGGGATATGCCTGACGATGGCCTCGAAGAGCGGCTTCAGATCGCGTGAAGCGTCTCCAACCTTGCTGTGGGCAACGCCGGTCTTGGCATTGGTGTACAGCACGGGGAAATCGAGCTGATCTTCGGTCGCATCAAGATCAATAAAGAGATCGTAGATTTCATTGAGCACGGCACCGGCGCGCGCATCCGGCCGGTCAATTTTGTTCAGCACGATGATCGGTGGCAGTTTGGATTGCAGCGCCTTCTGCAACACGTAGCGCGTCTGCGGCAGCGGGCCTTCGCTGGCATCGACCAGCAGGAGCACACCATCCACCATACGCAACGCGCGCTCGACTTCGCCGCCGAAATCGCTGTGGCCGGGCGTATCCACGATATTGATCTTGGTGTCGCCCCAGGTGAGCGCAGTGTTCTTGGCGAGAATGGTGATGCCGCGCTCGCGTTCGAGATCGTTGGAGTCCATCACGCGTTCGGCGACCACCTGGTTTTCCCGGAAGGTCCCACTCTGACGGAGCAGGGCATCCACCAGCGTGGTCTTGCCGTGATCCACGTGGGCGATGATGGCGATATTGCGCAGATTGCTTTGCATGCGATTCGATCTCTTTTTTGGAATGTGCGCGGGGTGTGCTAGCGAACCACCACGTCGTAGTACAGCACGGTACCGTCGGGGGCCAGCTTGGGCTCGGCCCGGATGATGGAAAACTTTTTGTCACGCAGGTCTTCGATATTCTTTTCCAGCAAGCCGTGCGCGCGGCTTTCGAGTTGCTGGTCCAGGCTGGAAGGCGCGAGCAGATGCGCCTCAATGCGAAACGTCCTGGTGCGGGCTTCGGCGTCCTCCGCCATCAGGCGGAGCTGTTCGGCATGCAGGGCCGTGGGGGAGTAAATTGGCCGGTCCTTGAACCAAGCGCGCGGAGTGAGAAATACGAACGCGACCACGCCGATGACCATCAGATCGTACGGCACGGTGCCGCGGTCGTAATCCCAGAACAGAATTCGCGAGATGAAGTTCCAGAGAGTTTTCATTTGGCTGCTGCCGTTACAATCGAGATCCTTCGTCGCGCCCGTGGCGCCGCGCGGCCGATGGCAAACGCCCCTCAGGAGGGCGCTCTCCGTTAATGGGCGTCCTTTTGCACGCCATCCACGATCACGCCGTCGCGCATATGCACCACGCGGCTGGCATAGAGGGCAGCTTCGGGATTGTGCGTGATCATCACGATGGTCTGCTGAAATTCCTTGTTCAGGTCGCGCAGCATGGCCAGCACCACGTCGGAATTCCTGGTGTCCAGGTTGCCGGTGGGCTCGTCGGCCAGGACAATTTTGGGCTCGTTGATGATGGCGCGGGCGATAGCGATGCGTTGCTGTTCGCCGCCGCTCATTTCCGAGGGCCTGTGGCCCAGCCGTTCCTTGATGCCCAGCATCGTAGTAATCACGTCAAACCGGTGCGGGTCAAAACCGTTGCCGTGAATGTGCTGCGCGATGGAAATATTGCCGCGCCCATCCAGGGTAGGCAGCAGATTGAACCGCTGGAAAATGAAACCAACTTTGTGACGCCGCAGCTTGGTGCGCTCGGCGTCGTTCATCGTGGTCAGGTCATTGCCATCTACGAACACGTGCCCGCGGGTAGCGCGGGCCATGCCGCCCATCACGTAGAGCAGCGTAGACTTGCCGCAGCCGCTCGGCCCCATCACGGCAACGAACTCGCCGGGAAACACTTCGAAATTCACGCCGCCCAAGGCGGTGACTTCGAGTTTTCCGGAGCGATAGACCTTCCAGAGGTCCTCTGTCTTAATAACCGGTTCCAAATCGAGACCTTGGCTTCGCCATCCGGCAAAGCTTCAAACTTCTTCGTGCGAGTTCTATCGCCAGCCCAGCCGGTGGGAACCGCGCCCCAAGGAAGCAACTCCTATTGTATCCGCGATGGGCGGTTTCTGCCTAGCTGACGCCGGATACCGAGTTCAACACGGACGTACACACGGCTCCGTCCTACTCGTAGGCCAGCGCTTCGAGCGGGTCTTTGCGGGTGGCGAGCCACGCCGGGTACGCGGCGCCGGCCACGCCGCCGATAATGGCGATCAAGGCCGCGCGCAGGATCCAATCCGTGTTGATGAGGATGGTGACCGTGGGGAAGAAACCGACCATCACGCGGCGGATCATGAAACTTAACCCGATGCCCGCCAGGATGCCCGCGAAACAAACCAGCGTGCTTTCGCTGAGGATGGTGCGCGCGATATAGGCCTTCGAGGCGCCCAGTGCCTTGAGCACGCCGATTTCGCGCGTGCGTTCGAGGATGGTGGTGTACATGGAAAGAAAAATCACCAGGAAGCCGATCACCACGGCGATGGAAATCATCGAGTTGATGAAGGCATCCAGGCCCGGCAGGCTCGAAGAAGTCATCAGAGACAGAAAATCCTTCAACGGGCGGATTTCGTGCTTGGGGAAGTCCTTGCGCATCTCCGCGATCACCGCAGAGGTGCGGTGTGGCTCGGTCAGCTTCATGAAAAAGACGGAGGCCTTATCCACAGAGCCGGAAATTTCCTGCAGGGTCTTGAGGGGCACGAACAGGCGCGCGCCTTTGCCGTGCTCGACCACGCCCGCCACCGTGAACGTGGAGTCGAAAAGCTTGATCGAGTCCCCCACCTTCACCTTGCGGGCCCGGGCGTACCAATCGTCCACCAGAATATCGTTGGGGCCTTGCAGATCGTGGCCGGAATGGAATACGAAGCCGCCGCTGACGGCGGCGAAGGATTCGGTGTCAATGCCGTAGATAATTTCCAGGCCACCGGAATTAAATTGCAGCAGCACCGGGGCCACTGCCTGCACATACTTTATCTCTTCCAGTTTTTCGCGGATGCGGATAGTCATTGGCGCGCCGCTAAAGGCCATGAAGACGGAAGCCGAGGGCGGCTGCAACATGATGTCCGCGCCGACGCCTTCCACGCGCTTGGCGGTATCCTGCATCAGGCCGCTGGTGAGGCCCACCACGACGACCACCAGCATCACTTCCACACCCACCGCCAGCACGCTCACTGCGGTGCGGATGGGCCGGTGCAAAACATTTTTCACAATCAGTTGGCCAATCATTCGTTCCTTGCCTTCTTTTCTTCGTCCTCGATGCGGACAAGTTCCGCGCCAGGGGGCTGCGGCAGATCAAACCGCTCCGGCGCGATCGTTTCGTTCAGGGTCAGCCGGGTGATCCGGATTTCCAGGCTGTAATCATCGAGCGGCCGGCCCACGCGGATGCTGCGAGGATAGCGCAGTTCCGGTCCGCCTTCGCCGCGATTTTCGTCGGCGGGTTGCCAATCGGCATAGCGCGCGTCGGTGGCCACGCGGCCCGCCGAGCCGAAGACTTGGATGCGCGCCACGCTCAAGTCAACGCGGTCAAACCACACCTTGCGAGCGATCTCTAGGCCCTGCGCCCGCAGCTCGGTGAGCAGGTAATACCGCTTGCCGGGCGCGGCAGGGGATGCCGCTTCCGCATCGAATTCCTCGAACAGCAAGTTGGACGCCAGTTCGCTCCAGAAGATGGCATCGGTCAGATGATTCGGGCGCAGGTTCTCGATGGGTTTCTTAGCGGCCCGCTCGAACCGGGCCGGGCCGGTGATGAATCTGTTCTTCGGCGGAATCGAGATGCGGAAATTTTCGCCATCGCTCACCATATCGAAAATCGTTTTGGCGATCACCGGGGCCTGGCCAATCATGCGGATGTGCGCCGGGCTTTGCGCGAGAATGAAGCCGCGCACGTCGCGATAATCTTCGATCACGCCGGTGTAGGCCGAGCCGGCCACCGGGTTCAGCTCGACCCGGGCGTTGAGGCTGTGGATCGCGCGGGCCTGCAGGTTAAAGCGATCGCGCAACTCGGCCGGGGTGGCGCTCATCGCGGGTGGCACGGTTCCCGGCTTGATCTTCTGCCGGGTGCTGGCGCCGCCGCATGTGGCAAGGCCCACGGCCACAGCGCACATCGTCAGGGTCGAGCCAATACGAGATATGGATGCGGCGTACAGTGAACTTCTCCGTTGAACGGGCAAATATCCATTTTGGCAGCGGCCCATGCGAGTGTCAATTTTCCTTTCTCAAGGACCTTGTGATTCTTCATTGGATGCACGCCCGAGGTGGTGAGCAGGACACCCTGTCGAGTGATTGGCTTGAGGTCAACAGAGGGTCACGCGCCGAGCATTTTTTTTCGGACAGGTAGAAAACTTACACGGCCCGGCATTGGGAGACACCCTGGAACTCTTTTAGAAGCAAACGGATAGCGTATGGAGCGGGGCGTGCAATCCATATTGCAGCGGGGAGGAGTTGGCTGAGAATCCCTGAAAGGGGATTGAGGACTGGGCCGGCTCAACTTCTCCCCCGAACCTCTTTCCACCCAAGCACTTCCGCACCCCACCAACACCCACAGGAGGCGGAAGTGTGCG
>CAZCNH010000129.1:0-6163 GCA_964500065.1 uncultured Acidobacteriaceae bacterium
GTACCTTCCCGGCGCAATTCCCAGTTCGCGCGCGCGCGGGCGCTTTTCTTCGCCTGCTTGCTGTGCCTTCGCTTCCCCGCCCATGGTCATCGCCGCCCCCAGCGCAAGAAGCCCAATCATCGCATTTTTCATGTCCGCACCCCGTCCTGTGCGCGCCCAGCATAGCGTATTGCGGGTGTTTTTCTGACGGTCGCGGCGAAACTGCGCTGCCCGCCGGCGCGTCTTTCCTACGGGCGTGATATTGGTTCGCCCGTTGCCCATTCCCACCTGAGAGGGTTTGCATGAAACGTATCGCATGTGGTCTTGCCTTCTTGTGTCTTGCTGCAATGGTCTCCGCGCAGAAGGGCTTGTCGCAAAACTTGAAGGACCTGGTGGAAACGCCGGGCGTGACCGGCTATGAATCCGCCGTGGCGGAAAGAATCCGCGCCGCAGCAAAGCCGCACAAGCTCGAAACGGATAATCTGGGCAACCTGAGCGTCACCTTCGGCTCCGGCGCCCCGCACCGGTTGATCGCCGCGCCCATGGATGAGCCGGGCTACGTCATCAGCGCCATCACCGACGACGGCTACCTGCGCGTGCAGCGCCTGCCGCAGAACGCGCCGCACGGATTGTTCGATCAATTGCATTTCGCGCAGCCGGTGCAGATCCACACCCGCAAGGGCAAGTGGGTCACCGGAGTTGTGGCCGGGCTTTCCACTCATTTGCAGGGCGGAAGGCGCGACACGCCTCGCTCGAACCACCCCGACGATATGTACATTGATATTGGCGCTGCAACGCGCGCCGAAGCGCGCCAGGCCGGCGTGGACGTGCTCGACCCCATCGCCATCGAGCGCGAGCTGTTCCCCATGGGCTTCAACAAACGGACCGGTGCCGCGCTGGGCGACCGTTTTGGCCCGGCTGCGCTGCTCGAGGTGTTGCGCCGCATCGAGCCCGCGAAGGTGCGCGGCACGCTGACCATCGCATTTGTCGCGCAACAGTGGGCCGGCGCGCGCGGGCTGGACCGGCTGACGCAACGCATCAAAGCCGATGAACTGGTGTACGTGGGCCGCCTGCTGCCCCGGCGCGCTGCACCCGGTCGCGGTGGCGCCGCGCCAGCAGGCCAGCGCGGGCAGGGCGGCCAGCGCCGCGCGGAAAATGCTCCCGCTGAACCCGAGCCAAATCCGGGCGACGGCGTGCTGATCGTTTCCGGTGAAACTGCCAGCCCGCTCGCCGCAGAACTTTCTGCCGCCGCGAAGGAGAAAGGAATCGCCACTAAACCTGCCGCGTCTGCGCCCGTGCGCGGTCCGGAATTGCCCGCGCGCTTTGCGTACGTGGCCATCGCCACCGATTGGGCCTCGACTCCGGCGGAAACCCTCGACCTGCAGGATTTGCGCAACCTGACGAATCTGCTCGAAACATATGCGCAAGGTTCGCTGACGCCGGAAATATCCGGCTTCGACCGTCTCGAAGGTGGCATGGGCAAGGTTCTGCGTCCCGCTACCGCGCCTTCAACCGCCACCATCCTCAGCCGCCTGGTGGAAAGCTACGGCATGAGCGGTTACGAATCCGCCCCGCGCGAAGCCATCAAGAATCTGCTGCCGTCATGGGCCAAGCCGGAAACCGACGAAAAGGGCAACTTGATTTTGAAAGTGGCCGCGAAGAAAAAAGGTTCCAAGGCGCCGAGCATCACCTTCGTCGCGCATGATGACGAACTCGGCTACCAGATTGACCGCATCACCGACGACGGCCGCCTGGTGGTCACCTCGCGCGGCGGCGGCACGATTTACTTTTTTGCCGGTCACCCGGTGCTGGTGCACACCTCGGCCGGCCCGCGCGCCGGCGTGATGGAATTGCCCGCCGGATGGGATGCGCCGGATTTCGAATGGCCGCGCGGCCGCGGCGCCGATGGCGAATCACAACTGCGCGTGAACGTCGGGGCGAGCAGCGCCGCGCAAGTCGCCGAACTGGGCATCAAGGCAACGGACTTCATCACTATTCCGAAAAAATACCGCCCGCTGGCCGGCACGCGCGCCAACGGACGCAGCTTCGACGACCGCGTGGGCTGCACCGCGTTGATCGCCGCGGCCTGGGCGCTTGGTCCTGGCTTGGCGGACCGCGACGTCACCTTCATCTGGGCCGTCGAAGAAGAAATCGGTCTGCGCGGCGCGCACGCCGATGCCGACCGCGCCGCAAAAAACGGCACGGTGCCCGATTTCGTTTTTGCTGTGGATACGTTCGTCAGCGCGGATTCGCCGCTGGAATCGCCGCGTTTTGCCGATGCGCCCATCGGCAAGGGCTTCGTGATCCGCGCGGTGGATAATTCCAACATCACCGACCGCAAGTGGGTGGATAAGCTCATCGCGCTCGCCCGTGCCAATCAAATCCCCGTGCAGTACGGCATCACCGGCGGGGGCAACGACGGCTCCGCCTACCTGAAACACGGCGCCGTGGATATTCCCATTTCCTGGCCGCTGCGCTATTCGCATTCGCCTGGCGAGGTCATCGACATCCGCGACGTGGATGCGCTGGCCAAGATCGTCGCGGCCATCTCTCGCAACTGGTAAAAACAAAAGCAGTCCACGGATTACACAGATGAACCTCTTGCGCCGATGCATCGGTGTTCCGCTTTTGTGTTTTTCTCTGAGTCTGTGAAATCCCGGACTCTGTGGATTGCTTACGTGGACTCGATGTAGGTTTTCACGGCTTCGAGTTCGCTGCCGTCCAAATCGGAAAACTGCACGCCCATGGCCGCGCCCGGGGTGACGTGGCGCACCACCCCGTTTACCGTCAATTCCCGCTCGGAATTGGGCAGGGTGAATTTCAGGTGGACGATCGAGCCTTCTTCCAGCGGGTTCGCGGTCTTCACCCGCACGCCGCCTTCGCTGATGTCTTCCGCAATGGCGATAAACGGAAACCCGCCGGCTTGCGCTTCAATCTTGGCAACAAACGGCACGCGCTTCAGCACGCGCTTGGATGGCCCGGGCGGTTTTGCCCCGCGCTCGTCCACATAGCGCTCGATGGCGTTCAGCGCGGCCGCCGGCAAGCCTTCGAAGCGGATCCCCATGAAGGCGTCCGGGCTGGTGTGCTGCACAATCGCCGCGGTGAGGATTTCTTCGCTCGAGCCCGGCAGGGTGAAGCGCACCAGCAGCGGGGTCTGCTCCGGAAAAGTGATTTCGCTGCGCACCAGCAAGCCGCCCACGCTGATGTTGCGCGATTCCAGCGCGTAGTTCTTCCCGCCGGTTTCCGCGTCCACCGGGGCCACCATCGGCGCTCGCTTGTGCAGCCGTTTTTCGATGCTCACCGCAGCCTCATCACACGGGCTTGCAGCCGCGTGCTTTTGCGCGTCAATCTCGAATGCTAGCACAGGAAAGAGATTCCACGATTTGGCGATTTGTGCCGTGGTGATGGAAAGGCAACCCGTCCCGACTGGCAAGCCCCATCGGATAATCGCAAAATCATGGACACGCGAAATGGTGTATTCTGCCCGCTGAGACACCCATGCCCATCACCACCATCATCGAGCCGTTCCGCATCAAGAGCGTCGAACCCATCCGCCAGACCACGCGCGAGGAGCGCCAGCAGCTTCTCGAACAGTCTGGCTACAACCTCTTCCTGATTGCCTCACAAGACATTCTGATTGACCTGCTCACCGATTCCGGCACCGGAGCGATGTCCACCGAGCAGTGGGCCGCGATCATGCGCGGCGACGAATCCTACGCCGGCTCGCCCAGCTTCGACCGTTTCCGCCAGTCGGTGCAGGCCATCATGGGATTCCGCCACGTGATTCCCACGCACCAGGGCCGCGCCGCCGAGCGCATCCTGTTCAGCACCATGTGCAAGAAGGGCGACGTGGTGCCCAACAACACCCACTTCGATACCACGCGCGCCAATTGCGAATTTGTCGGCGCCGAAGCGCTCGATCTCCCTATCCCCGAGGCGCTCAAGCCCAGCGAGCCATATCCCTTCAAAGGCAACATGGACGTGGCCAAACTCGACGCCACCATCCAGCGCGTCGGCAAAGAGCGCGTGCCGCTGGTGATGCTCACCGTCACCAACAATTCCGGCGGCGGCCAGCCGGTGTCGCTCGAAAATATCCGCTCGGTGAAGGCGGTGTGCGCGCGCTACAACATCCCGCTCTATATTGACGCCTGCCGCTTCGCGGAAAACGCCTGGTTCATCAAGCTGCGCGAAAAAGGCTACTCGGAAAAATCGCCGCGCGACATTGCCGTGGAAATGTTTTCTTACGCGGATGGCTGCACCATGTCCGCGAAAAAAGACGGCATGGCCAATATCGGCGGCTTCCTGTGTACGAATGATGATTCGCTGGCGCAACGCGAACGCGACCTGCTCATCTTGACCGAAGGCTTTCCCACCTATGGCGGCCTCGCCGGACGCGATCTGGACGCTATCGCCGTGGGCCTGAACGAAGCGCTGCACGACGACTATCTCAACTACCGCATCGTGAGCACCGCGTATCTCGGCAACCACATCTCGCGCGAAGGCGTGCCCATCGTGCAGCCCCCCGGCGGCCACGCCATTTACATTGACGCGAAAGCTTTCCTGCCGCACGTCCCGCCCGCGCAGTTTCCCGGCGTCGCGCTGGCCGCGGAGTTGTATGGAGAGGGCGGCATCCGCTCGGTCGAAATCGGCTCGCTCATGTTCGGCAAGCGCCAGCCCGACGGCACGGAAACCCCCGGCCCCATGGAACTGGTGCGCCTGGCCATCCCCCGCCGCACCTACACCCAATCGCACATTGATTATGTAGTGGAGGTAATCCTCGAAGTGTGGCGCCGCCGCGACAACATTCGCGGCCTCCGCCTAACCCACCAGTCGCCCTTTCTGCGCCACTTCACCGCCCGCCTCGAACCCGTGTAACAAACTGGCACCTCGTGGTGTCTATGTCTATGTTGTGATCGTTTTTTGGACAACAGTTTTGCTGTCTGACGTATCACAGGACGCACGTGAGGTCGCAAATGAAGAAGTATGTCGGCTTCCTGCTTCTCTTCTGCTCTTGTGTCATTTTCCCGAATTGCCCTTCGGCATGTACCTGCGCCCGGAGTGGGCCTGCTAGGTGTGCACAGTTGGATGCCACAGGCGAGGTATTCGTGGGTACCGTGATTGAGGCAGAGAATCCTCCAGACGACAGGCCTTTCTCGGGCAATTTGGAGGAACGCCTGAAAACTATGGAGCAACGATGGGGCGGCTCGGCGCGGTATCGATTTCGAGTGGACGAGTATTTTTCGGGCGCCAAAACGGCAGTGAAGGATGTGTATTCAGGCCGGGGTGGCGGAGATTGCAGCGTGCGTTTTGCTGTAGGCCAGCAGTACGTTGTGTTCCCTTATGCTAATGAAGATGGCAAGTTGTTTGCAACAATTTGTAGTGATACACAGCAGGCTTCGGATGCGCACGCTCTACTTACCCAACTTCGCGCGATTCGCGATGGCAAGCCCTTTGCATCGTTATACGGGACGCTGCGAAAGTCGCAGCAACCATACGCGTCTGTTGGCGGCGATTTTGAAGGAACGCCTATGCCCAACGTTGAGGTCCGCCTAAGTTCGGAACAAGGTATTCAGCGAAGCACAATAACGAATGCGCGTGGCGACTATTATTTCTACTCGTTGCCCGCTGGGCGGTACACCTTCTCGGCTGGGTTGGCCCACGGATTGGCCCTCGGTCAGACTATCTTGAGCGGGCCGCTTCCGCCGCTCGATCTGCCCGAAAACGCTTGCTATCAGGAGGATTTGGAGGCGTTGCCAACAGGCCGCATTCGCGGGCAGGTTATCGGTGGAAACGGCAAGCCTCTCCGGTGGGCTTCCGTTGACCTGTTTCGTTGGGATCTGTATAAAGAAGACAGCGACTTGCCTTGGATGGCATGGTCTGAATTCCAGGACGAGGGCGGGCAATTTGTTTTTGAGAAGGTTCCTCCCGGTCGGTATCTGCTGGTCTTCAATAACGCAAATCACATTCAGCCCGATACGCCCTATCCACGAACATTCTTCCCCGGTGTAATTGACCGCAAGTCTGCAGTTCCCATCACTCTCGGGGAAGGCGAGGATTTCTCCAATGCTGCAATTTACCTCTCCGGAGCCCGGCCAACTCGGGACATTACCGTTCGGGTGCAATGGATTGGCTCGAAGTTGCCCGAGTTCCTATTCCTTCACGTAAGCGCAAGTGAAGGCGAATC
>CAZCNH010000130.1:0-6125 GCA_964500065.1 uncultured Acidobacteriaceae bacterium
TCGTAGCCCTTCACGATTTCGCCGCGCTCCACCATGCGCTCGCAGGTGGGGCAGAACAGCGGCTGCTTCACGCGTGACTTGCACTCCTTGTGGAGTTGGTTGAAGCTGATGCGCTCGCCGCGGGCCGCTGCCTGCAGGCTCAGCGGAATCGTAATCAGCCCGAAGGAAAGATGACCCTTCCAGATAGCGTGTGCCATGGCGCGACCTCGTCCCCCGCCCTGCATGCAGGTTCGCAGCCCTCAGGCGGTTCGGCCAGAATATCATCGCTGCTGGCCATTTCAACCTTTCCCAGACCCGCCGTGTCGAAACGAACAGGCCGGTCCCGCGAGTTGTTTCTCGCCCGCCGGAAAAGCCTGGCGCGGGCGCACACAAGGGCGCGCCCGACCTGACCTTGGGCCGCTACTTCCTGTAAGATTTCGTTGCTCATGGGCAAGCTCAGCGAATATCAGCGCAAACGCGACTTTGCGGAAACTTCCGAGCCGCGCGGGCGCGAAGGGCGGCGACGCGGCAGCCGCTTCGTGGTGCAGATGCACGACGCCACCCGCCTGCACTGGGACTTGCGCCTGGAAATCGACGGCGTGCTCAAATCCTGGGCGGTGCCTAAGGGCCCCACGCTCGACCCGAAAGAGAAGCGCCTGGCGGTGCGTACCGAAGATCATCCGCTCGAATATCTCCGTTTTGAAGAAGTGATTCCCGACGGGCAATACGGCGCCGGCCCGATGATGGTGTGGGATACCGGAACTTTCGAAACGCCGCCCGATTGGCCGCCGCAAACTTCCCTCGGCAAAGGCGAATTGAAGTTCACCCTGCGCGGGAAAAAGCTGCGCGGCAGCTTTGTGCTGGTGCAAATCCGCAGCAGCAGCAGCGGCGGCAAGGCCAACAAAGGCAACGAATGGCTGCTGATCAAGCACAAAGACGAATTCGCCGACTCGAAGTGGAAAGTGGAAGAGCACCAGGTGTCTGTGCTGAGCGGGCGCACTTTGCGCGAAATTGCCGACAACGTGCCCCCCGCCGATGGTTACCGCCAGTTGCATGCCGCGGAGTTGACCGGCGCACAGGAAGCGCCGATGCCGGCGAAATTGCTGCCGATGCTTTCTACGCTGACTGAAAAACCATTCTCCGACGCCAGGTGGCTTTTCGAAATCAAGTGGGATGGCGTGCGGGCGCTCACCTGGCTGCGCAACGGCAAAGTGGAAATGCGCTCGCGCAAAGGCAACGTGATCACCGCGCAATATCCGGACCTTGCCAGCCTGCCGCTGCACTTTGACGCGGAGGACGCGCTGCTCGACGGGGAAATCGTGGTGCTGGAGCCGGATGGCCGCTCGAGTTTTGAGCGCTTGCAACAGCGCATGCACGTGGAACGGCCCACGCTCGGCCTGGTGCGCAACCATCCGGTGGTCTACTACATCTTTGACCTGCTCCATTGCGACGGTTTCGATTTGCGCGAATCACCGCTGCGCGAACGCAAGCAACTGTTGAAACAGTTGCTGGCGCCCGGCGGCGCGATCCGCTATTCCGATCACCAGATGCAGCACGGCAAGGAGTTGTATGCGCTGGCGCAAAAGAATGGACTCGAAGGCATCATCGGCAAGCACGCGGAAAGCGCGTATGTGAGCAAGCGCAGCGCCTCGTGGGTGAAGTTGAAGGTGACGCGCGAGGTGGATGCTGTCATCGGCGGATGGACCGCGCCGCGCAACTCGCGCCAGCATTTCGGCGCGCTCTCGCTGGGCCTGTACGAGGGCAAGCTGCTGCGCTACATCGGCGGAGTGGGCAGCGGGTTCGACGACAAGCTGCTGGAGCGGATTGGCGCGCAACTGAAGAAAATCAAAACCGAAAAATGCCCGTTCACGCCGCTGCCGGACACAGCCGAGCCGCCCACGTGGGTCGAGCCGAAATTTGTGGCGCGCGTGAAGTACGGCGAATGGACAAATGAGAAGCACCTGCGCCATCCAACATTTCTAGGCTTGCGCGACGATATCGAGGCCGGAGATTGCACCACCGAAGGCATTAAAGCGGTCGCGGCCGCTCTGCGGCCGGCTTCGGGAAAACAGGAGAAGGCTCCGCGTATCGCCGAACGCCCGCAGGCAAGCCCCAGTATCGTCATCGCGCCGGCGCTGGCGGGAAAAGTGATCGCGCAGGAAAGGGAAATTGAGAGGGAACTATTCAGCGGCAAGCAGGAAAACGTCCTGATCGAGCTGGACGGGAAGCGCCAGCGCTTGAGCAATCTGAACAAAGTGTATTTTCCGGAATCGCAAATCACCAAGCGCGAACTGCTGGCTTACTATTACCGCAGCGCTCCGAAGATTCTGCCGTATCTGCGGGAGCGGCCGATGGTGTTGCGCCGCTATCCCAACGGGATCACCGGCGAGGCTTTTTTCCAGAAGGAAGCTGGTGAAACCGCCCCGGACTGGATGGAAACGACTCTGGTGCCCAGCGAGCATCACGGCCGTGAAGTGCCTTACTTCCTCTGCAACGACCGTTCCGCTCTGCTCTACCTCAGCAACCTTGGCTGCATTGACCACAATCCGTGGCCCAGCCGCAGCGGCCATTTGGAGGAACCCGACTACTTTTTCTTCGATCTCGACCCCACCGACGACACCGATTACGACGTTGTGGTGACGGTGGCGAAAGCTATTCACGAAAAAATTCTCGCGCTGGGCTTGAAAATCTTCCCGAAAACTTCGGGCGCCTCCGGGTTCCATCTGTTCCTGCCGCTGGCGCGCGGATACAGTTACGAGCAGGCGCGCACATTTGCGGAAATCATCGCGCGGCTTGTGGCCGCGGAGAATCCCACGCTGGTGACCATGGAGCGCGCGGTCACCAAGCGGCCCAAAGGGCGCGTGCTGATTGATTTTGTGCAGAACGCGTTCGGACGGCCCCTGGCTTCGGCGTGGTCCGCGCGCGCCTATCCCGGGGCGCCGGTGTCGTGCCCGCTTTTTCCCGGAGAGTTGAAGAAAGGGCTGGATCCCGGCAAGTTCAACATCCGCACTGTGCTTGCCCGGCTGCAGAAAAAGGGCGACCCCTGGAAAGAGTTCTGGAAAAAACCGCAGCGGCTGGAAAGCGCCGCGAGCAAGCTGGCGAAATCGGTGAGACCGTAGCAAGAGGGGAAAGCCGATAGCCGGACAGAGCGGGAGGCTGGCCTTATTTTTCCGGCTCGCGCATCCAGGAAGCGAGCGTATCGAGCGCAGCCGGACTCACCGGCAGCGGCGATTCCGCCGGGTAAGCAAGGTAGTAACCCTGCACCAGGTCGGCATCAATCGCGATGCAGAACTTCAGGTCTTCCTCTGTTTCCACGCCTTCGGCGACAACCTGAATACCCAGGTCGTGCGCGGCATCGGTAATCGCTTTCAGCAGCACCGAGCGCACGTAATCGCCGTGGGCGCCGCGCACCAAGCCCTGATCCAGCTTTACGTAGTCCGGCAGCAGATCGGCCAGGTGGAGGATGGAGGAGTAGCCGCTGCCCAGATCATCCAGCGCGACTTTCGCCCCTTCGGCACGGTAGCCATTCACAATCTTTTCGAGCTGGCCGATATCATGGACCTCTTCGCCCTCGGTGACTTCAAAGACCAGGTTCTCAAACGGCACGCCGTGCTCTTTGCAGGTGGCCACTGCCTCCTTCAAACCGAACTTCAAATCGACAATCGAGCTCGGGGTAAAGTTGACGAAGAGCTGGTGGCCTTGCCTGGCCAGCGACGCCCCGCGCTGAATCGCGCTGCGCCATGCGGTCTTGTCCAGATCATGCACGATGCCCATGGTTTTCGCGGCGTTCAGCAGGCGCGACGCGGGGATCACGGCGGCGCCGTCGCGCCCGCGGATCAGGCACTCATAGGCCAGTACTTCGCGCCGCGAAACCGATACCAACGGCTGGAACATGCTGAAAAAGGACTGCTGGTCCCGCATCAACTTGGGCAGCCAGCGCCCTTGCAGGCGGGCGAGCAAGGTATCCACCGGCGTGAGCTGCAGGATCGCGGCGGCGAGCTCTTCCGCGGAGGGCATTGGGCTTGCCAGCAGCGCTCCCCGGATGCAGCGCAGGTCGGCTTCCTCCAAGCCGTCGCGCCATTGGCTGAGCGCGGTGGAGAGCACCTCCGGATCTTTCAGCAGGAGTTGCGTGTTGGGCAGCGGCTCCGTGGCGGTAATCTGATGCAGGTCGAGCACGGCTTTCAGCCGGGGAAATGCCAGGCGCGAGGTGCAGTAAAGCAACACGCCGCGGGGATCCGCGATCACTTGTTCGTGCGAACCGCGCCGTGCTGGAGCGGATTCCATCATTCCAGAAGGGGCATCGTTCCCCGAAATGATCTTAGGGTTGCCACATGGGCGAGTCAAACGAACCTCTGCGGCATGTGTCTAACCCGTATTTCTCTTCTCACAACGGCGGCTGCGGTCGCGGCGCGCAGTGGTCTTCCCCAGCAAGCTGGGGAAGAAGTTATTTCGTCATTCCGGCCCGTTGCTGGCCAAGGAATCTCGATTACAGGTCCATGGCCACCATGAGCATCGAGATTCTTCGCCCGCCTTTAGCAGACTCTGAATGAGGGTAGATGAAGGGGTGGTTTGCGGTCAGTGAATGCCCATGCGAAGTTTTCTGCAACCTGCTAGAATCCGCGCCGGATTCAGCATCGGTTTTCAGGAGGGGTTGTGAATCGGAATAGTTTCGCGGGGGGATTGGTAGTTTGTGCTTTGGCCTGGATGCTCGCGGCGCCCGCGGCGCGGGCGCAAGACGAAATCGAGACCGGGGTGCCCAAGGCGCCTCCGCGGGCCGAAGGGGAAGGTCCGTTCAACCGCCTGATCCTGCGCGGAGTGACCCTGATTGACGGTACCGGCGCGCCAGCGGTCGGTCCGGTGGACATCGTCATCGAAAAAAACCGCATCGTGCGCATTCAGAGCGTGGGCTTTCCCGGCATCGCAATTGACGAAAAACGGCGGCCCAAAGCAGACGCAGGCGACAAGGTACTGGAGCTGGCAGGACACTATGTGCTTCCCGGCCTGATTGACATGCACGGACACATTGGCGGCCGCCCGCAGGGTACCACCGCGGAATACGTCTTCAAGCTCTGGATGGGCCACGGCATCACCACGGTGCGGGAACCCGGCAGCAGCAACGGTCTGGATTGGGTGGTCGAGCACAAGCAGAAAAGCGCGAAGAACGAAATCACCGCGCCGCGCCTGTTCGCTTATGTTTTCGCGGGACAGGGCGCCAAGACGCCCATCACCAATGCAGAAACGGCGCGCGCCTGGGTGGAAGACGTTTTTCAAAAAGGCGCCGATGGCTTGAAGCTTGGCTCGCAGCGGCCGGACATCATGGCCGCGCTGATTGCTACGGCCAAGAAGAACAACATGCGCACTGCCGCGCACTTGAACCAGCTGGGAGTGGCGCGCATGAACGTGGCGGATGCCGCGCGGCTGGGCCTGACTTCGATGGAGCACTGGTACGGCCTGCCCGAAGCGCTCTTCACTGACCGCACGGTGCAGGATTTTCCGCTGGACTACAATTACAACAACGAGCAGGACCGCTTCGGGCAGGCCGGCCGCCTGTGGAAACAGGCTGCGCCACGCGGCAGCGAAAAATGGAATGCGGTGCTGGGCGAATTGTTGAAACTGGACTTTACGCTCGACCCGACGATGACCATTTACGAGGCCAGCCGCGATTTGCAGCGGGCACGCCGCGCCGAATGGCACGAGGAATACACCCTGCCTTCGCTGTGGCGCTATTACCAGCCCAGCCGCCGCGCGCACGGCTCCTACTGGTTTTACTGGACCACCGAAGATGAAATCGAATGGAAGAATAACTACCGGATCTGGATGAGTTTCATCAACGACTACAAAAACCGCGGCGGCCGCGTCACTACCGGCTCGGATTCGGGTTTCATCTACAAGCTCTATGGTTTCGATTACATCCGCGAATTCGAATTGCTGCGCGAGGCCGGCTTCCATCCGCTGGAGGTGATTCGCAGCGCCACGCTGCATGGCGCGCAGGCGCTGGGCGCGGAAAAAGACCTGGGCAGCGTTGAGCCCGGGAAGTATGCGGATCTGGTGGTGCTCGATGTGAACCCGATTGAAAACCTCGCGGTTTTCTATGGCACCGGGGTGATCAAACTGAACGACCAGAATGAACCGGTGCGCGTAGGCGG
>CAZCNH010000131.1:0-5860 GCA_964500065.1 uncultured Acidobacteriaceae bacterium
GGAACACCACCACCTTGTCAATGCGGTTCATGAATTCCGGCGAAAACTTGCGCTTGGCCGCTTCGGTGGCCGTGGTGTCGATTTTCTTGTCCACGCTGGCGTCGGGAATCGCCGCTGGCTGGATGAAGCCCAGCCCGCCGGTCATCATTTCGGTGATTTCATGCCCGCCGAGGTTCGAGGTCATGAAGATCATGGTTTGCGACAAATCCACGCGGCGGTTATCGCCCAGGGTCAGCGTGGCTTTGTCCAGGATGCCCAACAGCAATTGCCAGAGGGCGTCCGACGCTTTTTCGATTTCGTCGAACAGCAGGAAGCTGAGCTTCAGCTTTTCAGTGTGGAATTGCGCCAGCGCTTCCTGGGTGATCAGCGGATGGGTCTCGCGGTGGCCCAGGTAGCCCGGGGGCGAGCCAATCAGCTTGGCGATTTCGTGCGAGTGCTGAAATTCCGCGCAATCCACCTTCAGCACGGCGCGCGGTTCGCCGAACAGCACTTCGGCGGCGGCTTCGACGATGCGCGTCTTGCCCGAACCGGTCGGACCGAGGAACAGCAGGTTGCCCACGGGCCGGCCCGGCGAATTCAGGCCTGCGCGGAACACCTGATACAGGTCAACGACGGACTGCACGGCCTCTTCCTGGCCCACGATCTTGCTGCGCAACGCCGATTCGAAATACACCGAATCGGTGCTGCGGCGGCCAGGATCGAGTTGGACGGCGGCGGCGCACATAATGGTTCCTCCTACCGGACCCTCCGGTGTGGCAACAAACCGTGCGTCTTGACACGGTCAAACTGGTCCAGCTTCACCTGCAGGGTGGAGCGGAGAAGCCGCAATTGCGTGATCACATCACGCCTGGCATCCGGCGCTTGCACGACTTCCACCAGCGGCGGCGTCAAATCGGCCAAATCCAGATTCAGAGCCAGGATCGAATGGCTCAGCTTGCGCATGTAATCGCTGCTCGCGTCAAACACCTCGACGCGGTCATTCACCTTTTCCCGCAGGCGCGACCAATTCAACTTCAAGAAGGGGTAATTGGAGGAAACCGTGCGCACCACGTCGTCGGTGATGCGGGGGCGCTCCCCCAGGGTGGCCAGGTGAAGCTGCTTCACCTTGCCGCCCCGGCGCACGTTGTGCACCAGGTAGAAAGCGTTGCCGATCTTCCGGACAAACGCCAAATTGGGACTCCTCAGCGCGAAAGTGGCGGTAGTGTAAGTACCTTCCACTACGCTTGTCAAGGTTCGATGCCCCTTTTTTGCAAAGGTTGTACCGTAACCGTAAGCCCGCGCTCCGCCGCCCCTTCGTGCCCCCTGCACGATGCGTATCATCGGCGTAAAATACGCGGCCATGAATCGCTCCCCCTGCGCTGCCGCCACCTTAATTCAATCCACATCAAGTGGCCGTGAAACCCAAATGAATTTCACGTAAATGCCGTGTTTTCGTTAACCCTGGGCGCTTTGCCTCCCTCACTTCATTTGATGTTATTCTGGCCGCGCAGATGCCTGAATGGGATGACCCGTTAGGTTCAATTTGCGGGGGCACCCCCGGGCTAGTACTTTGGATTCAGGCAACTTTTGGGACGGAAATGCATCGCGAAAACCCAGCCGGCTGGTCCCCGGTGTATAAGCTGGTGAAGCGCATTCCGCGCGGACGCGTGGTGACCTACGGTGACGTGGCGCGCGCCATCAAACTGCGCGGCGGGGCGCGCAGCGCGGGTCGGGCCATGGCCGCGTGCCCTTCCGGCAAGGGGATTCCCTGGCAGCGCGTGCTCGGGGCCGGCGGCCGCCTGCTGATTCGCGAGCCGCAGGCCAGCCTGCAACGCAAGCTGCTGGAAAGCGAAGGGGTCACGTTTTTCGAGCGCCGCGTGAATATGAAACTGCACCGTTTCGATCTGCGCAAAATCGCGAGGCGCAAGAAGTAGCCAGGGGCCACACCGTGAAATGCGGCGGCTCGGCCGGCGCCCAGGTTTGCGCGAAGTTCGGAATCGCGGGCCCTGGCGCCGCCCAACTGCAAGGGGTTGCCAGCTTGAAAAGCGAGAAAGGCCGGCCGGAGGGCGAGCGAATTGCCAAGTTTCTGGCGCGGGCCGGAGTTGCGTCGCGTCGCGCGGTCGAAGCCATGATTGCCGAGCGGCGCATTGCCGTAAACGAAACGATCCTGGAATCACCTGCGTTCTTTGTCACCCCGGTGATGCGCATTACGGTGGACGGCAAGCCGGTGAGTCAAAAGGAACCGACCCGGCTGTGGCGCTACTACAAGCCGCGCGGCCTGATGACCACCAATCGCGACCCCGAAGGACGCCCCACCGTTTTTGAACATTTGCCAAAACACCTGCCCCGTGTGATGACCATCGGCCGCCTGGATATGGATACGGAAGGCTTGCTGCTGCTGACCAACGACGGAGCACTGGCGCGCAAACTCGAACTCCCGGCCAACGGCTGGCAGCGCCGTTACCGCGTGCGCGTTCATGGAGCCCCTCCAGCGGCAAAACTTGCCGCGCTGCACAAGGGCGTGGAAATTGACGGCATTTCCTACCGCTCGATCCTCGCCGTGCTGGACCGGCAGATTGGAACCAATTGCTGGCTCACCGTCACACTCACCGAAGGGAAGAACCGGGAAGTGCGGCGGGTGTTCGAATTTCTGGGCTGTCCGGTGAACCGCCTGATCCGCATCGCCTTCGGCCCGTTCGAGCTGGGAAAACTCGAGCCCGGCCAGGTCGAAGAAGTTCCCTCCGCGAAACTGCAGGCGCTGGCGGAAGGCCAGCATGCAGCGAAAAATCGTTAGCAGCTTGTTGAAAAACTCGATTTGGTTGTCATGCCGAGCGGAGCGAAGCATCTGCATTTTGCATAAAGCAAGGAAAATAAAGATTCCTCGCCTCCTTCGGCGAACTCAGAATGGCGGAAAGGCCGCGGTACCGGCGAAACAGGCCACGTATGGTAAAGTTTCCGAACCGTGGGCGAGCCCATTATTCGCGTGCAGGACTTGCGCAAAAACTACGGCGCAGTGGAAGCGCTGCGCGGCGTAAGCTTCGAAATCCGCGAGGGCGAAGTGTTCGGCCTGCTGGGACCCAACGGCGCGGGCAAAACCACCACCATCGAAATTCTCGAGGGACTGCGCGCGGCGGATAGCGGCTCGGCGCAGGTGTGCGGGATGGATCCGCGCGCCAGCGGCGAATCCTACAAGCACTACATCGGCGGGGTGCTGCAGGCCACCGCCCTGCCGGACAAACTGCAGGTGGCCGAAGCGCTGGAGCTTTTCGCCAGCTTTTACCCGAAGCGCAAGAACATCGAAGAACTTCTTTCCCGCTTCGAACTGAAGGAGAAACGCAACGCCTTCTATTCGCAATTGAGCGGCGGGCAGAAGCAGCGCCTGGCCCTGGCCATGGCGCTGGTGCACGACCCGCGGGTGATTTTTCTGGACGAGCCCACCGCGGGCCTGGACCCCCAGGTGCGCCGCGAGATCTACGCGATGATCGAACAGTTGCGCAGCGAAAAGAAAACCCTGCTGCTCACCACGCACTACATCGAGGAAGCCGAACGGTTGTGCGACCGCGTGGCGATTGTGGATCACGGGCAGGTGATCGCGCTGGGTACGCCGCGGGAACTGAAGGCGCGGGCCGGCGGCGAGGGCTCCACGCGCATTGAAGTGCGGCTGGCGCAGCCCGAATTGCCCGTGACCCTGAAGGAACTGGAGGGCGTGCACGATTGCCTGAAGGTGGACGGGGCGTACGTGCTGCACACCAGCCGGGCGCCGCAGGCCATCGTCTCGCTGGTGAAATATCTGGACCTGCACGGCAATGAATTGCAAAGCCTGGAAATGACCTCGCGAACGCTCGAAGACGTCTTCATCGAACTGACGGGCAGGAAGCTCCGGGAATAGCCATGAAGAACACCCTGCTGCTGACGACGATCCGCATGCGACTGGCCATGCGCACCCGCGTCTTTCTGTTCTTCAGCCTCATCATGCCGATCGCATTTCTTTTTTTGTACGCGGGAATTTTCGCCAAGGGTGATCCGGAACAGGCGGGCTACCTGCTGCCTTCGGTGATGGCCATTACGGTGATGGGCAGCTTCTGGGGCATGAGCGTGCAACTGGTGCTCTTCCGCGAGCAAGGCATCTTGCGGCGATTCCGGCTCGCTCCGGTGGGTGCGTTCCCCATGCTGGCTTCGGGCATCCTGGCGAATTACATCCTGACCATCCCCACCATCTTCATCGAATTATTCCTGGCGCGCTGGGTCTTCAAGGTCGGATCGTTCGGGAATGTGCTGGGAGTGCTGGTGCTGGTTTCGCTGGGGGCGATGACGTTTGCAGCCATGGGACTGATCGTCGCCAGCGTTACCAATTCGATGCAGGAAACGCAGGTCATCTGCAACGTCATCTGGTTCGCGTTGCTGTTCCTGAGCGGCGCAACCGTACCGCTGCCTTCCTTGCCGGGCTTCATTCAGAAGATCGCGCTCTATCTTCCGCCGACGTATTTGATTACCAGCGTGCAGAAAATGCTGCTGGGCAATCAATCCCTGCTCAGCCAGGGCGGCGCGATTGTATCCCTGGTGGGCTCCCTGTTGGTTTCCCTGTTCGCTTCGGTGCAGATGTTCCGGTGGGAGCAGGAAGAGAAAATCCTGGGCAAGGCCAAGCTCAAGGCGCTTGGGGCGCTGCTGCCCTTCCTGCTGATTGGCACGTATGAGCTTTTCTTTGGCCATCAACTGGCCGATGCGCGGGAACTGATGCGCCAATCGCAGGCGCGGGAGCAGAAACAGCAGCAGATGCAACAGCCGCAGGCCCCGCCGGAGCCGGAACAGAAATAACCGGCATCATGGTTGCAACGCGGCCACCCCCGCTTGCGCCACGTCGGTATCCTGGTCTTCGCTACCGTTGCTCACTCCGATGGCCCCGACGCAAATGCCCTCCACCAGAAGGGGCAATCCACCACGCAACGGCGTCTGCTGCGCATGGCTGCCGATGGCCAGCGCGAACGAAATGCGCATGTCGGCTTCGCCGTTCACCATGGCAGGCCCGCTTGGCTGGCGGCGAATGGCGCTGGACACCGCTTTATTGAGGGCGATGGCCGCGGAAGAAATTTTTGCGCCATCCTGCCGGGAAAAGGCCAGCAGGTGCCCGCCATCGTCCACCACGGCAATATTCATCGGCACGCCGATTTCAATGGCGCGCTTTTCCGCCGCGGCCAGCACTGCTTTCGCGCCTTCCAGGGTCAGTTTGGGATTGTTTTTTGTGACGTGCATTCAGGTCCTTCGCAGCCGAAGATGAGCGCCGATCGGTGATTGCCGGGGCTCAGAGAATTTCGGGATTCAGCGCATTGGGCGGACGCTGGCCGGAAAAGCGCGCGATCACGTTGCCCACGGCCATCATGGCCATCTTGGTGCGCGTTTCCACGCTGGCGCTGGCCAGATGCGGCGCCAGCACCACGTCCTCGCGGTTCAAAAGCCGCGGATGAATCTTCGGCTCGTGTTCGTATACGTCCAGCGCAGCTCCGGCGATTTGCTTTGCCTCCAGCGCGGCCACCAGCGCGGCTTCATCAATGACAGGCCCGCGGGAGGTGTTGATCACATAGGCGGTGCGCTTCATTTTGGCGAGCGACGCGCTGCTGATCAGGTGGCGCGTATCCGGCAGCAGGGGCACGTGCAACGAAAGAAAGTCGGCTTCCGCCAGCACGCGGTCGCGGTCCATGTATTCGGCGCTCAGTTCCTTTTCCACGTCGTGCGCGCAGCGCAAGGCGTCGTTATAGATCACGCGCATGTTGAAGCCGCGGGCGCGCCGTGCCACCGCGCGACCGATGCGGCCGAAGCCGAGAATGCCCAGCGTCTTGCCCCACACGTCGGCGCCGCAAAGCTGATCGAGCGACCAGCCCTTCCA
>CAZCNH010000132.1:0-5355 GCA_964500065.1 uncultured Acidobacteriaceae bacterium
GAAATACACCTTTCTGGCGGCCTTGTTAGCCCGTCTTTCTCACAAGAGTTCAAACCTGGAGGCGCGATCACTGCAACAAGCGCGCGTACCCGCCCGTTTCTACGTCGGGAAAGCTCGTCATTCTGAGGAGCGATTGTGATTCGGCGCAGCGCGACGAATCGCGCGACGAAGAATCTCGATGGCTCACTGTGCCAAGAACTGATGATCGAGATTCTTCCGCCCAAGACGGGCCTCAGAATGACGTGGTTGGTTGGAGAGCACGATCGCACGCTCAGGCCGCGAGCCGCCGTTGTGAGAAATGCGGGGTAGGTGCCCCGTGCCAGTTTTCCTGCCGGAGCAAAACAAGGGCAGATTTCGCGATAACCGTGTTTCTCGCAACGACGGGTTTGTGCGCGAACGGCTTGCAGCAGAATGCTAGTTCAGGGAAATGGGTTTGCGGTCGAACTTGCGGAGCAACTGCACTTTCTGGATTCGCGTGGTAATCACCTGATTGCCGAATTCGAGGAACAACCCGCGCGCGGCAACGATCTCGCTGTGAATGGCGCGGCCTCCCCAGGTGCAACCGTTGATGGTGATGGTTACCGGGCCACCGTTGTGACGGTCAAAGTAACCGCCTTCCACCTGGAATAATCCCTCGCCCAAATAAAAAAGGGAGTACACCGAATTGCGCGTGGTGACCAGCACGCAATCGCCACAGCGCAAATCGTTACGACGCACGGCGGGCGTCTTGCCGGCCTGCTGGGCCAGCGCCACGATGTCGTGCGCCTGCACCGTTCCTGTCTGCTCGCCGTCCACAGCTTTATTCTCTCCCGTTCGGGCGTACGGCGCAACCGGTTCGGGCATGGCCGGCTGTCGCAGCCGCAACCTTCCCTCCAGTAGATGCGGTGCGCGAAGGCGGGTGGCAATACTTTCAGCGCCACCTCGCGTCCCAGTCTCGAATCGGTGGCGCGATACGCCTCGCTCATCCCGCCCGCCCAATCTTGGCGGTAACTTTGTAATGCGCGATTTGCTGGCCGATCACGGTACGCGCTTCTCCGGGAACGTGCGGCGTCGGTTGATCCCGGTAAACGACGGCGATTACGCGGGCGGTGGAAGCTTCCTGCAACGCCGACCCATGGCAGGCAACTGACTCGGCCGGCGCTTACTTCTTTTTCTTTTTGTTGAGCTTGGCGTAGGTTTCTTCCAGCGCGGCGCGAGTGAAGAACGACTCCTGCAGGCCGGTATTGTACTGGCAGCTTTCGATGAACACCTGGTAGACCTTGCGGCCGTTGCGTTCGCGGGCCACCTGCATGGGCGTCTGGATGCCCTGCACATCGTGGTAATTCGAGTAGTACTCGACTTCTTCCACGCGGACGCGGGTTTCCGGATCGCGCGTGTTGTAGACGGCGCGAATCGGCAACCCGGTTTTCCTGTCAAAGGCCACGCGGAACTGGCGGCGTTCGCGGTCAATCACTTCCACCCAGTCCACTTGTTTCAGGTCCAGCAGGTCGCTGCCGCCATAACGGAAGATTAATCCATCTTCCTTCAAGCGGTAGCGGAAGAGGTTGTCGATGTCGCGCTTCAGCCCGTCCTGGTATTGCTCGAGGTTGTCGGCGGTGGCGTCTTCGACGCCGGCGCGGTCCATGACCCAGCCCTTGTCGCCGTTGTACACAGAAATGATGTTGCGCTTCTTGAAGTACTCAGTGCGGTTTTTGTCCGGGAGCAGCACGTAATCCCAGGTCGCGGAAAAGCCTTCCAGGTCGCTCGTGCTGCCGAACTGCGCCAGGCGCAACTGGCGGGTGATGTCTTTCACGCCGAGATAGTTTTTTCCGCCCAGGGCCTCGATTGCACGATCGATCAACTCGCGCGCTTTTGCCGAGCTTTGCGCCGGCATCATGGTGTTGGGATTCTGCGCGGCCAGCCCGGATTCGGTGAACCACAAGCCCGGTGCAACCAGCAGCGCTCCTGCAACCACAACTTTTCTTATCCGCAAAGGACTGCGCCTCCGTTGACGTTGAAAATCTCTCCCGTGATAAAGCTGGCCAGTTCCGACGCCAGAAACAGAATCGGCCCGGCAATTTCTTCCGGCGTGGCCGCGCGGCCCAGGGGAATCACGCTGGCCGCATACTTTGCGCCGGCCTTCGACCGCAGCACCGCGGCGGACATGTCTGTATCCACCCAGCCCGGAGCCACGCAATTCACCAGGATATTGTGCCGGGCCAGCTCCGTGCTCAAGCCTTTCACGAAGCTGATGATGCCGCCTTTGGTCGCGCCGTAGTGCGTGTGGAACGATTCTCCGCGCTGGCCCGCGGTTGAGCTGATGTGGATGATGCGCCCGCTTCTTTGCTGGATCATGTGCGGCACGGCGTAGTGGGTCACGGCGTAGATGCTTTTCAAGTTCACGCGGACCATTTCATCCCATTCCCGCTCGCTCATTTCGCCGATGCCGCGGTCTTCCGCGTTCCAAATTCCGGCATTGCCCACCAGCACGTCAATGTGACCCAGCCGTTCGCGTGCGAATTCAATCAGCCGTTTGGCGTCTTTCATGCTTCCCAAATCGGCCTTCAGGGATTCGATGCGGGTACCCTGCTTTCGGGCTTCCTGCTCGACTTGCTGCGCCGCGGCCTTATTGCGGTGGTAGCTGAACACCACGTCTGCCCCGGCCTGCGCAAACATGCGCACTGCCGCCGCGCCGATCCCCCGCGAACCGCCGGTGATCACCACCGCCTTGCCTGCCAGTGAAATCATGCGCGCCCCCGCTCAATGCCTAGCTTTTCTTTGCGGCTCTCTGAACAACGCTGACAAATTCTGAAAACAGCGCCTGGGTTAGCGGATCCCGCGGCGCGCGCTCGGGGTGCCACTGCACGGCCAACAGCCAGCGGCCGTCGCCCACATGTTCGAGCGCTTCCACCACGCCATCGGGCGCGTGCGCGGTGATTTTCAAATCGCGCCCGGCGCGCTTCACCGATTGATGGTGCGAGCTATTGACCGTCACCTCGCTGGCGGGTTGCGCAAGCCTGCCCAGTTCGGAATCTTTCACGATTTGGATCGCGTGGTGCGGCTCGGGATTGCCGGCAGCGCGGCCGCGCCACTCGTGCATCAGCGGCTTTTCCACGTCGCTTTCGATGTCCTGAATCAGCCCGCCGCCGCGCCACACGTTCAACGACTGCAGGCCGTAGCAGATTGCCAGCACAGGCTTGCGTTCCGCCCAGGCGTGATCGAGCAGGGCAAAATCCGCTTGTTCCCGGTAGGGGTCGGATTCGCCGCATTTTTCGTGGCGCGCGGTGTGATACCACTGCGGGTCAACGTCGCTCGAGCTGCCGGGCAGCAGCACCGCATCGAGCATAGGCAATAGCGCTTGCAACGCGGCCGCGCCTCCGGCCAGGGATACTTCGCGCGGCTCGGCGCCCGCCGCGCGCAGGCATTCCAGATACTTGTCGTAAGGCCCGCGCTGGTTCTCTTTTTCCTCGCGCAGGCTGCGCCAGGGCACACCCACCCGGATTGCTCTACCGTTGGCCATTGAATCATCCATCGTAGCACCGGCCCTGAGTGTGGGGAAAGCGCTCGCAGGACGTGCCTCCACACCTGTCTTTCTATGCGGGGTTCTCCCCCGAGGCTTATTAGCGGGGCTTGCTCAAACGGATAGAAACCCCCGCCCCTGAAGAGGCGGGCTGCACGTGTTGCTTAGGCTCTCTTCCGTTTGGATTGCTTCCACGCATCATAGGTACGCTGCATTTGGCCGACGTGGTTGTGGATGTGACCGGAGTAGATATCGAGCCAGCGGTCGAAGGTGTAATTGTCGTGCTCGGGGTGGGTGCAGCGGGCTGTCCAGGCGGTTTCCGGCAGGTTCTTGATCAACCGGTGGGTCATCTTTCGGACCAGGCCGACGACGGCCAGCGCATCATTGGGATCCTGCGAGTGGTATTGCAACGCCTGCGCCCATTTATCCTGGTCGTAGGCCATCACCGTGCCGCCGGGTTCGGCCAGGAAGCGCCGGGCACGCAAGTAGGCATTCGTTTCGCTATCGGCCAGATGGACCAGGATTTCATGGATGCTCCATTTTTCCGGAGCCGGCTTCCACTTCCACATTTTTGGGGGGAACTTTTTCAGCGATTTGACCAGCAGTTTTGGCCCTTCGCCGTAAGCTTTGATTTTTGCATTGCGCTCTGTGGCCATTTCGTTCCTCCGTGGGCGTCAACTTCCCAGTCCAAGCATTGTCGGTGAGGCTGGGTTTTTGCGAAACAGCCAATTTGACACTGGGCCAGCCTGTCTCAGGAACCGTCTGGATAGACGTTTGACCGAGCGCTGTCTCCCTCCGTCAAACCTGGGGTGGGCAACGCCACGGCCCTCGGCAAAGCTACCCCCCAGGCCCGCTGGACGTCTAATAGCAGGTGGGGTTGGTCCGAATCGAAACTTCCAGGGCCTCTACTTCGTACAACTCAGTGACTCTGATAGAGTTTGCACCTTAGGGAGCCTTCTATTTTGCAGGACTAATACGAACAGGAGCACCCAAATGAAAAAGATGTGGCTGATGATGCTGGTGTGCGTGTTGCTGGCGGGAACCGCCACGGTCAGCGCTCCGGGGGAGACCAAGCTGCTGCGCTACCCCGACGTTTCCAAGAATCAGGTGGTCTTCGTGTATGCCGGGGATTTGTGGACTGCGGGCCTCGACGGTGGCACGGCACGCCGCCTCACCACCCATCCCGGTGATGAGCTGTACCCGAAATTCTCTCCCGACGGCAAGTGGATCGCCTTCACCGCGGAATATGACGGCAACCAGGATGTGTACCTGATTCCCTCCGAAGGGGGCGAACCGCGCCGCCTGACCTACCATCCCGGCCAGGACTGGGTGCTGGGCTGGACCCCGGACGGGAAGAAGGTTTTGTTCCGTTCAAACCGCAATGCGGCCCCTCCGGGCGGTCCTTACCTGACCCACATCTTCACCGTGCCGGTGGAAGGCGGCGCAGCCGAGCAACTGCCTCTTTCGCGCGCCAGCCTTTCGAGTTTTTCGCCGGACGGCACCAAGGTCGCCTATAACCCCACTTCGCAGGAATTGCGCACGTGGAAGCGCTACCGCGGCGGCTGGTACAACTACATCGGCATCTACGACCTGAAGAACCACAGCTACGAAGAAGTGCCCCGCAACAAGACGCTGGACCAGTTTCCGATGTGGCACGGCAACGCCATCTATTTCATTTCCGACCGCGATGGCACGATGAATCTTTTCAAGTATGACCTGGGCTCGAAGCGCACCAGCAAGCTCACTACGTTCGCCGAATACGACGTCAAGTGGCCCAGCCTGGGAGCGGGCACCGATGAAATCGCGTTTGAAAACGGCGGCACGCTGTACCGCTACAACGTGAAGAGCGGCAAGCA
>CAZCNH010000133.1:0-2920 GCA_964500065.1 uncultured Acidobacteriaceae bacterium
CTGCCGGGTGGCCGGGGGACCGAGGATGATATAGATCTTGCCGCGGTCGCTGCGCCAGCCATCGGTATTCCATTCCGCGCCAAAGTAGGTGTTGGCGTAGGCGATGCGTTTGTAATGTTCGTCCTTGTATTCATTTTCCGGGGTGCCGGGAGTGGGGTCGCGGCGGGCCCAGAACTGGTCTATGTACTTATCTCGATCTTCATCGCTGGCCAGGCGCAAAAAAAGATCCCGTTCTTCTTTACTGATGATGTACACCACTTCCTGCTCGAGCCACTTCTTGTGACGCTCGGGGAGCTTTTGGGCGGAAACCGGGGCCGCCAGGGCAATCGAGAGTCCTACTCCGCAGACAATTCTCAAAACCTTTGCGCGCATCCGTGACACTTGATGTCCTCTCATTATGCAGCCCAATTTTACCACGTCATCTTGGATGCCTGATTCTGGCCAGAGGTAAGCGCCCCTGGTGAGGCAATGGCGCCGTACGCAAAAGAAAAAGGGGCAAGGCCGGTGAGCCTTGCCCCTTCTGTCGCCAGCCGATGCTGGGCTGAGTTTAGAAGCTGACGCGGAAGCCGAACTGCGCCGCGCGCGGGATGCCCGACGAGAACGAGCCCGAACCCAAGCCGACACGGGCCGTCTGCGTCGTCTTGATCGTGCCGTTCGGTGTTCCCACGGAGCCATCGAGGACGGTGCCGAGGGCTGCATAGTTCGAGACGTTGAAGAGGTTGAACACTTCGAACATCGGCTCGACGGTGATCTTCTCGGTGACCCTATAGCGCCAGGAGAAGCGCACGTCGGTGGTCCAGAAGGCATCGTTGGCAACGTTGTCTGCCGGAGGCGCGGTGATCGAGCTGATCACGGCGCCCAGGGAGACGAGTTGCGCCTGGGTAAACAAGCCAGCCTGCACCAAAGCTTGTCCAGCCGGACTCAGCGTGCCCGCCACGGTGGCATTGTGCTGCGCGATCAGGGCGGCCAGTTCCGAAGCCTTCACGCTGCGGCCGAAGGCGCCGCGGAGCGTGCCCATAATCGGGTCCTGGGTGACGCCGTCGCCGTCGAGATCGGAGAAGAAGATCTCAGCCGCGCCGCCGGTGCGAATGGGCATGAACAAAGAACCCGCCAGCGCCGAACGGAAGGCGTTGGTGGTGCTGATGCGGAAGTTGCCCGGCATATCCCAGGTAAAGGTCATGCCCACCTGCGAGGTGCGATCCAAGCCCGCCGGGCCGAAGAACTCCGTCGGCCGGTCGTTGAACGCGGATCCGGGGATGAAGTCCTGGTCTGCGCCCGAAGCTTCAAACCGCGAGAGCGAGTAGTTGATGTTGGTGTGGATGTTGCGGAACCAGCCATAGCTTCCTACGCGGCCCGTCAAGCGAACTTGCAGCGCCTGATAGAGCGACATGCCGATGGGCTCGATGATGCCCATGGTGCGGAAGTTCCGGTTCATGCCGCTGAAGGACTGGTTGTCCAGACCGCTGCCAGAACCCAAACCGCGGGAGACGAAGTCCGAGATGGTGGCCGCCCGCGCGCCGGTGAAGTTCGGGCAACTCACAATAGCCGCAGCAACCGTTGCTGCGCCGCATGCTGTCAATGTGCTGGTGACCGCCGTTTGAGCGCGGGTCACGTTCAGCGTATTGGCTGCGCCGATGCGGTTACGGTCGCGGATCTGGTTGAAGTGGACGCCGCGATTGCGGGTGTAGTCCACCGAAAGCACCAGGCCCGGACGGAGTTCGCGCTGAACACCGATGTTCATCTGAGCGCCATAGGGGCTCTTGTAACGCGGGTCAATCAGGTCCGTCCCGTTCAGGTTGGTGTTGAACAGCGGAGGGACACCGGGTTGCGGGAAGCCCGCAGCCAGGGATGCAGCCGCCGCCTGGAATAACTGCTGCGCCTGAATCGCAAACGGCATCACCGCGCCCAGGGGCTGGCCGAAGCAATTCCCGCCGGGCAAGCCAGTGCAACCGGTGGCGAAATTGAACAGCGGAGGAGCGGTGGAAGACCGCGGGTCGTTAATAATCGGCGAGCCCGAGGTGAGGGCCGGGCGCGAATTGCCGATACCGCTGGGCAGGTTCACGACGCGATCGAACAGAATGCTATTGAAGATGTTCGTCTCGTAGTAGATGCCCGCGCCACCGCGGATCACGGTCCTGCCGTCGCCGAAGATGTTCCAGGCAAAGCCGGCTTGCGGCCCGAAGTTGTTGGTGTCACGGTGCGGCTTGCCGCCCAGGGTCGGGTCAAACAAGCTGATCAGCGGCACGCGCTCGAGGTCGCTATTCGAGAGGTTGCTGTGCCAGGTGTAACGGACGCCGTAGTTCATGGTGAAATTCGGCGAGACCTTCCAGCTATCGTGCGCGTAGAAGGCCAGGCGATGATTCACCGTGCCGCCGTAGGGATAACCCAGCGCCGGTTTCTCGCTGAAGTACCCCAGGCCATTGCCTACGCGGATCTGGTCCAGGGGGAAGTTCAGTGGATTGGTGATGCCACCCGGACCAAACGGATTGCCCGCCGCGAAGGCGCGCGTGGTAGCGTTGAAGCTGGCGCGCACCTGCGGGGAAAGTCCGAAGAAGTTGGCGTACACGAACTGTTCGATGCGGTTATGTTCGGCGCCGAAGCTCCAGGTATGCTTGCCCCACACATAGCTGCCGTCATACTTCGTCTGCTTGTTGTCCTGGAAAGTGCTCTGCGGGGCCAGCGAATCCGGACCCATAGTCACCTGCCCGACGATTTGCAGACGCATCGGGGTTACGCCGTCCGGGTGCGCCGTTACCGGCGTGCCTGCGGAGGCGTTGCCGTCTACGATAAAGTTGTTGAAGTTCAAATAGCTGAAGCGCCCGCCGTGCGTCCAGCGGCCGCGGGTGTAATCCACCCCCAGCACATGGATGTTGGTGTTGTTCAGGTTGGAGAACGCCGAAAGGTCGGTTCCGCCAAAGCC
>CAZCNH010000133.1:3020-5129 GCA_964500065.1 uncultured Acidobacteriaceae bacterium
TCGAAGGGCGGCTCAGCAGTCGTTGGGGAGTTCTTGTTCAAACGCAGGTCCGAGGCCCAGCGGGCATCGCGGAAAAAGCCGAAGCCGGAACCATGAAAATGGTTGCCACCGCTGCGGGTCACGATATTGACTGCGCCGGAAGAAGTTACGTCGGTGCTGATATCCAGCGTGGATTGCTGAATGCCGAATTCCGCGATGGATTCGTTGGAAATATTGGCCACCGTCGTGCCGACGGTTTCGTCGGTGATGTCCACGCCATCCACCTGAATGCGGGTCACGCGGCCGCTGCGGCCACCGACGGAAACGCCCGCAAACTGGTTCTTGGTGGGATCGAAGGTGCCGCCGTCCACGATCTGCACGCCCGGTTCCTGCTGCGCCAGGTCAAGGAAGTTGCGGCCATTGAGCGGAAGCGACTCGATGCGGGTGGTATCCACCGTGCCTTGCACGGTAGCCTTGGTCGCGTCCACCGTCACCGCCGAGCTTTCCACGGTCACGATCGAGGAGGTGGCGCCCAGTTCCAACTTCGTCTCCAGGTTCGTCACCACGCCCACACGGACCGTTATGATGGACTCAAAGGTCTTAAAGCCTTCTTTGATTACCGACATCTTGTAGCTGGTAGGTGGAAGGTCCGGCACCACGAAGTGTCCCGTGGCATCGGATTCCAACTCGTATTTTGCCCCAGTCGCTTGATTGGTCACAATGATCCTGGCCCCGGGAACAGCCGAGCCCTGTGGATCGATCACTGTGCCCGAGATCGAGCCGGTTACACGCTGCGCCCACGCCCCGCCCACCACACAGGCGAGTACGAGAGCCACAACAGCAATGCGCTTAAGCATTGTGTGTTTCTCCTTTAATTTTTAGCTTCCCCGAAGGAATGAAAAGAACACTCGCTACTGCCCCACAGCAGGACAAAGTACATGCCTCTAGGAAGACAATGTACATTGCCATGTACGCGGCACATAATACACAGTTTGGCGCATCCTGGCAAATAGAAGTAATGTGTAATACCCAGGAAACATCAGGGGGTGAGCCCGTGAAGAAGGATCCAGTGACATTTGCGGAGTTCTGGCCCGTCTATGTTCGAGCCCACAGCCAGCCCGCCACCCGGGTATTTCATTTGGCGGGCACATTGCTGGGTTGGGCGATGCTGCTGACTGGCCTCGCCTTGCAGGATTGGCGTTTAGTGCTTCTGGCTCCAATCCTTCCGTATCCGATCGTCTGGTTTTCCCATTTTTTCATCGAGCACAACAAGCCCGCGACCTTTGGCCATCCAGCGTGGTCCTGGCTGGCCGACCAGAAAATGGTCGGGATGATGCTCACCGGGAAGATGGCAGCCGAAGTCACGCGAATTCAGGCTCAGCAAGAGTGATGATCATCGGCATTTTGAATTTTGCGTCGTTGCCGGAACTAGAACTCCCCCTTGTTTAGGTCATCCAACAATCCGATGGTGCTCCCACCAGCAGGAACTTGCCGGACCCAACCAGCCGCCGTACCATAAGAAGCAGGGGGCTACCGATGAGCTCCGATATGATGCCGCACTGTGAGTTTCACGCCAAAGAATTGACCCTCAAGCTGGACCAGTCCATCCCGGCCGACGTGGAGCACATCTCGCCGGTTGTGGAGCAAGTCATGGGCCTGGTGCGGGAAATGAAATGCGCCGAAGGAAAAGAGTTCGATGTGGAAATGGCGTTGCGCGAAGCACTGGCCAATGCCGTGGTTCACGGGGCCAAGCGCGACCCGTCGAAGCAAGTGCAATTCTGCGTTGCCTGCGAGCCCAGCACCGGGTTGCTCATCGTGGTGCGCGATCCGGGACCCGGCTTTGACCCTTCCACCATCCCTAATTGCTGCGTCGGGCAGAACGTGTATAGCGACCACGGGCGCGGCATTTTCCTGATCAACCAGCTCATGGACGAAGTACGCTTCGAACGCGGCGGCACGGAAATCCACATGCGCAAGTACTGAGCGGCGATTCTGCGCTCAGTACCTTCGCCCGCGTGCCCGGGTTCGCCACCTTCCCGCCGGGCAAAAAAACGGGCAAGGCCCGAAGACCTTGCCCGCAGGCTGAAGTTCAGTTTCCGTTAGAACGATACGCGCACGCCAAACTGGATC
>CAZCNH010000134.1:0-5096 GCA_964500065.1 uncultured Acidobacteriaceae bacterium
CCGGCCACCGCCGCGGCTCAGATTCGAAGCTGGCCCAGCACATCAATTTTGCGAATTTGGGTTTGTTCTGACGCGCATTTCTGGCAACGTTGGCTCGCAACCAGAGCGCGTGGTCGTGCTCTGCAACGAACCCCGTCATTCTGAGGCCCGTTTCTGGCCGAAGAATCTCGAGGTCCCGTGCGCGCAAATCTGCGATCGAGGTTCTTCGTCACCGGATCCAACGCCTCGCGCCGAATCGGAGCCGCTCCTCAGAATGACGAGTCTGTAAGTGTGGGAACACAGGATGACGGGGCTCATGGACGAGGAGACATTGCATTGGGCGCGCACTACGTGCGAAAAGCCGGTAAAGTGTCATCCCGGGTTTTGATTCGCTCGACCGAGGATCGCCATTCTATGAAGGCAATTCTTCTTGCAACACTTGCTGTCTGCGCAGCCGGCTTGGCGGCCATGTGGCCAGCCGCGGGGCTCGCCTCCCCGCCCGCTGCGCCACTGGGCATGGTGAGTTCGGCGCATCCGCTGGCCACCGAAGCGGGCCTCGAGATACTGCGCGCGGGCGGCAATGCCTTCGACGCTGCAGTGGCGGTAGCGGCCACGCTTAACGTGGTCGAGCCGATGATGAGCGGCATCGGCGGCTACGGCACGATCCTCACCTACGACGCAAAAACCAAGCACGCGCGTTTTCTCAATTGCTCCGGGCGCATCCCCAAGTCGCTCGACTCCGATGTATTTCGCGCGCCCGCGCCTAACTGGCAGGCCAACCGCACCGGCGCGAAAGGCGTTTCCACTCCCGGCAATCTGAATTGCTGGGAAGCGATGAGCCGCGAATACGGTGGCATGCCCTGGCATAAATTATTCGCTTCCGCCATCCGCGCCGCCGATCAGGGCTATGACCTCAATCCCGCCATGGCCCGGATGATTGCCGCCGCGTTTGCGGACTTTCCCGATGAGGCCAAAACGTTCTATGGAAAAGACGGCAAGCCGTTGCAGGCCGGCGATCGGCTGGTTCAGAAAGATCTGGCGCGTTCTCTCCGCCTGATTGCGCAACAAGGCGCGAAAGCCTTGCACGGTGGCGCGCTGGGCGCGGCGATTGATCAAGCCATGCGCGAAAGCGGCAGCTTCCTGACGCTCGCCGATTTGCGCGAAAACAAAGCCGAGTGGTGGGAGCCGATTCGCATCCCCTACCGCGGGTATGACGTGGTCACCTCTTCGCCGCCCGCCAATTCTTTCGACATGCTGGTGCGCCTGGGCCTGATGAGCCGCCTCGACGCGCAGAAAATGAGTCACAATTCCGCCGACTACCTGCACTGGTTCGCCGAAGTTACCAAGCATGGCTTCTGGGTGCGCTTGCGTTACGCCAGCGACCCTGATATTGCGCCTGTGCCGTTCGCGGAATTGCTTGCGGAAAAATATTGGGCTGCGCGTGTGGCCGAAATTGACCAGCAGCGCGCCAAGCCCTTCAGGCCGCCCGGCGCGGTCGCTCCTTCGCCGCAGTCGCACACCACGCATTTTGTCGTCGCCGACAAATGGGGCAACGTGGTATCCGCCACGCAAACGCTCGGCAATTTGTTCGGCAGCCGGTTGATGGCGCCCGGCACCGGCATCTGGCTGAACAACTCGCTTTCCTATTCCACCTTCGAGCCCAAGGGCAATCCCATGGACGCCTTCCCCGGCCGTCACAAACTGAGCGGCGATTGTCCCACGTTGATTTTCCGCGACGGCCGCTTGTGGGCCGCGCTGGGCACGCCCGGCGGCCACACCATCGGGCAGACTGTGCCGCAGATCATCATGAACCTGATTGATTTCAAGATGGACATGCAACAGGCCATCGCCGCGCCGCGGATCAGTTTTTCCGAGCCGGATGAGTTACTGGTGGAAAACTCCGTCCCCGAAAGTGTTTATCACGCGCTCGCGGCGCGCGGCCACCATGTGCGCCGCGTCGGCGGGCTGGGCAACGCGCACGGCCTGACCATAGAATACGGCGCGGACGGCAAGCCCGCGCGTTTCACCGGCGGCGCTGACCCGCGCGGCTTCGGCCTGGCCAGGGGCCGGTAAACCGCCACTTCCCGCTTGACGCTATTATGTTTCTCTAGGTATAGTCTATCTATGCCTAAGAACGATATGCCTCCTGGCTCCCTGGCGATGCTCATCCTGCGCGTCCTGCAGGGAGGCCCGCTGCACGGCTATGCCATCGCGCAACGCATTCACGCGCTTTCCAACGAAGTTCTGGATGTGGAGGAAGGTTCTCTGTATCCGGCCTTGCAGCGCATTCTGCGCGCCGGCTGGGTGGCCGCGCAGTGGGGCACCTCGGAAACCGGCCGCCGCGTTCGCCACTACCGCTTGACCGCCGCCGGCCGCAAACAACTGGCGCAGGAGATGGAAGAGTACACGCGGGTCAGCCGCGCCGTGCAGAACGTATTGCGCACCGCTTGAGGAGTCTCCCCATGGCCCAGTTCCTTCGACAGCTGTTCTACCTGCTGACGCGCCCCCGTCAGGAGCGGATCCTGCAGGACGAGTTGGAATTTCACCGCGAGATGCTGGAGCGCGACCGACGCGCGCAGCGGGTCGGCAATGCCCTGCGCTTGCGCGAAGAATCGCGGGACGCATGGGGCTGGCTGTGGCTCGATGATTTGCGCCACGACCTGGTTTATGGCTTCCGCGGCCTGCTGCGCGTGCCCGCCTTCACATTTTGCGCTGTGGCCGTCCTGGCTTTGGGCACGGGAGTAAACCTGGCGGCCTTTCACCTTTTGAACACCACCGTCTTCCGACCGCTTCCCGTGCGTGATCCGGACACGCTGGCGCGCTTCTTTATTGAAAGCCCCGGCTCACGTTCCGATGCCGTTCCCTATCCCATCGTGGATTACCTGGCGCAGCACAATTCCGTTTTGCAGGCGGTGATGGCGGTCGACACGCAAATGGTGGCGTTCGGACGCGAAGGCAACGAACAAGTCTACGCCAAGTTTGTCAGCGCGAATTTCCTGCGCGAGCTGGGGGCCCAGCCCGCGCAAGGAAGACTGTTTGACGAAACCGGCGGCGCGGAAAGCCCGGTCGCCTTGCTCGGAGCCGGCTTCTGGCAACGCCGCCTGGGTTCGGATGTTTCTTACCTGGGGAGCGTGGTTTACATCAACCGCAAGCCTGCCACGGTGATCGGCATTGTCCCGGTTGATTTCACCGGCCTGGATGGTTCACAACCCGACGTTTGGCTGCTGCTGCCGCAGTTTCCGCAATTTGTGGAAGGCAGCAATTTGCTGAGCGATTTTCGCGCCGGAAGCATCCGCATGTATGGCCGGCTGAAGCGCGAGTTCACGCCGCGGTCTACAGAACAGGCACTGCTCCCCGTGATGCGGGAATTGCACAGACAGTATCCCCACCAAGTGGGAGAGAACGACCGGCTCACCGCGCGTTCAGCCGCTTACCTGCTCCAGGACGATCTCCAGCGCGCTCAGCCGCAAGAGATGGCAGTAGGCGCGATGGCCGCACTGCTGATGCTGCTGATCCTGGGAATTGCCTGCGCCAACCTGGGGAATCTCCAACTGGCCCGTTCGATGGCCCGCGAGCGCGAGATTGCCATCCGCAGCGCGTTGGGGGCGACTCGCAGCCGGGTGGTGCGCTTGCTGATCGCGGAAAGTTTCCTGCTGGCGGTGATGGGGACGTTGGTCGGAATGGGGCTGAGTGCCATGGGCTTTCATCTGCTGGTCACGTTTGTGCATGCCTCGGGATTCTTCCTTTTCACTCTGGACTACCGGCTCTTTCTGTTTGCTTTTGTCATTGCATTGCTGGCCACCACCGTTTTCGGCATCGCGCCCGCGTTGCAGGCCACGCGCGCGCTGCGCTTTGCGCGCCCTCGGGGACGCATGTTCATTGGCGCGCAAATCGCCGCCAGTTGCGTACTCTTGATTGTTTCCGGCCTACTCATCCGCAGTATTCGACAGGGAATGGGCGCGCAACTGGGCTTCGACTTCGAGCGGGTAATCGCCGTGGACCCCCAACTAAGTTCCCACGGTTACGACGCCCGCCAGGCCGCGGCGTTCTGGGACAACTTGCGCGCGCAGTTCAAGGCCATTCCCGGCGTGCAGGAGATGAGCTTGTGTACGGCGGCTCCTTTTGGCACCACCGTCGGTCTTTACCAAGACAAAGCAGGAACCTACAAGGCTTACGGTACCAACGTGGAACCCGGCTACTTTTCGGTGCTTTCTATCCCGCTGCGCAGCGGAAGAACCTTTCTTTCCGGCGACAAAAAAGATGTGGTCATCATCGGCGAGAAGCTCGCGCGCACGCTCTGGCCGGGAGAAAATCCCCTCGGGCAATCGTGGTTCGGCGGGAAATATCAGGTGATCGGGGTGGCGGCTCCAGCGCGTACAACGAACATGCGCGACGCCGATTCCACCGAAGTTTATTTTCCCGCGACCGAGGAAGACCTTTCCGGCAGCACCCTTTTGATCAAGACCGCTTTGCCGCCGCACCTGCTGCTGCCGCAAATTCAAGCGCTGGCCGGAGCTTCTGATTCGCGTCTCTTTCCTCGGGTCACCACGCTGCAAGATTCGTTTCAGGCGCGCCTCGAGGTTTCGCAGCGCGGTGCGCAGATTGTTTCCGCGCTGGCTGTCTTGGCCGCGCTTCTGGCCGCGGCCGGCGTCTACGGACAGGTCTCCTACTCCGTAATGCGCCGGAAGCGTGAAATCGGCGTGCGCATGGCGCTGGGAGCCGGCACTGTGGATGTGCTCGGCTCGGTGATACGGCAATTCCACTGGCCCTTTGCCTTCGGTATTGTCATTGGAATTGGGATCGCAGGAGCGGCATCGATCCTGCTGCGGCACGAACTCTACGGCCTGAGTCATCTCGATCCCTTGAGCTATGGCGGGGCTGTCGCGTTGCTTCTGGTTTTGGCGACAGTGGCCGCACTGCTGCCCGCGCGGCAAGCGCTGCGCGTGGATCCCATCGAAGTGCTTCGCCACGACTAGCCCAACTCCGGCCTTGCCAAAGGCAATTGAAACGAGCAACATTCCTGCCGCGTTTCATTGACGTGCCCGGAAACCTTTTCGTCCCTGTGGAGGAATCATGAGCAAGATCCGCCTGAGTGCGGTATCCCTGTGTTTACTGGC
>CAZCNH010000135.1:0-5065 GCA_964500065.1 uncultured Acidobacteriaceae bacterium
GACCATGTTCGAGAATCTGACAGAGAAGCTGCAACGTACTTTCAAGAACCTGCGCGGGCAGGGGAAGCTCACCGAAGAGCACCTGGACGCGGCGCTGGGGCAGATCCGCGAAGCGATGGTGGACGCCGACGTCAACGTGGGCGTGACCGACGACCTGCTAGCGCGCATCCGCGAAAGAGCCATCGGCGCGGAAGTGCTCCTGCAACTTTCGCCGGACCAGCATGTGGTGAAAGTGGTGCGCGACGAACTGGTCACGTTGCTCGGCGACCAGGCCAAGCCGAAATTCGCGTCGAAGCCGCCGGCGGTGTGGATGGTAGTGGGCCTGCAAGGATCGGGCAAGACCACCAGCACCGGAAAAATGGCCAAGTGGCTGGGACAGAACGGCCACCGGCCCATCGTGGTTTCCACCGACGTGTACCGCCCAGCAGCGCGCGAACAGCTTGCGCAGGTGGCCAAAGCGGCGGGCATCAAGTGTTTTCCCGCAACCAATACCGATAAGCCGCTGGAAATCGTGAAGGGCGCACTGCGCGAAGCGAAACTTTCCGCCAGCGACGTGGTGCTGGTGGATACCGCCGGCCGGCTGCACATTGACGATGAATTGATGAATGAACTGGGCGCGTTGAAGCGCGAATTGCAGCCCACAGAGATTCTGTTCGTGGCCGACGCCATGATCGGGCAGGACGCGGTCAATTCCGCGGGCGAGTTTCACAAACGCCTGGGGCTGACCGGCGTGGTGCTCACCAAGATGGATGGCGACGCGCGCGGCGGCGCGGCGCTCAGCATCCGCAAAGTGACCGGCGCGCCAGTGAAGTTCATCGGCATCGGCGAAAAATACGACGCGCTCGAGCCTTTTTATCCGGACCGGATCGTCAGCCGCATCCTGGGCATGGGCGATGTGATCAGCCTGATTGAAAAAGCCGAGCTGGCCATTGACCAGAAGAAAGCCGCGGAGCTGGAACGCAAGCTGCGCGAGGACGATTTCACGCTGGAAGATTTCCGCGACCAGCTCCGGCAAGTGCGCAAGATGGGCCCGCTCGAACAACTGGTGGGCATGCTGCCCAAAATGGGCCCGTTTGCCAACATGCCCAAAGACGCGCAGGTGGATGAAAAGCGCCTGAAACAGGTGGAAGCCATCATCAACTCGATGACCAACGCCGAGCGCGACGATCATAATCTGATTGACGGCAAGCGGCGCAAGCGCATTGCCGCCGGCAGCGGCACCAGCGTGCAGGACGTGAACCAGTTGCTGCGCCAGTTTCTGCAGATGCGCAAGATGATCAAGCAATACGGCGCCATGGCCAGCCGCGGCAAGATGCGCGGCATCGGCAAATTCGCTGGACCGCGGTAAAAAGCGGGCATAGCTTTTTCACTCCCATGAACCTTCGCAGATTGTTGTGGATTTTTCTCGAGCCTTGAAGGCGGTTGACGCCGCTGGTGTAAGAAAAAACCCAAAATACAAACCGGGGATCGGCCCTTTGACCGAGGCGGATGCGATTTCATCTGCCCTCTCGTTTCTCAAAGCAGAAAACCCTTCCTCACCTTACGCGATTTGCGGACCGCAGAAATATCCCGCCAGCAAACAGAAATGCGACTTAGTCATCCCCGATGAATGGGCAATCGAATTCAAACTCATTCGACCTTTTGGAGATAACGGCGTTGAGGCCGAGCACTGGTCTGAGAATGTTCTCCATCCTTATCCCGGCAACACCAGTTCAATTGGTGATTGTCTTAAACTGCTGGAATCCGGGTTTGCCGAGCGGAAGGCGATCGTGATTTTCGGGTATGAGCCCGATCCAGCCGTCATTTCGCTCGATCCGGCCATCGCCTCATTCGAAACACTGGCGCACGCTGTGGCCGGCGTGTTCTTGAGTGATCGTCATGAAACAAGAATCCGCGAGCTTATCCACCCGGTTCACCAGGCCTGCCGAATTCTTGGTTGGGAAATTCTGTTGACTTCCCAGGGAGCGACTAGCAAAAACAAGCCCTGAGCTTTACCCCTTGTACCAAGGTAGTCAGGCTCGAGTGGTTGACAAAAGTCCGGATGTCCGCTGTCCGCCAAACCGTAAGCGAGCACAACAGCACGGGAGCGGAAATGCCGGCCTCCGCATTTCACGGAATCTGGCAATCTGGGCTATACTGGTTGGGCTGAGAACAGCCTTTGGAGGCACATTGCTGTCGATTCGCTTGTCGAGAATTGGAAAGAAGAAAAAGCCCTTTTACCGCGTGGTGGTGATTGAGCGGACGCGGCCGCGCGACGGCCGTTTTGTCGAAATTGTCGGCACTTACGATCCGCTGAAGAAACCGGCCGAACTGAAATTGGATGGCGACCGCATCAAGCACTGGCTTGGCAAGGGCGCGCAACCCAGCGACACGGTGCGCAGCTTCTTGCGCAGAGAAAAAATCGCCCTGGCTTGACGCGCACCGAGCACTGGCCCGGTGCTTTGCGCTGCGGATTTGGAATACAGTACTTGGTCCCGCTCCCGTTGCTGTTGCCGCGCGAATTGAGTTCCTGCTGAGACCTGCGCCCGTTCCCGTGAGGCTCTAATGAAAGAGCTAGTGGAAGCAATCGCGAAAGCGCTCGTGGATAAGCCGGAAGCTGTGCAAGTCCGTTCCGTGGATGGCGAACAGGTGACCGTGCTCGAACTGCGCGTGGACCCCACCGACCTGGGAAAAGTGATTGGGCGGCAGGGGCGCACCGCGAAGTCCATCCGCACGCTGCTCGGCGCGGCCGGCATGAAGCTGCACAAGCGGTTCACGCTGGAGATTCTCGAATAGTGGCGCGCCCGAATCGCGCGGCTACCCCACCCCGTGTAACTATCGCCCGCATTGCGCGCCCGCGCGGGATACGCGGCGAAGTGATTGCCGACCTGCTGACCGATTTCCCCGAACGCCTTTCCCATTTGCAACGAGTCTTCCTGGCGCCTGCCGGCGGGCATGGGCCGGAACGCGAATTCCCCGTGCGCCGCTGCTGGCTGCACCAGGGACGGGCCGTATTTCTCTTTGAAGGCGTGGATTCGATGGCCACGGCGGAAACGCTCCGCGGCATGGAAGTGCGGATCCCTCTGGAAGAACGCGTGGAATTGCCGTCGGGAAAATACTTCGTGAGCGATCTGGCGGGCTGCGAACTGTTGGACACCCGCGGAAAACCGCCGGCGGTCGTCGGCGTGGTGCGGGATGTGATCTTCGAAACCGGCGTGCCCCTTCTGATTGTAGATACCGCGAAGGGCGAGCTTCTGATCCCTTTCGCCGAAGAGATCTGCACGCGCATTGATCCGGCCGCGGGCCGCATCGAAATTTCCCCGCCGGAAGGCCTGCTGGACTTGAACGAGTAGGCGCCGCAGAAGCTCGTCACCCCGTCATTCTGAGGAGCGTTTGCTCTCGACCCGCAGAGGCAAGAGCAGCGACGAAGAATCTCGATTGCCGATTCGCGCGCGGCTTGCGGGAAATCGAGATCCTTCGCTCCCTGCAAGCGGCCTGGCGGCCACTTGAAAACAGGCGCTCAGGATAACGCCGCGTAGTGTTGTAATCTTCAGAGCGTACCGGCGTATTTCGGATTAGATGTGGCTATGAGCGCTTCTGCCCACTTGGATTGGACGCAAAGACGGGCGCTGGCGAAGACGGCGCTGTTTTTTGTGCTGGTGCCCGGCACGGTGGCCGGTTATGTGCCGTACCAGATCCTTCGTCCGCTTCATTTCCCCACGATTCCTGACTGGAGCGCATGGAACTGGGCTGGCACGGTTCTCATTCTGACGGGAATGGCCGGGCTGCTGTGGTGCGGCTGGTATTTCGCAACCGAAGGACGGGGCACGCCAGCGCCGATTGACGCGCCAAAAGTCCTGGTAGTCAGCGGGCCGTACCGCTGGGTGCGCAACCCGATGTATGTGTGCGTGGCCATGCTGCTGCTGGGGGAAGCCGCGTTCTTCCGTTCCGCGGCGCTGGGACAATATTTGCTGCTCTTCGTCGCCCTGGTGACGCTGTTTGTAATGCTCTACGAAGAACCGGCGCTGCGGGCCCGGTTTGGCGAGCCGTACATGCAGTACTGCCGCCGTGTGTGGCGCTGGATTCCGCGTCCACCACATGGCTGACCGCTGTATCGGCACTTTTTTGCCAAGCGAGCTGCTTGCACGTGCCTGACGCCACATGAAAACCAGTCGCTCAGGATGGCGGCTGTAAGCTGTGAATGGTTGGCTGTAAACTGTTGACCGATGCGCTTCGACCTGATCACGATTTTCCCGGAATTTTTCAGCGGACCGCTCGACCATGGAATTGTGCGGCGCGCGCGGGAAGCGGGATTGACGCAGATCCACGTGCAGGATTTGCGCGAATTCACGCGCGACCGGCACCGCACCGTGGACGACCGCCCGTTCGGCGGCGGCGAAGGCATGGTGATGAAGCCGGAGCCGCTGTTTGAAGCCGTGGAATCCCTGTTACAGGTCCCCACACTTTCCTCCAACCCCGCGGAACGAGTGGGGCACCCGCAAGCCGCATGGGAGAGTGATTCCAGCCCCCCACCCCTCGCGCCAGATTTGCGCGAGGGTTTGCATCCGCGCATTGCCGTGATCCTGCTTTCGGCATCCGGCAAGCTTTTTCGGCAGGTGGATGCGCGAAGGCTGAAGGATAAAGAGCGCATCGTTTTGATTTGTGGGCGCTATGAGGGCGTGGATGAACGTGTCGCCGAACATCTGGCTACCGACGAATATTCGATCGGAGATTTTGTACTAAGCGGCGGCGAACTGCCTGCGGCCATGATCGTGGACGCGGTGACGCGACTGATTCCCGGCGCGCTGGGGAATGAGGATTCGACGGTGAATGAATCGTTCTCCGAAGAGGGAGCGGGGGGCAGGGAACCGGGAACCGTCCCGGAACCCGGGGCGCTTTCTGCCAGCCAGCCAGGACCCGCCACTGGTCGCGGAATTCTAGATTTTCCGCACTACACGCGGCCGCAGGAATTCCGCGGCTGGAGCGTCCCAGAAGTTTTGATGAGCGGCCACCACGAACAGGTGCGGCGCTGGCGCCGCAAAATGGCGCTGGCGAAAACACTGCGCAACCGCCCGGAATTGCTGGC
>CAZCNH010000136.1:0-4951 GCA_964500065.1 uncultured Acidobacteriaceae bacterium
TGCCCTCTTCCATCACGCCCTGCTTGAGATAGGCCGCCACGAGGTCGAGGATGCGCCCGTCCACCACCTTGGTCTTCACCCACGCGAGCATCGGCTCGTGCGGAATCGTCCCAAAGTAGTTTTTCAGATCCGCGTCCACCACGTGGGTGTAGCCTTCGGCGAGCAATTGCTCCACCCGGTCAATCGCACCCTGACACCCGCGTCCGGGCCGGAAACCAAAACTCTCGGGCGCAAATTCGCGCTCGAAAATCGGTTCCAACACCATCCGCAGTGCCGTCTGCACAATGCGATCGCGCACCGCCGGGACAGTGGTTTCATACTACACCTCTCGCAGCGGTATTAGGGCTGTTTTGGTTCGACAGGGCAAATTCGTTTCGAGTGCTTCACCCAAGCGGCCAACTCTTGTTCTTTTTCCTCCGAGATCGCGATCCAGGTTCTTCCGCCGGGACGGCGACGTCGGCCGGTTACTACACCGCGCTCGAGCCAATAATAGGCCACGTGTTGGCTCACGCCAAACTTTGCGCTCAGTTCCTGCACCGTCAACTCACCGGGCTGTTTGTCCGAAAAACCAGGGACCTGATGTTTGACACGGATCCAGCGGATCATCGATGCCGTGAAGGCATGCCCTTTCGCGCTTGGCCGGCCCTCCTTGCGAAAGGCTTCGGCGATCTGGTCGTCGGTTTGGTTGAGCGCGCGGGTGCGCACTTCGGCCACGAGCGTTTCGGGATACCGCCAGCGATCGGACGACTTGAGCGGCAGTGTGACGGTTAAATCTTCCGTGGCTCCGCCTTGCCAGCGGACATGCAAGATCGCTTGGTGCGCGGCGGGTTGTTTTTCCAGAGTGATATCTTTGATCAACAAACGCAGCACCCGCTTCCGTTCTTTGTCGGTCGTGGTCGGTGCCCGCCAAAGCCGGGGGAGATCCTCGGCCAGCTGCCGCACTTGCCGCTGTTGCTCGGCCGTCAACGGCGGCGTTTGTTTCTGCTGGTAGGCGGCGTGTTCCTGCCGGACCTGCGTCAGCTGTTGCAGCGCGTGCTCCCAGCGTTTTTCGAGATTGTCCGCCACCAGGCGATGGGCCGGATCGACTTCATCAAAACGCCTTTGCGCCAACTGGGCCTCGTAATCAGCCCGCTGGATTTTCAGCTGCCACTGATGTTCCACCGCTTGGTCGCGACGTTCCACTTCCGCGAACGCGGCCAACGCGATCTCCAGCTGCGCCGGGGTCAGGATCGCCAGGACCCGCTCCGCCACCGCGGCATCCAGCCCATCGGCCCGCACCGACCAACAACTGGGACCCGCCAGCTCCCGGCGCCGCCAATTGCATTCGTAGGTCGGCTTGGTTCCATTGCGCCCGCCGTACCGTGGTGCCATCGCCCGACCACACCGTCCGCAAAGGATCAATCCCTGCAACAGTGCGGACCCCTCGCGGGCGGCGCTCATCGCGTGCGCGGAGCCGTTCGTCTGGTTGGCTGCCAGCCGTTGTTGGTTGGCCAAATAGTCCGCCCAACTGAGATAGGCGGGGTGCTTGTCTGGCAGCAGCACTTTCCAGTCAGCCATCGGCATCGCGGCGACTTTGGCCCGAATCTGGCCTTCGGGCGAGAAGCGCTTGCAGCCACGATAGCGGCCAAACACATACGCGCCGGCATACGCTGGATTGCGCAGGATCGACAACACCCGGCCATGGGCCAGGCGCCCCCAGCGTAGTTGTCCATTCCATACGCCGCCATAACTGCGCTTGGGAAAGCGGACCTGGCGCTCGGCAAACTGCTGCACGACGCCGTAGGCGCTGCCCGTTTGCCGGAAACTGTCAAAGACCATGCGCACCGCCCCCTGCACCTCCTGGTCGGGATCCAACACGGTGCCCTCGGGCTCCGTATGGACCAGTCCGACCGGCAAGGGAAAACGCAGTTCTCCTTTCCTCGCCTTGTTGAGTTTACCGCCGAGGAGGCGCGCGTGCATGAAGTGCAGCTCCGCTTGCGACATCGTCCCCTTCAGACCCAACAGCAGCCGGTCGTTGAAGTCCGCGGGATTGTAGCACCCGTCCTCGTCGATTAGCAAAGTCCCCGTCCAACCGCACAGATCCACCAGACGGTGCCAATCCAAACACGAACGTGACAGGCGCGAAGCCTCCAAGGAAAACACCGCGCCGACCTTTTGCAGCGAGACTTCCGCCATCAGTTTCTTGAAGTCCGGCCGGTTGGCCATCTGCGTCCCGGAAAGGCCCAAGTCGCCGTCCAGAATCACAATCTGTGCCGCCGGCCAGCCCAGCGTCAGCGCCTGATCCCGAAGGGCATACTGGCGCTCCGTGCTCTCCTGGTGGTGTCGCACCTGGCTCAGCGTCGACTGGCGCAGATAGACACAGGCCAGTCTCCGCCGATGCTCGTCCTGGATGATCGTGGTATTCATGGGGCAAAGGGCCGCCGCCAGCCGGCGTAATCGCACCGGCCGGTCGGAACGTCTGCAGCATCGTGGCGAAAAGCTGGCCGAGGCGCGGCACATCGAGCACAAGGTTCGCCGGTGGGGCCATGGCTCAAGGCGGCTCCTGGCGTTGCAGCAGTTCGCGGTTGATCGCAAAAATCTTCTCCAAAATGGCCCAGGCCTCGCGGAAGTTCCGCAGCAGCTGCTCCACCTCGGCTTTTTGCTCCTGACTCACGTACTGCATCTCCGGGCGCCGGCCGGAGTAGCTCACGGACAGATAATACTTCGGACCATGCCCCCGTCCCTTGGCGCAATGACAACCCGGCTTTCCGCAGCGCAGATAGCGCTCGATCAGCGAGCCGCGCAGACTCGCCCGCAACAGCGGCGGCAACGATTGCACCAGGACCCGGCGTTTGCGGCGCAACTCGGCAGCGGAGGTCGGCATGATTATCGGAACAGTTACTTAACTGTACTGATAGTGAAGACTGCCGCTTCATCGTCAATCCTTTTTCCCGGGGCCTGGTCCAGCGGCGAGCAGTGCCGCCAACTCCAGCAGCGCCGCCACGGCCAGGATCGGACCGCCCTGACCCTCGGTGGCACCGGTCGGCGGATCGCGATCGGTCCACTCCCGTAAAACGGAAAAAGTGCCGCAGTCCCCACCCTCCAGGATCAGCGTCGGCCGGCCCGCGCAAGACCTCGATTTAAGAATACGAAATCGCTCACCTCGCAGCCGATGGAAGGGATGGGTGATGATGGCCCAGCCCAAACACTCGCTGGGCTGGAGTGCAGTTCGCACATACGGTCGGGATACCCAGCGGGCGTTGCTCCGATGAACCCGGCTTGGGAATCCAAACCCGTTTCACCGCTTGGGGCTGGTAACGGCTCTCGCGCAACTGGCGCGACAGCGTTGCCAGTTCCTCCACTGCCGTTCGTGCAAACACCGCCACCGACATCCGGTCCACGCCAGCCGCCCCGTTGTTGGCGGCGACCTTTTCCCACGCCGCCCAGAGGGTGCGCGGAGCGTAGACCTTGTCGATTAGGCTGTGCCAGACGCCGTTCTTCGGCCCCCTTTCGAGGGCTCCCAGCATACGCTCCGTCCAAACCGCACGTTCCACCCACGGCCAACGGCCGCGGATGTCTCCGTCGGGGCTATCCCCTGCGGGAACTCGCCACGGTGACTCTTCGTTTGGTTCAGTCTTCACGTCTTTACCTTCCTGCACCCCTTCGCTCCACGGTTGTTACCCGCTTCTCCGCTACTATGGGTGCTCTGACTGCTGCCGGTCGGCTCTTCGGGCCACTTGACCATGAACACCGTCCTGTTTTCCGACAGCTCTCTTATCTTCCGTATGAGACCTTCCCTGTCTGCCAGCTCCAACCACACCATCACCGAACCCACTCCCAGCCTGATATGTCCCGTCAGGGGTGGGTTTCGCGACCCATGGTCGCAGGCTTCGCCTTTCCCTAGCGGGCTCGCCCAGTGATGACGCCGAATCGAGTTCACTTTCGTTCCGGCCCACAGGTTCGCAGCGGGTTGCTTCCCACCCCGCCTCACGGCGACGCAGTTACCCTTTGCTTCCGACGCCCATACCAGCATCGGGATACGACTTTCACGTTCTGATTTCATACATGTGATAACGCACTAGGGCGGCGAGCCCCTTCGCCGCCGCGAAAAACGTCAGGATGATCGTGACGGTCATGCGGCGCGGAGCGGAGTCCGCGCCCTACCGGTACGGGAATCGTGACGGATAGGGGTAGGGACGGGGATAGAACCCGCCCCTCCCTCCGAACCGGACGGGCGGAATTACCGCATCCGGCTCTCCAGTTGGTGAGTACCCCGTCAAGGGACTGGGAATGCCTCCAGCCAAAGTTGCTCCAGGCTGAGCAACTTCAGTTCGGCGAAGTAACGGTTGGGCCAGCGTTGATGGTCACGACCTCGACCCCGGCCACGCCCGCCATGGCGCTTGCGCAGGATGCCGCGCAAGCGTCCGCGCACATAGCCGTCGAGGTCCCGAAACGTCCAGCGATTGCTTCGCCAGAAGTAGCCAAACCATCCTCGCAACACCGGATTGAGTTGCGTCGCAATCAGCTCTGGCAGCGCTATCCCACAGGTGCGATGGGTCAGCCCATGCACCTTCTGCTCGATGGCTTTCATGCTCTTCTCCCGCGGCCAGCGTTGGCCGCCGCGCTCGAAGTGATAACCGAGGAAGTCGAAACCTCCCGGCTGGGTCATGTCCACCAGTCGCGTCTTTTGCGGGTGCAGTTGCAACCCGGCAGACGCGGTCCATTGCCGGACCGTGGACAGCACTTCTTCGGCCTGTTCCCGGCTACGACACAGGACGACAAAATCGTCCGCATATCGCACCAGTTCCCAGCCGTCGAGGCGCAGCTTCCAGTCCAGCGCGTTCAGATAGAGGTTGGCCAGCAGCGGACTGATCACGGCCCCTTGTGGGGTGCCGCATTCCGTCGGACTCCAACCCTTGCCCTCTTCCATCACGCCCTGCTTGAGATAGGCCGCCACGAGGTCGAGGATGCG
>CAZCNH010000137.1:0-4864 GCA_964500065.1 uncultured Acidobacteriaceae bacterium
TCGGCGATCAAGCCCCATTCAAAGCGCGAGCGCAGCCGCTCTTCAATCGCGGAAATTTCTTTCGGCGGGCAATCGCTGGAAATGACGATCTGCTTCTGCTGGTCGTAGAGCGCGTTGAAGGTGTGGAAGAATTCTTCCTGGGTGCGTTCCTTGCCGGCGATGAACTGGATATCGTCCACCAGCAGGATATCCACGGTGCGGAAACGGTCGCGGAAACTGGCCATGCGCTCGAAGCGCAGGGAATTGATCACTTCGTTGGTGAATTTTTCGGCGCTGATGTAGGTGAGCCGCAGCGCCGGATTGTTTTTCTTAACGGTGTGGCCGATGGCCTGCATCAAGTGGGTCTTGCCCATGCCCACGCCGCCGTAAAGGAACAGCGGGTTGTAGGCCTTCGACGGGCGCTCGGCCACGGCCAGCGCCGCAGCGTGCGCGAACTGGTTGCCGTTGCCCACCACAAAGCTGTCGAAGGTGTAGCGCGGGTTGAGCTGGTGATCCACCGAATCGAAATCCAGCCGGGACTGCATGCCGGCGTTGGCCGCGGTAAGCACCGGGGCGGGCGGGGCGGGCGGCGGCTCCGAGCACACGAAATCGAGCTGGGTATTGGGCGTGCCCACCTCGTGCAGGCAGGCCTGAATCACCTGGCCGTAGGTCTCGGTGAGGCGCTTTTTGAACAGGCGGGTGGGCACGCGCACCACCAGGCGGTTATGATCGAGGCTTTCCTGCCGGGTGGGGCGGAACCAGGTGGCAAAACTGTGCTGGTTTACCCTGCGTTCGACGTGCTGAAGAATCTTGTCCCAGGCAACCATGGAATAGGAGTCCCTCGCGGCAGACAGGGGAGTTATTCACAGTTGTGCAAAAGCTGTGCAAATCTCCACTGGGGCGCCGCGTCTTGGATTCGCTGCGTTTTTGTTTTTTGTCTGGCTTGGGGAGTTAGGCTTGGCCGTTGCCCAACCAGATCCGTTACCGTGGAGAGCGTCAACCCCTGACTAGCTTCTCTCCGCTCGCAATCGTGACGAGGCGGCATTGTGCACAAATGCCCGGCGCATTGCAAGTGACCAACGTACTAACGGGGGGTGCGTGCCCGCGGCTTTCGCACAAATCATCCACAAGATTCCCACAGGACGCAAACCGGTTCGCAGCAAAGGAGTTACCCTGCGCACTACAGGAAATTTCCGCAGCGCGCCACAGCAAAAAGTTTAGCGCTGCACCAGCGTGGTGCAGCTGGCCTGCACCAGAATGCAGCAGCGGCCCGCTCGCAGCTCGATTGCTTGGACTGAACAGAGACGAATTGCGCAGGCCGATTCGGCAGATCGGCCCCTACCGCTTTGCCTTGTCGGGGCGGGGGAAGGCGAAGGCCCCGACCACGTCGGAGGAAATCAGCAGGCGCCCGGGCTCGACCAGGATCGAGGAAGCTTCCACCCGGATCGAATCGGGCGAGTAGGTGCGGTAGGCCCCGCGGCGCACGCCTTCCTTATCGAAATGCAGCAGTTGGGTGCCCATGGCCACCCACAGTTCCTGGGTCGCCGGGTCCACGCCCAAGGCGGTGACCGAAGGGTGCAAAATGGGCCCGCTGGATCCGCCGATGGTGATGCGCTGCTGGCGCAGGCGCTCGATGGCGCGGCGCGCGGATTGCGCACCGGGCTGAAACTCGGGCGTGGTCAGCGTGAATTCGTTGATCAGGAAGCCCCAGCGGTCGTATTTGCGCACGGTGGGTTCGGGCAGGTAGTCGAACGAGTAGTAGAGATTGCCTTCGAGATCGGCGGAAAGCCGGCCAACATTGACGTAGCGGTTCAGTTCTTTGGCCGCGTCATCGCTGGTGATGTCGGCGGGCTCGCCGAATTCGCGCACGATTTTCCATTGCGAGGCACCGCCCACCGGGCTGGCGCGCAAGGCGTACACCTGCACCAGTTTTTCCGCGCGCCAGTTGGTGACCGCGATTTCGCCCTCCGGCAGCGCGGCCACCGAAGCCGGCGAGGCCACAGGAATCAGGCTGAGCAAGGCGCCGTGGGAATCGTAAATCTTCACCGCGCCAGCGCCGCGGTCGGCGACGATCACGCGGCCGTCGGCATCCACATCGAAATCGGCGGCGAATTCGATTTTGGCGTCCTTCACCGAGGCGGGTGGCATGCTGAGCGCCGGCCGCGCACTGGCCGGACCCGCCGGCTGCGCCTTGCCCGCGCCCGCGGCGGTTGCGGTAGTTGCGGTCGCGGGACGGCTGGGCGGCGCGACGGCCGTCACATAGGGCGTGGCCGGAATCTGCGCCAGGCGCGCGCCTTCATCGGAAAATACGATGACGCTGGCGGAATCGCGCGGCGCCAGCAGCGTGTAGTACTTGCGCGCGGCGCCCGCGCCGCGCACACGCAGGGCAGCCACGCCATATGCCGCCGGAGCTGCGGGAGCAACGGCGCCGCTCGACGCGGGCTTTTGTATTGCCACCGGCGGCGCGGCGCGCATTTCTACAAACACCGGCGCGGTTGCCAGCAAATCCTTTTCGGGGAGCGAGTTTTGCGCGTGGCTCGCGCCCAAAACCAGAAGTCCCATTGCGACGGTGGCGATGACGGCGTGATTTCGGCGCTCTTTCATGGTGTCAATTGGAGATAACGTCGGAACCTCAAATTATACACAACCGGTTGCAGGCCCGGCCCCCATGCGGATTAGATGCACTTCGCGGGGCGGGCGTTCATGTTGCGCGGGTTTCGGCTTCTTCCCTTGCGCCAATCGAGATCCTTCGCTGCGCGCAAACCGGCCTTCAGCCGGTCTGCAATCGCTCCGTTCAGGATGACGGCGAGGAAAAGGAGCAAACGGCCCTTGCCCAGGCAACGCGCGTCGGGTTAGTCTGCTGATTCCGAAATTCAAGGAGAACATCATGACCATGCGCAGGTTTGCGGCAATTTCCCTGGTGACGCTGGCGGTGATCGTTGCGGCGGGGCTGGCGGTCGAGCGCGCGGCAGCGCAGCAGAATTTCGACGCCGTGCAGATGAAGGCCGAGCGAGTGAACGGCAACGTGTGGATGATCACCGGCGCCGGAGGCAACATCGGCGTCAGCGCGGGCCCGGACGGCACGCTGATCATTGACGACCAGTACGCGCCGCTGGCGGAGAAAATCCGCGCGGCGCTGAAAGAATTGAACGCCACGGGCAGCCTGAAGTTCATCGTGAATACCCACTGGCACGGCGATCACACCGGCTCGAACCCGGTGTTCGGCCAGGAAGCGCCGATCATCGCCCACGCCAATGTGCGCGAACGCCTGAAGACCGGCGCCCCCGCACGCAAGGTCCCGCCGATGGACGCCAAGGGCTGGCCGGTGATTACTTTCGAGCAGGGCCTCTCCATTCATTTCAACGGCGAAGAAATCAAGGCCATCCACTTCCCGCGCGGGCACACCGATGGCGATAGCGTGATTTTCTTTACCGGCTCGAACGTGGTGCACATGGGCGACGACTTTTTCGCCGGCCACTTTCCATTCGTGGATCTGAACTCCGGCGGCTCGGTCGAGGGGTTGACGAAGAATATCGGCGAGGTGCTGGCGAAATTGCCGGCCGGCACAAAACTCATTCCCGGCCACGGCCCGGTTTCCTCGCTGGACGATTTGAAGGCTTATCACGCCATGCTGGTGGAAACCACCGAACACGTCCGCGCGCAAATCAAAGCGGGCAAAACGCTGGAACAGGTGAAAGCCGCCGGCATGCCCGCCAAGTACAAGGATTGGGCGTGGAATTTCCTCTCCGGCGAAGCCTGGGCGGAAGCCATCTTCCGCAGCCTCACCGGAGATAAGCCGCGCAGCCAGGCGCTGCCGCCCGACCCCACCGGCCACGGCCACCCCCACCCGCCCGCGCGATAGTCAACATCTAGTTGCGGGTACGATGCGTCGGCCCGGCCTCATGTATTCTACCTTGTATATTTATTTGTACGCTACAATGCGGTAGGGGTCGCGGCGCAGCATGGAGCGAGCTTTTCAAGCTTAGGTGCACCAAGAGGGTTCGATTCCCTCTATCGAAAAGGTTGGCACCACCCTTATGGCGGGTTCGTTCTCCACATGGGCTGCGGCTGCGCGACCCCTCCTCTATAGGTAAACGCTGCCCGCCGCTCCCTCGCTTCTATGTCGCTGGAAGAGATTCTGACCAACCGGAATCGATTGAGCGACGATATCCTGCGGGATGTGAAGGAGGCCGCACGGGGCTATGGCGTCAGCATTCTGCGCGCGGATGTGAAGGATCTGGCGTTCCCGGGTAACCTGCAGGAGATCATGAACCGCGTGCTCGCAGCCGAGCGCATGAGCCAGGCGCAACTGGTGGAAGCGCGCACCAAAGCGGAAGTGCAGAAGATTGAATCCCAATCGAAGGCCGAAGCGCAGCGCCTACAGGATGAAACGGAGGCGCAGGCAAAGCGCCGCGAGGCCGAACTCGAAGCCGAGGTGCAGCGGGTAAGAACGGAAGCCGATGTGCAAGCCTTGCGCCAACGCGAAGAAGCCGCCAAGGCGTACTCCCAGCATCCTGCGCTGCTGCGCTTGCAGGAACTGGAAACGCTCCGCGAACTTGGAAAGAATGGAAACGCGCGCATTTATATCGGATTCGAGAAACACTTCAAGTCTCTACTGGAAGATTGACTTCGGTGCGAATGAGCCTTGATAATTCATTCATGAAGCTGCGCTGGCGCATTGTAATCGAGCAGGACGAAGATGGTGTGTTTGTCGCGGAGTGCCCGAGCCTGCCCGGATGTATTTCGCAGGGAAAAACGCGCAAAGAAGCGCTGGCCAACATTCAAGATGCGATCGAAGGTTACCTGGCAAGCCTGAAAAAACACAGGGAAGCCATCCCTCCTGCTATTCACGAGGCCGTGGTTGAAGTGAAAGTGTAGCGGGCAA
>CAZCNH010000138.1:0-4721 GCA_964500065.1 uncultured Acidobacteriaceae bacterium
GTTCCGGCTAGACCACAGATTCCGAGGCGCTAGATTCCAAATGAAACAACCCCCGCTACAAGCGGGGGTTGTTTCATTTGGAATCCGAAAATTTTGGTAAGATTCATTCAAAACAAGGTCAGCTGGTTTGGATTTTCGCGCTTTCGCCGTCGCATGCCTTCCTCTGTTCCATGGAATGTCCGCATTTTTTCATACTGCTTGTCCGTGATCATCAATATGTGGATTCGACCATACCGAGGCAGGTTTTGTTCAATTTGTTTGGTCAGGGTATCAGCCATTTCTTTTCCCGAACAGACGCGCTGGTAAACGGAGTATTGCGACATCTCGAAACCGAGACCGAGCAAATAGTCCCGAAATTCCGCGGCCGCTTTCTGTTTGGCTTTGGATGTGACGGGCAGGTCGTAGAGGACTTGGAGCCACAAGAGCCTATAGCCGGATAATTCCACCGGGTTGAAGGTTAGCGTTCGGGAAAGATCGATGCGGGCAGATCAAGCATCGGAGTGGCATCGAGCAGACTGCGGGCCAACGACTGTGCTGCGGTGTGCAACGCGGTGGCGATGATGGTGTGGCCATCGTTGGTTGCGGCGTCTGCGACCAACAGGCGGGCCAGCCTCCTCTTGGCCTCGGTGGTAACTTCGGCCGTGCCTCCGACCCAAATCCCGTGCACTTCCGCGTCAACTAGCGGGCGGAACGGCTCCATCAGGTCGTCGGCTAGCACAAACGGGTTGGCTTGGTTGCGATGAAAAACCCCCAGCGCTGGATAAAGTCCGGCGGACACCAAGGCTCGCGCGGTGGCGGCGCGGATGACGGCATAACCGTAATTGAGCAGCGCGTTCAGTCCGGGACGCGCGGGATCGCGCACAAAACTCTCGCCGAAAAGTCCGCCCCAATAGCGCCGCGCCGCTTGAGCCTCGATGTTCTCCGGGTCGCCCGATCCCACCCTGTGCACGAGCACATCCAGGGTCGGGTCGGGCTGCACACAACGGCGCAAGCAGGTGGATTGGTTCTCAATCTTTGCCCTCACAAGTTGCTGCCACAGCCGTTTCTTCAGGGGTTCGGAGGCGGCAATCTGGGCTTCTAGGCGCTGGCGGTGCAGGTGGTGTGTATCGTAGGGCAACACAAGCGCCTTGGGGTGGTAGTTGTCTCCGCACACCACCACGCACACCGATCGCTCAGCTAGGGCCGTGAGCAGATTTGTGGAAATCGAATTGCCCGGGCTTGAGAAGAGGAGAACCGCAATGTCATCGAGGGGCACCCGGCCCGCCTCTGCACCCGACTTCTGCACCACGAGGAAACCTCGTTCCAAATGGGCGTGATTCCCTTGCTCCTGCAGCTCAACAACCCGCTGGATCATATGTCGGTTAATTTCGGCGCGCCGGGATCGCGCACATCGCCAATTGGACTGACGTGCAGCAACCGGGTCTGTGTGGTCAAAATTCTCGAAAACTGGATCGTGAATTTTTCTGTGTCAGTCGCGGAGTTATGTGTCACGCAAACCAGATTCTGATTGGAATCAGAAGGTTGGAGTTTTGCCACCCGGACGGTTTTTTCAGTGCCCTTGTGGATGGTGCGCAGAATATCGCCCTTGCAGACCGCAAAAAGTTTTTTGGCCAAGGGGTGTGGCTTCACCGTGTTTGCCCGCACGCTATTTGCCTCCCACACCGTAAGACCGACAGCTTTGACCTCGCCATCGGGCATCCGCCAAAATGTCACCGAATGCACATCACCGGGGATCAGCCAGCGGTGGAATCGTCCCCGGCCATGCTCTATACGGCGCGCAGATTTATCCTTAAGCAGCAGGCGCACCGAGCGCGTTCCAGTTGCGGTGGTAAACTTGGCTAACGCCTCGGTCCACTTCGCCTTATCGCTCTCACTGACGCCTTCAAGGTGATCGGCCAGTTTTCTGCGCACAACGTGGTCACGAATCCGCTCGAGGTCCACAGCCTTCAGACTGGCGACGGGCTTTCGCACGGTGAGATTGTAGCCCATTTCTATTTCCCAGCGCTGGTTGGACCTGCGGCGCTCGATGTCCTGCAGGACTTCGCCGTAGGCAGTTTCTTCATGCAGACGGCCAGAAGGGTTATGATCGGGTCGGTGTGACACAACAATTGAGTCAATGGCGGTTTTTGCGTCCGCGCGGAAATTTCCCCAAGGTGGTGGCACTTCGAGCCGCTCCAATTCGCCGGCTGCATTAGCGTCCCGCACGAACTTGAGAAAACGAGGGTCGATCAGCGCCACAACCAACGCATCGATGGCATGATGTCGGTGGTCGGCCCGGTTTTTCCCCACTCGATCGGGCGCATCCTCTGGCGCAAGCAAAGTTTCCAAACCCAGATGGTGGCGCAGCAACGCGGTGACGCGGCCCGGAGTGACGCGCACTTGTTGGGGTGGCACGATACACGACAGGTAGCGGTGGGCCGCTCGGCCAAGGTGCTGGGTGTCCACCAACTGGCGGGCGAGAAATCCCTGCTCGTCGCGAAACTTCGTCATTGCATCGGGTTGGAACCGCCACCGCTTGTTGCCCGGCAGCAGGGCGGCGCGATGCAGGATATCAGCGTAGTCGTAACCGGCGGGGTTGTGGCCGAACGCCTCATGCGGTGAGCGACGGCGTTTGTCACGATTTGCAGTGCGCATGCACAACACCTTGTTGGCGGGTGAATCGTCGAGCGTAAGCGCGCGCGGCAGGATGTGGTCGATCTCCACTTCATCCGTGAACAGCTTGGCGGGTGTGATGCGCTGCCCGCTGTAGGGGCAACAGCGCGAATTCACATCCTCAGAGAGTTCCTGCCAGAGCCGGAGGCGCAGCCGGGCGTCGTAATCCTTTGCGATCAAGGTTCCGTTTTCTTGATTGATCTCGTCGATCATCTCATCACGGCGGGCGTTGGCTTTGGTGTTCTGCGTCTGCTGCTTGGCGAGTTCAGCGCGCTGCTTGGCGCTCATTTTCAAGTCTCGCGCGAGTTCAAGATGGATTTCGGCCGGCTTGCCGTAGCGTTCGATCAGCGTGTTGACCACCAGGCGCAACTGATTAAGGCCGATATGCACTGTGGGATTGGGAAAGCGACCAAAGGTCTTTTCATCGGGAACCTTGCTTTTCATCGCAGGCACAACGCTGTCCGGCATCGCCTTGCCATAATAGGGCAGGTTTGGATGACTGCCGTCTTCGGCGGCTTGCGTATGTTGCCAGCCGCAAGCGGCGACAGCCTCGCTGTATTTCGCGCCTTTTCCCAGATGAGGAACCAGCATTCGCAGTGCCGTGGCACCGAACCGCGCGGTGCCCTTGGGTAGCTTGTCGGGATTGATGGAGACGAAAGACTCAAGGGATTCCCCGTCGAGCCCGAAGCCTGAACCCTTCTTTCGGAGCACCTCATTATCTTCGCAATCCAGCACGGCAGTCACGATTTCATCGCGCTTCTCCAGCGGCAGCTCATGCCATTTTTTCCCGAACAAGGATTTACTGGCGAATAGATGGGCAACGGCGTCACCCATCAGTTTATCCCTCCGATCGGATTCGAGATTAAAGCGTGCCGTATCCGGCAACCCCAGCTTGGTGCGCAGCTTACTGAAGGTGACCGTTTGCTGGACGCGAAGCAATTGCACCACAGTTTCACGCTGTTCAGACGAAAGAGATTGGACGGGAGCGAACGGATCGAGGCGGTAACCGAGATGGTTGGCGTCACTCAGGATACGGAACTGCTGGAAACTAGGTAGCGCCAGCGGCGCCCTTTCTTCCGGGAGAAAGCGGCAGCGCCCGCGAACCGGGGCGCGCAATGGCCTTTGAAAGAATATCAGCCGGGCAATGGAGGACCAATCTTCAGGTTTTAGTTTCTGATGGGCGGCCTGCGCGTCGCGGATCGCGGCGAACTCTGCAGCATACATCGCACGAGTAGGATAGAACTCGAAATCCTTCTTGGGCTTTAGTGCGGATTCAGGCTTGGGACGGAAGCGAGCGCCCAGGCCCCTTTGCACGCGTTCATACAGGAACTGTCCGAGGGTTTTTCCCTGAAGCACGTCCTGCAGGTGCCGTGCCGCCTCTTTGGTATTTCCCTCATCGTCCTTGTCCGGTGTGCGCCGGTTGGATTGGAAGCCGCGCCGTTTCGCGAGGTGCATCAAAGCGCGGCCGAGATGATAGGGGTGCAGCGGCCGACGAAGCGCCTCGGCACGCAGCTCATAAGGATCAAGGGTGATAAGATTTCTCGCCGTGATTTCATCCTGCGGAAGGAGGCCAAGTGTGCACAGACGGCGCAGCAAGGCATCCCGGCGTTGCACAGCGCGGTCCCTGCGGGTGCGTTGACCGCGCACAGTTGTGCGGTCCGCGGCCAAGCTCTGCCCACTTTTAGGATCGCGGCCATCCGAGAAGATGCGTGTGCCCATCCTCAGGATTTTTTCAGGCCGGCCGTCAGGTGAAATCCGGAGCATGGTCCAGCCAATGGAGTTGGTGCCAAGGTCTAGGCCCAGGCGATAAGGGGTATAGGATTTCATGGCTGTAGGCTTGAAAACTATCTGGAGATGGTAATTCTTCGGGTCGTTACCCGACCTTTGGAATCTGTGGTCTAGCCGGTAACAAGCGCGCAAGTGCACCAGATTGAAGCCTCGGCTCCGGCCGAGGCTTCCTCGTTTCTGGCTGAGGGTGGTTCATGGGCGATTACTTGGGGTGCGCCCGGGGTAGGGGCGGTTCGCGCCAGCAGTTGTGCGGTTCTTTTTTGCACGCCGCGGGCGGAATC
>CAZCNH010000139.1:0-4710 GCA_964500065.1 uncultured Acidobacteriaceae bacterium
CACCTGCGCCAGCCCGTCGCTCCAGCAACACCCGCCGCCACGCCACAACCACCGGCCCCTGCGCCCTCGCCCACCGCGCCACAACCGCCCGATCTGCGGCCACCCCTTCCACGGAGCGCGCAACCGCACGCTTCACCGTTCCCTTCGCGCGCAGATGCTATTCGAGGGTCACGGGAGCAAAACTGGTGGCTTCCTTGACACCCGAAAACTCGCGTGTTAGTTTCAATCTTCTCTGAGGCTCGCCCGAAAACAATCCTTGTGAGCGAAACCGCAACAATCAGGAAAACTCCTCTTAACTCAGAGCACCGTCGCTTGGGCGCCAAGATGGTTGATTTTGGCGGTTGGGATATGCCGGTGGAGTACTCCGGAATCCTTGCCGAACACCACGCGGTGCGCACGGCGGCCGGGCTTTTCGATGTGAGCCACATGGGCGAAATCGAAATCCGCGGCCCGCGCGCGCTGGATCTGGTGCAGTGGGTCACCTGCAACGATGCCAGTAAACTGGTGGTCGGGCAGGCGCAGTACACCGGTTTGATGACAGACCAGGGCACATTTGTGGACGACATTCTGGTTCACAAGATTTCCGACACGCATTACCTGCTATGCGTGAACGCAGGAAATCAAGACAAGGATTTCGCGCACATTGTTGCCAACAACAAGTTCGGCTCCGACGCGCAGGTGGAAAATACCGGCCTGAACTATACGCAGCTGGCCATTCAAGGTCCAAAAGCGATTGGCATCTTGCGCCGTTTCGTGGATATCAACCTTTTGGAGTTCAAGTATTACCGTTTCGCTTATGGACGCGTGGATGGGGTGGACAGTTTAATCGCCCGGACCGGTTACACAGGCGAAGATGGATTTGAGATTTACTTCCCACCCCAGCATTCTGAAAACATCTGGAATGCCCTGCTGGCCGGAGGCAAGCGGGACGGCATGATTCCCTGTGGACTGGGCGCCCGCAATACCTTGCGCCTGGAAGCCGGCATGTGCCTATACGGGCATGAAATTGACGACACAACCACGGTGCTCGAAGCGGGCCTGGGCTGGATCTGCAAGATGGAGAAGGGCGACTTTCTGGGCCGCGTAGCTTTGCAGGCGCAAAAGCAGAAGGGACTGAACCGGACGCTGGCGGGCTTTGCCATGGAAGGAAAACTCATCGCCCGTGACGGTTACCAGGTTTTGGCGGGCGGGAAAGACGCTGGGAAAGTGACCAGTGGGTCTCCTTCCCCCACGCTGAAGAAGAATATTGGCATGGCGTATGTGCCACCCGAGCTGAACGTGGCGGGAACCATGCTGGAAATCTTAATCCGGAATCAGACTGCGCCCGCGCGGGTCGTGAAATTGCCATTTTACAAGCGCACGCAGGAATAGGAGCCGCTATGTACCCAGCGGGTTATCGCTATACAAAAGACCATGAATGGATCAGCGTCGAAGGCGGCACTGCGACGGTCGGCATCACCGATTACGCGCAGCATGAACTGGGCGACGTGGTGTTTGTGGAGTTGCCCAAGCCCGGCGCAAGCTACTCGGCGGGCCAGAGCTTTGGAACCGTGGAATCGGTAAAAGCGGTGAGCGACGTGTATTGCCCGGTGTCCGGCGAAGTGGTGGAGGCCAACGCTGCACTCGGCACTGAGCCGGAAAAAATCAACAAGGATCCGCACGGCAGCGCCTGGCTGATCAAGGTCAAGCTTTCCAACCCCGCTGAAGTCAATTCGCTGATGGATGCAGCGGCGTACGAAGCCTACGTCAAGGAAAAGAGCCACTAGCCCCATGCGCTACCTTCCCAAAAGCGACGCCGATCGCTGGCAAATGCTTTCGGCTATCGGGGCCAGTTCGGCCGAGGACCTGTTTTCTTCCATCCCCGCCGAATTCCGGCTGCAGCGGCCTCTGAATCTGCCCGGCCCCATGTCTGAGCCGGAGATTATCAGCTATTTCAAGGCGCGCGCCGCGGAAAGCGCGCGCGACTACACATCGTTCCTTGGCGCCGGCGTGTATAGCCACACGCGGTCGGTGGTGCCGGATGCTTTGATTCAGCGCGGCGAGTTTCTAACGGCGTACACGCCGTATCAAGCCGAAATCAGCCAGGGAACCCTGCAGGCGATTTTCGAGTTTCAAACGTTGATGTGCCAGCTCACCGGCCAGGAAGTGGCCAACGCGTCCATGTACGATGGCTCGACCGCGCTTCCCGAAGCGGTGATGATGGCAGTGCGCGTCACCGGCCGCCAGCAGGCGGTGGTGGCCCGTTCTGTTCATCCGGAATACCGGCAGGTTCTTTCCACTTATGCGCGGAATCAGGGCCTGGACCTCACGGAGGTTTCTTTCGGCGCGTCCGGGCAAGTGGATTTGGACGCGTTGCGCACCGCCGTAACGGAGAGCACCGCCGCGGTATGCGTGCAGTCGCCGAACTTCCTGGGGGTGATCGAGCAGCTTCCGCGGATTGCGGAAATCGCCCATGCCCGGGGCGCCATGTGCATCGTTTCCGTTGCGGAAGCGGTTTCGCTGGGCTTGCTGCGCGCTCCGGCCGAAGCCGATATCGTCACCCTGGAAGCGCAATCGCTGGGCATCGCCCCCAGTTTCGGCGGGCCCTCGGCCGGCGTAATCGCTACCAAAGAAAAGTTTGTGCGGCAACTGCCGGGCCGGCTGGCGGGGCAGGCAACCGATGCGGCGGGCCGCCGCGGCTTTGTGCTCACCCTGGCCACGCGCGAGCAGCACATCCGCCGGGAGAAAGCCACCTCGAATATCTGCACCAATCAGGCGCTGTTTGCGCTGGCAGCCACGATGCACCTTTGCCTGCTCGGGAAGCAAGGCAGCCGGGAGCTTGCGGAACAAAACCTGGCCAAGGCCCATTTTGCTCTAACCGAACTGGAGAAAGTTCCGGGAGTGGAGCGGGCATTCAGCGGGCCGGTCTTTAATGAGTTCACTCTGGAGTTTCCGCGCTCGGTGAAGATGCTGAACCACGACCTGCTACGGGAGAAATTTGTCGGCCCGCTGCCCCTGGGCCAGTTCTACCCGGACCAGACCAAGCGCGGGTTACTCTGCGTGACCGAGACCATGCCCCGCACGGAAATCGAGCGCTTTGCCCAGGCGGTGAGCGAGATTCTGCGCAAGCCGGCCTGAGGATCGCGAGAAAGATTTTGGGATACACAGGTCCATGATGAACCAGAAAATCCGCAAGGCCGCGCAGCACCCCACCCAGAACGAAGGGTTGATCTTCGAAAAATCCTCGCCGGGGAAACGCGGGATGGAATTGCCTCCCTTGGACGTGCCACGGGTGGACAGCACTTCCCTGCTCGGAGCCGGGCAACTGCGCAGTGAGATTCCTGGATTCCCCGAAGTGAGCGAAATCGAAGTGATCCGCCACTTTACGCGCCTTTCCACCTGGAATTACGCCATCGACCTGGGCATGTATCCGCTGGGTTCCTGCACCATGAAATACAACCCGCGCGTCAATGAGACGGTGGCGCGGCTCGAAGGCATTGCCGACGAACATCCCTACCAGCCCGCGGAACTTTCCCAGGGATGCCTGCGCATCCTGAAAACGCTGGAAGACTGCCTGAAAGAGATCACCGGCATGGACGCGGTCACGCTCCAGCCGGCGGCGGGCGCGCAGGGCGAATTGACGGGGCTGCTTTTGATCCGCGCCTATCTGGAGAGCCAAGGCAACCCGCGGAAGCGCGTGCTGATTCCGGATTCCGCCCACGGCACCAATCCGGCGACGGCGGTGATTGCCGGCTACCAGGTGGAAAACATCAAGTCCAATGCGCAGGGACAAATTGATATCGCGCAGTTGAAGGAACGGGTTACCGAGGACGTGGCGGCCCTGATGGTGACCAACCCCAACACACTGGGCATTTTCGAGCAACATATCGCGGAGGCAGCCGAAGTACTGCACGCGCGCGGCGCGCTGCTCTACATGGATGGCGCCAACATGAATGCGCTGGCCGGTATCGCGCGACCCGGTGATTTCGGCGTGGACGTGATGCACCTCAACTTGCACAAAACTTTCTCGACCCCGCACGGTGGCGGCGGGCCTGGCGCCGGCCCGGTGGCTGTGAAAAGCATCCTTGCGCCTTTCCTGCCCGTTCCCACGATTCAAGAAAAGCCGGGTGGCTTGCTGTTTCCGAATTTCAACGCGCCGCAGTCCATTGGCCGGGTCCGCGCTTTCTATGGAAATTTCGGCGTGTTGGTTCGGGCGCTGGCCTACACCTTGGCCTACGGCCCCGGCATCCGTCAGGCCACCGAAGATGCTGTGATGAACGCCAATTACATTCGCAAGAAGCTGGAAGGCGTGTTCGACCTGCCCTATTCGCGACCCTCAATGCATGAAGTGATTTTCAGCGATTCCAAGCAGAAGAAGAACGGCGTCAACACGATGGATATTGCCAAGCGTCTGATTGACTACGGATTCCATCCCTATACCACGGCGTTTCCCCTGATTGTTTCCGGCGCTCTGATGATTGAGCCTACCGAATCGGAATCCATCGAGGAATGTGATCTGTTCATTGACGCAATGAAGGCCATTGCAGAAGAAGCGGCCGCTACCCCGGAAGTCCTGAAGACCGCTCCCCACACCACCCGCGTTGGACGGCTGGACGAAGTCGCGGCTGCGCGCAAACCCGTCTTGCGGTGGAACTCGCCGTCCTCGGACGAACCCGCCCTGTAGGCTCCCACACAAGAAGCGACCTTCCCCCCAGACAACCCGTGAGGGGC
>CAZCNH010000140.1:0-4562 GCA_964500065.1 uncultured Acidobacteriaceae bacterium
TCGAGCCACCGTGATTGGCGCTTTCGAAGGCATCGAAGCGCGGCGGGGTGCCGTTCAGAATGATGTCGATGTTTGAAACCGTCTGCCCGGCGGAAACGGTGATGCTGGTAGCGGTTGAGGGAAGATCGGTGGCGGATTCGCCGCTGTCCCAGAATTCCGCGGGCCCGGGCGAAGCAATCGGGAAGTTCAGGGGCCCGACGCTGGAGCCGGCAGCGAACGCGGCATCGATTGACTCAACTTCAACGCGGTAAGTGCCCGGCGGCACAGGAATATCGTAAGTCCCGATCAGCGCAACGTTGCGCGAACCGAACGAACTCCCGGGGTTGTTGCTGGTCACACTCTGCCCTGGATTGCCAATAAACAAGAAACCGGAAACGCACGATACAGCCGTGCGGCGCGATTCATTCTGGGCGGTAGTGGACGGGTTATCCAGCACCCTCGCAATGACGTTCACCCCCTGCGCGTGGGTGATGCCGTCGGAAAAGAAAATTGTTCCCGTGATGTGTCCGTAGGAGGAAGCGAACGAAGGCTCCGGATAAAGTTTCGAAATCCAGGCGACATCATCCGGAGCAAGCATCGGATTGGCGGGCGAGCGCGCCTGGCACCACGCAAATGGAAACATCAGCGGCAGGCCCGCCAGATCGTCCGCCGTACATTGATTCGGCGGGCTATTCCGCACGTGCACGTTGATCTGCGAATGATCCAGTCCCGAGAAATGCCCGAATTCGTGGACAAACGCCTCGTCGAATTCCTGCGCGGTTAATTCTCCGTTGCTGGTATTGCCGTCAATGTAGCGGCCGTTCATCACCGCGTGGGCGCTCAGGATTTTCCCGCTGGCGATTTTGCACGGCCCGGCAAAGCCGATCACCGCAGAAGGCAATCCCAACGAACTCAGCAGAAAACCGTTAGCGTCGAAGACCACCGGGCTCTGGTTGCCGGCGTCGCAATCGGCCTCCACCGCGTTGTACTCCTGGACGGTATCCACGTCGCCATCGGTGAAGGCCCCGGTGGAAAGAATGGCTCCGGCGTTGGTGTAGCTGATGGAAGCGGTGGGAACGTTCTGCCAAGTCTGAAAAAGGCTGGCGACGCGGGCGGTGGCCGTGGCTGAAGTCATATTGCCGAGCGAACCGCCGTCCACCCGGAAAGGAATGGGAGCCGTTGTATCCCAAACAACGGCAGCGCCATCCGCGCCCAGCGTTGTGCTGCCCGGCAACAGCGGCCCGCCGGCATTCACGGATGTGAGCGCGCCCACCAGGCAGATGCCCGCAAGAATCGCGGCAGGAAACGCAAACGCGGAAAGGACATTGGAGAGGAGATTTGTGCGCCGCATTATTTGCCCTCCACCAGACGGCGCAAAATCCGGCGCAAGTCGGAACCGGGCACGGCGCCAGCGCGGTGCTCCCGTATCCAGGAAGAATCCTCCGCGGTGAATCGGATATTGCGGCGCGCGGCCGTGGCATCCACGCCGGAAAACAGGCCCGCGTTCCCACGACCGTTGTGCGCCACTTCGTTCCCCTGCGCGTCGCGGCCGATACGGAAGCGGCCTTGCTCGAGGCCGACAGGGCTGGAAAGCCCTTCGGCGTTTGGCTTGGTCAGCAGCAGCAGCAGCCGCTGTCCTTTTTTGTAGCCAGCCGCGTCCAGCCGGTCGCGCGGATCCCAGATGAATTGCCGGAAGCTGTAGGAGTCGCCTGCCGGCCCTTTGATGTTCTCCTCGACGCGCAAGCGAATCACAATCGTCCAGAGATTCTTCCAGGCGGGGTGCGGCTCGACGATGGCGCTTTCCACGCGGCCTTGCACGATGACGCCGGCTTCGGCTTCCATCTCGGCAAGATTCTGGGCTTTGGTATAAGCGCCGCGCTGCGCGGAAACGGCGCTAGTTACGAGGAATGCTGCGGCCAAGACCAATCCGGCCAGTAACGAGATGTGCCTCACGGGAATACTCCTGCTTCCTGCGGCAGGAATGTATTAGCACAACTGGATAGTTAAGTACAAGTCAACGGCGGGATACGGGCTGGAAGCTACGGCTTGATGTCCAGGGCGGTCGTGGTCTTGACCGAAAGGCCTTTGTGCTTAGGAGGCGTGGCTTTCCATTGCTTGACTGCGGTGATGGCGGCATCCAGGTTTGCCCCGGGCGCGGTACCGCGAGACTTGACGTCGGCCGGGGCTCCATTTTCATCCACGGTCAGGGTCAGCATGACAACCGTGCCGGCGGGCAGATCCGGCCAAACACAAGTTGTCCAAGTCGGCTTAGCGTCCAACAGGTTCGCAGGTACGGTGTCTCCGGCTTTATAGACCTGCGTCATGCCCGCTGCTCCGGCGGCCTGGACGGCGAAGCCGGGGCAGGCGCGCGCGGACTTGGCCGCTTCAGGGATCTTGTTGTTCAGGTAATCGGTAGCCTGGGTCGAGTAGCTGCTGCCGCTGCTGACGATCTGCTGGAACTGGCGGGTCACCGGACCGCGCAGCGCTGCGGGATCTTTCAGCGCGTTATTGAACGCGGCAACGGCGTTATCGAAAGCGGTCTTCTCGCGTTGCGCCGCCTCGGCGGCGCGCCGGTTGACTTCAGCGGCGCGGTCGGATTCGATGGTCTTCAGCACATCGGGAATTTCGCGGTCGGCGAGCTGCTGGGCGTTGGACGCTTGCGAACCGCCGCTTTGCGCCATGGCGCGAGCCTGCGATTGCAGGTCTTTCAGTTCGTTTTCGTTCTTGCTGTTGCGCGCCGATTCAAACCTGCTGCGCAACGTGGCAAACTGCTGCTGCTCCGCGGCGCTCAACTCCCCCGTCACGGCGGAAGTGTCGCCGCTGATTCCCTGCAACTCCTGGCGCGCGCGCGCCAGCTCGCCGCGCTTGATCGCAGCGCTCACATCGTCCAACCGCTGTTTGCGCGCCGCTTCCGCATTGATGGCACCCGAGATTTCGCCGATTCGCAGGCTGGCGGAGTTCTTCAGCTCCGCGTTCATCCGCACGACTTCCTCGAACTTGCCCTTGGCGGCATCGCGCTGGCCGGACGCCAATAGCCGCTCCCCTTCATCAAACGCGGTCTTTTCTGCCACGCGGGCCTGCGCCGTCTGCAAATCGGATTGCGCTTTCGCCTTGTTGGCTCCGTCCATGCTGATCACTTCTTGCAGTTGTGCAACCGCGCCGGCCCAGTCCTTGCGCCTTAGTGCGTTGCTGGCGCGCTGGTAGGCATCGGCTTCGATCTTCTTGGGGTCGGCGCCGGCGGCCAGCGATTGCGCGTTCTTGTATGCGGTTTCCGCCTGCACCTTCAGGTCGCCATTCAGGTCCATGGCTTTCTTGAAGTTCTCCATGGCGCCGGTGTAGTTCTTGGCCCGCATCGCGGTTTGCCCGGCGTCGTAGGCGGTTTTTTCATCGGCCAGGGTCTTTTCGATTTCGGAAATCCTGGCGGTCGCGGAATCCGCGGGTAACTGCTTGTATTTGGCGAGCGCGTCGCCCAGGCGGTGTTCGCTGTAGAGTTTGTCGGCGTCCTGCAGGATCGTTTGCTGCTCGGTGGTCAGGCCGGACGTGCCGCCACCGCCGCTGGAACCCTTGCCCATGAACATGTAGCCGCCGATGCCCAGCATCAGTACCACGACCGCCGCGATGACGATCATCATCATCGGGCTCTTCTTTTCTTCCGCAACCGGAGGCGCGGCCGTGGGACGCGGCTCCGCGCGCGGCGGCTCGATTCGTTCGACGGGGCGCGGCGCTTCCACGGGTCGCGGCGCAGGCTTCGGTTCGGCCTTGGGCGCAGGGGCCTGCACCATCGTTGCGGAGAAATCCTTCTTTTCTTCAGGTTCCTTGTAGGCCGGGCGCGCGGCGCGCTTTTCTTCTTCCTTGCGGCGCTTTTCTTCTTTCTTGGAAGGCGGCGGCTCAACCGCAGGCTTGGCCTTCTTGGGAGGCTCTTCGACCACCGGGGGCTTGGGTGGCGCAGCCGGCTTGGCTTCCGGCCGGGGCGGTTCCGCCTTGGGCGGAGCCGCGGGTGGCGCTGGCGGAGGCATGGGGCTGGGGGTGGGCACCATGGTCTGCTGCAGGCTGGCTTGCGGGCCCACCGGCGCAGCTTCCGGCTCGGTCACCGGCTTGCCGTGCGAGAAAACGTATTGCCCCGGCGCGACCACCGTTCCGGAGGGAACCGCTTCGGGCGATTTTGCCGTGACGACTTCTTCCGCCGGGGTGCGCTTCTCCTTAACCGCGCGCATCAATTCCTGCCAGCGCGGGTCGAGCGGGTTGATGATGGAAGTCTTCTCGGCGTTCTTCAGTGCCTTATCGGCTTCGTCGAACTGCTGCTTCATGGCCAGTCCAACGATGGTCTTCAGTTGGTCGTCCTGGCTCTTCTTGGCGTCGCGGCCCTCCCGCTCCTTTTCGGCATACTGCATGAGCGTGGTGATTTCGGTACTGTGCTTGACTACCGCCAGCGTCTGGCGGGCCAGGTCAATGGCCGCGGTGTGACTGCCCTGCTCGATCTGCGCTTTGATCGAGCGGATCTGCTTCTCGACGTACTCCTTCTTTTCCCTGTCTTTCTGCTTGGCGCGCGCGTCATCCAGCAGCGCCTTCAAATCCATGTTGCC
>CAZCNH010000141.1:0-4493 GCA_964500065.1 uncultured Acidobacteriaceae bacterium
GTACCACCAACAGCTTTTTCGATGTGGTTTTCAAAGTGGAAGACCCCTCGGGAGCTACAGATACCAAAACGGTGCGGATCACAGTGATTAATGTGAATCGAGCGCCGGTCTGCACCGATGCCAACCTGTCGCTGGATGAGGATTCCACAAAAACATTCGACTTCGGGCCGCAATGTTCGGATGCCGATGGCGATACGTTCCAAATCGAACTGGTAGCGCTCAGCTTGACCAGCGTGAACGCTTCTCTACAGCCGCCGAATTCAAATACCGTTCGCCTGGCGACCACCGACCCGGATTTCAACGGCAATGCGGGCTCCTTCACATTCCGTGCCCGAGATACCTTCAACGATGCGGGCGCTGTGGCCACAGCATCGGTCTTTGTGAATCCGGTCAACGATCCACCCGTTCTGGCGGCGATTGGAAACCAGATCGTGGATGAGGAGACCCTTCTGCAATTCCCTGTCACTGCGGATGACGTGGATATCCCGATCGAGATCCTGAGTCTCAATCTGGTGAGTGTGATGCCACTGCCTCCGTCGGGCACCATGCCGACGCTCACCCCGCTGCCCAACCGCACGTGGACGTTTGCCTGGATACCGGCCGAGGCCGATCAGGGTTCATACACCATCAGATTGCAGGTTGTGGACGGACACGGTGCATCTCACTCCCGTGATTTCCTGGTTGACGTCAGGGAAGTGAACGTGGCTCCGGTCCCCGCAGCCATCGCGGCACAAACGGTGAATGAAGAAGCCCTTCTTACCTTCACCGCCACCGCCTCGGATCATGACGTACCGGCGCAAACACTCACGTTCAGCCTGCAAGGGGAGCCGGCAGGGGCAAGCATCACCACTGGCGGGATGTTCACGTGGACCCCGACCGAAGCGCAAGGCCCGAACACGTACAACTTCAATGCGTGTGTCAGTGATGGTGTGGCTCCTCTGCAATGCACGCCTGTGCAGGTGACGGTCAACGAGGTCAATAGCCCTCCGGTGCTGTTGAATGTGCCCGCCTCTGCTTCGATTGACGAGATGGCTGCATACTCGTTCGATGCGAATGCCACTGATCACGACGTGCCTGCACAAATGCTGACCTTCTCCCTGGTTGGCGCTCCCGTCGGCGCGAGTATCCATCCGTCTTCGGGTGTCTTCAGTTGGACACCCACGGAAGGCCAGGATGGCATGCACAGTTTCACGGTGCGCGTCAGCGATGGCGTGGTAAGCACCGATCAGCTCGTTTCGCTTAATGTGAACGAGGTGAACCGGCCGCCTTCGCTGGCCGCAATTTCGGGTCTTTCGGGCACTTGGGGAATCCTCTACACCTTCACCGCCAGCGCCACGGACCCCGACACGATTGCCGGTGTTCCGAATTCCATCGCGTACACAATCGAAGGCGCGCCCTCGAACGCGAGTATTGACCCCGTTTCCGGGTTCTTCCAGTGGACACCTGATGCGACGCAGCAGGGCATCTTCTGCATCACCGTGCGGGCTACCGATAATGGCGTCAATCTTCCCGCGCTATCGGCCACGCGGCAGCCGTGCATCAGTGTTGGGAAGCGGAATCTGCTGCTTACCTACACGGGTGTGACCACGAAACAATACTCCGATCCGATTACGCCCACTGCCACGCTGGTGGATCCAGGCGGCCTGGCATTGCATCTGGGACCGAAAACCGTCAGTTTCACCCTCGGTTCGCAAGGCTCCAGCGGAAACACCGATCCGGCCGGGAACGTCACGGGCGGGAGCATTGTGCTGAATCAAAACCCGAACGCATCGTACAGCATGGTCTCTTCCTTTGTGGGCGATGCTTACTACAACCCTGCTTCCGATAGCGACAGCTTTGTGATCACGCGCGAGGACGCCCGCGCGACCTACACCGGCGCCCTCTATGTTTCTACGGGGAGTCCCACATCCGGATCCGCCAGGGTCACTCTGGCAGCAACCGTGCAAGACATCACCGCGGTTCTTGGAGATCCTGCATACGATCCGGATGCCGGCGACATTCGCAAGGCAACGTTGACCTTTGTAAACCGGGACAACGGCAATGCGGTTATCTGTTCGGCGCCAATCGGGCTGGTGAACAACTCCGACACGAAAACCGGAACCGCAACCTGCGACTGGAACGTGGATATTGGGTCCGCCGATTCCCAGCAGTACACAATCGGGATTCTTGTGAACGGCTGGTACGTGCGGAACGATTCAGGCGAAAATACCGTGGTGACGGTCTCGAAGGCCTTGAGCAACATGATTACCGGGGGCGGCTTCCTGGTGAATCAGGCCTCCGGCGGACAATATGCCGGCGAAACGGGACGCAAGACGAATTGGGGCTTTAACGTGAAATACAACAAGAGCCTCACCAACTTGCAGGGCCGCATCAACGCGATTATTCGCAACGGCGGCCGAGTCTATCAGATCAAAGGCAACTCCATGAGCTCGCTGGCGGTGACACCGTCCGACTGTGCGGTGCGCAATGCCAGCCCGACTGCGCCCTGCGATGCCGTGTTCAACGGCAAGGCAAGCATTCAGGACATCACCGATCCAACCAACCCCGTTCCCGTGGATGGCAATGCCGCCTTGCAGGTCATCATGACCGACAAGGGCGAGCCCGGGAACGCAGACACCATCGGCATCACCGTATGGAACAAGAGCGGTGGAATGTGGTTCAGCAGCAATTGGAGCGGGACCACAACCCAGAAGCAGACGCTCGGCGGTGGGAACCTGGTCGTGCACTAAAGTCGCCGCAAGGTGAAACTCGCGGGGAATGCGACGCGGGCGAGTGGAACTCACCAGCGAGTACATGTGTGATAGTTTGACCTTTATGAATCCAAAAACTTGGGAACAAGTAGGGAACAAAATAGGCAGCTAATACGGCGTTTTTCAACCTCAGGGTTCCACAAGGCCAGCAGAATCAGTGGGACTTATAGTGTGACTACTTTTCTTTGGGACCGAGAGTCACAACGCACACCTTTTGAGACAGCTCAGGCGGCGGATTTGGTCTCTGTAGATTCAGTGGTTTGCGGCGGGGCTGCAGCGGAGGGTTTTGAGACAGCCGGTTCCGGGGGGAGTTTGGGATCTTCTTCGCGCAGGATGCGGCTGACCGAGGCACGGCTGATGCGATGGGCTTTGGCGATTTCGGCAAGACTCATGCCGCCGCGGCGGTCCTGCAGCACTTCATTGCGGTTGACTGCGAGCGGTGGCCGACCGATGCGCCGGCCTTCCAGGCGCGCCCGTCGCAACTTGGCACGCACACGCTCCACGATCAGGTTGCGTTCCAGCTCCGCGATCGCCGAGATGATGACCACCACGGCGCGGCCCAACGGCCCGCCGGTATCGAGTTGCTCGCGGAAGCTTGCGAACTCGATGTTCAGGTGATTCAGTTCATCCAGCACTTCCAGGAAGTGGCGCACTGAACGCGCCAGGCGGTCAGCAGCCCACACCAGCACCACATCGAACTTGCCCTGATGGGCATCACGCAGCAAGGCATCGAGTCCCGGCCGCCGCGCCCGGGTGCCGCTGATGCGGTCTTCATAGACGCTGGCCAGGGTGAACCCCCGCTGCCGCACCAGTTGCTCGAGATCCAGGCGCTGGGTTTCCGGATGCTGGTCCAGTGTCGAGACCCGCAGATAGAGAGCGGCACGCTTCATGACTCCATCTTTCTCCTCCTCAGGCTGGCCGGCAGGTACTTGTGCACGTAGTCCTGGATGAAGTCGACAAGCACATCGGTCATCTTCAGGCCGTTCAGTTCAGTGGCCACCTTGAACTGTTTGTGCAGTTCGCTTTTCACGTTCAGGTTCATGCGCTTGTGATCCTTGGGTGCTTTCCGTGACGCCATTCGCTCACCCCCTTTCGGCGGGGTGAGGATACCACCCGGATGAGTACATCTGTATTGCAACCTCTCCCGGGACGGGCCCGCCCTGCTGGCCCGAAAACCCGGGAGAGGGTTCTGAGGCGCCCGCAGGGTGCCCAGCCCTGCCCCTTCTTCAGCGCCCCGGAAAACGCTTCCTACATCACCGGCAGTTCCGGGATTTTCAGCAGCTGCTCGGCCAGTTCCCGCAGGCAGCGCCGCGTGGTGGAGTCGGCTTCCTCCATCTGCCGGATCCAGAAGGCGTCTTCCCTGCGCACTTCAACCAGCAACCGGTCGCGCAGGTCGCGCGGCGGCACCCCTTCGACCTCCATCTGATCGGGCCGGCCCTGCAGCGAGGCATAGAGCAACGGGTCCTGCTGCTGCAGGGCGTGCATGCAGAACTCGGCGGGGTCGGCATCGAGCACCAGGGCCAGGTGCGGCACCAGATCGAGCGGAAAGGGCTGGCCGGCCTCGCAGCGCTGGATCAGGCCGGGGGAAACGCCCAGTTCGGCGGCCAGGTCTTTCTGGGAAAGGCCCATTTCCAGGCGGCGGGTGCGGACCAGATGAGCGAATTCCATGGGGTCTCCTTTTCTACGATATGTATCTACTTATCACAGAACGGCGGCCCCCCGTCAAGGGATTTTCCGTTCCGG
>CAZCNH010000142.1:0-4343 GCA_964500065.1 uncultured Acidobacteriaceae bacterium
GATATCGTCGAGCTTGTTTCCTACAACCTCCAGCGAGAAGGCTTTAAGCTGGCTTCTTCCGGCGATGGGGCAGCCGGCCTTTCCATGGTGAAAAAATCGCCACCTGATCTTCTCCTCTTGGACTTGATGCTTCCCAGGCTTTCTGGACTAGACGTGTGCAAGGCCATCCGGCGTGAGGCAAGTTTGAACCGGTTGCCGATCCTGATGCTCACCGCCCGGGGAGAAGAATCGGATCGGGTGATTGGTCTGGAGTTGGGTGCCGATGATTACGTCACCAAGCCCTTCAGTCCGCGCGAATTGGTGGCCCGCGTGAAGGCGTTGCTGCGCCGCACGGAAACGCCGGGCGGAGCCGAGGCTACCAAGGTCATCAAGGCGGGCGACTTGCTGATCGATCCGGAAAGCTACCGGGTAACCCGCAAGGAAAAGCCGCTGCCTTTGAGCACGCTGGAATTTCGCTTGCTGTATTTCTTGGCAAGCCGTCCCGGCAAAGTGTTTACCCGGGATCATCTGCTCGATTCGGTTTGGGGCACGGAGCGGTTTGTTACCCCGCGGAGCGTTGACGCGTGCATGCGGCGGCTGCGGGAAAAAGTGGAAATCGAGCCTGAGCATCCCGTGCACTTGAAAACCTTGCGGGGCGCCGGCTATTCCTTTGAGCATCATGCCGAATAAATTGTTCTGGAAAATCGGGCTTTCCTACCTGCTGCTGCCCATCCTGGTGCTGCTCGCGGTGGACTTCTACGTGGTGAACCTGTTGCGGAACGATTATGAGCGCGCGGGCTTTGCGCATCTGACGTCTCTGGTCGCCATGGCGGAATCCAGCCCTCCACCTTCCGATCAGCCTGCGCTGCTGCAAGAATGGGCCGAGCGCTTCAACGCCAGCGGTGCGCGAGTCACTTTGATTGATGCCCAGGGGGCCGTGCTCGCTGATTCCAGCCGGGATCCTTCCACCATGGAAAATCACGCCACCCGCCCCGAAGTGCAGCAGGCCATGGCCACCGGCGAAGGCCGCGCTATTCGCCACAGCGATTCGGTGAACCGCGACCTGCTTTACCTGGCGCGCAAGGTTGGCGGTCCGGGCCGGATTGCCGTTGTACGGCTGGCCACGCCCCTGGGCCAGGTGGAACAAGCTGTAGGGGCCCTGCGCCGGCAATTGTGGGCAACATCTCTGGCGATTCTGCTGCTGGCGTTCGTGGGTGCGCTGCTGCTTTCGCGCAACCTGTCGGTGCGCGTGGAAGCCTTGAAGGCTTTCTCATCGCGAGTGGCCGAAGGGGACTTCAGCCCCGTCGCGGCAGAGCATCGCGGAGACGAAATCAGCGAATTGACGCGCGCGATGAATCAGACCGCCGCACGCATGAAAGAGACGATTGGGTCGCTTGCTGCAGAAAAGAATCAGTCCGCCGCCATCCTGGGCAGCATGGTGGAAGGAGTCGCCGCGATCAGCCCGGAAGGGCGCGTTCTCTTCCTGAATGCCGCGTTCTGCGCGGTCTTGCAGGTGGATCCGCAAGCGAGCCGGGATCGCGCCATGGTCGAAGTGATCCGGCAACCGGACATGATCTCGTTGGTGCGGAAAACCCAAACCACAGGCAGGCAATCCGCAGCGGAACTCACCGTTTCTGGAGGAGCAGGCGACCGCCATTTTTCCGCGACCGCTGCGCCGGTGCAGGCGGAGAGCGGCGTGGCAGTGGTGCTGGTGCTGCATGACGTTACCGAACTGCGCAGGTTGGAACGGGTGCGACGGGATTTTGTGGCCAACGTTTCCCACGAATTCAAAACGCCGCTCACCGCGATCCAAGGTTTTGCCGAAACCCTGCTGGGAGGCGCGGTGGACGACCCGGCCTACAACCGCCGGTTTCTGGAAATTATCCGCGAGCATTCGGTGCGCCTGGCGCGGCTCACCGATGACCTGCTGACCCTTTCCCGCATCGAAGCAGGCAAGCTGGAGTTGAGCGTGCGCCAGCTGCACGTTTCCGAGTTGGTGGAGCAATGCGCAGAAACCACCCGGCTGAAGGCCGCTCAGAAAAACTTGAGCTTTTCAACGCAAGTCCCCCGCGACTTGCCGCCGGTGCGCGGCGATGCCAGCCGTTTGGGAGAAATCCTGCAAAACCTGCTGGATAACGCGGTGCAGTACACCAATCCGGGCGGCAGCGTGACGCTCCGCGCTGAAGTTTCTTCGGACCGGCAGCAAGTCATCCTGTCCGTGCATGACACCGGTATCGGTATTCCTCAACATGAGCAAGGGCGCATCTTTGAGCGCTTTTATCGCGTGGATGCGGCTCGCAGCCGTGAAGCCGGCGGCACCGGCCTAGGCCTGAGCATCGCCAGGCACCTGGCAGAGGCGCACGGCGGCCGTATCGAAGTTAACAGCGAAACCGGCCGCGGTTCCGTGTTTTCCTTTGTCTTGCCGGCGGCAACCTAGCCCGCATCTCGCACAAGACCGAAATACGGAATGCAACATGGAAAGTGCGGATCCAACCCTGTATTTCCCCGCTCACATGTCCTGTAATTCTGAGCCTGCTCATAGGCCGAAGAATCTCGGTTGCACAGAATCGAGATGGATTGGACATCGAGCTTCTTCGGCCAAAGCCAGGCCTCAGAATCACGGGGTTCGTTCGGCGAACATCTTTTGAGCGCCGCGGTGCCAGTGCCCCCGGTGAGAAATGCGGGTCAAGGGCGGCAACTTTGTCATACGCCTGTCACAATGTCTCACTATCGTGACTTTGCATGGCAGAGGTTTGAGCGTGGATATTTGATGTGCGGTCCAAAATAACGAATGACCGGTTGTGCCTGAGGAGGAAGAAAATGCGTCGATTGTTGCGGCCAGCGCTATGTGCGAGCTTGCTTTTGGGGATGGCTCCCGCGGCCCGATCCGCCGAGAAAAGGAAAGAGCGGTCGGGGTCGGACACAAAATCGAGCCGGGAAGCAGCGGCAAGGGAATCGGCGCCGAAAGCCGGCGAAGTTCTTGCGGCGCTGGAGGAACTGCGCTCCCTGGTGCTGGAGCAGCGTAAAGAAATCGAAGCACAACGCGCCGAACTCAGCGCACAGGCGGAGAAGCTCGCGCAGATGGAACTGCTCGTAGCTGCAGCGACCGTCGCCGCTTCCGCCCCGGCTGCCCCAGCGGCCCTGCCTTCTTCCCCTGCTTCGTCACAAGAGCAAAAATCCCAAGTGGAATTGCTCGAAAAGCAGATCGAGGCCGTGGCCGACAGCACGAACGCTTTGCAGACGCGGGTCAGCCAGCTTTCCACCGACGTCACGTCGCAGAACCGCACCAACGAGGGGAAATTCCGCCAATTGGGGAATTTCCGGTTCAGCGGCGACCTGCGTTTCCGCTATGAGCCTTTTATCCAGGCCCAGCAAACTACCCGGCAACGGCAGCGCTTCCGTGGCCGCGTGAACCTGCAGGGCAATATCAGCGACCAGATTTATGGCGGCATCACCTTCGCTACCGGTTCGTTGGAGGACCCTATTTCCACCAATCAAACGCTGACTGGCTTCTTCAACCGCAAAACCGTCGGCTTTGACCGCTACTTCCTGCAATACACCCCGAAGTGGGCGAAGAATCATGCGCAATTCGGCCTGGGCAAGTTCGCTTATCCCTGGATCCGCACCGGGCTCACGTTTGATAACGACATGAACCCGGAAGGCCTCTATACCCGGCTGAACTGGGACAGCAAATCGGAAATATTCAAGGGAGTCACGCTGGTCGGGTTCCACCTTCCCTTCTTCGAGCGCGGCGGCTCGACCAGCAGCACCACCGGAGTGCGCGCCGATGGCTACGATGCCTTCATCGCCGGGGGGCAATTGCAGACGCGCTGGAAACTTGGCGAGCGCCTGAACCTCGGCGTGAACATCGCAGGCATCAATTTTGTGAACGCGGACTTCATCGCGCAGGCTCATTCAGCAAGCGCCGCAACCGCGTCTCTAAGCAACAACCTTACTGGCAATCAACCCATTACAAATTGCATTCGCACCAACACGACGGGGGCAACGGTTGGCTATTGCTCGCGATTCCTGTACCTCGACACGATCCTGACTCTCGGCGTGAACACCGGTCATGCCCGCTGGCCTGTAAACATTACGTTCGATTTCAACAACAATACGCGCGCCCAACGCATCATCCAGAATGGCACAGCGGCACCCACCGGCTTCCAACACAATCCGGAACGCAGCGCCTACTGGGCGGAAGTCCAATTCGGGCGGCTTTCCGAGGTCAAAGACATTCAATTTGGATACACGTTTGCCCGCATCGAACGCGACTCGGTAATCACCGCATTCAACGAAAGCGACCTTCGCGCAGGCAGCAACCTGGCGCAACACCGCTTGAACTTCAACTACCAGTGGCTTTC
>CAZCNH010000143.1:0-4248 GCA_964500065.1 uncultured Acidobacteriaceae bacterium
TCCGCGAAGGCGGCCACACCGTCGGCGCCGGCGCCGTGACCGATATCATCGAGTAGGGGATTGCCGGCCTCCGGCCGGTGGTGGTGCAAGAGAACAGCCGGCCAGACGCCGATGCTGCGAGTTCGGAGTGAAGGGCGAAGACCATGCGGGAAATGATTACGCTGCAGTGCAACGATTGTAAGAACCGGAACTACACCACAACCAAGAACCGGAAGAAACATTCCGAGCGGCTCGAGGTGCGCAAGTTCTGCAATACGTGCCGCAAGCACACTGGCCACAAGGAAGCGAAGTAGAGCGGCTGGAGACGCCGTCGGGCGGGTCAGTGAATTTGAGACGTCGCGTTTGGGATTGGGAGTTCAAGCAGGGGGAGTAGGCCCAACGGCAGACCGCCGGTCTCCAAAACCGGATGTGGGGGTTCGAATCCCTCCTCCCCCGCCAGGATTGAAGCGGTGACGGTCGCAGTTGCGAGGAGCGGGTACGGTGCCAACGACGATGGCAGAGCGTGAAGAAATCACAAGGGGTCGAGCCAGCGAGTCCGAAAGCGGGGCCGTCGGCAGCTTCTTTTCCCGGCTGGGCGGATATCCGAAGCGGTTTCGGCAGTTCGTGCACGAGGCCCGGGTCGAACTGAAGCACGTGAGTTGGCCGACGAAGGATGACGTGAAATCCACCACGGTGGTGGTGGTCATCACGATTTTCGTATTTGGCGCATTCCTGTTCGTAGTCGACATGCTGTCCAGTTGGGTGGTGCAGCGCGTGTTGGGAGTATTCAAATAACAAACGTCATGTCCAAAAACTGGTACATCGTTCACACCTACTCCGGCTTTGAGAAGAAGGTGAAGGAAAGCCTCGAAAGCCGCGTGGCCGCGTACGGCCTGCAGGACAAGATCGGCCAGGTGCTGATCCCCACCGAAGACGTGGTGGAAGTGCGCGGCGGCAAGAAAGTGGTTTCGCCGCGGATGTTCTACCCCGGCTACGTGCTGGTGGAAATGGAAATGGACGAATATACCTGGCACGTGGTGCGCAGCACGCCGCGCGTGACCGGGTTTGTAGGCTCCGGGCAAACGCCCACCCCGCTGACCGAGGACGAAGTGAACACCGTGCTGAACCGCATGGCCACTCCGACCGACAAGCCCAAGCCGAAGCTGACCTTCGAGCGCAACGAGCAGGTGAAGATCGTCAGCGGGCCGTTCGCGAATTTCAACGGCATGGTGGAAGACGTCAATCCGGACCGCAGCACCCTGAAAGTTTCCGTAACGATTTTCGGACGCTCGACGCCGGTCGAGCTGGACTTCGCGGAAGTGGAGAAGATTGCGCAATAGCGCAACGCAGTGAGGACGAGAGATGGCGAAGAAGATTCAAACAACTGTGAAATTGCAATTGGCTGCGGCCAAAGCCACGCCGGCGCCCCCCGTGGGCACCGCGCTCGGCCCGCATGGCGTGAACATCATGGATTTCTGCAAGCAGTTCAACGCCAAGACGTCGAAGGAGCCGGAAGGGATGATCATTCCGGTGCTGGTCACGATTTACAGCGATCGTACCTTCACCTTCATCCTTAAGACGCCTCCGGCTTCGGAATTGCTGAAGCGGGCCGCGGGCATCGTGAAAGGCTCCGCGGAGCCCAACCGCAACAAGGTGGGCAAGATCACCAGGAAGCAGGTGGAAGAAATCGCCAAGGTGAAAATGGTGGATCTCAACACCGCGAACCTGGATGCCGCGATGCGTACCATCATGGGAACGGCCCGCAACATGGGCCTGGAAGTCGTCGAAGGCTAGGAGATTCGGATTTGAGATGCGCAGTCTCAAACCCAGCATGATTCAAAATTCAAGCGGGAAGAGCGAGTAGAAAAAGATGAGCCGCAAACCGGGAAAGAAAGTCGAAAACGCGCGCAAGCAGGTGCAGGCGCGCCCGTACAAGATTCAGGAAGCCGCTGAACTTCTGAAGAAGGTGAAGTTCTCCAAGTTCGACGAAACCGTCGAGATTGCGGTCAACCTGGGGGTTGACCCGAAGCATTCCGATCAAGTGGTTCGCGGCACCGTGGTCCTGCCGCACGGGCTGGGCAAGACGGTGCGCGTGCTGGTGCTGGCGAGCGGCGAAAAAATGAAGGAAGCGCAGGACGCCGGCGCCGACCTGGTGGGCGGCGACGACATGGTGCAGAAAATTCAGGAAGGCTGGACCGATTTTGACGCGGTGATCGCCACGCCGGACATGATGAAGTCTGCCGGGCGCCTGGGCAAGGTGCTGGGCCCCCGCGGGCTGATGCCGAACCCCAAGACCGGCACGGTTACCTTCGAAGTGGCCAAGGCTGTGAAAGAAGTGAAGGGCGGGAAGGTTGAATTCCGCGTGGATAAAGCCGGCATCGTTCATTCGGCGGTGGGCAAGATCAGCTTCGATGCCGCCAAGCTCGCGGAAAATGCGCATGCCCTGCTTTCCGCGATTCACAAGGCCAAGCCCGCCGCGGCCAAGGGACGTTACATGAAGAAGGTCACTTTGACCTCGACCATGGGGCCGGGCGTGCCGCTGGACCTGGCGGAAATCGAAGCCGCGCACACGGTGGCGTAACCGAACGGGCTGGAGAAAAGAGAAATGAAAAAGAAATCGGAAAAAGTTCAGGAAGCAGAAGCGCTGAAGGCGGAACTGGCCCGCGTTTCCACGGTGATTCTTTCCACGTTCAAAGGCATCACGGTGGCGGATGACACCAAATTGCGCCGCGCGGTGGAATCCGCCGGCGGCCGTTACAAAGTGGTGAAGAACACCGTAGCCGAGCGCGCGGCGCAGGGCACCCCCGCGGAGCCCATCCTGAAGAACTTGACGGGCGCGAATTCCATCGCCTACACCACCACCGACCCGGTGGCGCTGGCCAAAGTGCTGACCAAAGTCGCAAAGGATGTCCCGGCATTTCAATTCAGCATGGGCGTGGTGGAAGGGCGGGTGATCTCGCTGAACGAGATCAACCAGCTTGCCAACCTGCCTTCGCGCGATGAGTTGATGAGCAAGATCATGTTCCTGCTGAACGCCCCGGCGCAGCGCATTGCATCAGCGATGGCGGGCGTGGCCCGGAACCTGGCGGTGGTCACCAGCGAAGCAGTGAAGGAAAAGAAGTTCGCGGAATAAATCGAGTTCTGGGTTTGCCAAGAATTTCAGTTTTTCATTTTCGAGGAGGAAGGAAAAAGTCATGTCGAAGGTTGAAACGATCCTGGAAGAGATCAAGGGCCTTACGCTGCTGGAGGCCTCGGATCTGGTGAAGAAGATGGAAGAGACGTTCGGCGTCTCGGCTGCAGCGGCTGCCCCGGTGATGATGGCGGGCGGCGCGGCGGCGGGTGGCGCGGCAGCAGCTCCGGCGGAAGAAAAGACCGAGTTTGCCGTCGTGCTCACCGATGTGGGCGCGAACAAAATCAACGTCATTAAGGTGGTTCGCGAAGTGACCAGCCTGGGCTTGAAAGAAGCCAAGGACCTGGTGGATGGCGCGCCCAAGACCGTGAAGGAAGGCGTGAACAAGGACGAAGCCGCGACCATCAAGAAGAAGTTTGAAGAAGCCGGCGCCAAAGTCGACGTGAAGTAGTGCGGCGCGCGCCGGAGACGATCCACTGCGGAAGAAGACAACGGCGCATACGAACTGGCCACAGCGGTTGCCCGCCTGCGAAAGGCGGAAACCGCTTGTGGCTTTGTGTCTTTTCTTTTTTCACGGCTATATAGCCGGGTTTCCCGGCCAGTAGGCCGGTCATCCCTTCGGGTGAAACGCAATCTCATCCCGGCTCGCCGCATCCCGCGGCGGGCCGGCGCAGGGCGCGAGGTCATTCCATGCAGAACGGCAGCCATCATGTCCGGGAACGGGAACGTCTGAATTTTTCCAAGATCAAGACCACTATTCAGATTCCCAATTTGATTGAAGTGCAGAAGAAGTCGTACCAGCGCTTTCTGCAGATGGACCTGTTGCCCAGCGAGCGCGAAGACAACGGCTTGCAGTCGGTGTTCACCTCGGTATTCCCGATTCAGGACTTTCGCGGGCTCTCGCAACTCGATTTTGTGGATTACGCGATCGGCAACTGGGAGTGCAAGTGCGGCAATCTGAAGGGCCTGCACCACCTGCGCGCCACCTGCCGCGGGTGCGGGGCTTCGGTGGTCACCAACCCGTATAAGACGGGCGACGTGCTCTGCGGCAAGTGCGGCACGTTCAACAAGAACACCCCCACGTTCTGCAACAAGTGCGGCGACCCGGTGGCCCTGCAATTGAAATACGACGTGAACGA
>CAZCNH010000144.1:0-4237 GCA_964500065.1 uncultured Acidobacteriaceae bacterium
GCGCAGGCAGCAACCTGGCGCAACACCGCTTGAACTTCAACTACCAGTGGCTTTCGAATGTGTCTCTAAATTACGCGCTATGGCTGGGACGGGTCGTCAACGCCCAGGACAACATCGGATTGGTCCCCGGCGGCAAGCGCGCCATCGCCGGCGGTCCGTGCAATGCGGCGCCGTTTGCCGGCTGCAAGGACAACGTGCTGAAACGGATGCAGTTCGATTTCATTTACCGGTTTTGATTCAACGGTTTGGAGTGGCAGGTAACACACTGATTCAAAGTGAGTTGCAGCGTCACACCGCCGTCACATTGCCATCCGACAATGGACTAGAAAACTCAAGGAGAGGACAAAGCAATGAAGCACTGGAAGCGAGTGATGATCGGCTCCCTCGCCGGGGTCGTTCTGGCCGCGGGCCTGTATGCCCAGGCGCGCAATATCACCATCAAAGGGTCCGACACGATGGTGATCCTCGGCCAGAAGTGGGCTGAGGTCTACATGCAGAAGAACAGCGGCGTCAGCATTCAGGTCACCGGCGGTGGTTCCGGTACGGGAATCGCTGCGCTGATTAACGGCACCACCGACATCGCTGAATCCTCGCGTCCGATGCGCGACAGTGAAAGGGAAAATACCAAGAACCGTCGCGGGCAGGACGTGCTGGAGCTGGCCGTAGCCGTAGATGGCTTGGCGGTCTATGTTCACGAGGGCAACCCCATCTCGGAGATCACCCTCACGCAACTGAAAGCAATCTACACCGGCGCGGTGAAGAATTGGAAAGACGTGGGCGGGAAAGAAGGGCGCATCATCCTGTACAGCCGCGAAAACAACTCCGGCACGTATGCCTACTTCAAGGAACACGTGCTCGAAAATGGCGACTTCTTCCCCACCGCGCAAACCCTGCCCGGCACCGCGGCCGTGATTAACGCGGTCTCGAAAGATACCCGCGGCATCGGCTACGGCGGCATCGCCTACGGCAAGGGCATCAAGCACCTGCGCGTCAAAAAGGACGACAAGTCCCCTGCCATCGAGCCCAGCATGGAAAACGTGCTGCAGGGCAAGTATCCCATCAGCCGCTTCCTCTACTGGTATTTCGCCGGAGCGCCGCAAGGAGACTTGAAGAACCTTGCAGACTGGGTCGTTTCGAAGGAAGGACAGAAAGTCGTCGAGAATGTGGGTTACTACCCGCTGAATGAGAATGACCGTCTAGCTTCTGCCGCAAAACTTGGCGGCCAGGCAAAAGGAAAAGCCAAGGCCGGCAGATAGCCTGCCCCGGTCCCCGCTGCCCAAGCAGAGCGCGTTCGGGTAGCGGTGGGTTTTAATTCATGAATCGAGTTCCTCACATCGCGGAAAATAACCGGGCTGTTCGCGAGCTGGCGCGGCGCAAGCGCGCCAATCTCGTGGTTCAGCGGTTGATCTATGGCGCGGCCTTTATGGCCATTTCTTTGATTTTCCTGATTTTTGTTTTTGTGGGCCGCGAAGCCCTGCCGGTCTTTTTCAGCAGCGAGATACAAAAGGAAGTGACCATCAGTAAAATGATGCTGCCGCAAAACTACGGCACTCCGGAAGCTCCTTTGCCGTATGTCTGGCAGCCGGTTTCGAGCGAGCCCAAGTACAGCCTGATGCCCCTGCTGCTGGGCACCTTGAAGGTCACCCTCATCGCCATGGCATTTGCCACGCCGCTTGCCGTCCTGGCGGCGGTCTTCAGCACGGAATTTGCGCCGCGCTGGCTTCGTGAATTTATCAAGCCGGCCATCGAAATGCTGGCCGGCATACCTTCGGTAGTCCTGGGCTTTTTCGCCCTGATTGTTCTGGCGACCTGGATGCAAGACACGTTTGGTTTTGATTTCCGGCTGAACGCGGTGAATGCCGGCGTGGCGCTGGGCCTGGCGGTGATCCCGATCATCTACACCATTAGTGAAGACGCGTTGTCAGCCGTTCCCCGCAGCTACCGGAATGCGTCGCTGGCTCTGGGGGCGTCCCCCTGGCAGACGGCGTGGAACGTGGTGCTCCCCGCTGCCCTGCCGGGAATCTTCGCGGGATTTGTTCTGGGGTTTGGGCGCGCCATGGGGGAAACCATGATTGTGTTGATGGCTTCGGGCAACGCCGCCATCACTTCCTGGAATTTCACCGAATCAGTGCGCACGCTGAGCGCCAGCGTCGCCGCCGAGCTTGCGGAAGTGGTTTTTGGCGAAGCCCATTATCACGTTTTGTTTTTCATCGGCACGCTGCTGTTCGCAATTACGTTCACCCTGAACGCCTTTGGAACCTACATGGTGGGCCGGTTGCGCCAGCGGCTCACAGGAGGGGGCCGGTGAGGCATCCGCTGCAGCGCCGCCCCGTGGACAAGGCCCTTGTCGGTCTCACCGGCATGGCCGTGATCCTGATCCTGGTATTTCTCGGCATCATCCTCGGAAACATCATGCAACACGGCACGGAAAAACTTTCCATTGAGTTCCTGACCGCGGAACCCAGGCAGGGCATGACCGCGGGCGGAATCTTCCCAGCCATCTTCGGTACATGTCTTCTTGTATTCCTGACTACGCTGGCGGGCGTTCCCTTCGGCGTTTGCGTCGCGATTTACTTCTCGGAGTATGCCAACCGAAATTCCTTCTTCTATCGCGCCACGCGGCAGGCCGTGGATAACCTCGCCGGGGTCCCTTCGATTGTATTCGGCCTGTTTGGCTTGGGTTTTTTTGTGCAGTTCATCGGCCGGGGCGTGGATCGTACCTTCTACGAGGGGCAATTGCATTACGGCCAGCCGGCGCTGCTATGGGCCGCCTTGACCATGGCCGTGCTCACCCTGCCGACTGTGATTGTCAGCGTGGAAGAAGCCTTGCGCGCGGTCCCGCAAGTCTATCGCGACGCCAGCTACGCCCTGGGAGCCACGCGCGCACAAACGATTTTCCGCGTGGTGTTGCCGCAAGCATTGCCCGGCGTGCTCACCGGTACCATCCTGGCGGTCAGCCGCGCTTCCGGTGAAGTAGCGCCGCTGCTCTTTGTGGGTGCTGCCTATTTTCTTCCGCATTTGCCCTCGAGCCTGAGCGATCAATTCATGCATCTGGGCTATCACGTATTCGTGATGGCGACGCAATCACCGGACGTGGAGGCGACCAAGCCGGTTCTGTACTCCACCGTGCTGGTGCTTTTGATTTTGACTTTCCTGCTGAACGGGGTTGCGATTCTGCTGCGTTCACGCCTGCGCGCGGCGTTCAGTGCCGCGGGGAACCGATGATCATGACCTCCACTCGCGATTTTCCATCCATCAAAACGCGCATCCAGCCCACGGCGCCTGGCGCGGCCGCCCCGCTCGCGGCCCTGGAAGCAAAACTTCATGCCGATGAAGTCACGGTAAAATACGGGCAACGAGTAGCCGTGGATCGCGTGACACTTCCCTTTTGCAAGAACTTGGTGACCGCGATCATCGGCCCTTCCGGTTGCGGCAAGTCCACGCTGCTGCGCACCCTGAACCGCATGAACGACTCGATTCCGGGCTTCAGTATCGCCGGGATAATCACGCTGGATGGACAGGATGTCTACGGCCGCGGGACCGACGTGATTCAGTTGCGGCAGCGAGTGGGCATGGTTTTCCAGCAGCCCAACCCTTTTCCCAAATCCATTTACGACAACGTGGCCTACGGGCTGCGCATCAATGCGCTGGTGAAATCGCGCGCGGAAATGGATCAACGCGTGGAACAGGCGCTGAAGCAGGCCGCTTTGTGGGAAGAGGTAAGCGACAATCTGAGCCGCAACGCCCTGCAACTTTCCGGCGGGCAGCAGCAGCGGTTGTGCATCGCCCGCGCGCTCGCCGTGCGGCCCGAAGTGCTGTTGATGGATGAGCCGGCATCGGCGCTGGATCCGATTTCCACCGCCAAGATCGAAGAGCTGATGTTCGAGCTCAAGAAGGATTACACGATCGTGATCGTGACCCACAACATGCAGCAGGCCGCCCGCGTGAGCGATTTCACCGCGTTCCTGCTGAACGGCGTGCTGGTGGAATTCAACCCCACGCGGCAGTTATTCACCACTCCGGCTGATTCGCGTACCGAGTCGTACATCACCGGAAGATTTGGATGACGAGGAGGCCTTGGCCGCTTGGCCCGGACGGAACATGGAACGACACTTTGAGCAGGAGCTTGAATCTCTGAAAGAACGCCTGCTGTGGATGGGCAGCCTGGCCGAACGCGCGGTGCATCAGGCCACGCAGGCGCTGCTGGAAAACGACGCGGATCTCGCCGGCCGCGTGA
>CAZCNH010000145.1:0-3987 GCA_964500065.1 uncultured Acidobacteriaceae bacterium
ATTTTCCTCCCGTACCGCCATCCGGAATGCGCCAGGCGGCTGGGCCACTGAGAAGCGACCCTCCAACGTTTGTGTCTCGGCAAAACCTCCAGTTGAGGAAACGTGAACCCGTCTCTGGGTGCGTTCGGATGTGGTGCAAATGCAGGGGTTAGGGGCAAAAGGCTAGGAACTAAGCCTGTGGATAACGGCTCTAGTTCTGAATGACAAGCAGCCGTCACTCTGCTACAACGGACCGAACTCAGGGGACCAGGGGGAAAGGCCACACGTGCTGAAACTTCGCAAAGTGGAAATGCTGGGATTCAAGTCGTTCTGCGAGAAGACCCATCTGACCTTCAGCGGAAACGGCATCACCGCAATTGTCGGGCCTAACGGCTGCGGCAAGTCGAATGTGGTGGACGCCATTTCCTGGGTGCTGGGCGAGCAGAGCCACAAGTCGCTGCGCGCCATGCGCATGACCGACTGCATCTTCAACGGCACAGCCAAGCGTCCGCCGCTGGGCTTCGCGGAAGTTTCCCTCACGCTGGTGGACCCTGAATTGGCTGATGCCGCAGCCTTTGTGATGGAAAAGCAGGAAGCGGAAGAAGCATCTGAACCGCCTGCGGCGGAAAACGCGATGGCGGAGCAAGCAGAAGGGGAACCCGCGCCGGAGGGTAGCATCGAGCACGCCGAAGCCGCATCTGCCGGGGAAGCACATTCGAATGTGGAAACACTCGAGCCGGTGAAGGGCCGGAAGAAACTGAAGCTGCCCAGACCCTCGATGCACTTGAAGCCGGGCGAGGTGGTGATTGGCCGCCGCCTGTATCGTTCCGGCGCCAGCGACTACCTGATCAACGGCAAAGTGGCCCGCCTGCGCGACATTCAAGAATTGTTCATGGGCACCGGGCTGGGACCGGAATCCTACGCCATCATCGAGCAGGGACGCATCGGGCAAATCCTCAGCTCGAAGCCGATGGATCGCCGCGCCATCATTGAAGAGGCTGCGGGCGTTTCCAAATACAAGACCAAGCGCCGCCTGGCCGAAGCCAAGCTGGAATCGTCCAAGCTCAATCTTTCCCGCGTGAACGACATCCTGGTGGAAGTGGAAAAGCAACTGGGCTCGCTGAAGCGCCAGGCCTCCAAGGCCCGCCGCTACGCGGAGATTCGCGAAGCGATGCGCGGCATCCAGCGCACCGTGCTGGCCAGCAAGGCCCGCGAACTCGAGCAGGAAGCGGACCGCATCGCGCACCTGCTGAACGAAGCTGCGGCAGCCGAGCAGGTATCCGCCGCAAGCCTGCAGCAGTTGGAAGGCGAGCAGGAACGTTTGCAAGCGCGGCTCTATGAGTTGGAAGGCGAGCTGCGCCGCAACGCCAATCTGCTGGGCGAATGCACGCTCGAACTCGACCGCGCGGAAAACCGCATCGGTTTCAACCGCGAGCGCGTGCGGGAAATGCAGCAGCGCGCCGCGCAGCTCACCGCTGAACTCGATGGGATCGCGGTCCAGGCCGCGCAGGTCGTCGCGCACGCGCAGGAGCACGCCGCAAGCGTCACCTCCCTTCGTGAAGAAACCCAGCGCGCGGAAGCCGCGGTCGCCGAACTTGCCGCTGCCATCCAGTCGTCGCAGAACGAGCAAGCTGCAGCCGAAGAACGCATTGCTCACCTTCGCCGCTCGGCGCAGAACCTGGGCGATGAACTGAACCGCCTGCACGGCGAGCAAGCGCAAGCAGAAGTCGCCTACGCCCATTTCACTGAATCCCGCGCCAAGGCCGAAACCGGCGAGCGCCTGTTGCTGGAGGAACTGGGACTGCACCGCGAGCGTTGCGACCAGAGTGAAGCGAACTTTCAGCACGCCACCGTGACCGCCGCGCGCATGGAAGAAGCCATGCACGCCGAGCAGGCGCGCATCGCTGAATTGAAGCAGCGCCGCGCTGAAACCACCGAGCGGCACGACGGCTTGCGCCAGAACCTGGCCACCGCCCGCGCGCGCCTCAGTTCCCTTGAGGACATCCTGAACGACCGCGCCTACACCACCGATTCGGTCCAGAAACTGTTCGCATCCAACGGCGGCGAGCCCCCCCACTCCTTCCGCGCCGTGGGCTTGCTGGCCGATTACGCAGACGTGGAAGAACGCCACGAAGCCGCGGTCGAGCAATTCCTGCGGGAAGAATTGGAATTTGTGGTGGTGGAAACGTTCGATCATGCGCGCGCCGGCATTTCCCTGCTGCGCAACGACGTCGGGGGACGCGCCACGTTTTTCGTGGATTCGCTGAACCAATTGAACCTGGCGGCCAGCGATGTGCCCGTGCCGTTTGCTGCCGAGCATGGCGTGGTTGCCCGCCTGGATCGTGTGGTGAACTTCCGCGACCCGCTGGGCGAAATCGCCAAGGAATTTCTGCCCCGGCTGCGCTCTGCGTTTCTGGTGGATTCCACCGAACGCGCCGAATCGCTGGCCCGGGAGCACCGCCAGTTCCAGTTCGTGGCGCCTGATGGCACCTGCTACCACGGCCGCACGGTGACCGGTGGCCGCGCGGTGGAGGCCGGTCCGCTGGCCATGAAGCGCGAGTTGCGCGGCATCGAAACGGAAGTGGCCCGGCTGGCCAGTGCCGTCGCCGAATCGCAGGCCGGCCTGGACTGGCTGAACCAGGAATTGGCAACGCGGGAACGCGCCCTGCAAATCGCTTCCGCCGATCATCTGGCCGCGGCTAAGGATCTGGTGGGCGCCACCCACCTGCGCGACGCCAGCCGCATGAATTTCGACCGCGTCGAACAGCAACTGCGGGAAACGCAGGTGGAAATCGCCCGGCTCAGCGTGGAAACGGAATCGGCCCGCCGTCGCGCCGAACAGGCTCGTGGCTTGCGCGAGGGAGCAACACAATCGCGCGCCGACGCCGAATCCGAAGCCATGCAGGCCGCCGACCGCGTTAACGCTTTGCGCATGGAAATCGCATTGCGGCAGGAAGAAGCGGCGGCGCGGCGCTCGGAACTGGCCACCATGGCCGAGCGGCTGGCGCAGGCCGAAGCGGTTGCTTCACGGCTGGCCGCCGAGGTTGCCGAAGCGCGCGAACGCGAATCCGCCCTGATCCAGCAACGCGACGCCATCGCCCGGGAAGAGAGCGAACTGCATACCGGAACCGAACAGTTGCTGGGACAAGTGCAAAACCTCGCTGCGGAAAAAGAGCGGCTCAGCGTGGAGAAGGTCGCGCTCGAGCAGGAATTCGAGCTGTCACGGGTGCGCACGGTACAGTTGGAAGACACGCTGCGGCTCACCCGCCAGCAACTGGGCGATCTGCGCGAGCAGCGCAGCCATCACGAAGTGGATCGCGCCCGCAACGAATCGGACCGCAACCACCTGCGGGAAACGTGCCTGAGCGAAGTGAACGTCCATCCCGAAGACCTGCTGGCCACAGAGACTGCGCTGCTTACCGGCGAGGAATTAGCCGCTGCGGACGCCAGCTACAAGGACATGAAAGCCAGGATCGAAGCCATGGGCGCGGTGAACATGATGGCGCTCGAAGAATACCAGGAATGCGAGCAGCGCTTCACCTTCCTGACGCGCGAGCGCGACGACCTGGTCAAGTCCATCGAAGACACCAGGGCCACCATCACCGAGCTCGACGAAACCTGCACGCAGAAATTCAAAGATGCCTTTGAAGTGATCAACCGCAACTTTACCCAGGCGTTTATCACCCTGTTCGGCGGCGGCCACGCGGAAATGCGTCTTGGCGAAGCCGATAGCAGCGGCGAGCCAGGCATTGACATCATCGCCTCGCCCCCGGGTAAGCGTTTGCAGAACGTTCTCCTGCTGAGCGGCGGCGAAAAAGCACTGACGGCCGTATCCCTGTTGATCGCCATCTTCCGCTACACGCCGAGCCCGTTCTGCATCCTCGACGAAGTGGATGCTCCGCTCGACGAAGCCAACGTGGGCCGCTTCAATAAACTACTGGCGGAAATGAGCGGCGATACGCAGTTCATCATCATCACCCACAACCGCCGCACCATGGAGATGGCGCC
>CAZCNH010000146.1:0-3765 GCA_964500065.1 uncultured Acidobacteriaceae bacterium
CAATGAGACACGACGCCCGCACCCAGCCACGCGCCGGCCACAGACGCGGCGATCATCAGCACCAGTGTCCACACGTCCACTTGCACAATGGTCATGTAGATCAGCGCTTGCGCCACCGTGGGCAGCGCGTAGCCGATGTTCAATGTGCCGGGAATTTTCTCGTCGGGAATGCTGCCGCGGAACTTGAATGCCGCCGTGGTGGTGGCGAAGTTGCCGATGCCCAGCGTATCGAAGAAGCACATCACAAACGCCACGATGGAGTGATACCACGTGTGGCTTTTTTCGCCGGGCACTTCGACTTTCTTCTTCTGCGCGAGGCTCCACCACGCCCACAAGAACCACGCCGTGGTCGCAATTAATGCCGCAAATAATGCCGTTTTCAATGTAAGCATGTGCGCATCCTAACGCAGAAAATGGAAAAGGGAAAATGGAAAACGGAGCCAGCCCGGAAGCGGTTACAATGATTTTCATGCGGGAGGAGATTACCCACTATTTGCAGTACTTGCGCGACGCGCGCAACGCCTCGCCGCACACGCTGCGCAATTACCAGGCTGACCTCGAGCAATTCGCCGATTACGTGGCGCCGGCGGGCACGCGCGGCATGCCGCTCGAGCGCATCGACCACCGCGTGATCCGCGAATACCTCGGCAAGCTGCACACGGAACATCTGGCCAAGGCTTCGGTTGCGCGCAAGCTGGCCGCGCTGCGCAGTTTTTTCAAATTCTGCGTGCGCGATGGGCGGCTCAAGCAGAACCCGGCGCGTCTGGTGGCCACGCCGAAGCTGCCGAAGCGCGTGCCCAGCGTGCTCACGGCGGAAGAGATCAATTCGTTTCTCGATTCCCTGGCGCGCCAAGAGGAAAAACGCACGCCCAAGGCGAAGCCCGGTGAACGCAATCTGCACAAGCGGCCCGGCGCCGACGACGAGGAATCGCGCCTGCTGGTGCGCCGCGACCGCGCCATTCTTGAATTGCTCTACGCTTCCGGCCTGCGCGTCAGCGAACTGACCGGCCTTGATCTTTCCGATATTGACCGCAGCGAGCAACTCCTGCGCGTGCGCGGCAAGGGCCGCAAGGAGCGCATTGTGCCTTTCGGCGGCAAGGCCGAAGCGGCGCTCGATGCCTATTGGCCGGTGCGCGCGGAATTGCTGCGCAAGGCCCGCCTCTCCGCGGAGATTCCCGCCGTGTTTCTCAATTACGCGGGCCGGCGGCTCACGGAACGCTCCGTGGGGCGCATCGTCAAGAAATACGTGCGGCTCGCTAACATCAACTGGGACCTGCATCCGCACTCGCTGCGCCACGCCTTTGCCACCCACTTGCTGGCCGATGGCGCGGACCTGCGCGCGATTCAGGAATTGCTGGGCCACAGTTCGCTTTCCACCACACAGAAATACACGCACGCCTCCATCCGCCAGTTGATGGAGGTATACGACAAAGCCCATCCCCGCGCGTGACGACGGGCCGTAGTTATGGCAAATCCCGGTGTGTTGATTGACTTCGCCGCAGGCGCGCCCTATCATCCCCCGCCAAGAGGCCTACCATGGTGGGAAAGACCCTTGGCCCCTACCGCATCCTGGAAAGAGTAGGTGCTGGGGGAATGGGTGTGGTTTATCGTGCCCGCGATGACCGGCTGCAGCGTGATGTGGCGCTCAAGGTTCTGCCGGACGACGCAATCCGGGACGACCACGCTCGCGCCCGCCTCCGGACCGAAGCGCAGTCCGCTTCTTCCCTGAACCATCCCCACATTTGCACCATTTACGACGTGGGAGAGGCCGACGGCCGGGCTTACATTGCCATGGAATTTGTGGACGGGAGCCTGCTCTCCGCTCTGATTCCGGCTGACGGCCTCCCGCCGCAGACCGCTGTGCGGTACAGCGCACAGATCGCCGACGCCTTGTCGCACGCTCACACGAACGGCCTCCTGCATCGCGACCTGAAAAGCTCCAATGTGATGGTCCGCCGCGATGGGCGCGCCAAGGTGTTGGATTTTGGCTTGGCGGCGCACCTCGAACAGGAGCAGGCCTTGGACGCCACCCGTTCTCGGCAGTCCTTTGCCGAGCGCGGCGTGATTGTCGGCACACTGCACTACCTGGCGCCGGAGCTACTGCGCGCGGAACCCGCTTCGCCCCGCAGTGACATCTGGGCGCTGGGGGTCTTGCTCCAAGAGATGGTTGCCGGGGGGCTGCCGTTCTCCGGCCTGACGGGATTCGATATCAGCGCAGCGATCCTTCGCGGTTCGCCAGCGCCCCTGCCCGCGGACACCCCACCGGGGCTTCAGGCCACCATCCAGCGTTGCCTCAACAAAGATCCTGCGGAGAGATATCAAACCGCCGGGGAAGTCCGTGCGGCGTTGGAAACTCTCCTGGCAGAAAAGACCTGCCCTCCGCGCACGCGGCCCTCCCGCAGGATGCTGTATCAAGCGCGCACGGAATTGCGCGGAAAGTGGAAGTACTTGCTGACCGTAGGATTGGTCATTTTCGCCACATGTCTTGCCGCGGTGCTGGTCGGCACCGCCATGGCCGGCATCCCGGCCCGGCTCGAAAGAAATGCCGTTCTCTTTTTCTCAGTCTTCGTTTTCTATTCCGCGGCCATGGTGGCACTGGTCGTCTTTCGGGCCACACACTGGTCCTTTGTCATTTATCCCCACAAGCTTCGGGCCAAGGGCCGCTGGCGCACACTGGACATCCCGTTTGACCAAATCGAAGGCGCCGAACTGGTTTCTTACCGAAAGAGCTGGCGTTCTCTTTTCCTGTCGTGGTTTGAATTTCGCGCAGGCTTGGGCATGCGCTTCAAGAAACTGGGAGAGGCTGCGGCGATGACTTTCACCGGGCCTCGCACCCTAATCAAAGTGTGGCGCCGTGGCCCGGGATGGTGCCGTGGCTATTGGCTGGATATGGACAAGCCAGAGCGCTTCTTCGAAACACTCGGCCGCGCTCTCGAACGCTATCGCCAGCAGCAAAAATCTTCCGCGCCAACATCCGCCAGTTGATCGAGCGATACCTCTTGGCGAAGAGAATCATATAGTCAGCGGACAACGCGGAGGCGCAGGGCACACAGAGATTTGCAGAGAAACGGCTCCTGCTCATGCAATCTCCGCTATTCGCGGGAGGCGAGGTCTTTCACCACGAAGCGCACCATGGCTTCGAGCAGCGCGGTGCGCGGGTAACGGTTGCGGTCGGCCATGGCGCCGAAGTTGGGGTCGTTCGCCAGCGGCAGGGCCACCGCAAAGTGGTCGGCAAGCACGGTACCGAGGAAATACCCGCCGGGAATGGTCGCGTCGGCCTTGGTTAGTTGACCGTCTTGCCGGTTGTCATACGCCGCCAGCAGTTCCCAAGTCTGACGCAGCATTTTCGAGGTGTTCTCGATACCCGATGTCGCGGTGATGGTGTAGCTGGGCACGCGCGGCGTGGGGTATTGCCGCAGAAACGCCTGGCGCACTTCGCGCTTCAGGCTCTTGAACGCTTCGCCCATGTTGCCCCGGCAGGTGCCGAAGTTTGCCATGCGCGTCCAGCGGTCGGCGATGGCGGGCATCGCGTCGGCAATCGGCGATCCGCCAATGGCGCCGGCCACGGAGACAAATGCCGCCACGCGTTCTGCCGCCCGCGGATAAAGCGCCAACATCGTTTGCAAATCCGGCCCGCCCTTGCTGTAGCCAATCACGATGAACTTGCGTGCGTCGCTTCGGTTTTGCGTTTCCAGCCAGTCGGCGATTTCTTTCGCATTGCTTTCCGCGCTTTCGTTGGGTACGGCCAGCATATCCACCGCGATG
>CAZCNH010000147.1:0-3546 GCA_964500065.1 uncultured Acidobacteriaceae bacterium
TCCAATTCCCGTTCCTTCATTGGAATGGTCTTGATCCCCAAGCGCTCACAAGCTTTCTGAACCGCAACCCGAAAGAATTCTCCTTCGGCGGAATGAATCAGCGGGTGCGACGCGAGAACCTCGGAAAGAGACGGCAACGGGCGCCCCGAGGCCCACAGGACAACGGAGCGTGTCACCCGGTGGTGATTTTCGCCCAGATGCCTGACTGCACCTTCGATTGCCTGCCGAGTTAGCTCCTCGGTGGTGGCCGCGCACTTTGCAATATGACGTTCTGCTTCCCGAGGGCCGAGGCTGGCCGCAAAGTGAAACGGCTGTTTGGCTCCGGGGACGCCCGGAGCCATCGTGACGATGCGCTTCCGGTACACGACCTCCACCGCGCCCTTGGTTGCACAAACGGCAACCAGCGCTCCCCAGCCCGAGTGCATTCGAAAACCAAGCACGGCAGCCTTCATGTTGGAATACCCTGGCGACGTGCTTGATCTACGTTCCAGCCCCGAAAAGAATTACGTCGCGCCCGCGAAATCGCGAACCCAGACCGGCTCCGCGCTTCGCTATTTCGCCCAAGCCATGCCGTCCGGTTCCGTGCCCGTGGTAAAGGTACCGATTGCTTTGCGCGACGAAATTTCCAGCACGCTCAATTTGTTTTCATTTGTGTTGGCTACGTAAGCCAGCTTGCCATCGGGCGTGATCTGTATGCCCACCGGCATCACGCCGACCTCGATATCGCCCAGCGGCCGGCGCGTGGCCACCTCGAACACCGTCACCTTATTGCTCTGCGCATTCGAGACCAGCGCCAGCTTGCCATCGGAAGTGAACTTCACGCGAATGGGAAACTTGCCCTGGCTGGGGAATGTTGCGGTCACAGTATCGGTGGCCGCGTCAATTTCGGAGATGCTGTCAGACGCGCGATTCACCACCCACACCGCCCGGCCATTGGGCATCACGTCAATCCCTTCGGCGCCCGGCGCGGTGGCAATCGTTTTCACTGCGGACTTGGCAAACGGATTCGAGCGGTCCACTACGCAGACGCTGCCCGAACCGATATTGGCCACGTACAGCTTGCGCTGGTTGGGCGTGGCCACCACCATGTGACTGGTGCGCTGCTCGGTCTTCCAGACATTCAGAATTTTTCCCGACTTGGCATCCAATTCCAGCACGGCCTGATTGGCCTCGGCCGTCACCCAGACGCGCTTGCCGTTGCTGCTCACGGCAATGCCGTGCGGCTGCTTGTATTCGCCCAGGTCCCAGGTGGCTACCACCGCGCGTTTTTTCAGATCGAGCACGGTGATGGTGTGTCCCGGCTCCATGCGCCGCTGCTCGGCCTGTTGCGCGTCGCGAAAAATGGCGAACGAGCCGTAGTTGGTTACATACGCCAGGCGCCCATTCTTCGACACCGCCACTTCGTGCGGACCTTGTCCCGTGGGCAATTTCGCAATCACCTCGCGCGTTTGCGGATTCACCAGCGCGGCATTGTGGTCGCTTTTGTTCAGGACGATCAGCGTTTCCGCGCAGGCGGGCGCCACGGAAACCAGCAAGGCTAGAAACAGGATCCGGCGCATGATGATGACTCCTTGGAAGAATCTTTTCAGTATTTGTAAAACCCGCGGCCCGATTTGCGTCCCAGCCATCCGGCGGCCACCATTTTCCGCAGCAGCGGGCACGGCCGGTACTTCGAATCGCTGAAGCCGGTGTGCAGCACTTCCATGATATTCAGGCAGGTATCGATCCCGATCAGGTCAGCCAGGGTGAGCGGGCCCATGGGATGATTCATCCCCAGTTTCATCACCTCGTCCACCGCTTCCGCAGTGGCTACGCCTTCCATCACGCAATACGCGGCTTCGTTGATCATCGGCATCAGCACGCGGTTCGAAACGAATCCCGGCGCGTCGTTCACCGCCACCGGCGTCTTTTCCAGCTTGCGGCACAGCGCCATAGTCGCTTCGAAGGTCGCATCGCTGGTGGCCAGGCCGCGGATCACTTCCACCAGTTGCATCACCGGAACCGGGTTCATGAAGTGCATGCCGATGAAGTGCTCCGGCCGCCGCGTCACCGCCGCCAGTTGCGTAATCGAAATGGAAGAAGTGTTCGTCGCCAGAATCGTGCCCGGACGCAGCAGCGCGTCGGCTTCCTTCAGCACGCGTATTTTCAAATCGAGCTGCTCGGTCACCGCTTCCACCACGAAATCGGCCTGCGAGAGCAACTGCATCTCGGTCACCGGCCGGATGCGCCCTAGGATCGCGTCTTTCTGATCCGCCGGCACTTTGCCCTTGCTGATTTCGCGGTCGAGGTTCTTGGTGATGGTGCCCATCGCGCGGTCCAAAAACTCCTGCTTGACGTCGCGCAAAATCACCGTAAAGCCGAATTTCGCGAACACGTGGGCAATCCCGTTGCCCATCGTCCCCGCTCCCAGCACACCGACAGTCTTGATGTCGCCCACTTACTCCTCCTTGTTTCGGAATTCGGCTTGATTCTCTTTGCGAAGAACTTCGCCTGCTTTTCTTTTCAACTCGGCCTTGGACGGACCAAAGAACTCGCCCAGGATGGTTCCGAGGGTATCGTCTCCGGAAGTTTCCACGGGCGGCTCGTAGGGCATTCTCTGAAAATCCTCGAAAGTCACTCCTTCGGTCACTTGCCGGACAATCTCGCTTCCACGCTCCGCATCCTGCGGCGCAACGAAGACGGCAACCTCTGAAGCCGTCTTCGTCACGGCGCATCCAATTTCATTCTCGCGAAAGACGTAACGGAGCGCCTCCGCCGTTTCGGGATCTGCGCCGCGCCAAATGGCAACCGTATCTTTTCCCTCGCCAGGCAGGTCATTGGTTGCCCACGGCGCTGCATCCATTTCGAGACTTTCCGCGCACGCAACCTCATGCCGTGGCACTGAGGCCAGGATTCGCTCGGCCTTTGCCGCGTCTGCTTCCAGCACGTGAAAACCGTACCGCTCCGGCTGGAGCGGCGCGCGGGGAAACACCACGTCGGGCAAACCGCTCTCGCGGCCGCTGAGATAAAACGGAATGCCCGCGTGCCGGAGCAGATTGCAAAGGGTGCGCGCGTCGCCCGGATGGTCGGCGCCGCCCGCCCGGTGAACTTCCGTTTCCGTGCCTGTCGGAACCAGCCCGGCTAAACACTGCGGGCAAACTCGTTCCGCAAAAAAATACTCCCGGTTGCATAGCGGGCATTGCGTCACCGGCTTTTCAAATCCGGTGAACCCCGGAACCTGCGCATTTTGAGCATGAGGATCCCCGATGACCTGCGCGGCAATCTCCGCTGTTGCCGGATACACAAGGATACGGGAACAGCGGTCGTTGGAGTCGTAGCAAAGCTCGGCGGGGATGCCCGCGAGCTTGAGGGCAAAGACAAGCTTTTCTCCCTCAAACTGCGAGAATCCCTGCCACACTGCCACCGATGGCGCGCCCCCCGACTCAGGCTCGCCTTCGGTCCCGAAAAGGGACTCCACCAAGTCCACGTCGCAAGGCGCGCAGCGAGTGAAGCCGGAACGATACTCAGCCCTGCATTGCGGACAATACATGCCGGAATTGTAACGTA
>CAZCNH010000148.1:0-3495 GCA_964500065.1 uncultured Acidobacteriaceae bacterium
ATGTGTATGACTCGAAGGCTGTTGGCTTTCCTTGCCCTGGCGTTCCTGGCTTTAGGGAGCGTACAGGCGCAAAAAGTGACCGGTTCGATCACCGGCACAGTTACAGACCCCAGTGGCGCCGCGGTGCCTGGAGTGAAGATCCAGATCACCAACGAGGCCACTGGGTTTAGGAGCGAAACCGCAAGCACCGTGGAAGGAACGTTCGTCATCCCGGACCTTCCGCCGGCGACCTACAAAATGCGGATTTCGCACGCTGGTTTTAAGACGTTTGAAACGACACTAACGGTGCGCGTGGGCATTGCCGTGCCGGTGGATGCAAAATTGGTCATCGGCGAAGCTACTTCCGTGGTTACAGTGGAAAGTTCCGCGGTGGTGGTGGATACGTCAAAAGCTACCGTGCAGGGCGTGGTGGAGGCGAGCCGCATCGAGTCGCTTCCGCTCAATGGCCGCAACTTCCTTGACCTGGCCCAGCAGGAACCGGGCGTGCAGGTTCGGGATGGCGGCGATTTCGATCCCACCAAGAACCAGTTCGTCGGAGTTTCCATCGGCGGGCGCAGCGGGCGCGTCACGCGCATCCAAGTGGATGGCGTGGACATCACCGACGAAACGGTGGGCACGACGGTCACGAATATTTCCAACGAAGCCATTCAGGAGTTCGGGATCCAGCAATCGAACCTGGACGCCAGCACCGACGTCACCTCGTCCGGCGCGGTGAACATCATCACCCGCAGCGGCTCCAATCAGTTGCACGGCTCTTCCGCATTCTTTTTCCGCAACCAGAAACTGGGCGCCGATCAGCGTCTGAACAAGACGCTCCCTTCAACCGACAAGCCTCCCTTTGACCGTGAAATCACCGCAACTCGCGTGGGCGGACCGTTCATCAAGGACAGGCTTTTCTGGCACGTGGAATATGAATACAGCAACCAGGATGCGCAGCGCTTTACGAACATTCCGGAATTTCCCCAGTTTACCGGCGCGTTCGCGGTGCCGCTCGATGAGCGCCTGGCCGGCGGCCGCCTGGACTGGACGCTGGACAACCGCTGGGTTGCCTTCTATCGTTTCAATCACAACTATAACAATGGCGTGACGGGGTTCGGCGCGCGGGACTTGACCGCTTTTGCCAACCTCAACAACACGAACTTCCACGTGATGGGCGCGGACTACCGCGGCTCCTCCTGGACGCACTCCTTCCGGTTCTCCTACTTGAACTTCAATAACTTTATCGTGGATGCAGACGCGGCTGCCGGCGTGCCCCAGACCTTGGATCCCGGCGGACGCCCGATTCTGGTCCGCATCAACACTATCCTGCAGGACGTGGGTCCGGATCTTTTGGCCCCGCAGCAAACCTTCCAGGACAACAAACAGACCAAGTACGACGCGAACTGGACGCGCGGCCAGCACACCTTCTCGTTCGGCGCCGAATGGAACAAGATTGACCTGTTCGGTTACGCCAACTTCTTCGGTCTGGCGCCTCGCATTCGCGCCAACCGCACCACCGCGACCCGCGCCGTAGCCAATACCAACCTCTTTGGCCCCGGCGGCGACCAAAACCCGTTGAACTATCCCACCAACCAGATCCGCATCAGCAACGGCCTGGGATATTTCAGCGAGAAGCCCGCGCTGGGACTTCCTTTCGGCGGGGCGGTAAACCACCGCTTGGCGTTCTATGCCGGCGACTCGTGGAAGGTCACCCGCAACTTCACTATGAACTATGCGGTTCGCTGGAGCTACAACAGCGGGCAGAACAACCACGACCTGCCGCGCACCAACGTCCTTTCCTTGTTTGATCCGGAAATGGTGGGCGTGCCCAACCGTGATCTGAACAACTTCGGCCCGCAGGCCGGTTTCGCGTGGAATATTTTCGGCGACGGCAAGACGGTAATTCGCGGCGGCGCCGGGATCTTCTACGAAACGAACATTGCCAACAACTTCATCTTCGATCGTGTAGCCAACATTCCCCCGGGAATCGGCAACGCGGTCACGCTGAATACATCCGGTGCGCCACTGGTGCTGGATCCGGTAACGGGGGCAACTCTGTTCAACTTCGCGACCCAGTGTACGGGCCTGCCCGGCAATAGTTGCTTCGGCAACGGGGCGCCACTTGGCCGTGTTATCCCCTTCGTGTTGCAAGCACAGCAACTATTCGTTGCGGCGAATGCGGCTCTGGCGGCCAACTACCCGGCTCCAGGTGTTCCACCCCTGTTTGATACCACACTCTCGTCCGCCGCGTCGGGCGCATTCATTGATCCGCGCTACAAGACGCCATATGGAATCCAGATGAACATTGGCTTCCAGCGGGAATTGAAACCCGGTTTGATCGTAGCCGTGGATTACTTGCGCAACCGCGGCGTTCACTTCAATCTTCAGACGGACCGCAATCGCTCGGGAGCCGCGGATACGTTGAATCCCGCCCTGGCCGTTGCGGCGATCACAGCAACCAACCAGGCGTTCGGGTGCGGGGCGCTGGCTACTCCAGCGGCGATCAATTGTGCGATCACTGCTGGCGCGACCATCACCGATTTTGCGGACAACGGCTTGGGAGCGGGCAGTGCTCTGGATGGTTTCGCCTTCCAGGGCCGCAACCCCAACTTCCGCGATGTTCTCGTTATCGGCAGCCAGGGTATTTCCCTTTTCCAGGCTTTGCAGGTTCGCTTGCAGGGCAAGCTGGGAAGCTGGGGCTGGTTCAAGAATGCGAACGCGAATATCAATTACTCGCTTTCACGCTTCAAGTCCACTGGGCTTGACCAGGACTTCATCTCCGGTGCGGGTTTCAACGACCGGCCGACCCAGTTCTATGGTCCGGCGAACTTGGACCGCTTGCACCAAGTCGTGGTCGGCTTGCAAGTGGACTTGCCGTGGAACTTCCACATCAATACCACTTCGGCCTTCCGTTCGCCCCTGGCCAGTTCTCTTTTCCTGCCCGCTTCCACTGCCGGTGCGGATGAGATCTTCTTCAGCGACCTCGACGGGGATGGCGTAACGCAGGATCCCCTTGGCAATCCACCGCGCGGCGCCTTTGGCCGCGGCATTAGTTCCTCCGGATTGAGCAGCCTGATTAACGGTTTCAACGCAAACGTGGTCGGGCAGCAAGTCACCCCCGCGGGCCAGGCATTGATCAACGCCGGCCTCTTCAACCGCACGCAACTGGTGAATCTGGGCGCAACGGTTCTGAATGGAACTCCTCTGGTCAACAGCGGCACAGTCAACAATGATGGGTTCTTTAACACTGATCTCCGCTTTTCCTGGACGTATCGAGTCTCGGAGCGAGTGCGCATTGAGCCCACTTTCGAAGTCTTTAATCTGTTCAATGTGGCCAACTACGCAGTGTTTGGCAATATTTTGAACGGCAACCCGGGTGATGCCAACGGCACGACCGGAAGCACTCGGCCTACTCGCGTGGGTGCGGGCTCCGGATCGTTCTCTCCCGGCGTGCAACGCGCGATCCAGTTTGGCGTGCGCGTATCGTTCTAACGGAAACTGAACTTCAGCCTGCGG
>CAZCNH010000149.1:0-3421 GCA_964500065.1 uncultured Acidobacteriaceae bacterium
GCACTCGATGGTTTGTGACCTGGGCCTTCTCCGGTTGCGGGCCGCGAGCTACTCGTAACGCAAGGCCACCAGGGGATCTACCCGGGCCGCGCGTCGCGCGGGAATCCAGCATGCCCCCAGCGCTACCGCGGCCAACGCGAGCGCAACGCAGGCCAGCGTTGCGGGATCGGTGGGCGAGACCTCGTAGAGCAAGTCGCGGAGGAAGCGCGTGAGCACGATCGCTCCGCACAGGCCCGCGCCGACGCCCGCCACCACCCACCGCATGCCTCCGCTGATGATCAACGCTTGCGCCTGCGCGGGCCGCGCCCCCAGCGCCATGCGGATGCCGATTTCGCCGGTACGTTGCGTGACGCCCTGCGCCATCACCCCGTAAATGCCGATGGCCGCAAGCAACACCGCCATTCCGGCAAACAGCGCCAGCAGCGTCATTGTGAAGCGCTGCTGCGCCACGGATTCGGAAACCAGGTGCTCCATGGTCATCACGCGCGAGATGCGCACATGAGGCGTTACCGACCACACCGCTTGCCGCACCGATGCAGCCAGCGCAGCCGCATCGCCATCGGCGCGAATCGCTAGCGTCAAATCGTCCATCCACTCCCACTGCGCTTCGGGCACATACATCTGTTTGGGCACGGGCCGGTCCAGCGTGCGTTGCCGGGTGCTGCCCACCACGCCCACCACTTCGCGCCAGGGCGCATCGGGCCCGCCCATCTGCACTCGCTTGCCAATAGGGTCTTCGCCCGGCCAGATGGATTTCGCAAATTGTTCGTTGATCAGCAAAACCGGCGGCGCGCCCACGCGGTCGTATTCGGTGAGCGGCCGCCCGCGCAGCAGCGGGATCTGCATCGCTTCCAGATAGCCCGGCGTGACGCCGATGCGGTACGCGCCGGGCGCATTGGCCGGATTGGCAATGGGCTTGTCCTTGAAGCGCACGCCGTAAATGTCTGAATTCTGTCCCAGCGGAATCTGAGAGACTCCGCCCACCGCCTTCACGCCGGGCAACGCGCGCAGCTTGGCGAAGAACTGGTCGTAGGTGTTGCGCTCGCGCTCGAGCCCGCCGTCACCCAGAAAAGTCGGGCCAAAGAGAGAGAGATCCAGGGTCAGCACATTCTCTCTTTCAAATCCCGGATGAACGCTCATCAACCGCCACAGGCTTTTCACCATCAGCCCTGCGCCCGCCAGCAACACGATGGCCAGGGCAACATCGGCTATCACCAGCAGGCTGCGCATGCGCTGCCGCGGCGGGCTGGCCGACGAACGCGTCTCTTTCAACGTGCCATGTAAATCCACGCGCCCCGCTGAAAAGCACGGCACCAGGCCGAACAGAATTCCCGTAAACAAGGAGGCGCCCAGGGCAAATCCCAGCGCGGCGAAATCCACCTGCACCTGGTCCAGGCGCGGAATGTTTGTGGGCGCCCAGCCGACCAGCGCGCGTGTGGCGGCGCCCGCAAGCGCAATGCCCAGGGAACCTCCCGCCAGGGCCAGTAATAAGCTTTCCGAGAGCAATTGCCGCGCGATACGGCCGCGCCCGGCGCCCAGCGAAATCCGCACCGCGATTTCCTTCTGGCGCGCTGCCGAGCGGGCCAGCATCAAGCTGGCCACGTTGGCGCAGGCCACCAGAAGCACGAATCCCACCGCGCCGAACAGCAGAAACATCGCCGTGCGCGATTCGCCGGCAAATTGTTCATGAAGGGGCTGCAGCACCACTCCCGCTTTTGAATAGTCTTTGGGATGATCGCGCAATTGATTTTGCGAAATGGCATCGAGTTCCGCGTCGGCTTGTTGCAGGGAGAGACCCGCCCGGACGCGCGCCACGGTACGCAGGTGGCGGCACGTGCGGCAAGCCGGCGGCGTTTCGCCGGCGTAGCCCAGCGGCCTCCAGATTTCCGCGGGTTGATTGTGGTGGGTCATCAGCGACTGAAAATCCGGCGGCATCACGCCGATGATGGTGCGCTCGGCGCCGCCCATCAGCGCAGGCCGTCCCACAATGTTCGGGTCGCCGCCAAAGCGCCGTTGCCACAGGCGGTGGCTGATGATGGCGATGCGCGGTGCATTGGGCACGTCATCCTGCGCAGTGAAGTCGCGGCCCAGCATCGGAGCCACGCCCAGGGTGCGGAAAAAATCTGAAGTGACTGATGCGCCTTCCACCGATTCGGGCTCGGAGCCGGCGATGGAAAGGGTCGGGTTCCAATAGGAAATGGCGGCCATCGAATCGAAGGATTTGCTTTGCGAGCGCCAGTCCGCAAATGTCGGATAGCCCATGTTGAAATCGTCGCCGTTTTTCTGGCCTTCCCAGAGCATGAACAGGCGCTCCGGCGCAGGATACGGCAGCGGCTTCAACACCACCGCGCGCAGCACGCCAAAAATAGCGGTATTGGCGCCAATGCCCAGCGCCAGGGTGAGCAGTACGATGGCGGTAAAGCCAGGCTGCTTGCCCAGCGTGCGCAGCGCGTATTTCAAGTCTTGCCATAAATCGCTCATGACTTTTCCCTTTCCCGCCTGCAACCATCGCGGGGAGTCTTCGCGCTGCAAGTGCCGGCGAAGCGGCTCCGGCATGGCCTCCTTCACCGGTGCACGCGCCGCACGGATTTCTGCCGCCAGGCGCGCCCATTCAGGGAACTGCGCTTCTGCTTGCGTTCGTGCTTCGCTCTCGCCCATTCCGCGGGCCAGCAAATCTTCGTAACAGTCTTCCAATTGATGCGCGAGTTCCTCGATCACCTGCGCTTCGCGCGCACCGCCAAGATTCAGCGGCGGCAGGTGGTCACGCACGAATTGGCGCCAGTACGTCATTGTTTTGATCGGTAGGGGCGGATGTGCGTCCGCCCGCCTTGCGAATACTCCCCTCGCCGCCAACGGTGGCAAGCCGCCTTGCCACGAGCGGGCGGACACACAGATCCGTCCCTACGCTTCCCCGAATTGCGTGATGCGTTCGAGCGCGCGGATGAACTCGCGCCAGTTGCGGCGTTCGGCCGCCAGCACCTTGCGCCCTTCTGCCGTCAGCCGGTAAAAACGGCGGCGGCGCTGGTTAGGCTTTTCCAGCCAGCGGCCGTCAATCCAGCCGCGCTCTTCTAGCCTGTAGAGCATGGGATAGAGCGAAGCCACTTGAAACTCGATTACCCCGCGCGATTGCGCTTCGATTTGCTTGGCGAGGTCGTAGCCGTGGCGCTCGCGCGCTTCGAGCAGGGAGAGGATAAGCAACTCGGCGCTACCCTTTTTGGCGTCCTGGGTGGTGTCCATAAGCCCCTATATATTGCCGCGCTATATATAGACGCGATGACGGTAGGATGGTTAGCAGAAAAAAAAAGGGGCCAGCTTGAACTGGCCCCTCCACCGGAATGGGGCGTGCGCGATTGTCCCGGCATTATCGCTTCAAAACTTCTTCGAAGAACGAAAGGGCGCGGCTGTCTCCCGATTGCCCCAG
>CAZCNH010000150.1:0-3403 GCA_964500065.1 uncultured Acidobacteriaceae bacterium
TCAGCGTCTTGCGGTACACCACCGTGAATTCCTGGCGGAACTGGTCGTACTTCCGTTCCAGGTCTTCCGCCACTACCGATTCCAGCTTGCCTTCCTGTACCAGTTTCGGCACATCTTCAATCGGCACCATTTGCCCTTCGAGTACCGGAAAAATTTCCGGCAGGGCCACCGCCCCCACCTGCATTCGGCCCAGCGCGAATTGTTCCCGCTCGATGCGCCGGGTGAAGTTATCCATCAGCTCTTTTTCGCGCATGGTAAACCGCTCGACGATGCGCGACTTCTGCCGCTGGAAAGGCTCGCCTTCGAAGACCTGCGGGATGCGCCGCCGCAGGAAATCAATGCCCGACTGCACGTCTTTTTTGAAGGAGTTGGCGTGGCCGCGCGCCAGGGTGAGCAGGCGCGGCTGATCGGGGTTCTTGAAATTATTGACGTAGCAGCGGTCCAGCGTCGGCTCGCTCTGCGGGCGCATTTCTTCAATCAAGCGCACCAGCATGCCGCCGCGGCTGTTGCCGGCCAGCCCGCAGATAAACACGTTGTAGCCCGGCGCGGTCATTTCCACGCCCATGCGCAGGGCTTTGAGCGCGCGCTCCTGCCCGATCAAATTGTCGAGCGGTTCCGCCTTGGCGGTGGTCTCAAAAGGCACGCGCGAAGGTTCGCACCGCCAGCGTAATTGCTGTGGCGTCAGTTCCGCGTGTTTGGGTGCAGGTTTTGTGGTCATCCCGGCGCCTTAGAAAATCCCGTTTCTGTGAAGCGAATCGCCTTCAAAACGCGCTACTCTAGCATAGCCCGCGCAAGCCGGACCCATAATCTGTCAATCCGTCTCCGCTACCGGCGTTTCCGCGGCCGCGCGCCCGTACACATCGAGCAGGCTTTTCGCAGTGGCCACCACAATCGGCCCCAGCACCAGGCCCAGCATGCCGAACACGCTGATGCCGCCCATCACGCTGATGAACAGCAGCAGAGCGCTCATCTGCGTGCGCCCGCGCACGAGAAACGGCCGAAGCAGGTTATCCACAGTGCCGATCACGCCGAATCCAACCGCCGCCAGCAAAAGACCTTTGGTGACTTGCCCGGTCAGCAACAGCCACACCGCTGCGGGCCCGATCACCAGGCCGGTGCCCAGCAGCGGGATCAGCGCCAGAAAAGCCATGGTCACGCCCCAGAAAATCGCGCCACCGATGCCGAACGCAGCGAAGGTAATGCCACCCAGCAAGCCCTGGATCGCGGCAATGATAAAACTCGAAGTCACGCTGGTTTGAATCAGCTCCCGCGCCTGCCCGGTCAGTTGCCGGATCTGCTCATCTTCGAAGGGCAATAGGCGCCGCAACATTTCCAGGATCGAGGCGCGATCGCGGAAGAAAAAGAACAAGGCGAACAGCATGACAAATAGATCCACAAAAAACAGAAGCACGTCGCGCAGAAACCCGCCGGCGCGCACAGCGAAGAAAGCCCCCGCGCGCTCGGCGCCTTCGCGGGCCAGTTGCGCCAGATCATATTGCGCCAGGGTGGGGAATTTTTCGTGCAGCCAGTCGCGCGCCGAGTCGAACTGGGTCAGGTTGCCGGCTTGAATGTTGTCGCGCAGCTCCCGCGCGGCTTCCACACCTTCCCGGATGAAAGCGCTCACGAGAAGCAGGACGGGGACGATCAGGATCAGGGTGATGGCCAGTGTGCTGAGCGCGGCCGCGCGCGTATCTCCGACGCGGTGCGCCAGCCGCTCATGCCCGGAATACGACACCACGGCCAGCACCGCCGCCCATCCCAGCGGCACCAGAAACGGCTCGAAAATGCGGTACACCGCATACGCCAGCAAAACCACTGCGCCATAGAACAGCACCGTAGATACCCGCTCGCGGCCTTGCTGCCGGCTCATCGCCATTTGCTCCTTTGTGTCACGGTATATAATGCTCCGGTCTCGCCAAAAGCAAGCGCAGGTTTTGCCCAGCGCATAAATTCAGACATGGACCAGAAGACTCATCCCGGGCGCGCCTATGCACTGCAAGTGGTGGCCGTACTGGCGCTCATCAATTTTGTAAATTTCGCGGACCGCACCGTCATCCTCCCGCTTTTTCCCCTGCTGCGGGAAGCCTTTTCCGTGAGCGATGGCCAACTCGGATCGCTGCAACTGTGGCTGCAATTGGTGCTGGCGCTGGCTTCCCTTCCCCTGGGGCTGCTGGCCGACCGCGTGTCGCGCACCTACGTCATCGCCGGCGGCGTCATCTTCTGGAGCCTGGCCACGTTCCTCAGTGGGGCGGCCAGCACTTTCTTTGTTTTGCTGATGGCGCGGGCGCTGGTGGGCTTGGGCGAAGCGGCGTACGGCCCCGCGGCCCAGTCCATGATTTCCAGCGCGTTTTCCACCGAATCGCGGGCGCAGGCGCAGGCCGTGTTCGCCTCCGGCATGCTGATCGGCGGCGCGGCCGGGCAAGCTGTCGGGGGAATCCTCGGCGCCTCGTACGGCTGGCGGCCTGCATTTTTCGTGGTGGGCGTGCCGGGCATCCTGCTGGGACTGATTGTGCTGCGGATCAAGGAGCCACCACGCAATTCTGTGCGCGAGCGCGTGCCCATTTCACAATTGCTGCGCGTGCCCGCGTTTCTCGCGCTGATGGCCAGCGGCGTTCTGATCACCTTTGCCGCGGTTTCCTTGATCACCTGGGGCCCGGACTACGTAGTGCGCTTCAAGGGGTTCAGCCTGCGCGAAGCCGGAGTTTCTCTGGGCACCGTGGGGCTGTTGTCGCTGGTGAGCGGCGTACTCGCCGGAGGCTGGGTGGCCGACCGGCTGCAAAAAATCTGGCGCAACGGGCGCGCCTTGACCGTTGCGGTGGCCTTCCTGCTCGCCGCTCCCTGCATGTTGTGGGCGCTTGCCGCGCAGAGCAAGCCGATGGTGCTCACGGCGTTTTTCGTGGGCGGATTTTTCATGTCCTGGTACCACGGGCCGGTCACCGCGGTGATTCACGACATGATGCCCGCCCGCGCTCATGCCACTTCGGTGGGCATCTACATGTTCGTCACGCAACTGATGGGCGCCTTCGGCCCCTACCTGGTGGGTAATATCTCCGACGCGCGCGATCTGCGCGCCGGCCTGGAAGTCGCCGTCGGCATCCTGGTTCTCGGCGCCTTATCTTTCTTCCTCACCGCCTACTTCGTGCAGCGCCAGCGCCCGCAATTCTTATAGCTCCTTCAGCGGACAGAGCAAGACGCTGCCGCAGAGACACAGAGAGCACAGAGACGGGCAAAGAAATCTCTACGTGCTCCTCGGTGTTTCTGTGGTGAGCTTCGATGTTGCCTTTGCGTTCCTCCGCCCTGGCAAAATGTTTGCGGTGCTAGAATGTTCCCATGTCCGTGCCGCCAAACTGCCTCCATCTGCGCAAGCGTCTGATCGCCAAGGATAAGGACGCGGAGTACATCG
>CAZCNH010000151.1:0-3320 GCA_964500065.1 uncultured Acidobacteriaceae bacterium
AATACGGCGTGGCCATCTGCGCTTCGAGCACGCGCTTCAGGGTGTGCTGGCCCAGATGTTCGCTGCGGAAACTGTAGAAGTGCAGCGTGTGCTGCGGCGCGTAGAGCGGCGCAAAAAACGGGATGCCCTGGATGTGGTCCCAGTGATAGTGGGTGACGAAGATGTGCGCGTCAAGCGGCTGGTTCTGCGCCACGCGCTTGTTGCCCAGCATGCGCAAGCCCGTGCCGCAATCCAGGATGAAGCGCGTGCCGTCCGGCGCCACCAGTTCCAGGCACGGGGTATTGCCGCCATAGCGCCAGTTGGCGCGGTCCACAGTGGGCGTCGAGCCGCGCACGCCCCAGAACCCGAGGGTGGTCACTTTCTCCGTCATCGCAAGCTTGGGCCAAAGCCTGTATCGCGCGCGGCTGGCCAGCCAAAGATGCGCCAGTGTAGGCGCGAGCCCGCCCCGAAGTCAACAAAGACGCGGGATAAGAACGCGGAGCGAAGTTCGCCTACAGGGCGTTGAGGAAGTTCACCAGGTCGTTCTGTTGCTGCTGACTCAGGTTCATGCGGAAGCGGGCGTTGTAGAAGCGGACTAGCTCGCCCAAGTCGTTCGCGGACCCGTTGTGGAAAAAGGGAGCGCGCGCGGCCAACCCGCGCAGCACCGGCACCTTCAGGCGGTTGACGTCTGCGCACAGACCCGTTACCAGGGCCACGCCGGGGTCGGTGGTGACAAACGTTACCGCGTTGCCGGCGGCGTTCCTGCAACCGGTAATTTGGTAGACCGGCACGTTGGCGGCCGTCAGCCGCCCCAAAGCCGCGATGATTGCCGCGTCGGTTTCGTTTGCCGCCAGGCGCGACGTGCCGATATCCATGGGCAAGGGCAGGGAATGGTTGCCGACGTTAGGCGTATCGTGGCAGGTTCCGCAAGTCCCGCGAAGGGTGATGGGGCTGCCCAGAGCGGGATTGTCATTCAGCCCGGGCACATCGGTAATCGTCAGCGGCGCGTTGTTGAAGATTGCCTGCCCGCGCGCGATGCTGGCCTGCTGCGCATTGGTGCTGTTGATCCAGGCCTGGTAGAGATTGAAGATGACTGGGTTGAAGGGCGCGCCTTGCGGGTCCTGGCCAAACGCGTCGTTGATCCCGGGGTGGTAATTTAGCGTGGCGAGATTTGCAGGGCCGCCGGTTGCGCCGTTGCTGGAAAGCGAACCTGCCAGGGAGTCGGCATCCTGCGCGTTGAACAGGCTCAATTCCAGCGCGACCACTGCGGCAATCTGCTGCGGTGGAGGCGCGGCCGTGCCTTGCATGTGAGCCGCAACCGCGCTCAGTGCCTGGGAGGTCAGGTCTGAATTCAAGTTGGCGCTCAAGGCAGCCGCCGAATTCAGGGGCGCGGCGGTCTGCCGTCCATCCCACATGATGCTGCTCAGATAAGGCAGGCTGGCCGCGGGGAGCGGCCGCCGGTAAACAGAAGCGATTTGTTGTCCGGTGGCGCTGTCAATTGTGACCGCGCAAGCAAACGGATCGCTGATCGCCGCCAGGGTGAATTGAGCGTTCTTCGGCAAGGTAATCGGGATTCGCACCAGCGCTTTGTCGAGCATCAGGCTGCGCGCTGCGGCATCGCCCGCCGCCGCGTTCGGGCAATTCGCACCGTCCACCGCTTCAAACAGCGGATCCGCTCCGCCGGTGCTATTGAACAGCGCCCGCGCGCTCGCGGCGTTGATGGACATGCCCTGGTTCAGTTGGTGGCAGGTGGCGCATGTTCGTCCATTGGCGCCCAGCCTCTGGAAAAATGCGTTATTCGGATCAATGACGCCCGCGGTGCTGAAGGTGAGTGCTGTCCCCGCGGGAGCTGTTTGAGGCGGGACCGGCGCAGGATTCGCTGCCGGAGGCGCAGGCGGGTTGGCCGTCGTCACCGGGCTTCCCCCGCCACAATGAATCGAACCAGCGGCCACAATCAAGAGCCCCGCGATTGCGCCATACTTCCGAAGCGCCCTTGCCGACACAAAGCCTCCATCGTCGCGGCCCTGTTCCATGTCTTTTGAAAGACGGGGATCGGAGCCGCAGGGTTTACAAGCGATGGAGAAAATACCACCCTCCACCCGCGCCATAACCTTCTTGCCAACGGCAAGTGCCCAGTAACAAAGACGCGATGTAAGATAGAACGCCTTGGGTTTACACCACCACCACGATCACGGTCACGCCGCGCACAGCCATGCGCACAGCCCCGGGCACGGTCACAGCCACAGCCATGGGCCGATGACCGGGGTGCTGAAGTGGTCCATCTGGCTCACGCTGGGACTGGTCGTTGCGGAGCTGGCGGGCGGATACCTGGGCCAATCCATTTCGCTCATCAGCGACGCGTTTCATAATCTGACCGACGTTCCCTCGATGGCGCTGGCGTGGCTGGCGCTGATCTGGGCCAATAAGCCGCCGTCGGAAGAAAAAACCTACGGTTACCGCCGCGCGGGAATTCTGGCCGCCTTCACCAACGGCGTTCTGCTGGTTATCGTAGCGCTCTACATTGTTTGGGAAGCAGTCGACCGCCTGCGCAATCCCGCGCCGGTGGCGGAATCGGTGATGCTGTGGGTCAGCGTTGTCGCGCTGGCGATTAATGGCGGGATCACCCTGGCCCTGGTGCGCGGGCGGCGCGACCTGAACCTGCGCGGCATCCTGATCCACAATTTCGGCGACGCGCTTTCCAACATCGCGATTCTTCTCGGCGCGGTGGCCATCCACTATCGCGGATGGCTGTGGTTGGACCCGCTGCTGGGCATCGGCATCGGCATCGTGGTGCTGTGGTCCAGCTACGGCATCCTGAACGAATCCAGCCACGTGCTGCTGGAAGGCATGCCGCGCGGCATTCAGCTTGGCGAAGTTGCAAAAGCGATATTGGGCGTGGAAAACGTGCAGGAAGTTCATGACATTCACATCTGGATGCTCGGCACCGACCTCTACGCGCTCTCCTGCCACGTGCGCATTCCAGATATGCACATGGACGCCAGCGAACGCATCCTGCTGGAAATCCGGCGCCGGCTCGAAACCCGGTTCCACATCACCCACACCACCATTCAGTTCGAGCGCGCCGGCCCCCTGGAAAACATGCTCTACATGCCGAAATAGAGCACGATTCGATCTTTTATCAAGCGTGGAGTGCGGGAGCGGCAGCTCCCGCCCGATTCACCCATGCAAGGCTTCAACCTTTGCGAAAAGGGAAAATGGGGCTCGGAGTGTCACGGGGAAATCAGCGCCGGGCTGCTTTTGCCGCCACCCTTCATGGTTGCCCCGGCAAAGCGGGCGGGAGCGATCGCTCCCGCACTCCACGCCCGGCAAACGTTACAACG
>CAZCNH010000152.1:0-3258 GCA_964500065.1 uncultured Acidobacteriaceae bacterium
GCACACGCTGATCGAAGCGGGCTACGACCCCGCGATTGACGGCGAAGCCTACACTTCCATCTTCTATCAGAACGCCAACCACTCCGTGCGCGTCACTGACGATTACATGCGCGCCGTGGAAGACGACCGCGACTGGTGGACCCGCAACGTCACCGACGGCCAGCCGCACCAGAAGCACTCCGCCCGCGAACTCCTGAAGCGCATGGCCGAATCGGCCTGGCACTGCGGCGACCCCGGCATGCAGTACGACACCACCATCAATCGCTGGCACACCAGCAAGAACACCGACAAAATTTACGCCTCGAACCCGTGCAGCGAGTACATGTTCCTCGACGATACCGCCTGCAACCTGGCTTCGATCAACCTGCTGAAGTTCCTCGGGCCCAACGGCGTGTTCGATGCCGAAGCTTTCCGCCATGCGGTGGATATCACCATCACCGCGCAGGAAATCCTGGTGGATAACGCCAGTTACCCGACCCAGAAAATCGCCGATAACTCGCACAAATTCCGCCCGCTGGGCATCGGTTACGCCAATCTGGGCGGCCTGCTGATGTCGCTGGGCATCCCTTACGATTCCGACAAGGGCCGCGATATGGCCGGCGCCATCACCGCTCTGATGACCGGCGAATCCTACGCGCAGTCCGCGCGCGTTGCCGAGCGGCTGGGCCCCTTCCAGGGCTACGCCGTCAACCGCGAGCCGATGCTCGACGTGATCCGCATGCACCGCGATTCCCTGCGCCCCATCAAGAAAGAAAACGTGCAGCCGCAACTGCTGGCGGCCGCGCAGGATTCCTGGGACAACGCGCTGGCTCTCGGCGAGAGGCACGGCTTCAAGAATTCCCAAGTCAGCGTGCTGGCGCCCACCGGCACTATCGGCTTCATGATGGATTGCGACACCACTGGCATCGAGCCCGACCTGGCTCTGGTGAAATACAAGAGGCTGGTGGGCGGCGGCCTGATCAAGATCGTCAACAACACCGTGAAGCAGGCCCTGCTGCACCTGGGTTATGAGCCGGAAACCGCCAGCCATATCGTCAGCTACGTCGAGAAGACCGGCACCATCGAAGGCGCACCCGGATTGAAGGACGAGCACCTCCCCGTGTTTGATTGCTCGCTCAAGCCCGGCGCCGGCGAACGCAGCATTCACTGGCGCGGCCACCTGCGCATGATGGCCGCCACCCAGCCCTTCCTTTCCGGCGCCATCAGCAAGACCATCAACATGCCGGAGGAATCCACGGTCGAAGAAGTGATGCAGGCCTATGTGGAATCCTGGAAGATGGGCTTGAAAGCGGTGGCCATTTACCGCGACAATTCCAAGAAGTCCCAGCCGCTTTCCGCCAGCGGGAAAGACGGCAAGAAGGACGAACGGAAGGATTCCAAAGTGGTGGAAATGCCCGTGCCCGAACAAAAAGAACTTTTCCTCTATGCCCAGCGCCGCAAGCTGCCCAACGAACGCGCCAGCCGCACCCATAAGTTTTCCATCGGCGGCCACGAAGGCTATATCACCGTGGGCATGTATGATGATGGCGCGCCCGGCGAAATCTTCATCAAGATGGCCCGCGAAGGCTCGACCCTTTCCGGCATCATGGATGGCTTCGCGCTTTCCGTCAGCATCGGCTTGCAATACGGTGTGCCGCTCAAGGCCCTGGTGGACAAGTTCCTCCATACGCGCTTCGAGCCCAGCGGCTTCACCGGCAACCCGGAAATTCCCTATGCCAAGAGCGTGCTCGACTACATCGCGCGATGGCTGGGCGCCCGCTTCATCTCGCCCGAATACGGCGTGCTCACCAACGGCGCCGCAAACGGCGACAGCAGCGTCAGCGCCGCGCCGCCCAGTTTGCCACCCGCGGTTGCTCCGGCGATCAAGTCCGTCGGCCCGGCGCTGGTCGAGCCGGCAGGTCCGCGTCCGCACGCCGCCATCGACGACGCGCCCTCCTGCTCCAACTGCGGCATGCTCATGACCCGCAACGGCAGTTGCTACAAGTGCGAAAACTGCGGCGGCACCTCCGGCTGCTCATAGTGGCGCAGTAGCAAGAGAATGTGGTTAGTTCCCGACACGAACCAAGCGTACAGCCTGAAGGGTCTTCCTCCGTCGAATGGGTGGGAGGGTGTTTCTATCTCAAAGACACAAAAGTCGGTTGCAGAGTTCTGACGGAAGGGCCCGCTTGAGTAGTAGGACTTTGGCTGGGACGGGCTTCAGCCCGTCCGCACCAGAGTGGTAAAGTTTCGGGGGCTTTAGCCCCTGAAGCCATGTCTCGACCCAAACACCGCGTCAAGGCCGCGGGAGCCTATTTCATCAACGCGGAAACATGGCAGCGCCGCGCTTTATTTCAGAAGGAAATTGCCGCAACGATCTTGATCGAGACACTCTTGGATTACCGCGACAAGGGAAATTATCTGCTGCATGATTTCGTCGTCATGCCGGACCACATGCATCTGGTCTTGACCCCTTCTATCGAAACATCCTTAGAGAAAGCCATGCAGCTCATCAAGGGAGGATCGTCCTTCAAATTGGTAAGGCCCTGCAAATGAAGTTTCCTGTTTGGCAGCCTGGCTTTCGGGACCATTTTGTACGCTCAGCCACTGACTATCAACGGTGCAAGAATTACATTGAGTTGAATCCGGTAAGGCGAAGTTGTGCTTTGCCGCGGCAGACTTTCCTTTCTCTTCGGCCAACGGTCGCTTCCCGCTAGACCCCATAAGGGCAATTCCTTCAGGGGCTGAAGCCCCCTCATAAGGCTGCAGCATCGGCGGCGCTGAAGCGCCCCCCCGCCCCTAGCAAGGCAGGGACGGGCTTTAGCTTCTGAAGTTTTGTAGGGGCCGACTTCATGTCGGCCCTTTCGTTTGCTCGACAACTGCATCATGGTCAGCAGGCCTTCAGCTCCACTAATACAATTTTCCTTGGCCAAATAATCTGTGAAACCTGCGCAATCTGTGGATAATGGTTTTTCAATGCTGAAGTGCAGACAAATCATTCCGCCGGTGACGATGCGAGCGCTGCACGCCACCGCGCAAGTTGTGGGTGCGCCGCTGCCCGAGGGGCGCATGGTGCGCGCGTGGGACTACAAGCAGAAGCGCGCGCTGGTGATCGCCTTTCTCCACCATGACTGCGCCGGATGCGGTGAGTGGATAGAATCCCTGAGGTGCGGGGCCGCGGCGCTAGCGGAACGAGAAGCCGTGGCGTTGCTGGTTTTTTCCAGCGCGCCGGATGTGCGCCTGCTGCAAAACGTGCCTCCGCAAATCGTCATGGGCGTGGAC
>CAZCNH010000153.1:0-3222 GCA_964500065.1 uncultured Acidobacteriaceae bacterium
ACTTTGGCCAGAGCGTCGGAAACTTCCTTGATGTCGGGAAGTTGCGGGATATCGTACTGCTTGAACCACGCCACTTTGCCGCCCTTGTCAATGATGGCTACCGCCCGGCCGGTGATGCCCTTATCGGCGAGGTACATTCCGTACGTAGCGCTCATCGCGCCTTTGGGATGAAAATCGGCGAGCAGGGAGAACTTCACGCCCATTTTTTCCGCGAACGCTTTGTGCGACCACACGCTATCCACGCTCACGCCGAGCACGGCGGCATCGAGCGTTTCGAACTGCTTCATATCGTTGGCGAAGCAGGCCATTTCGTTGGTGCACACCGGGCTCCAGTCGAGCGGGTAGAACGCCAGCACCACATTCTTCTTGCCCTTGAAATCGCTCAGCTTCACTTCCTGCTGGTTCTGATCTTTCAGCGCAAATTCCGGCGCCATCTGTCCGACTGCAAGTGCCATGATTCCTCCGTTTCGGGTGATTGCAAATTGTGGCACTTCATATTTTAGCTGAAACTACGGCCAAACTCGAAATTTCCGGGGAGGAAAAGGGAAAACGGAAAAAGGAAAAGGGGAAATCGCGAGAGCGGTCATACGCCAGCTTTTCTCTTTTCCCTTTTCTCTTTTCTTCCTTTAGGATTGACGCATGTTCGGCAATGGTCGCCGCCGCGCGGCACTTGAGCGCGCCTACCCGGGGATTCAGTTTCGGCCGCACTCGCACGGCTTGCTGGCGCGATTCGCCCGCGCCCCCGCGGAGTGCATTCATCTGGAAACCGACCACACCTGGATGGCCGCCCTGGCGCCCGATACGGCGTACCTGCAGGGCAAAGCCGTCGCGCAACGCGAGCCTGCGCGCCCGGAGGCGTCCCTGTGCCGCGCCTGCCTGCGGCAGGTTCTTGCGCCGGAATTGCAAGCGCACGCCGGCAAGGTGGTCGCGTTCGAACCAAGCGCGGAATCGGTGACGCAATATTTCTACGTTGCGCGCGAGCATTTTGCCGACGCCTACTTGCAACCGGAAGTCGCCAAGGCGCTGAGCGACCGCCTTGCCCGCCTTGCTGGCGAATCCTGCGCGCAGGAGCGCTGCGGCAAACGCGCGGCCTGGCTGTGGTTTTCGCAACGCGAAGTGGCAAGTCTCGATGAGTCGGCGCTGATCAGCGCGGCGCCCGGGGAAGCGTTGTGCGCGGCCCATGGCGCGGCACGACTGCTGGATTGCCTGCGCGCACTGGAGCTGGTGAACCTGGAGTACGTGAACGCGCCCTATGGGGAAGCGGGCGCCTATGTTTGGCTGTGAGTTGAGCAACTCCCAAAGACTCGCGTCATTCTGAGACCGGAGGCAAACGAAGAATCTCGACGGAAAGCCTTGCGTGGATTTGGACATCGAGATTCTTCGCCCCGGCCAAAACCGCCGGGACTCAGAATGACGAGGATTAACAGCGGCGGTGAAATGGAACTGCGGGAAGTCATTGCGCGCTACAAGCAACTGACCGGCGGGGAGTTTGGCCGCGCCGCAGCCTTGCAGGGGTTCGGCTTGAGCGCGGAACAAACCGAACAAGTCTTCAGCCAATTTGACGAGGATTACCATATCAGCCGGTATTTTCATTTCAGCGACCAGCGCGCTTCGGCGCGGGACCCGGCCTTCTCGATTCATGGGTTTCCGCAAACGCACGTTACACTGGACAAGGAAGTGGAAGAGATTTTGTGAAGGTGCGCGTCCAAGTCCTCAGTGGGCCATTCGAGTGGCCAATCAATTTGCAAGGGAGAGGGGAATTGTTTTGCGAATACGCATGATTGTGGGCTTGCTGTGCGCGGGAATGATCTTGCCGCCGGTGGCGGCACAGGACGCAGAAGCGTCGCGCCAACGCGCGGCGCAGATTGCCGGGAACATCGTGACGAAGGATCACGCGTACGGCTACCTGCGCGAGTTGACGGACAAGTTCGGCGGGCGCTTAGGTGGCTCGCCGGCGTATGAAAGCGCTGCGCAATGGGCTGCCGGGCAATTCCGCGCGATGGGCATCCGCGACGTGAAGCTCGAGCCGCTGACGCTGCCCAACGGCTGGGAGCGCGGCTGGGCCACCGGGCGCGTGCTTGCGCCGCAGGCGCGGCCGCTGTTTGTGCAGTCGCTGGGCTGGTCGCCTTCGACGCCGAAGGGCGGGGTGCGCGGGGAAGTGGTGATGATTGAAGACGTTTCGCCCGAAGGCATCAAAAAGAGCGCGCCGCAATGGAAGGGCCGGATCGGGCTGATTGATTTCCAGAAAGTTTCCGGGGGAAATTACCTGACTGCTCTGTTTGCCCTGCTTAATGCTTACGGGGCGATGAAGGATGCAGGCCTGGCGGCGGTCGTCTGGCCCGACGGCGAAAACAACAACGTGCTGAACGCCCACGACGCCGGCTGGGGCGCCAATGGCCATGTGCTGCCCATGGCGCAAATCGGCAAGGAAGACGCTCTGCTGATCAAACATCTGCTGGAAAAAGGCCCGGTGACGGTTGAGTTCGAATTCCAGAACAAGCTGACCGGCGCCACCACCACGCACAACGTCATCGCGGAAATTCGCGGGCGCGAGCGGCCGGACGAATGGGTGATGATGGGCGCGCACCTGGACTCCTGGGATTTTGGCACCGGCGCGCAGGATAACGGCACGGGCACAGCCATGGTGCTGGAAGCCGCGCGCGCCATTGCCGCTTCGGGGCAGGCGCCGCGCCGCTCGATCCGCTTCGCGTTGTGGGCCGCGGAGGAGCAGGGCTTGCTCGGCTCGTTCGCCTACGCTCGCGCGCACCGCGAAGAATTGCAGAAGTGCTTCGCGTACGTGAATACCGATTCCGGCGCGGGGCATCCCCTGGGCATACTGGTGATGGGCCGCGAAGACTTGATGAAGCCCATGCAGGAACTGCTGGACGGCAACCTGCAAGGACTGGGCGCGGCCAGCGCTTCGCTGCAATTCCATTTTGGCAGCGACCATGTTCCATTCTTCCTGCACGGCATCCCGGCGTTCGACCTGGATGTGGAAGATCCACCGTACTCGCTGGTGCATCACAAACCCAGCGACACGTTCGACAAAGTGAACCGGCATCAACTGGCCTCAGGAGCCGCGATCGTCGCCGTCACCGCTTACCTGCTGGCCGAACGGGAAGCGCCCATCGGCCCGCACGCCGACCGCGCCACGGTCGAGAAGATCCTGCAGAACAACAAAATGGATCCCGCGTTCCTGTTTCCCAAGATGAAGGAAATGGG
>CAZCNH010000154.1:0-3196 GCA_964500065.1 uncultured Acidobacteriaceae bacterium
AGTAGATGCAAATCATGTTCTGGCCCTTCTGGTTGATGATGGTGTCCAGAATGATTGCCGTTTTGCCGGTCTGGCGATCGCCGATGATCAGCTCGCGCTGCCCGCGACCGATAGGAATCATCGAGTCAATGGACTTAATGCCTGTCTGCAGCGGCTCGCGAACGGGCTGGCGTTCGACCACCCCGGGGGCCAGTCGTTCGATGGGGTTGCGCGTATTGGTGGCAATCGGCCCTTTCCCGTCGAGCGCTTCACCCAGCGGGTTGACCACGCGGCCTACCATCGCGTCGCCCACGGGCATGGACATAATGGTGCCCGTACGCTTCACCGTATCGCCTTCCTTGATTTCCGAGTATTCGCCGAAGAGCACAGCGCCAACCTGGTCCTCTTCGAGGTTCAGGGCAATGCCGGATACGCCATGGGGCAGGGTAAGCATTTCCCCGGACATGACTTTTTCCAGCCCATGGATGCGGGCAATGCCGTCGCCGATGGAAATCACGTAGCCGACTTCCTCGACTGCAACGGTCTGCTCGTAGTTTTCAATCTGCTCACGAATCAGTTTTGTGATTTCGTCGGCTTTGATCGTTGCCATTCGCTACTCCTCATCCCTTGGACAATTCCGCCGCTAATCAGCAGCCAGTTTCTTCCGCATGCGTTTCAATTGATCCCGTACCGAACCGTCGTAAATCGTGGAGCCAATGCGCACGATGGTGCCTCCGATCAGGCTGGCATCCAGCTTGTAATTGGCTTCAATCCGCTTGCCCGTCATTTTGCTTACAGCTGCCGCAAGGCTGCTTTTTTCCGCAGCGGTCAGTTCGCGTGCGGAGACAACCTCGGCCAGCGCAATCCCCTGTTTCACGTTCATCTGGTCATCAAAAGCTTCCCGAATCAGGGGCAGCAATTGGGCCCGGCGATTTTGCGCCAGGATCATCAGAAAATTGCGGACCGGCTTCCCCACGCCCATTTGCTCGGCCAGCTTCCGCAGGATGCCCTGTTTCTTGTCCCGCGCAACAGCGGGATTCGCCAGGACACTGCGCAGGGCGGGCGAATCCGCGAAGACCCGGGTGAACAGGGCCAGGTCCTTACGCACCGCTTCGACCTGGTTTCCCTTCAAGGCGACTTCGACCAGCGCGCGAGCGTAGCGTTGTGCGACGATCCTCAACTGGCTTTCTCCAAATGGTTCACGAAGGCGCGGACCAGCGCCGACTGCGCATCGGGCGTCATACGGTCTTTCACCAGAGCTTCGGCGCGGTCAATCGCCAGGCCCGCGGCCAGCGCCTTCAATTCCATTCGAGCCGTCCGCTCTGCCGCTTCGATTTCCATCTGCGCCGCCTTCTGAATCTTGGCTTCTTCCTCGCGGGCCAGGGCGCGGATGCGATCGGCCTCGGCCGCGCCATCCTGCATCGCGGCCGTGCGGAGATCCGCTACTTCGTGCTCAAGACGAGCCAGTTTCGTTTCCGCATTCCTTAGTTGGCGATCAGCCTCTTCCTTGACCAGCCGGGCATCGGTGATTGCACCGACGATTCGTTCGGCGCGGTTCTTGAAGAACCCGGGGGCGCCACGCAGCAAATAGCCCAACCCGAGGACCAGCACCAGGAAGTTGATCCCGCGCATGGTCCAGCCCAACGGCGTGGTTTCGGGGCTCTGCGCTCCACCTTCAGACGCCCAGACAGGGGACATCGCGGCAGAAGACAATGCAAGAAAAAGGAAAGCGCTCGCCCGCCGATTCATCGCGCCCCCTTCAGGATTGAATCGGCAATTTCCGAGCTCAAGCTTTCCGTGGCCTTTTCCAATTGCACCCGGGCAGCCGCCAATTCTTCCGCAATCTGCTTCTTGGTCGCCTGGATTTGCTCGTTAGCGCGCGTGCGCGCATTCTTGACCAGGAGGGCGCGCTCCTCCAATACTGCTTTGCGCGCGATATCTTGCTGCGCGTAGACTTCGGCGCGAGCTTTCTTCAGAGCTTCCTGGTAAGCCTTCACCTTCTCGTGCGCGGAAACCTGAGCGGCATCTGCTTCCTTGCGCGCTCCCTCGGTGCGGGCGTCGCGTTCGGCCATGACTCTGGCCAGGGGAGCAAAGAAATTGGCTTTGAGAAAAACGAAAAACAGCAGAAGCAGGATCAGCACGGGCAGGGCTTCGAGGAACAACCCTTTGAGTTGATTCAGAATATCCATCTGTTTCTGGAATTTCCGGAACCCCGCCGCGCTAGCGGGAGGTAATACAGTACACCGCAAGCCACACAATCAAACCATCGTTTATAACACCCAGTTTGCCTTCCGTCAAACGGAGCCGATTGCCGGTAGTGGGTCAGTTTGAAATAAGGGGTGGGAGCTTTTAGCTCGGACAAGAGCCTTGCTTCCCGCCTCCGGCACTCTCCGCGCGAGAGATGTGCTGTTCAGCGCATTTCCCGCGCGGAGATACCAGAGCAGGGTCGGGGAATGTCGGAGCCAAAAGCTCCGACCCCCTAAGCCTGTAATTCAAACTGACCCACTACCCGATGGCCCGGCGGTGACCGCCACGAGGAAGGCTGCCCGGTAGCCAGGCACCAGCCTTCTTGATTCTCCCGGGTCTGCCGGATGCGGGATTTGCCGCTTTGGACGAATGCTTGTTAAACTTGGGTTTCTTGGTCCGTAGAACCTGGACCGCAAAGCTGCCGCCCTCTGGAGATAACGAATGCCCTTTTCCGGCGTGGACTACGTGGATTACGACGCAATGTTGACCGACGAAGAGAAACTGGCCCGTCAGACCACCCGCCAGTTTGTCGAAGAGCAGATCATTCCCATTATCGAAGAATGCAACCGGGAAGGTAAATTCCCCATGCAGTTGGTGCCCCAGTTGGGAGAGTTGGGGTTTTTCGGGGCCAGCCTGAAGGGCTACGGCTGCGCAGGCATGTCCAACGTGGAATACGGCCTGGTGATTCAGGAACTGGAGCGGGGCGATTCCGGGCTGCGCAGTTTTGTTTCCGTGCAAAGCGCGCTGGTGATGTATCCCATCTACACCTTTGGCAGCGACGCGCAGAAAGACAAATGGCTGCCCCGCCTGGCCAAGGGTGAAGCGATCGGCTGCTTCGGGCTGACCGAGCCCCAGTTTGGCTCCAACCCCGGCGGCATGCTGGCGCGCGCGGCAAAGAAGGGCAATAAGTACATCTTGAACGGCGAGAAGATGTGGATCACCAACGGCACCATCTCGGACGTTTCCGTGG
>CAZCNH010000155.1:0-2890 GCA_964500065.1 uncultured Acidobacteriaceae bacterium
GCGCCCGCGCCCAGTCCAGTGGAAATCTCGATGGCTCCGCTGAATTGCAGCGCCGGTCCCAACAAAGCCAGGGTCCCCGCAGCCAACATTACGCCGGCAGAAAATCCCAGCATCACGTTGTAAATCCTGCGAGAGACACTGGGCAGCATGGCCGCGACTACCCCACCCAGCCCAGCAGCCAATGAGGCACAAAATGTAACCAGGAGTGCGAGTTTCATTCGGGGGAAGCTTCCGGGGCGGGGCATTGCTGGAAAAGGAGAAGGAGTAGGAGTAGCCGCCGGGGCAGTGTTAACTGCCCCGGCGCAATGGCTGCATCCCGCGCCGACGGCTGAATGCCGCCCGCGCCGTCACCGGTACGGATTCCCTACTTCTTCAGCGTGCGCATGTAGGCAATCAGGTTGGCCATATCGGTATCGCTGGCCAGCTTGACGGCCTTCATTTTTCCGGTGCCCTCGCCGATTTCTTTCTTCAAGTCGGTATCGGACTTGGCTTGCACTTCTTTGGATCCCAGATGCTTGAATTCCACTTTCAGCATCTTGGCCATGGTGTCTTTGCCAGCGCCATCCGGGCCATGGCACATGGCGCACTTCGAGCTATAAATCGCTTTACCTGCGGCGGCATCACCCTTCTGCGCAAGCAGAGCGGGTGCTATGGCCAGCAAGCAGATCACTGCAGTAACCAACAGTCTTTTCACATATCCTCCTTGGGAGAGTGCTTTCGGCTTTCAATTTCACGGATATACAACCGCAAACCGGCCAGGACCAGCGCGATGGTCACCAGCGCCAGCGCCAATCCTTTCCGGCGAAAATCGCGCTCAGCCAGCGCTTGGTAGCCGGCTTTCAGGGTCTTGTCAGCAACTTTCAAACCCGCGTCAATATCGGCCTGCAGTTTGCTGGGATTGAACGTGTGAATGGTCACGCGCGCTTTGGTCAAGGCGTCGTGGGCCTCGTTCTGATCGAGCTTGGCCTGGCTGACCTCCATGCCGGACTGTTCCGCGCGTTCCAACACTTCGTTAGAGCGTCCGATGGCCTCTTCGAGTTGCAACAGCCCCGCCCGCATTGCCTGGGCGCCTTGAAAACCTTTGTCGCCTTCACTGTGGCAATTAATGCAGACAGCGGTGTTGGCGGTGCCGATAAAACTGTCGCTGGGCCGCGTAATCCGGTGATTGCTGTGGCAGGTAATGCACGAACCGATGCCCAAACCCTTGAAGGCGGCCTTGTGCGGGCTGGTATCGAACAACTGCGCCTGGAACACATGGCAGGTGGAGCACACATTGCTCACGTTGGCCAGTCCCGGAGGCGCCGCTCCGTGATTGCCGTGGCAGGTCGTGCAAGTAGGCGCACTCAAGTCGCCGCGGACCATCAGGGCATCGTGATGCACGCTGGCCTGGTAGGAAGCAAATTGATCGGTGGGAATCTTGTAGCCCTTCATGTGCTCCGCGTTGGCATGGCAAGTCGAGCAAGTCTTGGCCACGTTGGTGGGATGGACGCGCGAACGCGAATCCTTCACCGCGAGGGTTTCGTGCAAACCATGGCAATCGGTACAAACCGCAACGCGCTCGTCGCCTTTGGCAATCCGCTGCCCGTGAATGCTGGTTTTGTACTGGGCAAGCTGGTCGGTGCGCTGCGCCGGGTTGAAGGCGCGCATGAAAGCGGAGTCGGAATGGCACTTCGCGCACAGGTCAGGAACCTGCTTGCGGCTGATCTTTCCCTTGAAGCCCGCAGCGGGCGACATGGCTTCGGCTGGATCGTCTTTGCTGGGGTCGCCGCCGTGGCAACTGGCGCACGACAGATTTTTCTGCACGTGAATGTCGCGCGCGAATTTTTCCTTTTCCACGCCGAGCGATTCGGTCAGCATGGAATGGCATTCCAAGCAGGAGTCTTTCTTCTGCGCCGCTGCCGGACCGGCCAGGACAAGCAGGGCCGCAAGCAACAGGGGCAGAACGCAAAGCAGCATTCGGGAAGTGGGCATTAGCCGCGTCGTTCTCGCGTGAGTTTGAGTTTGCATCGCGTCCCTTATTTCGCCATGTAGCCGTAAATGGTCAAGCTGATCATGTAGGTCAAGGCAAAAACTCCAATCGCAAACAGCATCTTCCGGGCACGGTGGCTGCCTTCGCGGTCAAAGAAGGGCAACACCGTCCAGATCAGCGCCGCGGCGCCAAAGCTGAGGATTCCCAGCGTTTCCCCGTCGAGGAACGCCACTTTGGCAGGAATCATCTTCAGCGTCTGGAACATAAACATGAAATACCACTCCGGCCGGATTCCGGCGGGCGCCGAAGCAAACGGATCCGCCTTCACGCCCAGTTCCCACGGAGCCAGCGCTGCCAGCACGCCCAACACGCCCAGAGCGATATACCAGGCCATCATCTCGCGCAGGAAGAAGCCCGGGAAGAACTTGATTTCCCGTTCGGCCGGCGGTTTGCTGTTCCATTCATTTTCGAGCGCCGGGGGTACGCTGATACCGAAGCGCTGCACCAGCAGCACGTGCAGGCCCAGCATAAGGGTGGTGATGCCGGGGAGTAACGCCACGTGCAACCCGAAGAAGCGCGTAAGAGTAGCGCCGGTTACATCGTCGCCGCCGCGCAGGAAAACCAGGATTGAATGGCCGATCACCGGAACCTGCCCGGCGATATCCGTGCCCACTTTGGTGGCAAAGAAAGCCAGCGTATTCCACGGAAGCAGATAGCCGCTGAAACCGAATCCCATAGCCAGGAACAGCAGCAGCATGCCGGAAAGCCAGGTGAGTTCGCGCGGCTTGCGGTAGGCCCGCAGGAAGAACACGCTAAACATGTGCGCGAACGCGGTGAGGATCATCAGATTGGCAGCCCAGGAATGGATCGAGCGCACCAGCCAGCCAAACTGCACCTGGGTCATGATGTACTGCACGCTTT
>CAZCNH010000156.1:0-2802 GCA_964500065.1 uncultured Acidobacteriaceae bacterium
ACTTCACCACCATGTCCTTCAGCGTTTTGTTCAGGCCGGTGCCCAGGTGAATTTCACCGGTGGGATAGGGCGGGCCGTCGTGCAACACGTAGATGCGCCCGGCTTTGCGGGCTTCTTCGCGCGCCGCCAGAATCTTGCGGTATAGGCCCCGCGCCTCCCATTCGGCCAGTTGCTTCGGCTCGGTTTGCGGCAGCCCTGCCTTCATGGGGAAGGCCGTTTTGGGCAGGTTCAGTGTGCTTTTCAGGTCTGTAAATTTGGGCATTGGGTTATTACGTGGGTGCAGCCTCTGTCCTGTCTTGACTGGCTAGTGACACGCCAGCCCCGCCCGGCCATGCTGCCCGGGCTCGATTTGCCTTCACCGGAGAGCTAATGCCCGGAAGGAAACCGCCAACGGAAGGAAGCTCGCGCCACCCCGGAACTGGGTATGTTACAATGCCTTTGGGTGCTCTGTCAGCAGGGCTCGAAGCATCCTTCTCTCCGCGCATTGCGTCTAAAGTGGAAGCAAGGGGAGCTTTGGCAGAGGCCATGGGAATGACCACCCTTACACCGAAGAGTAATCGAGTGCCTGGATTCCTTGTGCCTGAGGAAAGCTGGGCCGCGGGATTCTTCACCCGGCTCAAGTCTTATCTGACCGAGAGGCCGGGTCCGCTTCCAAAAAGCGCCGGCAACGAAAGGTACTTCCGCGAAGGCTCCTTCGGCGCTGATTTGTTTGAAAATTTGAGAGACTTCTTCTCCCCGGTGCCCGTGGCCGCGCGCCGCCCTCTGCATACGCGCATGATGGACGAGCAGCGCTCGATGCTCACCATCTTCTGGGAGAATTTGCGCGATACGATTGCGCCGCCCAAGCTCCCTCCCTTGCAAGTCACCAGCAAGCCGATCAAGGTGAAAGATATCTGGAGCAAGGATCCGCAGGCCCGGCCAGCGCAACTGGCCTCGCTGGCCATGCACGTCCTGATAATTGGTTTGTTGCTGGCGCCTGTGGTCAACGAATTTTCCGCGGCTTCGGTGAAAGCCGACCACATTACCCTGAGCGCCGTGGAAATCGCGCCCTATGTTCCAAAGCAGCCCGGCGCCAAGAAAGCGCAAGGCGGTGGCGGCGGCGGCGAACGCAATCCTCTGCCTGCTTCCAAGGGCAAGGCGCCAAAGTTTTCCATGAACCAGCAACTGGCTCCGCCGCAGGTGGTGATTCGCAACCAGAACCCGGCGCTGCAGGTTGATCCGACGCTCTACGGTCCGCCGGAACTGAAACTGCCCAACTCTAACTTGCCCAACTGGGGAGATCCGCGCGCGGCGTTGCTGACCGGCTCGGGCGGCCCTGGCAGCGGCGGCGGAATCGGCGATGGCACCGGTGGCGGCATCGGCAGCGGCGATGGTGGCGGTTACGGCCCCGGCTCCGGCGGCGGTACCGGCGGTGGCGCATTTAATGCGGGCACCGGCGGCGTCAGCTACGCAACGTGCATTTACTGCCCGCGCCCTGAATACAGCGAAGAAGGCTACAAGGCCAAGTATCAGGGCACCGTGCTGCTGCGCTTCCTGGTTACTGCGGAAGGCAAAGTCACCAACATCAGCGTAATCAAGGGCCTCGGTTTGGGCATGGATGAAAAAGCCATCGAAGCCGTGCGCACCTGGCGTCTGCGGCCTTCGGTCGGCCCCAACGGCAAGCCCGTTGCCGCATGGAACACCGCGGAAGTCGCGTTCCGTCTGCACTAATCTCCCTGGCAAACAACAAGGGCCCAGTGGTCGCCAGCCCATGATGCGCACGTGGCCTGCGGCTGGCAGTTATTGTTCTGAGTTCCGCGTTTTGAGTTTTCAGGCAACCCGCGCCATTCCCCGAGCTTCCCACTTGCAACTTCTTTTAGGGGGGATTTTCCCCATGCTGGATGAACTCCGCATTCAGGATCAGAACTTGCCCAAGGCGCAAGTAGTCTCCATTGGCTTGCACCTTGCTTTCGTAGGCTTGCTGTTGATTCCCTTTGCCGTCAACATGCGAGTCCAGTTTCCCGTGCCGGGGATTTGGATCGGCCCGCCGGGCCCACCCCTTGCGCCTCCGCCTAAGTTCCTTCAGGAAATCGGCGGCAAAACGGGAGGCAGCGGGGCGCAGGAAGCAAAACCCGCAGGGCGTGGCTCCGTCCTGTTTACCGCCGTCCCACTCGCTCCGGTGATCCGGGTGACCAATCCTGATGCCGTGGCGGTGCCGCCCAGCGTCGAAGGAACACCCGGGCTGCAATTCGCAGGAATGAATTGGGGAGTGCCGTGGTCAGTGAATCCTCCCGGCTCGCTCGGCACCGGATGCTGCAATGGCCCCGGCGATGGAAAAGGTCGCGGCGTGGGCAATCAGACCGGTGATGGCTCCAGCGAGATCAATGGTCCCGGGATTCCCGTAGCATCCTGGCCCATCTGCTCTTATTGCCCCAATCCATCCTTTACCGATGAAGCCATCAAAGCGAAATATCAGGGGACGGTTGTGCTACGCGTACTGGTGAGCGCCGCCGGGCGCGCCGAACGCATCGAAGTCAAAAAGGGCGTGGGCATGGGGCTCGAAGAGCGCGCCAAGGAAGCCGTCCGCACCTGGCGTTTCCGCCCCAGCTATGCACCCAGTGGCCAGGCCGTGGCTTCGGTGGTGCTGATCGAAGTTCAGTTCCGGCAATTCTAGCAGGCTGCGGAAAAAGCTGCTTGGTCATTCTGAGGCCTGGGCTTGGCCGAAGAATCTCGATCGCAAGCGCTTGGCGGCATTGGGCATCGAGGTTCTTCGTCCGCCTCCGGCGAACTCAGAATGACGGCAAGGGGACTTTTTCCGCAGCC
>CAZCNH010000157.1:0-2761 GCA_964500065.1 uncultured Acidobacteriaceae bacterium
CAGCCCATTCTGGACGATCTGGAATCGAGCCAGGTGAGCGTGTACACCGTGCAGGCGCAGCAGGGCGAATTGCGCACCCGCATGCAGATGACCGACGTGGTGAACCGCCGCAAGATCCGCCATGCGCACATGGTGAATATTAACCGGCAAATCATGCTGGAAGGTATGCGCGCGAATTTTCTGGAGGTGGATGCGCTGAGCCAGCGGGTGGTGGAAATCGCCCGCGCCGCGCGCGTCATCCGCGCGAGAAGCGCCGCGGGCACCGACATCGTTGCCGAAATGAACCCCGCCTACCGCTGGCTGAAGACCAGCGGCATCATCACGCCCGAAAAGTGGGGCAACCTGCCCGGCGGCGAAGTGTTCACCTCGCCGGGAAAAGTCACCGGCACATTTGTGATTGACGGGGTGGTGGGCGATTACCTGTGCGCGAAATACGGCAGCTTGCGCGACCAGCCGCTTACCGTGCGCATCCATGATAACCGCCTGCGCGAAGCCTACAGCGAGAACCGCGAGCTGGAGGATGAGTTCTGGGCCTACTGCCATTCCGACGAAAACAGCGACCGCGTCGGCGAATTCGCCATCGGCACCAATATCGCCCTGCGCGACGTGATCGGACACATCCTGCAGGATGAAAAAATTCCCGGCGTGCACATCGCCTTCGGCAATCCCTATGGCGATCACACCGGCGCGCAGTGGTATTCTTCGACGCACATTGATGTAGTGGGCAGGAAGTTCGATATCTGGTGCGACGATCGCCCCATCATGCGCAGCGGAGAGTTCCTGGTGTAAGCAGGACAGACCCTCAAGGCCTGTCCCGCTGTTTGGCGCCGATTCTCGATTGCGCTGGGACAAGACCGAAAGCTGGACAGACGTGAGCGTCTGTCTCACGAGATGCTTCGCCAATTCCGCCAATCCTTCAACCAAGCGTGGTCGCCGGAAAGATACCGCGCATTTCTCGAGGCGCTGGACCGCCGCTGCGGCACGCGCGTCAGGTTCCGCGTAAGTGAAACGCCGTGCTTTTTTCCGCAGGCGCTGGTGCAGCAGTGCGCGGCCGCCGGCGCGGAAATGCTGGAGCAGTTGCTCGGCGATCCCGAGTATCGTCGCGTTTCCGAGGGCGCCATCCCAGCCGAATTCAAGGTTCTCCGCGAAGATGCGCGGCCGCTTTTTGCTGCGGTCGATTTTGGGGTGGTGCGCAATGCGGCCGGGGCGCTCGAACCGCGGCTGGTGGAAATTCAGGGGTTTCCCTCGCTGTATTGTTTTCAGCTCGCGATGGCTGAGCAGTTCGTGGAATCGTACGGACTGGATTCCCGCTTGCGCCTGATTGCCGGTGGTTCAAGCGTGGAGGAATACGAGCGCGCCTTGCGCCGGGCCGTGGTGGGAGAAGAGGACCCGGCCAGCGTGGTCCTGCTGGAAATCGATCCCCTGGAGCAGAAGACCCTGCCGGATTTTCTACTGACCGAAAAAACACTAGGGGTACGCGCGGTGAATATCCGCGAGGTGACCCAGGAAGGGAACCGCTTATTTTACGCGCGAGAGGGGAAGCGCATCCCCATCCGGCGCATTTACAACCGGGCGATCGTTGACGAGTTGGTGCGCAAGAATGTGCAGCTACCCTTCCGGTTCACCGCCGACCTGGAGGTGGACTGGGCGGGGCATCCGAACTGGTTCTTCCGCATCAGCAAGTTTTCCATTCCGTTCTTGCAACATTCCCTGGTACCGCGCACGCGGTTCCTGGATCAAGTGGAACGTCTGCCGGGGGATTTGGAGAATTATGTCCTGAAACCGCTATATTCCTTTGCCGGGCTGGGCGTGTTGGTAGGGCCGGCGCAGGCGGACCTGGATGCCATCCCCCGCGAGCAGCGGCGCAACTACATCCTGCAGGAGCGCATGCGTTTCGAGCCATGCATCGCAACACCCCACGGGGCCACGCAGGCCGAGATTCGCGTGCTTTATATTGACCGTGCCGTCAGCCGCAAAACGGCAGGAGTCGATGCCGCGCGCGGAACCGAGCAAACGGAAGGCGCATCGGCTAATGACCCCTTGCAGCAATGGGAACTCGGGCCGCTGATCATCCGCATGGGCCGCGGCAAGATGATGGGAGTGGATCACAACCGCGATTTGGAATGGGTGGGTGCTTCGGCGGGGCTGATATTTCCCTGAACCCGGCTTTCCTGTTTGGGGAAGTAGTTCGCCAGAAAAACGTCGAGAGCTTTCTTCAGCCGCTCCGGCTCGGCGACATAGGGTCGCAGCCCGCGGTGGAAACGCCGTTGCAGGATATCCAGTCGTACGCGCTCCGCGCGGACCAGGAAATCAAACAAGACCCGGTGATCAGCTTGTCGGGTTCCCAGCCTGCAGATGGCCAGATCATGCGCCTCCCCGGCGTAGAGGCGCAGTTTAGAAAACCGCGTCGCGCAAACCCGGCGCAGGCGACGATAGTAATCCTCCACATACTCTGCCGTGCCGGCAAACTGGAAGGTCAGTCCAAACCGGCGGCAGGCGGCAGAATCCCCGTCCGCCAGCCCTCTAAGAATTTCCACCCCTCTGGCTGGAACTGTGGCGATGTATTCCAGGTTTCGGAAAGCAAGCGGAGCTGAGTACCGGGTGCAAGCGGCAAAGGCCCCGATGCAATGAACCTCGATCGGAATGGGTAGCTAAGGATCTACCTCCGCCAGGAATCCGGCCCACTCAGCCGGCAACTGCTGCCGCTTGATGCGCGTGGCCATGTGCCCTCGCTTTGACTTGATAAAGCCACATGAAGCCC
>CAZCNH010000158.1:0-2711 GCA_964500065.1 uncultured Acidobacteriaceae bacterium
ACAAAATCACCGCCAAGCTGGGCGCGGGCGGAATGGGCGAAGTCTATCGCGCCACTGACACCCGGCTGGGGCGCGAAGTCGCCATCAAAGTTTTGCTCAGTGCTTCCCAGGGAGACCCGCAGGCGCGCGAGCAGCAGATGCACGAAGCGCGCGTGGTCTCCGCCCTTCATCATCCGAATATCGCCACGCTGTTCGAGGTAGGCGAATTCGAAGGCAGCTTTTTTATCGCCATGGAGCTCGTGGAGGGCTCCCCGCTTTCCGGCATCATTCCCAACGGCGGGATGGCGATTTCCACCATGATCGCCCACGGCTCGCAGGTTGCCCGCGCGCTGGAACACGCGCATTCGCGTGGGGTCGTGCATCGCGACTTGAAGTGCGCAAACATCATGGTTTCCCGCGAGGGCCAGGCGAAAGTGCTGGACTTCGGCCTTTCCCAGCGCATCAGCGGACCGAACCTGCAAGATGTCACGCAATCCCGCTTGACCCTGCAAGAAGGCCAGCAGATTGCCGGGACGCTCCCGTACATGGCGCCGGAGCAGTTGCGCGGCGAACCAGCCGACGCGCGCACCGATATCTGGGCCCTGGGCGTGGTGCTTTTCGAAATGGCCGCAGGCCTGCGCCCTTTCATCGGGCGCACCGGCTTTGAATTGAGCTCCGCGATCTTGCGGGAGCCGCCGCCCGAGTTGCCCGCCAATCTTCCGGCCGGCCTGCGTGCGGTGATCCAAAAATGCCTGGCGAAGGAGCCGAACCAACGATACCAGCGGGCGGGTGAAGCCCTGGCGGCGCTCGAGGCGATCCAGGCGGATACGCAAACGGCCACTGTGCTTGCGCCGCAAGTAGTGGCGCCGTCACGTAAACCGCTGCCCTGGATTGCAGCTGCACTCGTGGGGATTGGGCTGCTGGTTATTGGCGCGAATGTGGGCGGCCTGCGCGACCGCATTTTCCCCCGCAGCGCGAGTGCCCCCATCCAATCCCTGGCCGTCCTTCCGCTCGACAATCTTTCCGGTAACCCCGCGCAGGACTATTTCGCCGAAGCTATGACCGAAGAGTTGACTAACGAAATGGCTTCGTTGCGCTCGCTGCGCGTCATATCGCGCACCTCGGCCAGCCAGTACCGGGCCACCAAGAAGCCGCTGCGCGAGGTTGCCACGGAAATGGGCGTGGACGCACTGATCGAAGGTTCCGTCCTGCGCGTGGGCGACCGCGTGCGCGTGACGGTGCAACTGATTGACGGCGCAACCGACCGCCACCTATGGTCCCGAAGCTACGATCGCGCATCGGCGGATGTGATGGGTTTGCAGCGCGATGTGGCCCGCGCCATCGCCCAGGAAATCCAGCTTTCTCTTTCTCCTGCGGAAGAACGTCATCTGGAGGCGCCGTCCACGCGTAATCCCAAGGCGTATGAAGCGTATCTTCATGCGCGTTACCGGCTGAATTACATCTTCCGTTCACCGGAAGATCCCGATGCTGCCATTCAGTTTGCCGAGCAAGCCATCGCTCTCGATCCTAATTTCGCGGAGGCCTACGTGGCCGCCGCGCTGGGTTGCCAGGGAAAGATTTTTGCGTGGAACGCCGGAACGGACTACGACGAAAAGGCTTTCGTGATGCTGGGAAAAGCCTTGGCCCTTAATCCCAATCTGGCGGAGGCCTATCAGGTCCGCGGCGCGTTGTATTACACCCCGGTACACGGCTACGATTTCATCAAAGCAGTTTCCGACTATCGTCGCGCCCTGGCCCTGAATCCCAACCTGGTTGCGGCGCACCATTCCCTGGGGGGCGAGCTCACCCACTTGGGCTTGCATGAGCAAGCCGCGGAAGAATTCCGGATTACCCTCAAGCTTGATCCGAATAATGCTGGGGCGCGTCTGCGGTTGGGGCGGGCGCTCTGGCAAGACCAGAAGTTTGCCGAGGCTTTGGAAGCCTACCGAAGCTACAACATACGAAACGGCGAGTATGCGCTCACCTTGGCCTATCTCGGCCGCAGCCAAGAGGCATGGGAGGCTTTGCGAGAGGCGGAGCAACGGCGACGAAGCAGCGGGGCCCCGGAGGCTTTGAGTGAGGACCTTCTGGCTGGATATGCATTCCTCTACGCGCTCGATCAAAAGCAGGACGAATCGCGGCGCAATATTCAAGACGCCGTCAAGGCAGGCGGCGGCAAGCCGCACTTCCATCACGCGGCGTTTCTTCTGGCCGCTGCGTACGCAGAAATGTCGCGCCCAAAGGAAGCGGTCGCCATGCTGCGGCAGGTCGCGGATGGCGGCATGCCCAATTATCCCCTGTTTCGCGACAACCCCAGCATGAAACGGCTGCACGGGAACCCGGAATATGAGAAGTTTGTGTCGGAATTGAAGGAACGCTGGAACAGAATCGTGGCAGACGTGCAGCCGGGCAAGCCCGCATGATCGCTCAGATCATCGCGCATTACAGAATCACCGCCAAGCTGGGCGCGGGCGGCATGGGCGAGGTGTACCGCGCCACCGACAGCAAACTCGGACGCGATGTGGCGCTGAAAGTTCTGCCCGAAGCGTTCGCCGCCGATCCGCAGCGCATGCAACGCTTCCAGCGCGAAGCGCAGGTGCTAGCTGCGCTCAACCACCCCAACATCGCCGCGATTAATGGACTCGAGCGCCGAAGGATGATTCCGTCCCACGGAAATGTCCCACTGGCCGCCGCCTGCGGAGCCGCAGCGTTTGCGTTGCTGCTTACCGGCG
>CAZCNH010000159.1:0-2685 GCA_964500065.1 uncultured Acidobacteriaceae bacterium
ACAACAGGTACGGGAGGCGACACGCGAGATGCGATTCGGGACCTGGGTGGAAATTTTGTGGCAAGACGTCCGCTTCGGTTTGCGCCTGCTGACGAAAACGCCGGGCTTCACCTTCGTCGCCGTGCTGACCTTGGCGCTGGGCATCGGCGCCAACACCGCGATTTTCAGCCTGGTGGATGCGCTGATGTTCCGCGCTCTCAATGCAAAAGAGCCGGACCGGCTGGTGCGCATCTTTGCCACCGATGAAAAGTTTACGGACAAGTCCAACAGTTCCTATCCCGTGTTTACAGATTATCGCAACCAAGCGGATGCCTTCAGCGGGCTTGCCGCGTTCGATCAAAGCCTGGCGATGCACATCGGCGACGGCCAGCACAAAGCCGAGCGGGTCACCGGCGCCATTGTTTCTGGGAATTTTTTTGAAATCCTTGGCACGCGTGCTTCGTTGGGCCGCCTGCTCACCGCGGAAGACGACCGCAAGCAAGGCGCGCACGCCGTAACCGTTCTCAGTCACCGTTTGTGGCAGCGTCTGGGGGCGGATCCGGGCATCGTGGGCCGCACGCTGCGCATCAATGGGCAAGCCTTCACCGTGCTGGGCGTTACCCCCGCAGATTTTCGCGGAATCAATTGGGATAGTTTCCCAGAATTGTGGATTCCCATGGCCATGGTGGATTCGGCCATGCCCGAGTGGGCGCGCGAAACGCCGCTTACCAACCGCAGGTTTTCCTGGGTGGATATCATCGGCCGGTTGCGTGAGGGCATTTCCCTCGAACAAGCGCAGGCGCAACTCCGGGTGATCGCGCGGAATCGCGCGGCGCAGCAAGTGAAAGACGCCGACCCCATGGCCATGGTTCTTCCCGCGTCATCCGTAGTGCTGTGGGATCCGCAGGATGCCCGGCGCATGTCGTGGATTCTGCTTTCCGTCGTTGGTTTGCTGTTGCTGATCGCATGTTCCGTGGCCGCGGGCTTGTTGCTGGTGCGCGCAGAACGCCGCCAGCGCGAACTTGCCGTGCGCCTTGCGATTGGCGCTTCCGCCGGCCGCATTTTCCGGCAACTGCTGGTGGAAAGTTTGCTGTTGGCCGGATTGGGCGCGATTACCGGCATGGCGATTGCCGCCGCGGGCAGCAATCTTCTGATAGCTGCGCTGCCACCAGGCTTTCCGATTCCGACCGGCTCCTCAGTGGCCGTTCTTGATGCACGAATTCTGGCGTTCACTCTGGCGGTCACGCTTGCCGCAGGGCTGATTTTCGGGCTGGCTCCGGCGCTCAGCGCTTTGCGTGTGCGCCACAATAGCGCATTGAAGGAGGAGACTTCTTTTCTGCAGCGGCGTGTTCCGGCGCTTTCCCCGCGCAATATTCTGGTGGCGTTGCAGGTGGGACTTTCCGTGGTGGTTCTGGCGGGCGCGGGATTGTTGTTGCGTACCCTGTGGAACGCCACGCACGCCGAACTGGGATTCAATCCTTCGGGAGTGGTGATGGCTTCGCTGGATACCGCGCGCCAGGGCTATAGCGAGGATAAAGGCGCGGCGCTCTATTCTCAACTCCTTGAAAAATTGCGGCAGACTCCCGGTGTGGAATCTGCGGCCGTGGGAAGCAGCGTGCCGATTCAGCCGGGGGGCATGCGCATCACCGCAGAGATAGATGGGTACACCCCCAAGCCTGGGGAAAGCGTGAACGTGGATTTCAATCCGGTATCGCCGGAATACTTCCGTACCTTGGGTATTCCGATTCTGCGCGGGCGCGATTTTGCGGCCAGCGATCTGCCCGGGGCAAAAGCCGTTCCGGTGGTGGTGAATCAGAATTTTGTGGAGCGCTACCTTTCCGGAAGGGATCCCCTGGGCGCGCAGATACGCGACATTGGCCCAAAGGGCGAAGCGGGCGTAGTGGTAGGCGTGGTGGGCACCGCGAAATATCGCAGCGTGCGCGAGGCGCCGCGCGCCATGCTGTACGTCGCGCACGCGCAGTGGTCCAGGCCCACCATGCGCATTGTGGTGCGCAGCCGGCTCGACGCGCGCTCGGCCATGTCCATTTTGATGGGCGCAGTGGAATCGCTCGACAAAGATTTGCCCGTTTTTCAAATGCGGACGCACGAAGAGCACTTGGCATCGGCCCTGGGGCAGGAGCGCAGCCTGGCTGCGCTGTTGAGCGTGTTCGCGGGGTTGGCGCTGGTGCTTTCTGCGCTGGGGCTATACGGCTTAATCAGCTACAGCACAGAAATCCGCACACGGGAATTCGGTATCCGGCTGGCGTTGGGCGCGGAACCGCGAGATTTGTTGCGCATGGTTCTGTTGCAGGGCTTGCGCACCAGCACGGCCGGCCTTGTGCTCGGCTTGGGTGCCGCGCTTTTTGCCTCGCGCAATATCGCATCGCTGCTTTTCGGCGTTGCTCCCACCGACGCTATGACCTTCGGTGGAATCACCTTGCTGATGTTGGCGGTGGCGCTGGTGGCCAGCGGAGTTCCCGCGCGGCGTGCCGCTGCTACGGCGCCGCTGCGCGCGTTGCGCTATGAGTAGGGAAGGAAGAATCGCTTCCTCCGCGCGCACTTGCGCTCACGCGGGCCAGCTAAAGCTGGCCCCTGCATCAAAGCAACTTTAGAAGCTGGGTGCGCCGGCAGGGGCGGGGCGTTCCTCTACAGTGGCGCCCATGGTGGCGCGCAAGCGGTGCAGGTACACCTGCCCGAGGGACATCA
>CAZCNH010000160.1:0-2549 GCA_964500065.1 uncultured Acidobacteriaceae bacterium
GTTCCTCCGTCATTCATTCCGCAATGCAATCACCGCATCCACCCGTGCCGCGCGGCGCGCGGGAATCCAGCACGCCAGCGTGCCGAAGGAAGCGATAACGAGGCAAACCACGGCATAGGTGGGCACATTCATTGCGCCCACGCCGAACAGCATTTGCGAAAGCGCCCTGCTCGCGACGGCCGCGGCCAGCACGCCTGCCGCAACGCCAATGCCCATCACTTTCAGTTCGCGGCCAATCACCAGGCGGTAGATACTCCGCGGCTCGGCACCCAGCGCCACGCGCACGCCCAGTTCGCGTGTGCGCAGGTTCATGGTGTAGGAAACGATGCCGTAGATGCCGATCGCCGTCAGCAGCAGAGCCAGCGCTCCGAATAGTCCGGTTACCTGGGCCAGCACCCGCTGCGAGAGCAGCGGCGCGCGCCGCAACTCCTCGAAGGTCATGGCATCCGCCACTGCCACACCCGGGGCAATCTGTTCGACGATGGCGCCAATCAGTTGTGGGTTTGCGGCGGCTTCCCGCAGGCGCACATGGAACGTCCCGCTGGAAAGCGGCTGCTGCGAGGAAGAACCATAGATGTACGGCATGGGGTCTTCGCCGAGCGCGTAATACTTGATGTCGCGTGCTACGCCGATGATTTGCAGCGTGATCCTTGGGCTTCCCAGCATCTGAACGGTCTCGCCGACGGGATTGCGGCCGGGCCAGAAGCGCCTGGCCATGGTTTCATTGATGATGATCACCGGCATCGCACCCGGCTGCGCGTCCCGTTCATCAAATTCGCGGCCCAGCAGGAGGGGAATTCTCATGGTGGTGAAATAGCTGGAGCCGACGATGCAGGTAGCAAATGAAAAATACCTGCGGCCAGCGGGAGGGGTGTGTCCGGGGATATCGAATCCCAGCGACTCGCGGTCGTTGCCCAACGGTACCACGTTGGCGTAGGTCGCCGACTCCACCCCGGGCTGACGACGAAGGGCAGCGGCCGCTTCTTCGAACACGGCGCGGCCGCGTTCCCCGCCCAAGCCGTGACGGTTGAAGTCCACATAGCCGAGTGCCAGCCCATTGGTGTCAAAACCGGGGCTGAACGATTCTGAATAGCGCAGCGATTGCAGCAGTAAACCGGCAATTACCAGCAGAACCACGGAGACCGCAACCTGACCCGCCACGAAAATGGAGAACAATCGCGAGCGCACCCGGCCTCCTGCCGCCGCACCCTCTTTCAAGAATGCTACCGGTTGCACGCGTGCGGCGCGCAAGGCCGGCAGGACGCCGAACAGCAAGCCGGTGAGCCCCGAAAGCGCCATCGTGAAACCCAGCACGCGCGCATCCAGAGGAGCTACGGGCGCAAAACCACCCGAATCCGGGGGCGCCAGCAGAAGCATAGCGTCGCGCAGCCAGATCGCGGCCAGGAACCCTGCGGCGCCGCCCATCGCCGCAAGCAACAGGCTTTCCACCAGCCATTGTTGAATCAGCCGGCCGCGCGTCGCGCCCAGCGACTGCCGGATGGAAATCTCCTTGCGCCGCGAGGTCACGCGCGTGAGCGCCACGCTGGCGACATTGGCGCAGGCCACCAGCAGCACCAGGCCGACAATGGCCAGAAACGCGCCCAACCCCTTCGCCGCCGTGTCGCGGAACTGTTCCGGCATGGTTTGCGCGGGCACCAGGGCGAATCCGCTTTCCTTGTCGAGAAAATTCCTGGCGCGCATTTCTTCCACTTGCGCAGCCAGCGCGCTTCGAGCCTGCCCCAGCGTGACCCCGGGCTTGAGGCGCGCGGTGGCGTTCAGCCAGCCCCAGCCGCGGCGCTGAATGGAAAGCCCGCGCGGGCGCACCTGCTGGTACATGGAAAGTGGCGCCCAGAAGTCCGCAGGAAATGCTTCATAGCTGCCGCGAAAAGTTTCCGGCGCTACGCCGACGATGGTGAAGAGATGGCTATTGATGTGGATCGTCTGGCCGATCACCGCGGCACTTGCGCCGAAGCGGCGCTTCCACAAACCGTCGCTGATGACCACCTGTGGATGCGCCCCTTCGCTGCGGTCGTCGTCGGCGTTCAACATGCGCCCCAGCGCGGGCCGCACGCGCAACATGGGGAAATACGTGCCGCTGACCAGTTCGCCGCGGGAGTTTTCCGGCAAACCGCCCGTGCTCAGGCTCACGGTGACGCTTTGGTGCGCCGCCGCTTCCGCAAATGAAGTCACGTTGCGTTGCAGGTCGGAGAAATTGGGGAAAGAAAGGGTGTCGAACCGGCGCTCGCCCTGGCCGTAGATACGCACCAGTTCCTGCGGCTGATCCACCGGCAGCGGCCGCAGAAATAGGGAATTGATGTAACTGAAAATCGCGGTATTGCCGCCGATGCCCAGCGCCAGCGTCAGCACCGTTACCAACGCGAATCCCGGATTGCGCGCCAGCATGCGCGCCGCATAACGCACATCCTGCACCAAGGTGTTCATGCTTTGCCTCTTCTGCCGATGAGTGACCCGCAAACACCGCGCTGGGTCCTTATCGTCACTGGTCACTGCCTCATTCGTGTCGCAGCGCCACCATGGGGTCGACCGCG
>CAZCNH010000161.1:0-2549 GCA_964500065.1 uncultured Acidobacteriaceae bacterium
CGGCGACGTGGAATTGCTCGCGCACCACTTCATCCGCAAGTTTTCAGAAGACAAAGTCGAGTCTTACCGCATCGACGACGCGGCCATGGACCGCTTGAAAGCCTATCCGTGGCCCGGCAACGTCCGCGAACTTGAAAATGCCACCGAGCGCGCCATGGCTCTCTCCTCCGGCCCGCTGCTTCACATGGGCGACCTGCCCACCAATTTGCAGAATTTCTCGAGCGAAGATGCGCCCATCGGCGATGATGTGGTCGATCTCAGCGAAATCGAGCGGCGCGCCATCTTCCGCGCCATCCGCGAAACCGGCGGGGATAAGCTTGCGGCAGCGCGCTTGCTCGGCATCGGCAAGACCACGCTGTATCGCAAATTGAAGGAATACGAGAAGAACGGTAAGCCCGAGCGCGCCTAATTTCAATTTGGGATTGGCGCGACGTTGCACGGCCCAATTTGGGAATTTGCGTCTAAGTCCTGGATGCACACGCCAGAGCAGCGCCTTGCAAATCAATGAACTTGCAGCGCTTTCCCGTGTTGGAATCCCAACTGCTTCTGGCACGCGCATGTTCCCAAATCAATCTGCGCGGCTACCCGGCGCGCGCCGACTCGTCCGCCGGTTCATCGTTTTCGTCGTGGCGGCGCTTTCCATCGCCATCCTCGCCGTCCTGATTCTCTCCGCGAAGCTCTGAGGCATACTTCGCTGGGCTAAACGTCGCGCAGCGCGGCCATCGGATCCACCTTCGTTGCTCTCCGCGCGGGAATGTACGTGGCCAGCAGGGCAACGACGCAGAAGAGCAGAGGCACCGCCACAAACACCGGCCCATCGAGCGGGTGCACGTTATACAAGAGGGACGAAATCATCGGCCCCGCGGCGGCCGCCAATACCAGGCCGATTCCAATTCCAATCCCGGCCAGGAGCATTCCCTTCCCGAGAATCAGCCCAAGGATGTCTCGCGGTTGGGCGCCCAGCGCGGCTCGAATGCCGATTTCCCTGGATCGCTGTCCCACCATATAAGAAATCAGCCCATAGATGCCGACCGAAGAAAGCAGCAGCGCCAGCGCGCCGAAGGCTCCCACCATGGCCGCGGAAAACCGGCGCGGCTCGAGCGATTGATCCATCACATCCGCAAGACTGCGGACATTAAACACCGGCAGGTTGGAGTCCACAGCTTGAATGGCCTCGCGGATTTGTCGCTCAAACGCGGCGGCCGCCACCCCGGAGGTTTTGGCGACAACACTAAGCGATCTGCCCGATTGCTGGTACAACGGCCGGTAGATGTGCGGAATACCGGCAGTATCAAGCCCGTCCTGCTTGATGTCGTTCACGATGCCCACCATGGTCACCCACGGCAAATTAGGATTGCGCCCCAGCCGGATCCGCCTGCCGATGGGATCGCTGCCCGGCCAGTAGCTGTGAGCGGTGGTCTCGTTGACCAGCGCGACGTTCTCCCGTGCAGGGTCATCGCTCTCGGCAAAGAACCGCCCGCGCACCAGCGTGGATTGCAGCAGCTCGAAATAGCCGGGGCTGACCCGAATCACTTCGGCCGTCAAGTCTTGCGACGTTACCGGCGGCCGGTCTTCAATCATCAGCGGAGCCGTCGTGGCCGGACGCGATCCCGGCAGATCCGAAACCATGGCCGCCCCACGGATGCCCGAGATGCCGGAAACACGGCGCAGCACCTCGCGCGCAAACGCCGTCCGGCGTGCCGGGTCTCCGTAGGCGTCCATTTTCGGATTGTTGGGAACTGGCAGCCAGATGCTTGCGGTTAGCACCCCCTGCGGATTGAATCCCGGATTGGTTTGCAACAATTCCCAGAAAGTGCGCAGCAGAAGTCCGGCCCCGACCATCAGCGTCACTGCCAAGGCCAGTTCGGAAACAATCAGGAGACTTCTCACCCGCAGCGTCTTCATGCTCGCGCCGGAGCCGGTTGCACCTTCGCGTAAAGCCGAGGTCAGATCCGTCTTCGTTGCGTGCAGTGCCGGCGCCAATCCGAAGATCAGCCCCGTTCCCAGCGACACGGCCAGCGCGAACAACATCACCGGCCAACTCAGTTCCACTTCCGAAAGTCGAGGGATCGAAGTTGGAATCAGAGGAAGGATCAGGCCCAGGGCCCAGCTCGCCGTAACCACGCCTGCCACGCCGCCCAGCGTGGAAAGCACAAGCGATTCAGTCAGCATCTGCCGAATCATCCGGCCGCGGCTTGCGCCCAGCGACAAGCGCACTGCCACTTCGCGTTGCCGCCCGGTCGCGCGCGCCAGCAACAGGTTCGCAATGTTGGCGCAAGCAATCAGAATAATCAGCGCGACGGCTCCCATCAGTATCACCAGTTGCGGCCGCACGCGGCCTACCAGTGAATCCTGCAAGGGTTGAATCTCGATGGACCATCTCGCCTCGGCGGGATAGTCGCCCGGAAAATCGTTCCGCAGTTCCTGCGACAGAGCTGCCAGCCTCGCCTGCGCCTGCTCGTAACTGATTCCCGGCTTCAGCCGGCCCATCGCTCCCGGAAACCCGCGCGCCGCGCGTACCGGCTGGGGAAAGGGGTCGGCGATGAATC
>CAZCNH010000162.1:0-2547 GCA_964500065.1 uncultured Acidobacteriaceae bacterium
TCCGTCAACTCACTGCATGCAGCCGCCCCGGCGGGCTCACGTTCGCCGGGGCGTTTTCTTCCAGGGTCATCGGTTCAGAAGTTTCACTATTCGTGGCGCAGGGCGATCAGCGGGTCCACGCGCGCGGCGCGGCGGGCGGGGATCCAGTTTGCGATCAAGGCTACCAGGGCGAGCGCGGCCGGGAACGCCACGAAGGTCACCGGGTCGCGTGGAGTGACGCCAAACAGCATAGTGGAAAGGAACTTGGTCAGCCCCAGCGCGCCGGCCACCCCGATCACAATCCCTGAAACGATCAGCCCGATACCCTGGCGCAGAACCATGCGGAGAATTTCTCCTGGCCCGGCGCCCAACGCTATGCGCACGCCGATCTCGTGGGTGCGCTGCTCGACGCCGTAGGCCACCACACCGTACAAGCCAACGGCGGCGAGAACCAACGCAATCGTGGCAAACACACACAGCAACACCACGCGGAATACGGGCTCGGTCAGCGTGCCGGAAATCACTTGGCGCAATGGCGCGACGGAGTTCATGGGCAGATCCTTATCCATGCTCCAGATGGCTTGGCGCGCCGCATGCGCCAGGGATGAAGGACTGATACTGGCTCGCACCACGAAGGTCATCCCGCCGTGCGGAGCTTGCGCCGCGGGTTCGTAGGCTTGGTTGCCGATGTCCTGATCCAGGCCATCCAATTTCACGTCGCCGACTACGCCGACAACTTCGCGGACAACATCGTAGTTGCGGCCAATTTGAATGCGCTGGCCGAGCGGGTTTTCTTCAGGAAAGAAGCGTTGCGCGAGCGTCCGGTTGATGATCACCACGCGGGGAGAATTGGCGTTGTCGCCTTCGGTAAAATCGCGCCCCTGCAGGATTGGAATACCCATGGCGCGGAAATATCCCGGCGTGCTGGCGGCGTAGGCCACGCTGGGCTGGTCCGGCTTCTGTTCGTCGCCCGCCTTGCCCACGTTATAGGATTCGTCGTCGCCGGAAAGCGGGAGCACGGAGACCGCCGCGGCGGAATCCACACCAGGCAGTGCGCGCAATTTTTCCGCGGCCCCCAGGAAGAACCGTGCGAATTCCGGCGGCCCGGTGTAGCGCGCGTTGTTGGGCAATGCAATCCCTACAGTGAGGATTCCTTCTGGACGAAAGCCCGGGTCCACGCGGTTGAGCGCGGAAAAACTGCGCAAGAGCAGGCCCGCGCCAATCAGCAGCACCAGGGCCATTGCGAGTTGCACCATCACCAGCCCCCTGCGCCAGCGCTGGCGGGCGCCGCCGGTCACGCTGCGCGCGCCTTCCTTGAGCACGTCGCCGATGCGCCCGCTGGAGAAGTGGAATGCGGGCAGCCCGCCGAACAACAACCCGGTTAGCACCGCAACCACGCTGGTAAAAATCAGGACGCGGGCATCCAGGGTGATGGCGGTTGCGCGAGGCAGATTCACCTGCGGACCAATCGCGCGCAGCAGGCTGGCGCCCCACCCAGCCAGCGCGATTCCAGCGCCCGCGCCGAGCAACGAGAGCAGCACGCTTTCCGTGAGTAGCCGCCGCGCCACCCGCCCGCGCGTGGCGCCCAGCGCCGCCTGAATGGCGATTTCCCGTTCCCGTGAGCTGGCACGCACCAGCATCAAGTTGGCCACGTTGGCGCACGCAATCAACAGCACAAAACCCACGGCGGAAAGCAGCACCAGCAGGGGCGTGCGCACACGGCCCACGGTGGCTTCGTGCAGGCTGCGCGCCCGTACCGTCCACCCCTTGGCTTGCGGAAATTGCGCTTCCAAGTGCGCCGCGATCGCCTTCAAATCGTTTTCGCCCTGCGAGACCGAAACGCCGGGCTTGAGACGCCCGAACACACTCAAATAATGGGCGCCCCGCGCGGTATCCGCAGTTTGCTGCGGCACGAACGCAATGGGAATCCACACGTCCACATCGAAGCGCGGAAAAGCCTGTGCGGTGGGGATAACGCCGACAATGGTGTATTTCGCATCGTCGAGCGTCATGGTGGAACCGACCGCGCCAGGGTCTGCGCCAAACTGCCGGCGCCAGTACGTTTCATTGATCAGCGCCACAAAATGTTTTCCCGTTTCATCTTCTTCCGGCAGAAAAAGCCGGCCAGCCAGCGGTTTTACGCGAAGCACGGAGAAAGAGGCAGCGGAAATCTTGATTCCCCGCAAGCGCTCCGGCTCGCTGATTCCGGTGCGGTTGAAGGTCGCCCCGTACATCGCCGCCATCCCGGAAAAAGACTTGTTGCGGCGCTGCCAATCCAAGAACGCGGGAGGCGTGACCGAAAAGAACGGAAAGCCGCGCGTGGGATTGCTTTCTTGAATGCGCACAAGTTGTTCGGACTCGGGGTAAGGCAGCGGCTTCAGCAAAATTCCATTGACCACGCTGAACATCGCTGAGTTTGCGCCAATGCCCAGCGCCAGGGTGATCACCGCCACCGCCGTGAAGCCGGGGCTCTTGATCAGCATGCGCGCGCCAAACCGAATATCCTGCCAGAGAATTTCCACCCAGGTCCCGAATCGCATCTCGCGTGTCGCCTCCCGTACCTGTTGT
>CAZCNH010000163.1:0-2335 GCA_964500065.1 uncultured Acidobacteriaceae bacterium
CGCGCAAGGGCTTCTGGTCAGTGGCGAGTTCTTCCGTGTGCTGGGAACGCGCCCACACATTGGCCGCCTGCTCGATGAAAGCGACGACCAGAATGGCTGCGGCGCTCCTTCGGTGGTGCTGAGCTATCCCTTCTGGCAGGCGGAGTACGGCGGCGACGCGGGCGTTGTGGGGAAGAAAATCAGCGTCGAGAATTTCCCTGCAGAAATTGTCGGCGTAACAGCCCCGGGATTTTACGGAGTGGAGGTGGGCCGGCAATTCGACATCATCAGCCCCTTGTGCGCGGAAGACCTCTACAGCGGAGGCAGCAGCCGGCGCCAGGGAAAAGACCAATGGTGGCTGACGGTGCTGGGGCGGCTGAAGCCGGGTGTGAGCATCACGCAGGCCTCTGCGCAACTCGCCGCCATTTCGTCAGGAATCTACGAAGCCACGTTGCCCGGTGGCTACAATGAACTGGATCGGAAGACTTACCTGGCCTTCAAACTGGGCGCGTGTCCAGCGGGCACGGGGATTTCACGATTGCGCGCCCGCTTCGAGCGCTCGCTGTGGTTGTTGCTGGGCATTGCCGGGCTGGTGCTGGCGATTGCGTGCGCCAACCTGGCGAACCTGATGCTGGCGCGCGCCAGCGCGCGGGAACGCGAGATCGCCGTACGCATGGCGCTGGGGGCTTCACGCGGGCGCCTGGTGCGGCAACTGCTTTCGGAAAGCCTGCTGCTGGCGGGGTGCGGAGCGGGACTGGGTTTGTGGATGGCGCAAAATCTGAGCCGCCTGCTCATTGGTTTTGTAGGCACGCGGCGCGACCGCTGGGCGCTGGATTTGAATTTGGATTGGCGCGTATTTCTTTTTGCGGCGGGTCTGGCGCTGCTCACGTGTCTGCTATTCGGGCTGACGCCCGCATTGCGGGCCACGCGCAGCGGGCCGGGCGAGTCGTTGAAGATGGGAGCGCGCGGCACGGCGGCGGGCCCGCAACGCTTTGGCTTGCGGCGATTCCTGGTGGTGGCCCAGGTGGCGATGTCACTGGTGTTGGTGGCGGGCGCGGCGTTGTTTGCGCGCAGTTTTCAGAAGCTGGCCGGCGAGGATACCGGGCTGCGGCAGGATGGCATTCTGGTGGCGACGGTGGATTACTCCTCGCTGCGGGTGCCCACCGAACGCCGGACAGAATTCAACCGGCAAATCGTGGAGCGCTTGCGCGGCATTCCGGGAGCGGCCGGGGTGGCCCACACCACGATTGTCCCGCTGCGCGGCAGCGGCTGGAACGGTTTTCTGTGGATGGAAGGTCAGCCGGTGGAGCGCAAGGCGCTCACCTGGCTGAGCCGCGTGAGCGATGGCTACTTTGCCACCATGGGTGTGCCGCTGCTGGCCGGACGCGATTTTGGCGCTCGCGATTCCGCAGCCGCGCCTGCAGTGGCCATTGTCACCGAAGCTTTCGCGCGGCGCTTCACCAACGGCGCGAACCCGGTGGGGTTGCGGGTCGTACACGAGGGGGAAAACGAAGACGGCACCCACAAGACCTACGAAATTGTCGGCATGGTGCGCGACACCAAGTACAACACTTTGCGCGCGACGATGGAGCCCATCGTATTCCTGCCGCTTTCACAAGATCCGCGGCCGCGCCAGGATTTGCGGTTGCTGATCCGCGCCGCGGTGCCGATGAGCGACATCAGCGCGGGTGTGAAAAGCGTATTGAGCGAAACCAATCCGCAACTCAGCGTGGAGTTTGTAGTGTTCCAGCAAATGGTGCGCGACCGGCTGGTGCAGGAGCGCTTGATGGCCCTGCTTTCGACATTTTTCGGCGCGCTGGCCGCGGCCTTGGCGGCCATTGGGCTTTATGGCGTGGTTTCATATATGGTGCAGCGGCGCCGCAGCGAAATCGGCATTCGCATGGCGCTGGGCGCGAATCGCGGCAATGTGATGGGCATGATTTTCTGCGAAGCGGGGATGTTGATCGCGCTGGGTGCGGCGATCGGCACGTTGCTGGCGCTGGTCGCGGGACAGACGGCTTCCTCCATGCTCTACGGCTTGCAGGCCTATGACGCCGTATCGCTGAGCCTCGCGGTCTGCGGCCTGTCGACGGTGGGCCTGGCGGCCAGTTTTGTGCCGGCGTACCGCGCTTCGCGCATGAACCCGGTTTCCGCCTTGCGGCAGGAGTAGCCTTTGCTTTTGATGTACGGGCCAGCTTCAGTCTGCCCCTCGTCAATACACATCTGCCTGATTATCCCAAGAGGCTCGGGGGCCAGCTAAAGCTGGCCCCTGAACTTATGTTTCATTGCGGGCGGGGGCGGGATTCAAGATCCTGCGTGACGTAGCGGACGATGGTTTCCAGCAGGGCGGTGCGCG
>CAZCNH010000164.1:0-2218 GCA_964500065.1 uncultured Acidobacteriaceae bacterium
CGTCAGGTACTTGTTGAAAGACCAGGAATCCTGGAGGTAGCCGGCGCCGTACGCACTGTCCGTGGAACCTTCGCGGCCTGTAAATGCGCCACGAATAACCTGGAGGCGATACCCCGAGGCGCCACCGGTACGCAAACGGGCTTGCGCGCCAAACACCGTTTGACCGCAGTCTGCGGCTGCCGCGCCAGTCCCGTTAACGAAGATTACGGGGTTGCCTGCGCTATCCGCACAGGGAAGCCGCCAATTGGGTCCGCTACGAGCATGCTCCCAGGAAAACTCGATCGCTTCCACCTGGATGCCATAATCCAACTGGTGGCCGCCGATCCAGCGGAACAAATTGGTTCCGTTCACGGCATATTGCAGGTTGTTGCCGTCGTTGTTTTCAAAGAAGCCGATGCCGCCCAGCAAGTTAAGACCGCGGCTGGTTGTGGGGGCAGGCTGGCCATCTCCCACCGGGTTGACCGCACCCGGTGTCGCTTCGGTGCGATCCTGAACCCAGTAAATGCTGGGGAATCCACCTTCGGTGAATTCGTTATGCGCCCAGCTGAAGCTCGCATTCAACAGCCAGCTGTCGGTGATGGCCGCATTGTAACGAGCCGTGAAGTTACGAGAGCCGAAATTGAGTTGGCTGAGCTGGCGGTCGCCGAAATCGGTCTGGAGAGAGCCGCCTCCGGCGATGCCCGCCGGACGATTGGGACCGAGTTCCGTCTTGGATGGATCGCCGAACACAGAAAGTTCAAATTGATGGTGGGCATTCCGATCCAGGTTGAAATTCATTTTCCCCGAGTAGTTGAGGACTCGGGTGGTTACGCTCTGATCGCCCAAGGCTACTGCGGCGAAATTGCTCGGAGCGCGATAAATCGGAGTGGTCCAAACGGCGTTGAAGCCGCCGTACCAGAACACCCGGTCTTTCACTAGGTAGCCGCCAACGTCGCCACCCAGATCATAGTTGGATACGCCAATGGTTTCCTGTCCCACATTGAAACGCACGCGATTCGGCTGTTTGCGCGCGGCCTCAAACGCGTCCGGCGAAAAATAGAAGTAGCCGCCGCCATGGGTGCTGTTACCGCCGCTCTTGGTGATCATGTTGATGACGCCACCAAGGGCCTGGCCATATTGCGCTTCGAAGCCAGAGGTCTTCACCTGGACTTCCTTGACGAAGTCGAACTGCACGCCGCTGCCCAGCGAACCGAACACGTTCGAGTACGTTCCAATGGCGCCAAATCCGGCGTTGGTGATGTTCACGCCGTTCACGATGTACAGGTTTTCAAAACCGGTCGCGCCGCTGATCGACGGATTGGCCTGCCCTACGCCGAGGCTGTCATTCACCCCTGCAACCAAGTACGGAATCTCTGTAATGTTACGTCCCACAGGGACGTTTTGGAACAACTGTGAGGTGATAGACCCGCCAGAGGTAGTCGTAGTGGGATCAATACCGATGGCGATATCGGTCACCTCGACCACGCTGCTGACTGTACCCGGTTCCAATGTGATGGTCGCACTGGCGCGTTCGTTCAGGCGAACGTTCACGTCCTTGGCCTCTGCAATCTTGAATCCGGCCTTTTCTACGCGAATGGTGTACTTGCCCGGTTCAAGAGCCAGGAAGATAAACTCTCCCTGTTCCGAGGTCGTAGTTTCTTTGGAACCAAACGAGGATGTGACGGTTACCTTTGCACCGGGAACCACCGCTCCGGTGCCGTCCATCACTGTGCCTTGAATGGATCCCCTGCTCATCTGCTGCGCCGAAGCTGGAAGCGGCAGAAGCGCCACAACCAGCGCGGCCACGACCAATGCGAGTCGTGCCATTTTCATCTTAATGTTGCCTCCTATCGCAACTTGTGTGGAAATAAATGTTGGTCTTACATGAAAAAGCAAAGCCCAACCACGGGGTCCAGAAGTGCAATTTGGAATCCAAACTGTAAAGAATGTAAAGCCTGTATTTTCAATAGATAAGGAGAGAATGGGCTAGCGATTGATATGGCTCAACGGATTGTCTGCACAATCCTACCATTTTTCATATTCCAGCCACTAAACTACTTGGAATTGGCAGGTTGGACAGACCTATCGGCTTCAATAATCATGAAACCCGAGGTACTGGAATGTCTCGAGCGGACAATGCGAAAGGCGAAGTTATTCGCCGCACTCCGCGCGTCCTGGCCCCCTGATACCCGGATAGACAGGACGTAATTTCCTTCGGGCAGATCACGCAGCGGCAGGG
>CAZCNH010000165.1:0-2103 GCA_964500065.1 uncultured Acidobacteriaceae bacterium
CCCAGGTGAAGTTGTCGCGGATCTGGGTGCGCCAGAAGAGCTCGTCAATCGAGGGATGGAGGAAGAAAGGCGCGCCAAAGCGGAACGACTCGACAAAGGCGTTGGCCGGAATGGTGCTCATCGCCGTATCGGCCGGCACGTTGGAGCTCACCGCAGTGCGCGGGCGGTTCTCACGGGAATAGGTGAAGTGTGCTTCGTTCACCTTGGTCGCGGAGAGCGTGCTGAGCAGGTTGAAGTTCAGCACATTGATCTTAGTGAAGTTTCCTTCGATGCCGTTGGCGGAGTTGCCGTAAGTGTTCACATCAAAGGTCTCATTCACCTTCTTCGAGTGGTTGAAATTGTAGGAGAACGCGAAGGTGTGGTTCGGCGACACGTTCCAATCGAACTTCACAAACGGCGCGGTGGTATATAGCGGACGGCGCACCGGAAGTGCTTCTTCCTGGCCGCGGGTGGCGCGGATGAAATTGGTCACCGCAAGGCGCGCGCAATCGCGGTTGGAGGTGATCAGCGCTTCGCTGGCGGCATTGCCCAGGGTAAAGGTGCTGGCCGGGCAGGGCGTCGAACCCAGTTGCGCGCTCAAGTTATCGCGCTGCAGGTTGCCGGTGATGCGCTCGAGGGTGCCGAATATGTAGGCTTTATCTTTCACCAAGGGGCCGCCAATGGAAGCGCCAAACTGCTCGCGGTGGAAATCCTTGAGCGGCTTGCCGTCCGAGGTGTTCGAGCTGAGGTTTTCGTGGCGCTGGAAGTGGTAAATGCTGCCATGCCACTCGTTGGTGCCCGAGCGGCTGACGACGTTGACCACGCCGGCGGCGGTCCGGCCGAATTCGGCGCTGGCGCCGCTGGCCACCACTTGAAACTCCTTGACCGCCTCGAGGGGAATATCAATCGCGGCGCGCTGGCCTCCGACTTGTTCGCCGAAGAAGCCGTTGATGTAATCGCCGCCATCCAGGCTGACGTTGGTGAAGATGCCGCGCTGCCCGTTAAAGGTGATTTCGTCGCCGTCCGGGCCCTGCACGATGCTGACGCCGGGCGTCAGGGTCAGCAGGTCTTCAAATTTGCGGCCCAGCACCGGGATGTTGGCCACGGTGCGGTTGTTCAGCGTATTGGAGACTTCGGTCTTGGTGGTTTCCACCACGGCGACTTCGGTCACGGTGATGACTTCCTGCGCCGCCGAAACCTTCATGGACGGCGAAAGGGAAATAGTTTGTCCGACGGTCAGGTTCAGGTTCTCCTGAACGATGGTGGCAAAGCCGGACTTCTTAAAGGTCACCGTGTAACGGCCGGGCTGCATCTGCAAAAAGACGAAGCGGCCGTCCGCATCGGTCTGCGCCGAGCGGGTGACGTTGGTGTCCAGATTCTTGGCATCAACGGACGCGCCGGGCACTACCGCGCCCGACGGGTCCATCACCGTGCCCTGAATCACACCGGTGGTAATCTGCGATTGCGCGGCCGCACTGCCCGCGAGTAAAACGCAGAGGGTTGCTACGCACAGCAGCGTTCTCTTCATTCAGTTCCTCCGCAAAGTGTTCGAGGGAAAATCCCGCGATTGACGCTGAGACTGCAAGGTGTTTGGCGGCCGGGCTGTCACTTCCAAGGACCCCCCAGTCCAAGCACAAAACGGCCCCCATTATAGCCCGAAAACAAAGGAAAAAAGAGAGATTCAAGGCCCGGGCTGTGGAAATCAGCGGGCATCTGGAGACCCGCGGCCGGGCGGAAGCGGGTCGCTCGAACTAAAGGCATCCACAGCGCCGCCGGCGAATTCATCGGGGGAGACGAAGCGACCGTAACTCGACGAGTAGTAGCCCGCACCGAAGTAGTCGGGTTTGCTTTCGCTATCGCGTTCTTTGCCGGTGAATTTGTAGTGATTGACCGTGGGCTGCGCGTTGTGCTCTTCCCCGAACGGCCGGTAGGTCGCTTCCCACACTGGGTAGCCGTTTTCGCAGCTCATCAGCCGTGAACTTCCCAAGTGGCCGCCGTGATAGTAGATCGTGGATATGCTCGGATAAGCTCCGCAAAACCGCCCACGGTTGCAAACCCCGCAAGCCGTGGGGCACCCCGTTACACGACTCATCGTTTCGGAGTCCTACTCTGGGCCACCCGCCC
>CAZCNH010000166.1:0-1922 GCA_964500065.1 uncultured Acidobacteriaceae bacterium
GATCGCCGAAATCGCCAACAGCACCAGTGACGTGGAAGTGAAACGCAAGGCCCTGGCCATCCTGCAGCCGCCGATGAACGCGGCCCAGCTTCCCATCCGCAATGCGGCCATTGACGCTGCCAATGCCATCGTGCGCAACGGCATGGCCGCTGCCTTGGCCCAGGACGCGTTGCGCCTGCTGGGCGAACCCGTACGCAGCGGCAATAATGGCGTGCGCATTCCTGCCATCCACGCGTTGATACGCGCTGTGGACGGGTGCAAGGACGACAAGGCATACAACGATGCGCTGGACCTGCTGACCGCGCCACTCGATTCCATGGCCGTGATCGGCGGCATGGAAGTGCGCATGATGGCCGTGGTGGCCGTCGAGCGGATCGGCGTGCAGGCAGCCGGCATCGGCGTCAAATCGAAAGCCATGGGCTTGCTGCATTCCTACTCCAGCAAAGGGCACTGGGAACCGGAAGCGCGCAGCCGTGTGCAAGAAGCCGTGGCTAAGATTCAAGGAAGCATCAAACGCTAGCCGGAACGTTGGATGCAGGCTCCGGTTCGTGCTGGCGCAGCACGCCAATCATGTTCGCGAGCAACGCGCTGACGATAACCGCGAGACCGCAGGTGGTCGTCCAACTCATCGGGGAATCAAACCATCGCTCCTGAATCATGTCGGCGCGGAGCGAGATCAGGAAAACTCCACTACCTACTAGGTAGGCGATAGCCACAAACATCTTGAGCCGTTCGTGAAACGGAATGTAGCTTTGCATCGCGGCAAGAAAAAACGCACTCGCACCCAATGCAGCACCCGCATTTGAAGCCCATAATATGGCTATAGTGAAGGTCAGCCCAGCGGTCATTTCGACTTCCCACGGCCAGCCTGGCCAGAACGCCCGCGTAAACGCCGAAAGGATCATCAGCAACCCACCTAACGAATACAGCTTTGCGGCTTTCATGGTGACTCCTTCTGCTTTCTGGTGCTTTTCCAAGTTCCCCTGTGCGATTCGGCCGACGCCATGAAATGCAAGGCCAAGAATATTGAGCAGGATAGTCGCCGCAATAAGAAGATACCCAGCGAAAGCCGTCCAGCGCATCTTCATCAATTCCGCGGAGTAATCCGTGACGGTCGCCACGATCACGGACGCGGCGGACAGCAGGCCGATTCCTCCGGTAAAGAGAATCGCACCTAGCCGCTTCAAAGCCAGGGGGAGCGCCACCCACGGCTGGATGCAGCCCAGGGCACCACACACCGCGCCGCAGGATATCAGCATGGGAATCAGTATCACGCTCAGCTCGTTAAGCCCAGACCTCACCAGGAAATGACGATGATTGAGTTGAGTAACCTCTGGCCGCACAGATTGGCCACCAATTAAGAATGCAGCGCAGCTAAGCAGCAGAAGCAGCAAGCCGCAAGCAAAGTAGGTCTTGCGCGGCTTCATAGGCTCGGCCCTTGCTGATGATTCTACCGTGCCTGGAGTCAAAAGTAGGCAGTGACCCGAAGCAACCTCGCTTAAACCTGCCGGGACGGACTTCGCCCCGGGGCTGCAACTGAAGCCGCCTCGGCGCAGAAGCGCAGCACAAATCAATTCAGGTGTTTGTAGCGCTGGGACGAATTTGGTCCCAGCAGCTTTTTGCAGGAGTAGGCAAAGGCTTAAACCTGCCGGGGCGGACTTCGCCCCGGCGCTACAATTGCTGCGGAACTCCTGCCCCGGTAAACATGCGCCGCTCCGGGAGAATGGGAAAAGATCGCGCGGGGCAAAATTGACCGGCCCCTTGCGCGCGGCCTATACTGGTTGGGCCGCGTGTAATGTCCAGAGAAATTCGCCGATCTGCCCGAATTGCGGCCTCCGGTAAAGTCCATCGGACTCCCGAAACCGGAGAAGGTCGCCGCTACAGTTTCCTGATGGGAAGGAGCCCAACATGTCTTCAGCCGT
>CAZCNH010000167.1:0-1889 GCA_964500065.1 uncultured Acidobacteriaceae bacterium
CGCGCTCATCGAAGGCCTGCGCGACGGCACCGTGGACGCCATCGCCACTGATCACGCGCCCCACGCCTCGCACCTGAAAGATGTGGAATTCGACCAGGCGCCCTTCGGCATCACCGGGTTCGAAACCGCATTGCCACTAGCCCTCGATGAATTGCACCGCAAAGCGGGCCTGCCGCTGCTGCGCGTGGTCGAGTTGTTCACCGCGGGCCCGGCGCGCATCCTGGGCGGGTCGTTTGCTGCTCAACGGTGCATTACCGCCGGTAGCCCTGCCGACCTCACGCTCTTCTCGCTCGACCGCGAATGGACGTTCCGCGCCGCCGAATCGCTCAGCAAATCGAAGAACTCGCCCTTCGACGGCCGCGTCTTCCAAGGCTGCGCCGCCGCCACTGTAGTCGGCGGACGTATTGTGTGGAAGGCCTAGCCGCAGAGGCACAGAGGCGCGCGGAGAAAAACCAAGACATTTGGATCACCGCGCAGGCCTGCGTTGAGGAACCAACGAACAGGTATTCCTCTGTGCTCTCGTGCCTGTGTAGCTAGAAGTTCTAGTGGCTGCCGGCTTCGGCGGGGGGATGCATGCCGTGGTGGGGTAGTTCGTGGGTGCCGCGCGTGAGTGGTTCCTGGCGCGTGCGGTAGAAATGATCGAGCGGGCCGGGACCTTTGCCGATGGAAAAACCTTTCTCAATGGCCTTGGTAACGTAGGCCTTGGAAAGCATCACCGCTTCGCGCAACCCGCGGCCCAGCGCGAGCTGCGAGGCGATGGCGCTGGCCAGCGTGCAGCCTGATCCGTGCGTATTGTCGCTCTTTACCTTGTCGCCGCCGAACGCTTCCATTTCCTTGCCGTCGTAGAAAACATCAATGGCCTTTTCCATGTGGCCGCCCTTCACTACCACGGCGCGGGCGCCGCGGGCGACGATTTTCTCGGCGGCAACCTTCATCGCGGCGAGATCCTTGATTTCCATTCCGGTGATCAATTCCGCTTCGGCGATGTTCGGGGTGACCACGGTGGCGCGCTTGAGCAAATCGTCACACAGAAATTTCAGCGTGGCGCTGTCAATCAGCGCCGCCCCGCCGGATTGCGCCTTGGCCACCGGGTCCAGCACCAGGTGCGCGAACTTCTTATGTTCAAGAATCTCCGCAACGGCTTGCGCATTGGGCTTGCTGCCCAGCATGCCGATTTTTACCGCGGCGATCTCCACGTCTTCGAGCAGGGCTTCGATTTGCGCGCGCAGCGTGGCGGCGGGAGTCAGGTGCACGCTCTTCACACCCTGCGTGTTCTGCACGGTAAGCGCGGTGATGGCCGCGACGCCGTAGCAGCCGTGCGCGGCAAACGTTTTCAAGTCCGCGGAAATTCCGGCGCCGCTGCAGGGATCGAATCCGGCAATCGTGAGAACGATGGGTTGTGCCGCGTGCCCGTTGGTCAATTCGTTTGCGTCCTTTTCCCCGCTTGCTGTGCCGGGGCCGTTCCCCAGCCCGGAACTCCAGCGCGATTCTCCGGCTCGCGCAGCCCTCACGCGGTCTAAGCGTCCCAGAAAATGGCGCCGGGTCCGTGCGTCGCGCAAGCATTTCCTTCGCGCCCTGGAATGTTTTGCGACGGAAACGCCTGCGGCAACTCGCGGCCCGGCAATACGAAATGTACGCGCAGCCTCCGCCGCACGCAATAGATATTTTCTCCGGTCACAACCGTGTGGCAGGAATGAGGAGCGGGCTCAGGGATTACTTTCGTGTGTTGCCTTCGAATGGCGCGGATTCACGCCAGCCGGGGAGCGGGCCAGCGCGCGACCCTTCGTCATCGCCTGGCGTTCGGTGGCAAAGCCCGCGGGCGCGGGAACCGGAACGAACTTCTTTCCATCCCACCGCAACACCGGAAACAAGTCGGTTTCTTCGCGGCG
>CAZCNH010000168.1:0-1888 GCA_964500065.1 uncultured Acidobacteriaceae bacterium
CAGTTCATGTCCAAGCAACTCTTCGGCACAGACGGCATTCGCGGCGTGCCCGGGCAATACCCACTGGATGATTTGACCCTGCACGCGCTGGGTCGCGCGCTGGGCGAGCATGTGGCCCTGGTGGCCCCGCGTTCCGCGGTGCTGCTGGGAATGGACACGCGCGAGTCCGGCCAGCACATTGCCGACCGCTTGATCTCCGGCTTGAGCATGATGGGCATCCGGTGCGCGTTTGCCGGCGTGCTGACCACTCCCGGAGTGGCGTGCCTGGTGCGCCAGCGCGGCCTGGCCGCCGGCGTGGTAATTTCCGCGTCGCACAATCCCTACACCGACAACGGGGTTAAGCTTTTTGCCAAGACCGGGATGAAATTTGCCGATGCCGTCGAAGCCGCCATTGAAAAGCGGTTACTGGAATTGCGCGATTACGAAGCCACCCACCGGCGCGTGCATCTGGCTCCCGATCCTTCGCTGGACGCCGAATACCTCGCGTTTCTCCGCACCTGCGTGCTGCCGGGAGCCAAGCTGGCGGGCATGCGCATCGTGCTGGATTGCGCGAACGGCGCGGCCAGCGCGCTGGCGCCGGAACTGTTTGCCTCGCTGGGGGCCGAAGTGGTGGCCCTCAATCATCAACCCGACGGCCGCAACATCAACGTGAATTGCGGCTCTCTGCATCCCGAAGCGATGCAGGCGCGCGTCCGCGAAACGGGCGCCACGCTGGGCGTGGCCTTCGATGGCGATGCCGACCGCGCCGTTTTCGCCGCCTCTTCCGGAGAACTGGTCAATGGCGATGGCGTGCTGCTGGCGATGGCCCGCTACATGAAAGCGCTGGGTACGTTGAAGGCCGGCCGCGTGACGGGAACGACCATGGCCAACCTCGGGCTGGAAAAAGCGCTCGCCGCGGAAGGCATTGCTCTCAGTCGCGAACCGGTAGGCGACCGCTACGTGCTCGAGGGCATGCAGCGCGATGGCTCCAATCTCGGCGGCGAGCAGTCCGGTCACGTCATTTTTCTCGACGACGCGCCCACCGGCGACGGCCTGCTTGCCGCGCTGAAGATCGCGTCGCTGGTTTCGCTGCAAGGCCCGCTGGAAAAACTGGTGAAAGGCCTGAAGATTTACCCGCAGACCATCGTCAACGTGCGCGTGCGCGAGCGCAAACCGCTCGATTCCCTCCCGGAAGTTGCTGCCGCGCTGGCCGATGCCAACCGCGCGCTCAGCGGCAACGGCCGCGTGGTGCTGCGCTATTCCGGCACCGAGCCGCTGGCCCGCGTCATGGTAGAAGCCGAACAAGCCGCCGACGTGGAAAAATGGTCGCAAGCCATCGCCACGGCGATCCGCGCCACCCTGGGAGCGTAAGGGGAGTCCGCTTTCTGACCACTTCGGTATCGTTACCTCTCTTGCTATCATTGCCGTCGTATGCGGCTGCGAATTCTTTTGGCTGTGGCGGCGCTGCTTTTTCTCACGGAGAACGGTTTTCCGAGACCGGCCCAGGACACGCCTCCCGCCACGTATGAAGACTCCGCCGCGGGCCTGCGCCAGCAGATGAAAGACCTTGCCGAGAGTTTTCATTCCACCGATGAACAGGGGCGCATCGCGTTGCTGCAGAGCCTGGATTTTCCCGACGCGCCTGCGTGGTTCCGCGCGACGTTTGGCGAAGCCTTGGGCGCCGTGCTGGCGCGCGAATATGCGGGCGACGGCGCGAAGCGCAGGGCGTATCTGCAGCGCGCGCTGGGAATCCTGGGCGCCAAGCCCGCCATCAAAGCCGATTTGTTTGACGAGCGCTGCAGCGAACACGCCGACGAAGCCAAGTATCCAGTGCTGGCGCTGCGCGTTTCGCCGGCCAACCCGCTCTATCAAGTGCGGCTCAATTTCAAAAATTGGGACAGCACGCTGT
>CAZCNH010000169.1:0-1829 GCA_964500065.1 uncultured Acidobacteriaceae bacterium
AGGGCTGGCCGCCGATGCTCACCATCACCACGCGCAGCCGCTCGATGCCGGATGCCTACGCCGAAGAAGGGCTGGCGCGGCTGGGAGTGAAACTCACCAGGAGCGAGACCAGCAGCCCTAAGCCTGCCCGCAAAGCGCTCGACGAGGCGCTCGCTGCGGGAAAGCCTGCCCTGTGCGTTGCGGACATTGCCACCCTTCCCTGGCATGGCTTGCCCAGGGAACTGGCCGGCTCTTCACCCCATTTGATTGCCGTAGTTGGGCGTGATGACAAAGACGCCTGGGTGGACGACCGCTCGCCCCGGCCGATTCGCTTTGCCATGGAAGCCCTCGCTAAATCCCGCGCCGCCTACCGCAAAGCGAAGAACCGCCTTTACACGATGGATGGTGTGCAACCGAAATACGACGCACGCCAGGCCATCCGCGACGCCATCGCCGATACCGCGCGCAGCTACGCTGAGCCTGCTGTGCCCAAATCCTTCTGGGTGAATTGCGGCCTGCGCGGCATGGAAAAGTGGCGCGGGCAATTGACCGATGCCAAGGACAAGAAGGCCTGGCCCTCGGTATTTGCCGAGGGGGCGCGCGCTTATGCCGGATTGCACCGCGCGTATCAATGCATCGAGCACGAATCCACCGCACCTGCCGCGGGTCGCCCGTTCTACGCGGAGTTCCTGGACGAAGCCGCCGAAGCGCTGGGCAAGCCCGCGCTAAAGCAGGCGGCCGAAGCCTATCGCGCGTCCGGCGAACTGTGGGCGCGAGCCGCGCGCGCAATAGCTTTGTGCCCAGATGCGGCTGTCCGGCAGGCGTGCGAGATTGCAGACCGGCGGCTCGAACTAAGGGATGCCGAAGGCGAGGGTGCAGCAAAGGGCTCGTCTGAACTCTGGCAACAACGCAGCAAACTCGCCGCCGAGTGCGGGCTCGACCGCCAGGCGGCGCTCGCCCTTTATGAGGAGCTGGCCGCCATCGTTGGCGAACTGGTGAAAGCCGAAGCTGTCGCCGTCGATTCGCTCAAGCGCGCCATCTAGCACAACCTGCAGCGGCGGGCTTCAGCCCGGCGAGTCTTTATTACTTTAGGCGGGCTAGAAGGTCGCCGCTGTACACTGCCGCCCTTGTTCTCAAACGCGCGGCGCAGAAGCTTGGACTGCTTTTTTCTCTTTCTTTCACTCCGAAATTTGTCTTCGTTTATCTGTGTTCATCCGCGGTTGCATTTTGTAGACTGTGCCGCATGGCCAAACGACCGAAACCCGTCATCCTGACCGTGCTCGACGGCTGGGGCTACACCCCGGAAACCAAAGGCAACGCCATTCACCTGGCGCGCACGCCGAATTACGATGCGCTGCTCAAGAAATATCCCAATACGCTGGTGCACACTTCCGGCCCGCACGTGGGCCTGCCGCCGGGACAAATGGGCAACAGCGAAGTGGGCCACCTCAATATCGGTTCGGGCCGCATCATTCACATGGACATCACGCGCATTGATCTGGCAATTCAGTCCGGCGAATTGTTTCAGCATCCCCTGCTGCGCGGGGCGATGCAGCGCGGGCGCGAGCGGCAGTTGCACTTTCTGGGGCTGGTCAGCGACGGCGGCGTGCATTCGCAGCTCGAACACCTGTATGCGCTGCTGCGCATGGCGCGGCAGGAAAAAGTCGAGCGCGTCTTCGTGCACTGCTTCATGGATGGGCGCGACACGCCTCCCAACAGCGGCATGGATTACGTGCGCGCGCTCGAACAAAAGATGCGCGAAATCGGCGTGGGCCGGGTGGCCACGGTAATTGGTCGCTACTTTGCGATGGACCGCGACAACCGCTGGGAGCGCATCGAGCGCGCCTACC
>CAZCNH010000170.1:0-1741 GCA_964500065.1 uncultured Acidobacteriaceae bacterium
GCATCCCAGGGTCATGGCTGGAAAAAGATTGGTGGAATACCCAATCGAACCGTGCACGCTGGCCGTGTTCACGCACACGCGAAACGCCGGCACGCCCGCGCCATATTCGCGCGCCACCGCTTCATTCTGCGTATGTACCGACGCGGTGTGCCCCGCGCCGCCAAACAGCAGCAGCCTGCGGCACAAGTCAATTCCTTCAGCGGCGCCCTTTACCACGTAGAACGCCAGAATCGGCGAGAGTTTTTCCGCCGAAAGCGGGTACGCGCGGCCCACCTGGTCCGGTTCGAGCCGCGCAATCAGCACGCGCGTATCGGGCGAAACTTTGATGCCGGCCATCGCGGCCAGCTTCGTTGCAGGCTGGCCCACAATCTTCGCATTGGGGACGTGCCGCACCGGGTCAAACAGGATGCCCGCCAGCTTCTGCGCTTCCTCCGGCGTCAGGAAGTGCGCGCCATTGCGGCGGCATTCTTCGATGGCCAAATCGCGCACCGCTTCATCGCACACAATCGCCTGTTCGGAAGAACAGATCGTTCCGTAATCGAACGTCTTGCCCGCGATAATGTCTGCCACGGCCTTGCGCACATTCGCTGTGCGCTCGATGTAGGCCGGCACGTTTCCGGGGCCCACGCCATACGCGGGCCGGCCGCTGCTGTAGGCCTGGCGCACCAGCCCCGCGCCGCCCGTGGCCAGGATCACGCCCACGTCGCGCAGCTTCATCAACTCATGCGTGCCCGGCATCGTCGCTTCTTTCATGCAGGACACCAGTCCGGCGGGCGCGCCCGCCTTTTCCGCCGCGCGTGCCAGCACATTTACCGTTTCGCGGATGCATTTCGCCGCGTTGGGGTGCGGGCTGCACACAATCGCATTGCGCGCCTTGAGTGAAATCAGCGTCTTGTAGATGGCCGTCGAGGTGGGATTCGTGGTGGGGATAATCGCGGCTACGACACCCACCGGGCTGGCCACTTCCACAATTCCCTTTTCCTTGTCGTGGCGCAGAATGCCGACGGTCTTGACGCCGCGGATGGCGCGCCACACGTGCGTCGCGCCCAGCGTGTTCTTGATGATTTTGTCCGGCACGTTGCCGTAGGTGGTTTCTTCCACGGCCATGCGCGCCAGCGGCTCGGCAGCCTCCTGCGCAGCCAAAGAGCAGGCCTCCACCACGGCATCCACTTGGTCCTGGGAAAATTGCTCGAACTTCTTTTGCGCCTCAAGGGCGCGGGACACCAACTCGCGGGCTTCCTGAATGGAGACGAGGTCTTTGTCGCGAAGTGTCATAAAGACAGTGGCTAGTGGTTAGTGGTCAGTGGACAGAACTTCAAGGGCCGATTTTTCTAGCCACTCGCCACTAGCCACCAGCCACTTGTTTCAGTCACTTCTTTTGTCCAGGCAGAAGCTTCTCCACATTTTCATGCGGACGCGGGATCACGTGAACGGCAACCAGTTCGCCCACGCGGCGGGCGGCAGCGGCGCCGGCATCGGTGGCGGCTTTCACCGCACCCACGTCGCCGCGCACCATCACGGTCACGAAGCCCGCGCCGATGTACGTGCTGCCAATCAGAATCACATTGGCGGCCTTGACCATCGCGTCGGCAGCTTCTACCGAGCCCACCAGTCCCTTGGTTTCAATCATGCCCAGGGCTTCATTGGCCATGCGTTTCCCCCGGAAAGAGTCTTGCGCAGACTAACACGCGGCGTGCAAGAGTGACAAGCGGATAAAGCTGGTGACTCGTGACTGGTGAGT
>CAZCNH010000171.1:0-1536 GCA_964500065.1 uncultured Acidobacteriaceae bacterium
TGGAGTTGACGCGCGAAGCGGTGCGGCGGACCAAGAGTGGTGGCGCCAAGCTGATTGTGAATGACCGGATGGATGTGGCGATGGCCGCGGGCGCGGACGGAGTTCACCTGGGCGGGGCCTCAATTCCAGTGGGCGCGGCAACAGGGTGGCGAGCGAAGAGCGGGGTCCGGTTGCTGGTTGGGGTGTCGTGTCATTCGCTGGAGGAAGCGCGAAACGCCGAGCGCGACGGGGCGGACTACGTTTTTTTTGGGCCGGTGTTCGAGACGCCGTCGAAATTGCAGTATGGGCGGCCGCAAGGGGTGGAGAGGTTAGCGGAGGTTGCGGCGCAATGCCGTATACCGGTGATCGCGATCGGGGGCGTGAGCATTGATAACTCAGTGAAGTGCTTGGGGGTAGGGGCGGCGGGGTACGCGGGCATCCGAATGTTTCAAGAATAGCTACAATAATTAGAATTGACTTCCTGAGGGCTTCATATTTTGGTAGGATTAGCCGCGTTTCCGATTCGTTAGGTTGCGTGTGCTGGGGTGCAAACGCAACAAATTAAGACATTAAACTGAAAAGAAAGATTTTCTCAGGGCCGGAATAGACCTTGCAGAGATTTGGAGTGATTTCTTCTCCTCTTGTCCTAGGGTGGTGGCCCAATGCGCTCTGCATTGGAGCTAATTTGAGGGATGAGTTGAAGGCATCCGAAGAACTGCGAGGGTAAGAAACTTTAAAAAGGGGGAAGACCGTGTCCAAAGTGAGTCGCTATGTGTTCATCGCAGCTTTGCTGACACTCGCCGTCGCGATGCCGGCCTGGTCGCAGGATACAGCGTTGACCGGGACGGTGAAGGATCCGACGGGCGCAGTGATTAGCGGTGCGACCGTGACTGCGACCAACGAAGCAACCGGCGCAGTGCGAACAGCAACCAGCAGTTCCGACGGCACCTACCTGTTCACTCGACTGGATCCAGGTTCGTACAAGGTCGAAGTGAAGATGCAGGGGTTCAAGACTTCACAAACACCGAAGGTTGCCGTACCGGTCAGCATCACGACGCGTTTCGACGTGACGATGACGCTCGGGGACATCGCCGAGACTGTGATCGTAGAAGCCGAAACGGCCCGCATCAACACAACCGACGCCAGCCTGGGCAATCCCTTTTCGGGCGATGAAGTGCGCAAGTTGCCTTCACTCGACTTGAACCCGGCCGGCTTGCTGAGCTTGCAGACCGGCGTGACGTTTGTGCCGGGTGCGGCCGACGGTACCGGCGGCTACAGCGGCACGAATCTTTCCGACCACCGCGGCGGTTCGGTGAGCGGCTCACGCAGCGACCAGACGAACGTTACGCTGGACGGCGTGGACGTAAACGACCCGGTGACGGGCGTGGCATTCTTCAGCTCGCTGCGCGTGACGCAGGAATCGCTGCAAGAATTCCGTGTGACCACTTCGAACTACAACGCGGAGCAGGGCCGCTCGTCTGCGGCGCAAGTTTCGCTGGTCACCAAGAGCGGCACCAACTCGCTTCACGGTTCAGCGTACTACCTGCACCGGAACGA